>NZ_NPFV01000017.1:0-265448 GCF_002259365.1 Rhodococcus sp. 14-2496-1d | reverse complement strand
GTGGGTAAGCGGGCGGGTGGACAGACGACAACGGGCGAGCCTCTCGAAAGAGGATCGCCCGTTGTGTGGAGCTGGTGGAGCTACTCGCTGTCGCTGTCTCCGGTGGCCTTGGCCAGATCGACCGGGACCTCGTCGGGGACGATGATCGCCTTCTTCTCACCGCGGAAAGTGAACTTCGCGTCCTCGCCTGCGCCTTCGCCGTCCCAGTTCTCGACGTCGACCAGGATGATCTGGCCGGCTTCGATCTCGCCGAAGAGAATCTTCTCCGACAGCTGGTCCTCGATCTCGCGCTGGATGGTGCGACGCAGTGGCCGCGCACCCAGAACGGGGTCGAATCCGCGCTTGGCGAGCAACGACTTCGCCTTCTCGGTGACCTCGATCGCCATGTCCTTGTTCTTGAGCGCACCTTCGACTCGGTTGAGCATGAGATCGACCATCTGGATGATCTCGTCCTTGGTGAGCTGGTGGAACACGACGATGTCGTCGATACGGTTGAGGAACTCGGGGCGGAAGTGCTTCTTCAACTCGTCGTTGACCTTGAGCTTCATCCGCTCGTAGTTCGATCCGGTGCCTTCGCCCGAGGAGAAGCCGAGGCCGACTGCCTTCGAGATGTCCGAGGTACCGAGGTTCGAGGTGAAGATGAGCACGGTGTTCTTGAAGTCGACCGTGCGTCCCTGGCCGTCGGTGAGACGACCGTCTTCGAGCACCTGCAGGAGGGTGTTGTAGATCTCCTGGTGTGCCTTCTCGATCTCGTCGAACAGCACGACGGAGAACGGCTTGCGACGGACCTTCTCGGTGAGCTGGCCGCCCTCTTCGTACCCGACGTATCCGGGAGGAGCACCGAACAGGCGCGACGCGGTGAAGCGGTCGTGGAACTCGCCCATGTCGATCTGGATGAGTGCGTCGTCCTCGCCGAAGAGGAAGTTCGCCAGAGCCTTCGACAGCTCGGTCTTACCGACACCGGACGGGCCGGCGAAGATGAACGAGCCCGACGGACGCTTCGGGTCCTTCAGTCCTGCACGGGTACGACGGATCGCCTTCGAGACGGCCTTGACTGCCTCGACCTGACCGATGATCCGCTTGTGCAGCTCGTCCTCCATGCGGAGCAGACGAGTGGTCTCTTCCTCGGTGAGCTTGAAGACGGGGATGCCGGTCCAGTTACCCAGAACCTCGGCGATCTGCTCGTCGTCCACCTCGGCGATGACGTCGAGGTCACCGGAGCGCCACTGCTTCTCCCGCTCGGCGCGCTGACCGACGAGTGTCTTCTCCTTGTCGCGCAGGTTCGCAGCCTTCTCGAAGTCCTGTGCGTCGATGGCCGATTCCTTCTCCCGGCGCGCGTCGGCGATCTTGTCGTCGAACTCGCGCAGGTCTGGCGGCGCGGTCATCCGGCGGATGCGCATCCGCGCGCCCGCTTCGTCGATGAGGTCGATTGCCTTGTCGGGCAGGAACCGGTCGTTGATGTACCGGTCGGCCAGAGTGGCGGCAGCGACGAGGGCACCGTCGGTGATCGAGACGCGGTGGTGTGCCTCGTAGCGATCGCGCAGACCCTTGAGGATCTCGATAGTGTGCTCGACGGTCGGCTCGCCGACCTGGACGGGCTGGAAACGACGCTCGAGAGCGGCGTCCTTCTCGATGTACTTGCGGTACTCGTCGAGGGTGGTGGCACCGATGGTCTGCAGCTCGCCACGAGCCAGCTTGGGCTTGAGGATCGATGCTGCGTCGATGGCACCTTCGGCGGCACCTGCGCCGACGAGCGTGTGCAGCTCGTCGATGAACAGGATGATGTCGCCGCGGGTGTTGATCTCCTTGAGCACCTTCTTCAGGCGCTCCTCGAAGTCACCGCGGTAACGGCTGCCGGCCACGAGCGAGCCGAGGTCGAGGGTGTAGAGCTGCTTGTCCTTGAGCGTCTCGGGAACCTCGCCGTTGACGATGGCCTGAGCCAGGCCCTCGACGACTGCGGTCTTACCGACACCGGGCTCGCCGATGAGCACCGGGTTGTTCTTGGTGCGACGCGACAGCACCTGCATGACGCGCTCGATTTCCTTCGCGCGACCGATGACCGGGTCGAGCTTGCCTTCGAGCGCGGCCTGGGTGAGGTTGCGGCCGAACTGGTCGAGAACCAGTGACGTCGACGGGGTGCCCGCCTCGCCGCGGCCGCTGCCGCTCTCGGACGGCTCCTTGCCCTGGTAGCCCGACAGCAGCTGGATGACCTGCTGACGCACGCGGTTGAGGTCGGCTCCGAGCTTGACCAGAACCTGAGCTGCGACGCCTTCGCCTTCGCGGATCAGTCCCAGCAGAATGTGCTCGGTGCCGATGTAGTTGTGGCCGAGCTGCAGTGCTTCACGCAGGCTGAGCTCGAGTACTTTCTTGGCGCGCGGGGTGAACGGAATGTGACCGGACGGAGCCTGCTGACCCTGACCGATGATCTCCTCTACCTGGCTGCGTACTCCTTCGAGGGAGATGCCCAGCGACTCGAGAGACTTGGCTGCGACGCCTTCGCCCTCGTGGATGAGGCCGAGCAGAATGTGCTCCGTGCCGATGTAGTTGTGGTTGAGCATCCGGGCTTCTTCTTGAGCCAGGACGACAACACGCCGCGCGCGATCGGTGAACCTCTCGAACATCGCTCTCCCTCACTTCTTGGCGGGTGGTAGCTCGCCCACCAGTTCTTCTAGCGCCGCAGTGTCCAACACGCCGGGTCGCTTGTGCATTTGAAGGTAAGACTGCTTCTCACTGTAGTTGGCCGACGTGACGAACGCCGACCCTCCACCCCTGAAATGCTGCGCGACGGCCCACGTGTGCGGACTGCCTTGCCTGCTTATTGTTCATAACGCAGGCACTATGCAAAACGTTTCCCGTTCACTGTCCGCTGCTGGCGAACAGCTCTTCACCGTTCGATCAGGCCTGGGAAGGCTTGACGATGGGGAACAGGATCGTTTCGCGGATCCCCAAGCCGGTCAGTGCCATCAGCAGGCGGTCGATGCCCATGCCGGTTCCGGTGGTCGGCGGCATGCCCTGTTCCATCGCGGCGAGGAAGTCCTCGTCGAGCACCATGGCCTCGTCGTCGCCTGCCGCGGCCTGACGCGCCTGATCCTCGAAACGCTCACGCTGGATGATCGGGTCGACCAGTTCGGAGTAGCCGGTGGCCAACTCGAATCCGCGAACGTAGAGATCCCACTTCTCGGTGATGCCGGGCTTGCTGCGATGCTGACGCGTCAGCGGGGACGTCTCGACCGGGAAGTCACGGACGAACGTGGGCTCGGTCAACGCGTCGCCGACCTGGTGTTCCCACAGTTCCTCGACGAGCTTGCCGTGGCCGTAGATCGGGACGCCGTCCTTGCGCGGCACCTCGACCCCGACCTTGTCGGCGATCGCGAGCAGTTCGTCGACGGTGGTGTCGGGGGTGACGGCGAACCCGAGCGATTCGGACAACGACGGGTACATCTCGAGCGTCGTCCATTCGCCGCCGAGGTCGTAGGTGGTGCCGTCGGGCAGCGTGACGACTGTGGACCCGAGTGCGGCCATGGCCACTTCCTGGACGAGTTCACGCGTCATTTTCGCCGAGTCGTCGTACGTCCCGTAGGCCTCGTATGTCTCGAGCATCGCGAACTCCGGCGAATGCGAGGAGTCGGCACCCTCGTTGCGGAAGTTCCGGTTGATCTCGAACACCTTCTCGATGCCGCCGACGACGCAGCGCTTGAGAAACAGTTCCGGCGCGATCCGGAGGTAGAGGTCGGTGTCCATGGCATTGGAATGGGTGACGAACGGCCGAGCCGCCGCGCCGCCGTGCAAGGTCTGCAACATCGGAGTCTCGACCTCGAGGAAGCCGCGACGCTCGAGTGCGTTGCGTAGTTCCCGGACGACGGCGATGCGCTTGCGGGCGGTTTCCCTGGCCTCCGGACGCGTGATCAGATCCAGATACCGCTGCCGAATGCGCGTCTCTTCGTTCAGTTCCTTGTGCGCGACGGGCAACGGACGCAACGACTTCGATGCGATCTGCCACGCGTCGGCCATCACGGACAGCTCGCCGCGGCGGGAGCTGATCACCTCGCCGTGTACGAACACGAAGTCGCCGAGATCGACGTCGGACTTCCATTCCGCGAGAGCGTCCTCGCCGACACCCGCCAGGCTGATCATCGCCTGCAGCTGGGTGCCGTCACCCTCTTGCAAGGTGGCGAAGCACAGCTTGCCGGTGTTGCGGACGAAGATGATGCGGCCGACGACTCCGACGATCAGGCCGGTGGTCGTATCGGGTTCGAGTTCGGGGAACTCGGTGCGGATCTCGAGCAGCGAATGGGTCCGCGGGACGGACACCGGATATGCCTCGACCCCGCGCTCGAGCAGCGCGGCGCGCTTGGCACGACGAATCCGTAGTTGCTCCGGGGTGTCGTCGGCCTGCTGGGTGGAAGCTGTGTCAGTCACGCGCACACACTTTACAGTCCGATCCGGTGCGGACGATCAGTGCGCAGCGACGGCCTCGGCCTCACGGACGCAGTGCTTCGCCTGGGTGAGTACACCGAGCAGTCCTGCCGACTTCAGCGCCTGGTAACCGCCGACCAGATCGGTGGACCGGTGCAGACCCAGCAGCTTGAGCGACGCGGCGGCGAGAGACGAGGTGTAACCCTCGGAGCAGATGACGATCCATTCGACGTCGTGGTCGACGGCGATCGCCAGGCGCGCATCGCTCGTCGGGTCCAGACGCCATTCGAGGACGTTGCGTTCGATGGCGAGCGCCCCGGGCAGCGTTCCCTCGACGGCGCGCTGCGCCTGGGGGCGGATGTCGACGACGACGGCTCCGCGGTCGACGGCGTCGCGCAGCTCGAAGACGGTCATTCGGTCGATGGTTTCGCGTGCGGATTCGAGCATTTCGACAATGGTCATGGCGGGGATGGTCACAGCGTGGCCTTCTCGGGTTCGTCGGTGAGCTCGCTACGGGTGCGACGCAGCGTGGACCGTTCGGTCACTTCGTAGTAGGACATCGCCGTCAGGGGCGGCGAGTAGGCGTGGACGCTGAGGGTGGGGCCGGTCGTGGTGGACGCCGGATCGTGCATCACGTCGTGAACCCAACCGAGCGGGAACGACGCCTGATCACCGGCGTCGAGGTGACGCTCCTTCAGTCCTGTTCCGGCCCAACGATATTCGAGAAGCGAGCCGCTGAGAACGGTGAGCGCACCGAGCGATCCCGCGTGATCGTGCAGTTCGGTGGAACGATCGGGAACCCAGCTGATCAACCAGACGTCGAGGTCGTCGTCGGAATGCAGTCGGGCGGCCCAACGCTCGTCGGTCGGCCAGCGGCCGCCGCCGGGAAGCAGGTGGTCGAAGCGGCCCTCGAGGACGTCGGATGCGCCCTGGTCGGTGATGCGCAGCAGGTCGGGTGGGCGCAACCGGGTCGGAAGCGTCGAGACCGAGCGCGACGACAAAGGGGTGCGCGAAGGTACGGAAAGTACAGGTGTGGAAAGCATGAAGCTCTACTCCAGGGGTGTGTACGAACGAGGCAGGGTTCAGCCTCGACAACACTCCTGGGTGGCCATGCACGTCATCACGCCGACGATTCTGGCACACCATCGCACGATGCGCCAGCCGTTCAGCGGGGGCGTCGTTTGGCCATGTTGCGTTCGTAGACCAGACGCAGCCCCTCGAGTGTCAGGTCGGGTTCGTGGTGCTCGATGGTCATCGACTCGGGCAAGATCAACGCTGCGATGTCTCCGGTACCGATGATGGCGACGTCCGCGCCCGTCACCTCGGGAACCTCTCGTCGAATTCGCCCGACGAGGCCGTCGACCAGACCGGCGAACCCGAAGATGGTGCCCGACTGGATGCACTCCACGGTGTTCTTGCCCAGTACCGAACGGGGCCGGATCATCTCCACCTCACGCAGCGTGGCCGTGCGAGTGGACATGGCCGACGCGGACATCTCCAGCCCGGGAGCGATGGCACCGCCGAGAAATTCCCCCTTGGCCGAGACGACGTCGACGCAGGTGGTGGTTCCGAAATCCACCACGATGCACGCCGTTCCGTACAGGTCGTGTGCGGCAAGGGTATTGACGATGCGATCGGCACCGACCTCTTTGGGATTGTCGACCAGCAACGGCACGCCGGTCCGCACGCCGGGTTCGACCATCACGTGCACCACGTGATCCCAGTAGCGCGCGAGCATCGTCCGCATCTCTCGAAGCACCGACGGAACGGTCGACAGTGCGGTGATTCCGGTGATCTGTTCCGCGTCCTCACCCAGCAGGCCGCGCAGCATCAGTGCCAGTTCATCGGCCGTCACATGAGGGTCGGTGCGAATGCGCCAGTCTCGCAGTAGCTTCGAATGATCACCGGTGCCGGTGAACAGGCCGACCACGGTACTGGTGTTGCGTACATCGATCGCGAGGAGCATCGAATCAGACCAGCACGGAATCGGCCCGCAGATCGCGCGGTGTGATCAGACCCGAGCCCGCGGGCGCATGAGCCGGATCGCTTCCCAGCTCGACGGGCCGGTTCTTCTCGTCGACGAACACCACCCTCGGCGCGTAGTCGGCCACCTCCTGCTCGTTCATCACGCCGTAGGCGATCAGGATCACCAGGTCACCCGGATCGACCAGATGTGCTGCAGCGCCGTTGATCCCGATGACACCGCTGCCGCGCTCACCGGTGATCACGTACGTTTCGAGCCGCGCACCGTTGTCGATGTCGACGATGGTGACCTGTTCGCCTTCGAGCAGGTCGGCTGCCTCCATCAGATCCTGATCGACGGTCACCGAGCCCACGTAGTGCAGATCGGCGTGCGTGACGGTGGCGCGATGGATCTTGGACTTCATCATTGTTCGAAACATGTTGTGCCCTCAGCTCTTCGGATCGTCGGGACTAATTTTTTCTGGTCGTTCCGCAGGCTCCACTCCTGCCTCCAGAAAACCGGTGCCGACTGCGACACCGACATTGTCGATCAATCTCGTGGTGCCGACCTTGGCCGCCACGAGCAGTCTGCCGTCCCCACGTTCGGGAGCCGGACCGAGATGCGGGTCACGCACCTCCAGGTAGTCGACCTGCACCAGCGGAGCCTCGTCCAGAACGGCACGCGCAGTGGCGATGATGGCCTCGACTCCCCCGGCCGCGGCGTGCGCCCCGGCGACCAGCGCGGCCGACAGCGCCATCGCAGCGTCACGCTGCTCGGGGTCCAGGTAGCGATTACGCGAGGACAGCGCAAGACCATCCTGCTCGCGAACCGTCGGGACCCCGATGACGGCGACGTCGAAGTTCAGATCGCGCACCATCTGCCGGATCAGTGTCAGTTGCTGGTAGTCCTTCTCGCCGAAGTACGCGCGATGTGGAGCCGCGATCTGCAGCAGCTTGGCCACCACGGTGAGCATTCCGGCGAAATGCGTTGGCCTGCTCGAGCCTTCGAGCTCTGCGCCGAGCGGTCCGGGATTGACGGTGGTGCGCGGACCCGACGGATACATGTCCGACGCCGACGGCGCGAAGACCAGTTCGACGCCCTCCTCACGCAGCAACGCGACATCGGCGTCGAGGGTGCGCGGGTAGGCATCGAGGTCCTCACCCACACCGAACTGCAGCGGGTTGACGAAGATCGACACGATCACCACCGCACCGGTGAGCTTGGCCTGCCGCACCAACTGCACGTGCCCGGCGTGCAGCGCGCCCATGGTCGGAACCAGAGCGACCTGCTTCCCGACGCCCCGAAGTGCTTTCGACACCGACGTGATCACCGCAGGATCGTGGTGAACCGTCAACTGTCCCTTGGTGTAGCTGCCCGCGAGGGTCATCGATTGCCTTCCAGAAGTTCGATCAGGTCTGCCTTGGCACCGATCCGCTGCGCCGATCGCAAGGACAGCGCGCGGTATCCGGCTGCGATCCTCGAATCCACGGATTCGAGCACGTCGAGATGCTTGCCGACGGCCGCGGTATCGCCGCGGGCCACCGGCCCGGTGAGCGCCGACTGTCCGTTGCGCAGAGCATTGTCCAGCGCAGCTTCGAGCAGTGGAGCCAGAACACGCTCGGGCACACCGCGTTCGGAATCCGAACCGGGAAAACCCGGTCCGGCCAATGCAACTCGGAGGGCTTCGACCGCGTCGACCACAAGCGTGACGAGGTGATTGCTGCCGTGCGCGAGCGCGGCATGGTAGAGCGGCCGATTGTTCTCGGGCACGTGCACCGGCTCGCCGCCGATCTCGAGCACCAGGGCCTGCGCCACCGCGTAGCCGATCTCGTCGCCTGCGGTGATGCCGAAGCACGCCGCCGTCATCCGGTCGGTGTCCTCGACTCCGCCGCTGAACGTCATGGCCGGGTGGATCGCCAACGGCACGGCACCGAGAGCGGACAGCGGCTCGAGCACCGAGATCCCGTTCGCGCCGGAGGTGTGCACCACCAACTTTCCCGGTGCCACCGCTCCGGTGGACGCCAGGCCCGCCACGATCGATGCCAACTCGCTGTCCGGTACCGCCAGGATCAGCAGTTCGGCGCGACGAGCAACCTCGTCGACGGGCAGCACCTGGGACTCGGGGAGCCGCTCACGCACCCGCGTGATGGACGCGTCCGACACGGCAGCGGCACCGACGACCACATGCCCGACGCGTTCGAGCGCCTCACCGAATGCGGTACCGACCCGTCCCGCCGAGACGACACCGACCGTCAAGCGAGCCGGAGACAGACCACCAGTGAACCCGGATGAGGTCACCGAAAATTTCCTCTCGTTCGTTCCAGTCCCGCTCTGCGGGTACCGGACGTCCTGCACGGAACAATAGCGACCGCGACCCCTCGCGGGCCATGGAAGAACTGTGTGATCTGGTTCTCAGTCTGCGCGACGGCGACGCCGGCGTGTGCCCGGGTCGGTCGTGGCCGCATCTCCGGACCCTCCGCCTTGCAGTCCGGCCATGATCTCGGCGACGGATCGACCGTTCGAGTGTGCGCCCGACGCATCCTCGTCGTCGGTCGACTCCGCGCGCCTACGACCGCGTCGGGGCGAGACGGACGTGTCCTCAACCGATGTCCGGTAGTCGTGATCGGCCGCGAAGAACGCGTCCGCCGATTCACGCAGCGAGGCGCGCGACGCAGAGAGGGCGTCGCCGTTCCGGTCCGCGGCAGGCTCGGTTTCGTACGCTTCGGCCGGCTCGGCCGAGAACGACTCTGCGGCATACGACTCCGCGGAGAACGAACCCGTGGAGTACGAACCGACCGAATCGACCTCCGTGTGTTCGGTCTCGGCTGTGGCCTGCGGCTCTGGCTCCGCCTCGGGTTCCGGCTCGGCCCCAGGTCGACGCGTCTGCTCGAAGTCGTATGCGGTGAAAGGGGAGCTGGGCGGCGTCACGCGCCCCGCCGGTCTCGGTGCGCCGTAGGGACGGGCCTGTGCTGCAGGTCGCTCGTACGGGTCCGCGTCCGTGTCGGAGGCGTCGGTGTCGGAGGCGTCCGTGTCGTGACTCGTCTCCTCGAACGAATCATCGGCGTACGAATCCTGGGCCGATTCGGCAGCCGACGATGCCGCTGCTGAAGCCGTGGCCTGCGGCATCTCGTCCGGATCCTCGGGGTACACCACCGACGTCTCGGCTGTGACCGGCTCGTCGTAGGGAGTTCCGACTCCGTTGAGGCCGGTTCCCGGTGCCATCGAACCGTTGCCGCGACCGGGGACGTACAGGCCGGACGGTGCAGGTTGGTAGCTGTCGTACCCGCGTCCGCCGAGTTCTTGCATCCTCATCGCTTCGGCACGCAGTGCGACACGTTCGGTGGGCAGATTGCCGTCGAAGAGCACCTGCAGGTTCTGGCGGAGGGCAGCGAGTTCGTTGCGCAGTGCTGCGACCTCGTCGATCTCGAGCTGCGATTCGCTGCGAACCCGGGCTTCGACGTTCATCTCGTACTCGCGTCGCGCCGAGATCTCCCGAGCCAACTGCAACTCGTAGACCGTCTGCAGATCCTTGGCCTTGATCTGATCGGCGGCCGCCTCGCGCCGGTATTTGGTCATCGCGAACGCACCGATCACCGCAGCCCACAGCGCCGAAAGGACACCGACCCTCATCCACTGCACGCTCTCGGTGAAGAGCAACAACACGCTGGCGATGATGCCGAACACGACGAGCGCCGCGAGGAACAGCTGGCTCGCACTACGCCTCTTACGGCGTCCCTTCTTTGCGCGAGTCTGATCTGTCATGTTCACAAGGGTAACTGGCAAATCGTTCGCAAATAGTCATCCTCGACCGATCACTTGCACAACCGAGGTAACAATCAAATGTTTCGAGCGTTACCGAGAACGCTCGTCGTCACGGTCTTCCGGGGTACGGCAGCACTGTTCGAGCCACACCGCGGCAGCGACGACGGCCAGTCCCGCCACGAGCGCGACGACGGCTCCGGCCCTGTCCGACGACGCTGCCCGCACCGTCGCCGCACGCGGTATCACGTACACCAGAAACCCGACGCACACTCCGACGACAGCGGTCCCCACCAGCATCGATGCCTTGGCCAACACCAACGCCCTGAACACAGTCAACGGGTGCAGATCGTGCAGGCCGCTGCCCACCCGATGCTCGGCGATGCGGTTGCGAACGATCACCGCGGTGACCACTTGCACCACCGCGACCAGATACAACGACGCCCCGGCGTACACCGGAATCGGAGGCAGCGAGCCGTAGAAGACCCGAACCAGCAACCACGTGCCTATCGAGGCGACCAGGAAAAGACCCAGGACATCCCAGACCTTGGTGGGATTGGTCACCACGACCCATCACCGACGCCTTCGTGCTCTTCCGGTCGTTCCTGCAGGCTCCACTCCTGCTGGACAACTCCCGCACGCTCCTCCGGACTCAGTCGCGCGAGCAATTCGGTCACCGGCACATCGTCGTCGCCGACGCGCAGGGTGGCGTCCGGTTCGACGTCCAGCCACGGCAGCAGGACGAACGCCCGCTCGTGCGCGCGCGGGTGCGGAAGGATCAGACGAGGGTCCTCGCTGATCAGGTTCTCGCACACCACCACGTCGACGTCGAGGCTCCGCGGTCCCCACCGCTGGACTCGAACGCGATCGGCCGCCTCCTCGAGGCGCTGCCCGAAGCGCAACCAATCCCAGGCGTCGAACGCTTCGTCCTCGGCCACCACGACGGCATTGAGGAAGTCCTGCTGCTCGACGCCGCCCCAGGGAGCGGAGCGATAGACCGGCGAGCAGGCCACCAGCCGTGGACCTAATTCGGTTGTGACAGAACGCAAGTGGGCCAGCGAATCACCGACGTTGCTGCCTATGGACAGCAACGCCCGGGTCACGACCGCTCCCGGTACGCCACCACGGCAACGTCCCCGAACGTCAACGGGATGGGTGCCGACGGCTTGTGCAGCACCACTTCCACCGCGTCGACGCGTGAGTCGTACGCCAGCACGACCTCGGCGATCTCGGCCGAGACCGTCTCGATCAGGTCCCTCGACGGGCCAGCGACGACAGCCGCGGCGTGCTCGGCCAGTTCTCCGTAGTGCAGGGTTCGCGTCAGGTCGTCGGTCTCGGCCGCGGGCCGCAGGTCCATCCAGACGGTGATGTCGACGACGAAGTCCTGCCCGTCTCGCTTCTCGAAGTCGAAGACGCCGTGATTGCCGCGCACCGTCAGGCCACGCAGTTCGATGCGGTCGCCGCGACGCGTCCCGGTGCCGACGCGGCTGCTGATCTCGCTCATGCCCGATCACCCTGCCATGCCCGTACGACCGCCACCGCGTCGAGTGACGCTCGAACGTCGTGCACGCGCACACCCCACGCTCCCCCGGCGACGGCGAGCGCCGACACCACGGCCGTGGCGACCTCTCGCCCGTCCGGCGGTCGCGGAGCACCGTCGTCGTCCGCCAGCAGTGATCCGAGGAATCGCTTCCTGGAGGCACCGACGAGAACCGGGAAGCCGGCCGACACCAGATCGGGGAGGCCACGGAGCAGTTGCCAGTTGTGCTCGGCGTTCTTGGCGAAGCCGAGGCCCGGGTCGAGCACGAGCATCGCGGTGTCCACTCCTGCGGCCACTGCGTGGTCGACCTGTTCGAGCAGTTCGCTGCGGACGTCGGCGACCACGTCGTGGTACCGATCGGCCGGACCGGCGTGCCGGTATTCGGATCCGGCGGCTCGCCAGTGCATCAGGATCCACGGCAATCCGCCGTCCGCAACCACCCCGGCCATGGCCGGATCCGCCCGACCGCCCGAGACGTCGTTGACGATCGATACCCCGGCCTCGATCGCGGCCTCGGCGACCGAGGCACGCATGGTGTCGACGCTGGTGGCCACCCCTGCTTCGGCGAGCGCAGCGATGACCGGTACGACACGCTGCGCCTCGAGTGTCGGATCGATCCGGTCTGCTCCGGGCCGCGTCGACTCACCACCGACGTCGACTATGTCGACGCCGCGACGATGCATCGCCAACCCGTGTTCGACGGCAGCGTCGACGTCGAGGTATCGACCGCCGTCGGAGAACGAATCGGCAGTGACGTTGAGTACACCCATGACGACGGGTGCCGGGGGGATACTTCGCGCCGGGCTCATCGGGAATCGACCGGACGCGTCATTTCCGCAGAATCAGGTCCAGAGCTTCCGAACGCGACGCCGCGCTGGACTGCAACAGACCCCGCACCGCGGAGGTGGTGGTACTGGCACCCGGCTTGCGAATCCCGCGCATGGCCATGCACAGGTGCTCGGCCTCGATCACGACGATCGCACCGCGCGGGTCGAGCTTGCGCATCAACGCGTCGGCGATCTGGCTGGTCAGACGCTCCTGCACCTGCGGGCGCTTGGCGTACATGTCGACCACGCGCGCCAGCTTCGACAGGCCGGTGACCTTGCCGCTCTTGCCAGGGATGTAGCCGACGTGTGCAACGCCATGGAACGAGACCAGGTGATGCTCGCACGTGGAGAACATGGGGATGTCGCGGACGAGAACCAGTTCCTGGTGCCCCTCGTCGAACGTCGTGTTCAGCGCAGTGTCCGGGTCGGTGTAGAGCCCGGCGAAAATTTCGCGGTAGGAACGCGCGACGCGGGCCGGGGTGTCGAGCAGACCTGGACGGTCGGGATCCTCGCCGACGGCGATCAACAGCTCCCGCACGGCGGCCTCGGCGCGAGGCTGGTCGAAGACCGCGCCGGTGGCGTAGGCCACTGTCTCTTCCACTGCCCTCTGCTGCGCTGCTGGGACTTCTGCCGAGTCGATTGCCGACTCGTCGGTCCGGTTGACTGACACGAGAACGTACCTCCGGTTGGGCTCCGCGAATGTGACAGCTGGGCCGAACTGCACCTGTTCTTCACGAGCAGCTGCGTCGACCTTCAGCACGGTTCGAACGACGGACTGGGCCGACCGAAAGGGTCGACCCAGCCAGCCTAATGATGGACCTAGCGGTACGAACCGCCCGGCCCTTCCCAGCGTTGCGTCCTCGGACCTTCGTCGCCGTCGTCCTCGGCTCGCTCGTCTCGCCGCGAGTCCTCGGACGGGCTGCTCGCGGAACGATCGTCTCCGGGCAGCGGATAGCTCTGCGACGGAGTCGGAACCTCCCAGGTGGGAGGTGACGCCTCGGCCGGTGCAGCATCGTTCTGGTTCTGGCCGTACGGGGGCTCGTGCCGAGAGGTACGACCCTGGTCCCGAGCGTCCGGCCGGAACGGATCCGGCTGATACTGCGGCTGCTGATATTCCGGTGGTTGATTCGAAGGCGGTTGATTCGACGGTGCAGCGGTCGGCGGTTGATACGCCTGTGGCTGCTGATAGGTGGGGTGCTGTCGGTACGCCGGTGGCTGTCCCTGCGGCGGCTCGTACCGATTCTGGTCCGGTCGATCCGATTCCGACTGCTCGCGGTTCGGTTGGTTCGCAGCAGGCGGCGTGGTCGGTCCCTGGTAACGGGGAACCGCGGACTGCTCACGCGGAGGCCATCCCGGAGCCGACCATCCGGCGGGGGCACCGTAATCGGGACGCGAGCCCTGGCTCGGGCCACTCGGGCGCGGGTCCTGCCTGCGATAGCCCTCGGAGTATCCGCCCCCGTTGGGAGCTCCTCCGTTGACCGGGCCGCCGTAACCTCCGTTGGGCCCACCGTTGTAGCCGCCGCCGTTGAAGCCGCCGGTTACCGGGGCGCTGCGTCGCCCACCGGTGTTGGGCGCATCGACGTCGCCGGTGCTCGGCGATCCGTTGACCGGGCCACCGTTGGTCGGAGCGCCGTTCGACGGGGCACCGTTGGTGGGTGCGCCGTTGGTCGGAGACCCGTTGTATCCGTTGCTTCCGTTCGGGTAGCCACCCTTGCTCAGCTGCGGCGAACCGGCGTAGCTGGGCTGCGGAAACTGTTGCGGCGGAAGCTGCTTCGGGGCCGGCGGCACCGGAGGCCACGGCTCGCCGCGCTCGGCGGCGAGTTCGCGAGGAGTCTTGACCGGCGGCTTGTCCGAGGGCTTGCGATCACCGAAGTCGTTGAACAGCGTGATGCGCGGACGCTTGGTGACGCTGTGGAAGATCTTCTCGAGGTCCTTGCGGGTGAGCGTCTCGCGTTCGAGCAGCTCCGAGGCAAGGGTGTCGAGCAGGTCGCGGTACTCGTTGAGGATGGCCCACGCCTCGGTGTGCGCCGCCTCGATGAGCTTGCGCACCTCCTCGTCGATCTCGCGGGCGACCTCGTGCGAGAAGTCGGACTGCTGACCCATCGACCGGCCGAGGAACGGGTCACCCTGTTCCTGTCCGTAGCGAACGGCTCCGAGCTTGCTGCTCATGCCGTACTCGGTGACCATCGCACGAGCGATCTTGGTGGCCTGGTCGATGTCCGAGGACGCACCGGTGGTCGGCTCGTGGAAGACGAGCTCCTCGGCCGCGCGGCCACCCATGGCCATGACGAGGCGAGCGATCATCTCCGACCGCGTCATCAGGCCCTTGTCGTCCTCGGGCACCGTCATCGCGTGACCGCCGGTGCGACCGCGAGCGAGGATGGTGACCTTGTAGACGGGCTCGATGTCGGGCATCGCCCACGCCGCGAGAGTGTGACCACCCTCGTGGTACGCGGTGATCTTGCGTTCGTGCTCGCTGATGATGCGGCTCTTGCGGCGCGGGCCACCGACGACGCGGTCCACCGACTCCTCGAGGGATGCCTCGGTGATGACGGTGCCGTTCTCGCGGGCGGTGAGCAGTGCCGCTTCGTTGATGACGTTCGCCAGGTCGGCACCGGACATTCCGACGGTTCGCTTGGCGAGACCTTCGAGGTCGGCGTCCTGCGCAACGGGCTTGCCCGCGGAGTGCACCTTCAGGATCGCCCGACGGCCGGCCAGGTCGGGGGCACCGACCGGGATCTGCCGATCGAAGCGGCCCGGACGCAACAGTGCGGGGTCGAGGATGTCGGGGCGGTTGGTGGCGGCGATAAGGATGACGCCGGTGCGCTCACCGAAGCCGTCCATCTCGACGAGGAGCTGGTTGAGCGTCTGTTCGCGCTCGTCGTGACCGCCGCCCATGCCTGCGCCGCGCTGACGACCGACGGCGTCGATCTCGTCGACGAAGATGATGCAGGGGCTGTTCTGCTTGGCCTGCTCGAACAGGTCGCGCACGCGGGACGCGCCGACACCGACGAACATCTCGACGAAGTCCGAGCCGGAGATGGTGAAGAACGGCACGCCTGCCTCGCCCGCGACGGCGCGCGCGAGCAGCGTCTTGCCGGTTCCGGGAGGGCCGTACAGCAGTACGCCGCGCGGAATCTTGGCACCGAGGGCCTGGTAGCGAGACGGGTTCTGCAGGAAGTCCTTGATCTCGTAGAGCTCTTCGACTGCCTCGTCCGCGCCCGCGACGTCGGCGAACGTGGTCTTGGGCATGTCCTTCGTCAGCTGCTTGGCCTTGGACTTGCCGAAGCCCATGACGCCACCGCGTCCGCCACCCTGCATGCGGCTCATCACGAAGATGATCACGCCGAGGATCAGCACCATCGGCAGGATCAGCAGCAGGAACGAGCTGAACCAGCTCTCCTGGGTGACGGTGGTGTTGTAGCTGGTCAACCCCTGGGAGTCGACCTTGTCGAAGATCTGCTCGGACGCCGAGTCCGGGTACTTCGCAATGATCTGAGTTTCGTTGCCCGAGGCCTCGTTGGCCTCTTTGAGCGTCAGCCGAATCTGTTGCTCACGGTCGTCGATCTGCGCGGACTCGACATTGCGGTCGTCGAGCTGGGCGATCGCCACCGAGGTGTCGACCGTCTTCCAATCCCGCGTGTCGTTACCGAAGTAGCTGAAGGCATAGATCACCAACAGAATGCCGAAAACGATGGCAAGATTTCGTATTACTGTCTTCCGATTCATACAGCTTCAGCCGAGTCGGCCGTGTCCTTTCAGTCCGCTCCAGCGCGCTGGCTGCTCCCTGCCCGCCGGATACTCCAGGCTAGCGCGAGACTCGGACATCTGACTCGCTCTTACCTGGCGCTGTGCGTCCACGCACCTGTTTGCGTCGACGCTCCTTCCCCTCCAACGACTGCACTCCCCCGGCAGTTCCCCACCTGATGGGCACCTTATCCGCATCGATGGACCATTGCATGCGTCTCCGCGCGGCAATGGTCCATTCACGCGGGCGGGGTGGACCGAACGAACGAACTCAGCTGTAGACCTTGGGATCGAGTAGGCCGATGTACGGCAGGTCCCGGTAGCGCTCGTTGTAGTCGAGGCCGTAGCCGACGACGAATTCGTTGGGGATGTCGAAGCCCACGTTCGCGACCTCCACGTCGACCTTGATGGCGTCGGGCTTGCGCAGCAACGTCACCACCGACAGCGAGGCAGGCGAGCGGGTCGCGAGGTTGCGCTTGAGCCAGCTCAGCGTCAGACCGGAGTCGATGATGTCCTCGACGATCAGCACGTGGCGTCCAGTGATGTCGCGGTCGAGGTCCTTGAGGATCCGGACGACGCCCGACGACGAGGTGGACGACCCGTAGGAGCTGACCGCCATGAACTCGAGCTGCGCCGGGATGGGCAATGCGCGCGCGAAGTCGGTCATGAACATGATCGCGCCCTTGAGGACGCCGACCAGGAGCAGGTCACCTTCCGGCGAGCCTTCGGGATACCGCTGGGCGATCTCTTCTGCGAGTTCTGCAGTGCGTGCTTTGATCTGTTCCTCGGAAATGAGAACCGATTCGATGTCGCCCTCGTACACGGGGTTTCCCTTCATTCGTTCTCCAGGCCGACGCTCAGCCTGCCATGCCGACGCGAGCACACCAACCTGGCGTCGGACGTTCCTCCTGGCAGCGCGACTCCGCCCTGACCCGTCCACCGCCCGACGAGGGCATCGACGGCCCGAATCTGCCGGTCGGTCAGCGACGTCACACCTCGACCGAGCAACCATCGACGCAGCACTCGCCTGCGAACGGCGGGAGCGAGCGGGTCGAGTGCAGCGACCTCGAGGTCCGGCGCATCGGTATCGACGACGGACTCGGCCATCGCGTCGAGGACCCGGCCGTCCTCGCGCAACTGCTCGGCGGTCCGCGCGAGTGCAGCGGCGACACCACCGCCGAGCACATTCTCGAGCAGGGGCAGCACCTCGTGACGCAACCGCACCCGGGTGAAGTCGGCGTCGATGTTGTGCGGATCCTCGAACGGCTCGATCCCCAGCTCGACGCAGGCAGCCCGGGTCACGCTCCGCCTCACTCCGAGCAGCGGCCGGCCCCACGGCGCATCGAATGCCGCCATCCCGGCGATCGACCGCGGTCCCGATCCGCGCCCCAACCCGAGCAGCACCGTTTCGGCCTGATCGTCGAGGGTGTGCGCCACCAGCACCGACGCGTCGCCGCGGGCTTGGTTCAACGCGTCGTACCTGGCTCGGCGGGCGGCTGCTTCCATCCCTCCCGAACCGCTCACCTGCACCGTCAGAACCCGCGCGTCGGCGACACCGAATTCCAGAGCGTGCGCCGCCGCAGTCGAGGCCACCTGCGCCGAGCCGGCCTGCAGACCGTGATCGACGATCAACGCGAGCACACCCGGAGCCTCCGCTACGGTCGCCGCGGTCAACGCCAACGAATCCGCTCCACCGGACAACGCGACGGCGACAGGACCGGGGTGGGCGGCGAGCCACGCGCGCACCGCATGCCTGACCTCGAGCAGCGCGGGGCCTTCGGGTAGCCGCGTGGGCATCAGCCCAGAACTCGGGCGATCCAGGCGTCGGGGTCCTCGATCTCCGACAGCAACGGCAGGGTGTCGGGCCCGGTCCACACGGTGTTGAAGCGTTCCATCCCCACCGTGGCGACGACGTGATCGACGAACGCCTTGCCGCGCACGTACTGCGCCATCTTCGCGTCCATGCCGAGCAGTGCCCGGACGACGCGTTGCAGCGGGTTCACCTTGCGTTGCCTGCGCTGATCGAACGCACCACGGATCTGCGTCACGGTCGGCACGACGGCCGGTCCGACGGCGTCCATCACGTGGTCGGCGTGGCCTTCGAGCAGGGTGCCCAGCACCAGGAGTCGGTCGATGGCGTCGCGCTGGGGCTGCGGTTGGGTGGCGCGCAGGAGTCCGACGATGCCTGCGTCCTCGGACCTGGTGGACCCGCTCGGATTCTTGCGGGCCTTCAGCGCACCGGTCAGCCGGTTGGCGACATCTGTCAGCGGCTCGTCGGTGCCGTCGGAGAGCACCCCGACGTTCTCGCGCATGTAGCCGCCGAGCCACGGCGCGGAGGAGAACTGCACTCGGTGCGTCACCTCGTGCAGGCACACCCACAACCGGAAGTCGCTCGGCGACACACGAAGCGCCCGCTCGACGGCAATCACGTTGGGCGCGACCAGAAGCAGCGTTCCGTTCTCGCCGGTGAAGGGGTCGTACTGTCCGAGAATGGCGCTGGACAGAAAGGCCAGCATCGCTCCGGCCTGCAGTCCGGCCGGCTTTCCGCCGAGCAGACCGGACGGCGGCGTACCGTCGTCGTCTCCGGTCAGGTGCTTCATCGACGACGCGGCCGCGGCGATCCAGCCGGCGCGGTCGACCACCTGGGCGTCGGGCACGGGGAGGCCGTCGGCCAGGCCGGTGGTCTCGCGAACCGGCCCCTCGGCCCGAATCGATGCGGCGGCAAGCTCTTCCACGGCCACATCGGCGGTGTAGCGCGAAGTGGCCGGACCCGGGCGGGCCAGCTTCGCTCCGGTCTTCGCCGCCACCGACCAGTCGACGGCACCGGCGAAACCGGACGTGGATTCGCCGTCTTCGGCCTTCGTTGCTGCGTCCGTGTTCACTGGCAACCACACAATCTCAGGGTCGATGCGACGGCATCGAGGGCAGGACGACTGACGTCGGGCGGCCGGTCGTTGGACATCAGCGCGAAGGTCAGGATGCGGCCGTCGACGTCGACGACGTACCCCGCCAAAGCGCTTGCAGCAGAGAGCGTTCCGGTCTTGGCGCGAACCCAGCCCGCTCCGGTTCGATCCCCCGAGGCGTACCGATCCGTCAGGGTTCCGGTCGCGCCGGCCACAGGAAGATAGTCGAGCATCGGACGCAGCGACGGCTGCTCGGTTCCCGCTGCCGACGTCAACACCTGATCGAGCAGCCTGGCCGGAATCTTGCCGTCGACCGACAGTCCGCTTGCGTCCTCGAGCGTGAGTCCGGCCATGTCGAAGCCTGCCGAGTACAGGGTCTGCCCGATCGATGCCACCGCTCCGGAAAAGCTTGCCGCCGTGTTCATTTCGAGAGAGACTTCGCGTCCTACGGCCTCGGCGAGGACATTGTCGGAGCGATAGATCATCTGCTGCAATCGGTTCCGCAGCGGCGCGGATTCGACGGATGCGATCTGATCGGCCCCGTCGACGGCCTTGCCGATCGTCACCGCTGCCGGGTCGACGCCCAGCCCAGCGGCCAGTGCGCGGCCTGCGTCCAGCGCCGGGGTTGTGCTGCGCGGCGACTCGTCGACGAGTGGGTCCGATCGTCCGCCGTCGAGCATGATCGGTTCGATCGGTGTGATGGAACCGGCGGCGATATCGGCGGGGAACCAGCCCTGCGCCATCGTGTCACCGGAATAGACGGA
Organism: Rhodococcus sp. 14-2496-1d; assembly: GCF_002259365.1. Lineage (NCBI taxonomy): Bacteria > Bacillati > Actinomycetota > Actinomycetes > Mycobacteriales > Nocardiaceae > Rhodococcus > Rhodococcus sp. 14-2496-1d. The sequence goes on along the minus strand of NZ_NPFV01000017.1, from coordinate 245,529 downwards.
GGTGTCGACGCCGATGCTGCGCACCACCGTTCCGCTGCGCCGAATCTGCTCCACCAGGTCGTCGATGCGCGCCGCTCCCGGATAGAACCCGTCGGTTCCGACCGGAAGCGCGGTGAGTGTGGGGTCGCCGCCCGCGATCAGCACGATGTTGCCCTCGCCGTTGCCCTGGACCACGCGGGTGGTGACGCGGTGATCGGCCGGGAGCGCGAGCATCGCCGCGGCAGCGGTGAGGACCTTGGTGGTCGAGGCAGGCGTCATCGGAGTGTCGGGGTTCTGGGACCAGAGCACCTGACCGGTCCGTGCGTCGGCGACGGTGCCGGTGAACGTGCCGAGGGCGGGATCGTCGACCACCTGGGCCAGCGCAGCTGCCAGAGCTGCCGAGTTCGGCACCGGTGCCGATTCCGGGAACGGGGTGATCGCAGGGTCGGGCAGCACCGTCTCGGGTGGGGGCTCGATCGCGGTCTCGGCTCCGTCGGACACCGACGGCAACACGAGGGCGGCGGTCGTCGCGGCGAGGATCACGACGAACAGCGCACACAGCGTCAGGATCACGCGCTTCTTCCTGCGCCGTCGGCCCGCTGTGGGGCCGAGGAACCGTCGTGTCAGCCCCGCCACTGTTCCTCCGTATCTGCCGTGGTCGTACCCACGATCGTTCAGTCAACAGTATCCTCGGGTCCGGTAGCCTTGCGCCGCCACCATCGACACATTCGCAACGGTTCGGGCCCGGTCGGGCCCGAACGAAGACAGTGAGGACTGCACGTGCCGTTCGACGTCACCATCGAGATCCCCAAGGGGCAGCGCAACAAGTACGAGGTCGACCACGTCACCGGACGTGTTCGACTCGATCGCTACCTCTACACCGCGATGGCGTATCCAGCCGATTACGGCTTCATCGAGAACACGCTCGGCGAGGACGGCGATCCGCTCGACGCACTGGTTCTGCTGCCCGAGTCGGTGTTCCCCGGCGTCATCGTCGAAGCCCGTCCCGTGGCGATGTTCAAGATGGTCGACGAGGCCGGCGGCGACGACAAGGTGCTGTGCGTTCCCGCAGGCGACACTCGTTGGGACCACATCCAGGATCTGAGCGACGTCTCGACGTTCGAGCTCGATGCGATCAAGCATTTCTTCGTCCATTACAAGGATCTCGAACCCAACAAGCACGTCACCGGGGCAGACTGGGTGGGCCGCGCAGAGGCAGAGGCCGAAATCGCTGCATCATTCAAGCGCTTGGCGGACAATCCGGAGCACTGATCGTTTCGGCATCACACACCTCGCCCTCGGCCGAACGCCGACGAAACTAGTTTGGGGAAACGCATGACCGACAGCACTTCCAACGGTGATCGGCGCAATCTGGATTCGCGACCGATCTCGGATCCGACGCAGTTTCCCGATCTGCCGGTCACGGTCGTCCTCGACCGAATTCCGGTGCCGATCCTTGCCGTCGATCCCACCGGTGCCATCGTGTTCGCGAACGAGGCCTTCGACGATCTGTTCGGCCTGGACCGCACCGAGCGGGAGGACTTCCACCTGCACGACATCTTCCCCGACCGGGCACCGGAGGGCGTCAATGTCGCGGACATGTTCCTCACCACGGTGGCCACCCGCGCGGATTCTCTGTGGCGGATGACCGACAAGACCGGCGATATCGTGCAGGTCCGCGCCAGCAAGTCGATTCTGCGCCGCACCGAGGACACCATCGTGCTCGTCGCGTTGGAGGACTTCACCGATCAGCTGTGGAACGACCCCAAGAGCGCCTTGCGCTGACGGAAGTCACACGTTCTTCCCCGAACGACGACGGTGTACGCCGGCGGATCATTCGCCGGCATACACCGTCGCTCTGTTTCCGCCCGCGTGCTTGGACTCGTACATTGCGGCGTCGGCGTCGAGCAGAACGTTGTGCAGCAGGTCCTCCCCGTCACCCGACTCTGCTGCGTCCGACCAGCGGCTGCCGTTGATCATCGCCACACCGACGCTGACCGTCACCGGTACGTCGTCGAGCGAATCGTGGACGGATTCGCGGATCTCGTCGGCAATCGAGTGCGCCGCGGCTTCCGTGACCGGCAGCGCGATGGTGAATTCCTCACCTCCGGTGCGGGCCACACACGGCCGCGCCCCCGTGGCGCTCTTCAATCTACGAGCCGTGCGACGCAGCACGCGGTCGCCCACTGCATGGCCGTAGGTGTCGTTGACCTGTTTGAACTGATCGAGATCGACCACCATCAACGCCACCGAACGATCCGCGTCGAGCGAGGCCATCATGCGTTCGAACCGCAGTTCGAGGCCGCGCCTGTTGAGCAGGCCGGTCAGCGAGTCGGTGTTGGCGAGATCGAGTTGATGCTGAATCACGGCGCGAAACACCAGCACCGAATTGACCACCAGCAGTGTCGCGAGGGTCCTGGCGGCGGTCGACGCCAGATCGTGAGTGTCCTCCGCCAGCGCCAGCGCCGCCAGAACCACGACCGTCACATTGACGAACAGCATGTGGAATCCGAGCACTCGCCGCCGGGCGAAGTAGACGATGTAGATGCCGATCACCGCGAACAGGGCCGCCCCGTTCAGAGCCAGGTCGCGGCCGGCGAAGGTGAGCAACATCGCTGCGACGCCCACGTCGGCGTACACCACGAACCACCCGGGCATGTGCGACGCATCCAGCGAACGCCGAAGCCACCACACTCCCACCGGGACGGTCGAGATCAGCACCAGCAGACAGACGACCTTCGCGGTCGTGCACGCGGGACCGTCGTCGGAGAACATCGCGATGGCCCCGATCAGACCGAACGAGGGAACCAAGGCGGCGATCCCGAGCGCGACGCGACGTTCGAGCCTCACCGAACCGACTCGCGGTCCGCTCGCCGGACCGTGCGGCGGTCGATCGCGATCCATTGGCACCGCGCCCCCTCCGTCCGAACCGGTTGTCCCGACTCGTCGCGCACCTCTACGAAACGATCCCTTGTCGACTGTCGGCGGCTCAGACGCTACCTGCGCGTCGGGCCGGAAGGTCCGGTCTCATTTCTTCGTAATCGGTCAAGAAACGATCCAGCAAAGCGACCAGTGACGCCCGGTCCTCGCGATCCCACCCCTCGATCACCCGACCGAGAGATTCGGTACGGCGTTGCTGAATTGCCGCGGCCACGTCCCGCCCGGACTGCGTCACGGCGAGAACGAAGGCCCTTCCGTCTCTCTCGTCGGGCACACGCTCGACGTGCCCCCGTTCGACCAGTTGAGCCACCTGCCTGCTCACCGTCGACGGATCCGAGTTCACCATCGTGGCCAGCTCACTGGATCTCATCGGCCCGTCGCGCAGCAGGCGGAACAAGCATACGTAAGCAGCCCCGTCGACACCGCCCGAAGACGAGATCTGGGCGATGTTCCGCTCGCGCAAGCGTTGCAGCCGAACCAGCTGCGTGCCCAGTTCCTCGGCGAACTCGACCACGTCAGTTACCGGTGAACTGCGCCGGTCGCTTCTCGAACACCGAGGTGATCGCCTCGGTGAGATCGTGCGAGGCGAGGAAGGCGGCGTTCCAGGCCGCGACGTAGCGAAGCGAGTCGTCGACGCTGGAAGATCGGGAATGGTCGAGCACGGTCTTGATGCCCTGCACCACCAGAGGCGGATTCGCAGCGATGGCGGCGGCGCAGTCACGAGCAGCGGCCAGGGTGGCGTCGTGGTCCTCGAACACGTCGTTGACCAGGCCGATCTTCTCGGCGCGCGCGGCATCGATGTCCTTGCCCGTCAGAGCGAGCTCACGCATGTGGCCATCGCCGATGATCGCGGGCAGTCGGGCCAACGACCCCATGTCCGCGACGATCGCGACCCGGACCTCGCGCACGCTGAACTTCGCGTCGGCGCTCGCGTACCGCACGTCCGCGGCGGTGATGAGGTCAACGCCGCCGCCGATGCACCAGCCCTGAACCGCCGCGACGACGGGTTTGCGGCAGTCGGCAACCGCGTTGATGGCCTTCTGCATCGTCTTGATGGTGTCGTGGAACGACGTTCGGGGACCGGCCAATGCCTTGTCGGCCATCAGCGGACCGAATGTTCCTGCCATCGCTGCGAGGTCGAGTCCGTAGGTGAAGTTCTTACCCGAGCCCGCGAGCACGACAGCCCGAACCTCGGGATCGGCGTCGAGCTGCGCGAACAGCTCGGGGCTTTCGCTCCAGAAGTCCGGGCCCATGGCGTTGCCCTTGCCCGGTCCGAGAAGTGTCACGTTCGCGATGTGGTCCGCGATCTCCACGGAGAAGGCGTTCCAGGTTCGTTCCGTCATGCCTGCGAGCCTAGCGGCAGCGTCGCACAATGCTGCACCGCATGTTACGGCGCGTAACGTCTGCGCTAAGTCCCTGCTCAGCTCTGGTACATGCATCGAATCGCGCCCATCATCGACTCATGTTGATGCATCAGGGACTGGGCCTGGAGACGTTCAACGATCTGCCGCGCCGCAAGGCGGTCCATGCGCTGTACGAGTGCTGCTGCTCGGTGGCGTGGGCGTCCAGGGTGGCAGACGGCCGCAGGTACCGCTCACGGGCTGACCTGTTCGCCGCAGCCGACGCGGAACTGACCGAACTCTCGGACGGGGATGTGGATTCGCTCGCCGCGACGCTACCGGAGCCGAGCAAGGTGTGCGCGGCCATGGACACCGACACTCGCGGGGCACTGGGAACTGCGGCCAGGGCGTACGAGGACCGGTTCGGTTACCCGTACGCGTCCAGCCGGTTGTTCGAGCCCGAGGGCTTCGAGCCGCGAGACATCCTGGTCGATCTGGGCCATCGCCTCGACAACGACGATCAGACCGAGCGCAAGATCATGCGCGACGAGCTGGCGAAGATCAACCACACCAGATTGGATCGCCTGCTGGGGCCCGAAGGCGGTTGGCCCCAGTACTGAGCTCGGTCGGGGATCAGCCGAACAAACCGACGACGCGACCGATCAGTCCACCGGCGATCAGGATCGCCAGCAATGCCACGACGCAGATGACGACGATGGGCATCACCCGGCTGCGCTGCGGCGGCTCGTGATTCGGACCGCCGATTCCGGTTTCGGCGGGCGGGGTGTCTCCTGGCGTGACGCCGCCTCCCGCTTCGAGTCCTGTGGTGACGTCGGGGTCTGGATTCTGGGCATTCATCTTGTGCGGTTACCCGGTGCGGTCTCGCTCAATCGAGATGTGTTCTGGCTATCGCTCCCGCGAACAACTCCGACACCGCGTCGGCGATGACTCCCTCGTCGATCTCCTCCGGATCCACCGAATGTTCGACGGCCAATCCGGAGATCAATGCCGCCAGTGACGTCGCGAGGCGTCGGGCATCGAAGTTCTTGCCGACTCCCCACCGCCCTGCGTGCTCGGCGATGAGGCGTTCGAGCTCCCCGCGCAGCGCGCGACGGTCGGTGCGGTAGCGCTCGGCGACGGCAGGGTCGCGTCCGGCGAGGATGCCGAATTCGACGGTCAGCAGGGGCCACCGGGGTTCGGCCACCACCCAGGACGCTATTTCGCCGCCGCCCGCTCCTGCCGCTGCACCGGAGTCCAGATCGGATACGTGGGCCAGTACGCGGGCGGCGAGGTCGAGGGAACGGCGGGCGAGCAGTTCGGCGAACAGCGCCTGCTTGGACTCGAAATTGGAATAGACGGCTCCCTTGGTGAAGCCGGCTCTGTCGGCGATATCGGTGAGTTTCGCTGCGGCATAGCCACGTTCGGTGAATTCGTCGGCTGCCGCGGCGAGCAGTCGGTCCCGAACGTCGGTGCGTTGGGGTCGTCGCCGATCCTGTGTCGGCCCCCACTTTTCTTGCTCCTCCGCATTCACGAAACCTAGAGTATTGAATACCTCGGGTATCGACAAGATTCAGGAGTCACCCATGCGCAAGATGTCACTGCTCGCTGCCGCGGTGCTGGTACTTCAGCTCGGCTTCATCCTCAGCTACGTCTCGGCCTTCCATCAGCCGACGCCGCACGCCATCCCCATCGCGGTGGTGACCGAGCCCGGCCTCCCCGAGGGGCTGGACCAGCAGACCGCCGACCGCCTCGACGCCATCGACGGCACCCCGCTCGCGGCACGCACCGCAGCCGACACCGCAGAGGTCCGTTCAATGCTCCGCGACCGAGACATTCTCGGGGCGTACGTCATCGGTGCCAACGGAACGGACACCCTCATCACCGCGAGCGCGGCGGGCAGTTCCGTGGCCACCGCCCTCGACTCGATCTTCACCGAGGTCGAGGCCTCGCAGGGTCGCCAGTTCGTGGTCCGCGACGAGATTCCGGTGGGCGTACACGACAACCGGGGGCTGTCCGGCTTCTACCTCTCGGTCGGCTGGGTCGTCGGCGGCTACCTGCTGGCGGCAGCCTTCGGACTGCTGATCGGGGCACCACAGTCGCGTCGCGAAACCTGTTCGCACGTCGGGATTCTCGCTGCCTACGCCGTCGCCTCGGGTGCACTCGGCGCCTTCCTCACCACCCATGCCCTGGAAACGTTTGCCGGCCATTGGTTTCCGCTCGCATTACTGGGTACCGGCGTGGTCTTCGCCACCGGTCTGTTCACCATGGGCCTGCGCGCACTGATCGGGGTCGCCGCGGTTCCGGCCGCGATCGTACTGTTCGTGATTCTCGGAAACCCGAGCGCAGGAGGCGCTTTCGGGGCAGACGTCCTGCCCTCGCTCTACGCTTCCATCGGTCGGTGGATCACTCCGGGCATCGGCACCGAGGGCGTGCGCAGCATCGTGTACTTCTCCGGCACCGGGCTGGGGCAACCCGCACTCGCACTTGCTCTGTACATCGTGATCGGCACGCTGCTGATGGGCGCGGCAGCACTGCGTCGCCGGTCCGCACACAACCCGGTGGCTCCACGCGCGACCAGTAAAGTGTGATCCCATGACCGCCAACTTCCCCTTGCCACTGCCCGATCTCGCCGTCCGCACACTCGGAGGCGCAGTCGTGTGGGCGAACGACGAGACGTTCGCGGAGAAGGAGAATCTCGTCCGGCCCGGAAAAGCCGACTACTCGACGGCGACGTTCGGACACAAGGGCCAGATCTACGACGGGTGGGAGACACGACGCCGACGCGAGGCCGGCTACGACGAGGCCATCGTTCGTCTCGGAGCGCCGGGTGTCGTCTCGGCGGTGGTCGTCGACACCGCATGGTTCACCGGAAACTATCCGCCGGAGATCTCGATCGAGGCCGCCGAGGTCGACGGCTTTCCGTCACCGGAGGAGCTTCACACCCAGACGGAGTGGACCACGATCGTCCCGCGCAGCTCGGTCGACGGCGACAGCGAGAACAGGTTCACCGTCGCCTCCGATGCTCGGTGGACGCACGTGAAGCTGTCGATCTATCCCGACGGCGGAGTGGCGCGGTTGCGGGTGCTCGGCCGCGGCAAGCCCGACCCGAAATTTCTCGCTGCCGGGCCGGTGGACCTGGCTGCACTCGAGAACGGCGCGTACGTCTCGGCATGCTCGAACATGTTCTACAGCTCGCCCAACAACCTGCTCTTCCCCGGACCCCCACGGTCGATGGGTGAAGGCTGGGAGACCTCGCGTCGACGCAACGAGGCGAACGACTGGGTCCAGGTGCAGCTCGCCGGCACCGGGCTCATCTCTCTGGCCGAACTCGACACCACCTGCTTCCTCGGAAACGCGCCCGGTGCGGCGTCTCTGCGTGGCCGGCTCGGCGACGGCGAGTGGATCGAACTGTTGCCACGTACGACGCTGCAGCCCGACACCCGGCATCGCTTCGTGCTCACCCACGACACCCCGGTCTCCGAGGTGCGCATGGACATCTTCCCCGACGGCGGGATGGCGCGATTGAGACTGTTCGGTGATCTCGCGGGAGTGGAGCCTGCAGGAACGACCCAGTAGGGCGGGAGTGGACCCTGCGGAATGACCCAGTAGGGCGGGAGTGGAGCCTGCGGAATGACCGGATAAGCAAGCATCTGCGTAAACGGTCGCGGGGCAATAGGGTTGGCACATGACCCGGCTACTTCATCCGAATGCAGCCCATGTTGCCGACACTCTGATCTCTCGCGGCCATCACGGTGTGGTGGTCAACAGCCCTGAGGGCACGCACACCGCCGCCGATGCTGCCGCGGCGCTGGGCGTCGAAGTAGGCGCGATCGTGAAGTCGATGGTGTTTCTGCTCGACGACGAGCCGGTACTGCTACTGGTTTCCGGTGCCCACAACGTTCATCTCGAGCACACCGGTGAGCGTCTGGGCGGGACGTTGATGCGCGCGCCCCTGGACACGGCCAAGCACGCAACCGGGCAGCCGATCGGGGGGATCGCACCGGTCGGCCACCCCACCAATCTGGACACGTTCGTCGACCAGGATCTGGCCGGGTACGCCGAGGTGTGGGCGGCCGCCGGTCACACCAACACGATCTTTCGGTCCACGTTCACCGAGTTGGTGCGCATCACCGCGGGTCTGGCGATCGACGTCACCTGACCCTGCCCCACTGTCGGGGCTCAGGACGCGAGTGTCGGGGCGATGGGTGCGCCGAGGACCGAGTCGACGACGTCGATGTCGAGTCGGGTGCCGCGCGATTCGAGCAGCGGCAACACTGCGTTGTTGATCAGTACCGACTGGCGAGCGACATCGCCTGGCACCGTCAACGTCACGCCGTCGGCCACATCGGCCGCGGTGACATCGGAGATCAAACTGGCCAGGCCCGCCGGTGTTCCGACGTAGCGGATCGACGCCGGGCTGGTCGGCGCGTCCATTGCGGCGAATTCCCGACGTGCCGTCCGCGCGTCGGTTGCGATGTGGATCTCGAGGTCGAGAAACACTGCTGCGCTGTCGGCAGATTCGCCGCGCTCGATTGCCTCGGACCGCACCCGGGCCCGGTGTTGCTGGGATTCGCGCAGGTCGGAGGCCTGGATCCGGACTACGTCACCGTCCGACGGCAGGGTCAGTTCGGTCCAACCTGCAGAGAATTCGACGGCGACACGGGTGAAGTTGTGCGACATGAGTGGTGATCCTGTTTCTGGAAGTCGGTGAACGCATTCGGTCGGAGCGGAGCCGAACTCGAACACGACCCGGACGCAGTGCGGCACAGATCCACGTATCTGTTGCTCCAGTGACGGTTGCCCGTCCACACGACACTCACGGTCATGACGCCATGCTAACGGCCTGCGGGGCTGCACGGGGATCCAACCCCGGCGGCCCCGTCGGCCAGCTCGGGGAAGGGCCGCGGGTCGGGTACCGGGTTCCACCAGCCGGCGTCCTCCGCGTAGTGCCAGTTCGGTCCCGACTCGACCAGGGCGTCGAGAGCGTCGACGAGTCGGTCCACATCGGCCGACGAGCTGCCGAGGCCGATACTGGCGCGAACCGCTCCGGCCGCGTGCCCCAGCCGGCTCAGCAGGGGGTGTGCGCAGAACTTGCCGTCGCGCACGCCGATTCCGTGTTCGGCGGACAGGTACGCGGCCACCTCACCGGGATCGCGTCCGGCAACGGTGAAGGTGAAGATGCCGACACTGTCGGGCGCGTCGGCCCAGACCCGGAGCTGCTCGACGCCGTCCAGATCCGCCAGGCCGCGCCGCAGTCGGGACGACAATTCCTGCTCGTGCGCCTGCAGCTCGGCATCGTCGAATCCGGCGATGGCCTCGCAGGCCGCAGCGAGAGCCACAACGCCGAGGACGTTGGGGGTGCCCGCCTCGTGCCGCTGCGGTGCCGGAGCCCAGTCGGTGTTGTCGATGGTCACGCTGCGCACCGCGCCGCCGCCGGCCAGGTGCGGCTCACCGGCGTCGAGCCAATCACGTGTGCCCACAAGCACTCCCGCGCCGAACGGGGCGTAGAGCTTGTGCCCCGAGAACGCGAGATAGTCCACGCCGAGTGCGGCGATGTCGACCCGCCGATGCGGAACCAGCTGGGCACCGTCCACCGCGATGCGTGCGCCGTGCCGGTGCGCCAGTGCTGCGAGTTCCGCGATGGGAAGTACCTCACCGGTGACGTTCGATGCGCCCGTGATCGCCAGTAGTGCAGCAGGTTTCGCGGCGAGCTCCACGTCGAGCCGCGTGATGGTCTCGGCGAGGGTCGATGCCGCCACCACCACTCGTCGATCGCGCCACGGGAGCAGGTTCGCGTGGTGTTCGATGTCGAGCACCACGGTATCGCCCGGCACGCAGGCGGCCAGCAGGTTCAGCGAGTCGGTGGTGTTCCGCGTGAACACCACCACCGAATCACTGTGCGCACCAACGAAATCAGCGACCGTCACCCGAGCCTTCTCGTACGCCGCCGTCGAGACCCGTGAGGCGTAGCCGGCACCCCGGTGCACGCTCGAGTAGAACGGCAGCAGTTCGGCGATCCGATCGGTCACCGCGTCCAGGGCTGGCGCGCTGGCGGCGTAATCGAAGTTCGCGTAAGTGCATGTGCCGCCGTGGACCAGCGGTACCTGTAGATCCGTGCCCGAAACAGGGGCAAAAGGAGCACAGGGGCGGGAGAGTACAGATGTCATGACAGATCAAGCCCTCACGTTCGAGGGACCCGCAACCGAAGGACGTGGTGAACGAGTCCGCGCTTGCCGCGCCGGTTTTCCGGCATCAGCCTGGTCGTCACCCGGAGCACCCCACCGCGGAGGAGGGTTGCCGACCAGCTAGCCGGGGCTTGATGCTGGTACTCGTGACCGTGGGAAAGACACTCGCAAACTCGCTGCCGTTTTGTCAAGCCGGGACTCGCCCCTGCGCCGCAGTAGGATTCCCGCGGTGGGAAGGCGCGCTCGTTCACCTGCTGGCAAACAGAACGTGAGATAACCAACGGCGCTGCTGCTCGCCAGCACCACAGAATCACTTGCCAACGCAGAGTTACTTGCAACGAACGAGAAGGACGCCCGGTTGTCTGTGCATCGAGAGAACGATCTGCCGGGTTCGAGCGCGGACACAGCACCTGCCCCGGCGGCGTTTCTTCGCTCGCCGCAGGCTCCACCCGCCCGGACGCTCATCGACATCCTCCGCGACACGGCACATCGTTTCCCCGACGCCCCCGCGATCGACGACGGTGCCGTGTCGGTCAGCTACTCCGAGTTGTTGGACGACATCGCCGAAGGCGCTCAGTGGCTCGCCAACGCCGGTGTCAGGCGCGGCGATCGCGTCGGAATCCGCATGCCGTCGGGTTCGTTCTCCCTCTACGTCGCGATCCTGTCGATCCTCGCGGTCGGTGCTGCCTACGTGCCGGTGGACGCGGACGACCCCGAGGAGAGGGCCGAGTTGGTCTTCGGCGAGGCGCAGGTGACGGCCATCGTCACCGCGGGCGGCATCGCGGCCGGTACTGCCCCCAAGCAGGACGTTCCTCAGCACGACCTCACCGAACACAATGCCGGACCGCCCACCCCGCAGGACGACGCGTGGGTCATCTTCACCTCGGGTTCGACGGGCACTCCCAAGGGGGTTGCCGTCAGTCATCGCAACGCAGCGGCGTTCGTCGACGCCGAGGCCCGCATGTTCCTGCAGAAGGATCCGCTCGGTCCGGGCGACCGAGTGCTGGCCGGATTGTCGGTGGCGTTCGACGCGTCGTGCGAGGAGATGTGGCTGGCGTGGCGGCACGGAGCGTGTCTGGTTCCCGCGCCCAGGTCTCTGGTGCGGTCCGGCTTCGACCTCGGCCCGTGGCTCGTCTCCCGCGACATCAGTGTCGTCTCGACGGTCCCGACGCTGGCGTCGCTGTGGCCCGCGGTGGCTCTGGAAGCGGTGCGGCTGCTCATCTTCGGCGGCGAAGCCTGCCCGCCGGAGTTGGCCGAGCGGCTCGCCGTCGAGGGCCGTGAGGTCTGGAACACCTACGGCCCCACCGAGGCGACGGTCGTCGCCTGTGCGGCGATCATGGACGGCAAGGGTCCGGTCCGGATCGGGCTCCCCCTCGACGGGTGGGACCTCGCTGTCGTCGACGCGTCCGGCACCCCGGTGCAGGTCGGCGAAGTCGGTGAGTTGGTCATCGGGGGCGTCGGACTCGCTCGGTATCTGGATCCGGCCAAGGACGCCGAGAAGTACGCGCCCATGCCGTCCCTCGGGTGGGAACGGGCGTATCGCAGCGGCGATCTGGTCAAGCTGGAGCTCGAAGGTCTGTTGTTCCAGGGTCGCGCCGACGACCAGGTCAAGCTCGGCGGTCGACGCATCGAGCTCGGCGAGATAGACAATGCGCTGCAAGCACTTCCGGGCGTCGGCGGTGCGGCGGCCGCCATCCGCAAGACGGCTGCCGGTAACTCGGTGCTCGTCGGGTATCTCGCGAGCACCAACCCCGATTTCGATCTCGAAGCCGCTCGCGAGTTGCTCGCCGAACAGTTGCCTGCGGCGCTGGTTCCGCGCCTGGCGTTGGTCGACGAGATGCCAACGCGTACCTCGGGCAAGGTCGACCGCAATGCGCTGCCGTGGCCGTTGCCCGGCATGGCGGGGGCATCCTCGCTCGGCGGTACGGCGGGGTGGGTGGCCGAACTGTGGACCAACATCCTCGGCGCGCAGATCGCGGACGAGAACGCCGATTTCTTCGCCAACGGTGGCGGTTCGCTGTCGGCGGCGCAATTGGTGACGGCGCTGCGCGAGCGGTTCCCCGAGATCACCGTCGCGCAGCTCTACGACCACCCGCGGCTGGGTTCGCTGGCGCAGTATCTCGACGATCTGAAGCCGGTCGTCGAGGCCATTCCCCGTGAAGTCGCCCCGACCTCGCGCACCGCGCAATGGGCGCAGATCGCGGCAACCGTTCCGTTGACCACCCTGACCGGATTGCAGTGGGTCACCTGGCTCGGACTGCTGTTCAACATCATGTCCTGGTTCGGCGACGTGCCCTGGGCTCCGACGCTGTCCTGGTGGTGGGTGCTCCTGGCATTCGTCCTGTTCATCACCCCGGTCGGCCGCATGGCGATCTCGGTGATCGGATCGCGCATCCTGTTGGCCGGGCTGAAACCGGGCGCGTACGAGCGCGGCGGGAGTATGCACATCAGGCTTTGGGCCGCAACGCGATTGACCGATGCCAGTGGTGCGTCGAACCTGTCGGGCGCACCGTGGATGGTCTACTACGCGCGCGCTCTCGGTGCCAAGATCGGCAAGGGCGTCGACCTGCACACCCTCCCGCCGGTCACCGGCTTGCTCGAGTTGGGTGACGGCTGCTCCATCGAGCCCGAGGTGGACCTGTCCGGTCACTGGATCGACGGCGATCTCGTCTACATCGGCGGCATCGAGATCGGTGCCGGTGCCACCGTCGGTGCCCGCTCGACGCTGCTGCCCGGCACCAAGGTCGGCAAGAACGCGGTCGTCACGGCAGGCTCCGCCGTCGTCGGACGCGTGAAGGCCGGCCAGATGTGGTCCGGTTCGCCGGCTCAGAAGGTCGGCAAGGCCGATCATCCGTGGCCCGCGGAAGCTCCACCACGCGCAACCCATTGGGTCTTCGCATACGGCGTCGCATCTCTGTTCCTGTCCGGCATGGCTTTGTTCTCGATCGGCGTCAGCCTGGTGCTGATGGGCTGGTGGATTCACACCGCCGACTCCGTGCTCGACGCCTTCGAGCGTGGTCTGGTGATGTTGCCCGTGGCGACGCTGGTGTCGTTGGCGGTGTTCGCGCTGATCACCGTCGTTGCGGTGCGGGTGCTCAGCATCGGCCTCGTCGGCGGCTACCACCCGGTGCGCAGCCGCATCGGGTGGCAGGTGTGGGCCACCGAGCGCCTGATGGACTCGGCGCGCACGTTCCTGTTCCCGCTCTACGCGTCGCTGTTGACGCCCCATTGGCTCCGGCTGCTCGGCGCGAAGATCGGCAAAGACGTCGAGGCGTCGACGGTGCTGATGATCCCCAAGTTCACCACGGTCGCCGACGGCGCATTCCTCGCCGACGACACCATGGTCGCCAGTTACGAACTCGGCGGCGGCTGGATGCATCTGGGCGATGCGAAGGTGGGCAAGCGAGCGTTCCTCGGCAATTCCGGCATGACCGGTCCCGGCCGAACCGTCCCGAAGAACGGTCTGGTCGCCGTGCTGTCCGCCACTCCGGACAAGGCAAAGTCCGGCTCGTCGTGGCTCGGCAGCCCGCCGGTGCGGCTGCGTCGAGCCGCCGGTAGCGCGGACTCGTCACGCACGTTCGATCCGGCACGCAAGCTGAAGGTCGCCCGCTCGCTTGTCGAGACGTGTCGGTTGATTCCCGTCGTCGTGACGTTCGGCATCGGACTCGGAGTGTTGTTCGGGCTGACCGCCGTCGCCGACGCCGTCGGATACTGGCTGGCGGCACTGGTCAGTGGCCTCGTGCTGCTCGTCGCCGGTTTCGTGGCCGCTGCGGTGTCGGCGTTGGCGAAGTGGCTGTGGGTGGGCCGGATCGGCAAGACCGACCATCCGTTGTGGAGTTCGTTCGTCTGGCGCAACGAGGTGGCCGACACCTTCGTCGAGACCGTCGCCGCGCCGTGGTTCGCGCGCGCTGCCGAGGGCACAGCGGTGTTGAACATGTGGTTGCGATGGCTCGGTGCCGATATCGGCCGCGGAGTCTGGTGCGAGACGTACTGGCTTCCCGAGGCCGATCTGGTGACATTGGCCGACGGTGCGACCGTCAACCGAGGGTGCGTTGTGCAGACGCACCTGTTCCATGATCGGATCATGTCCATGGACACGGTCGATCTCGGTAGAGGCGCAACACTGGGACCACACTGTGTCGCGCTGCCGGCATCGGGAATCGGTGACGGCGCGACGGTGGGGCCTGCCTCCCTGGTGATGCGCGGTGATACGGTTCCCGCGCATACTCGTTGGCAGGGCAATCCGATCGCGCCCTGGGCCAAGGGGGATCCCTTCCCGCGCATCCGCGACGACCGAAACGAGGGGTGATCTTTCGTGCCAGACAGGCTGGTGGCACCGGTGTTCGACGTCGATGCCAGCGACAATCCGATCGATACATACCTTCCGCAGAACGGAAATCGGGGCTACCGCGTCTCGCGCTACGAACTCGATCTCGAATACAAGGTCGAGAGCAACCGGCTGACGGGCAAGGCGAAGATCACCGCGGTCACCACGGCGACGGTGTCGAAGTTCGCGTTCGATCTCGGCCCGGCGATGAACGTGTCGAAGGTGTCGGTCAACGGCTCGCGATCGGCAAAGTTCAGCCACCAGCGCGGCAAGCTGAAGATCACGCCCGCCAAGCCCATCGCGTCGGGCGCGGCACTGGTGGTGACGGTGTCGTACGGCGGAACCCCCAAGCCCATCAACGGTTTCTGGGGTGAGGTCGGCTGGGACGAGCTCACCGAAGGGTCGATCGTCGCCAGCCAGCCCAACGGGGCCGCGTCGTGGTTCCCGTGCGACGACCATCCGGTGTCCAAGGCCAGCTACGGCATCACCATCACCACCGATTCGCCGTACTACGCGGTGGCCAACGGAACGTTGGTGCGCAAGCAGACTCGCGCCAGCCGCACCACGTGGGTGTACGAGCAGCCCGAGCCGATGGCCAGCTACCTCGCGACCATTCAGATCGGTCCGTACGAACATCGCATCGTCAGCCCGGGACCGGTGCCGATGAAGGCCATCACTCCGCCGCGCCTGCGCGCGCAGTTCGATCACGACTTCGGTCGTCAACCGCAGATGATGGATACGTTCGTACGGCTCTACGGCCCTTACCCTTTCGCGTCGTACACCGTGGTGGTGACCGACGACGATCTCGAGATTCCGGTCGAGGCGCAGGGGCTGTCGATCTTCGGTGCCAATCACTGTTCCGGTTCCCGGTACTACGAGCGTCTGGTGGCACACGAGCTGGCGCACCAGTGGTTCGGCAACTCGCTGACCCTCGGCAAGTGGGCCGACATCTGGCTGCACGAGGGATTCGCCTGCTACTCCGAGTGGATCTGGGCCGAGAACTCCGGCGGCGCAACGGCTCACGACAAGGCCAAGCGCGCACACACCATTCAGCGCGGACTGGCCATGGACCTACAGCTCAGCGATCCCGGGCCCGCCCGCATCTTCGACGACCGCGTGTACAAGCGCGGTGCACTGGCACTGCACGCCGTGCGGCGCACCATCGGCGACGAGCGCTTCTTCGGACTGATCCAGGAATGGACCTCCAAGTACCGCTACTCGACGGTCGCAACGGCGGACTTCACCGA
The DNA here is from genome assembly GCF_002259365.1 of Rhodococcus sp. 14-2496-1d. Taxonomy (NCBI): domain Bacteria; kingdom Bacillati; phylum Actinomycetota; class Actinomycetes; order Mycobacteriales; family Nocardiaceae; genus Rhodococcus; species Rhodococcus sp. 14-2496-1d. The sequence goes on along the minus strand of NZ_NPFV01000017.1, from coordinate 229,511 downwards.
CCTCGCCTCCCGCTTCGGTTGCCCCCGAAGTCTTTGGGACGCATGGCTAGTGGACACGCAGATGCCGTCGTTGCCGTAGTTCCCGGCGCCTTCGAATCGGCTCCCGAGTTTCGGATTTCAGCCTGCAATCGAGGGCCGGAATCCAAGTCTGGGGAGCCGATCCCCGGTGACGTCAGCGATTACCAGAGCGACAGGGCGAGGCCTGCCACGGTGTAGCCGTACATCGCCGACGTCGCCAGTGCCTGCAGCCAGAAACCTCTCGGAAACGACGCCGCCCAACGTCCCTTGCCGTCCAATTGCAGATCGCAGGGGAAGTCGCTGATGGCCATGGCAGACGACGGTTGCTTCGAGTGCGCGAGCACCACACCGGTGGTGAACGGCAATCCCCGAACGAACAGGTGCCCGCGCGCTTCCCCTGCCCGGTACCGAACCGTGGATTGAGTGACAACCCCTGTGTACCAACGTCGTTGGACGTTCCATCCCGTGGCGTGCGCGAGGCGAAGGTTACGGTCGCCGCGCAGAGCAGTGTCCACGGTCTCGACGTCGGCGATCACTCCCCACCGCAGCATCGACACCCACCAGGCAACCCGTCTGCAACGAAACACCAGCGCCCCGAGCAGAACGATCGCGAACACGTACGGCACCACCATCGGATATTCGGACCAGCAGGCCGCCGGCACGATCACCGCGATCAGGAACCAGTACGCCTCACGCCGGTTCCATACGGTCGCACCCGCGAGCACCACCGTCGGAGGAACCCGATGCGGCGGGACCGTGCGCGAGGACTGCAGCATGATGCCGCTGATCCTAGAGCCGAACGGGTCGGCTCGCACCCACTCGCGGAGACCTCCGTCTGTTCGGAAAACCGCACGATGCCTGCGTACCATCCGCTGATGGCGAAACGGTGGTGGGGACTTGTCATTGCAGCCGCGATCACGGTGGCTCTCGTGTCGCTCGCCTCGAACATCACGAGCGAAAGCCAGTTGTCCGCTGAGGCAAACACATTGCTGGCCGTGCGCTCGACCTTCAGCAAGTTGGTGAATTCGGGTGCCGTATGGGCCGGCCTGCCCATCCTGTCCGGCTGGCTGGTCCGCCGTCCGCTGCATGCATTCGCGGCGGGGATCGTCGCGAGTCTGCTGGCGTTGGTGGTGCACTACGGTGTCGGTCAGCTGTTCGGGATGTTCGACGAGACCGTGTGGGCGGGGAACCGAGTATGGTTCGCTCTCGCCCTTGTCATGGGCGGCCCGTTGGGTCTGGTCGGGGTCGCAGCACGAGGCGGCGGCCCGTCAGGTTCGATCGCGCGTCTGGTCGTCCCCGCTGGGGCGGTGATCGAGCCGTTCTTTCGGGGCATGTTCAGCGTGCCGACGATACTGCCGTGGCCGGAGCGCGTCGCCAGTATCACCGCGGGCGTAGTCCTCATCGCAGCGGGAACGGTCGGTGCCGCGGTGCTGATGCGCCGGCGACGAAAGCAGCTCGGATCGCAGAACAGTTCCAGACTCCGTCCTACGGCAAGTGAGCAGATGTCTTCGACCGGACCACCAGTCCGCACAGCGCCGCCATCACTGCGCCGAATCCGAAGATGATCGGATACGTGACCACCCCGGGCCAGGTCTCGGTGAGCGCCGACAGAACGGCAGGCACCGCGAAGCCCAGGTAGGTCAGCGAATAGAACACCGCGGTGAGGCCGGCGAGGTCATCAGGGCCCGCAATGCGTTGCACCTCTTGCAGACCCGAGACCAACGCCATGCCGTACCCACAGCCGAGGACCGCTGCCGCGATCAGCGCCGCAGCAATGGTGAGCACCGACGCCGCCCAGGCAGCAACGGCCATGCCGACCACCAGGAGAGTGAGTGCAACCAGTGCCCCCCGCGCGTTGGCGGGTGTGTCGATCCGACGTCCGACGGCCTGAATCGCGAAGCCGGAGCCGAGGGCGATCACGGCCATCGCAGCGGAGAGCGCGACGGGATAGCCGCCACCGGGCTCGTCGGCCAGAGCATCCGCCATCAGTGACGGCAGCACCGCGTAGGCGACGCTCGCGGCACCGAACACCCATGGGGCCAAGGGCAATACGACGAACAGGAATCGGCGATGCGATGCGGACGGAATCCTCAGGTCGTCGAGCAGCCGCTTGTTCTTCGACGCCGTTGTGGCAGTGCGCGTTTCGGGGACCGAGAGCATGCCGATACCGGCGGCGATGCAGATCACCACGTGCACGCTGTAGGCGAGGTGCGTCGGCCAGGGTGCCCATTGTGCGAGCACGCCTGCGACTCCGGCACCGAGGGCGAAGCCGGCGGTCAGCGACATCGCGGCGCGGCGCGCTCCGGCACCGGGCTTGGCGCTGGAGTCGCGACTCGAGAGTTCCTTGACCCAGCTCCCGCCCACGGCCATACCGATTCCGAGCGCGATGCCGCTGAGTACACGGCCACCGAAGAGCATGTAGGCGTTGTCGGGTCCGAGCGCGATCAGAATGGACCCGGCCGCGGCAATTGCGGGGGCGGGCAACATGATCGGGCGTCGACCGAGCCGATCCGAGAGCGGACCGCAGATCAGCATCGCCGGAATGATGCCTAGGACGTAGGCGAACAGGAACGTATCGACCACAACGGCCGAGAAGCCATGATCGAGCCGATACATCACCAGCAACGGTGTGAATTCGTTGCCGCCCCATGCCACGGCGAACATGCCCGACGCGACCAGCAGCCAGCGTCGTGCAGTCAGCTCGAGGTCTCGATCGTTCGTGAGCGTTTCGCTCATCGTGCTCCCCCTCTGTCCGGTCGTAGGCCGTGCACCCCGAGCATGTGTCGTTCGACGGCCTGCTCGAATCCGTCTGCGTCGCCGGCCTCGATCAGATCGGTGAGTCGGCGATGGTCGTCGACGATGCGCGAGATCTGACCCGGATCACGCGTCACCGAGGCTGCCGTCATCCGCCGCTGACGCTCGCGAAGTCCGTCGTAGAACGCGTCGAGCAACGGGTTGCCGCCGGCGTGGACGACGGTGCGATGAAAGTCGGCGTCGACGGCACTGAATTGTGCGGCGGTCCCGTTCACGGCCAGCTGCTGTTGTAGCTGCAGGTTCTCGCGCAGGGCGGCCACCACGGACTCACGGGCACTGGCGTCCGCGATGAACGCTCGGACGCTGCCCGATTCGACCAGCCTGCGCGCATCGACGACACTCTCTGCTTCACCCACCGCGATCGGCACCACCAGTGCCCCACGCTTGGGATACAGGCGCATCCATCCTTCGACCTGAAGCCGCAGAAATGCCTCGCGTACGGGAGTGCGACTGATCTCGAGGCGCGACGCGATCTCGCCCTCACTGACGAGCTCACCGCCGGGAAGCTCCCCCGAGACAATGAGCTCCTTGACCGTCGCATACGCCGTATCGGCGGCAGATCTCATCTCGGACACAACATAGATACTAGATGCACCTCAACTGTGCACCAATTTCGGCCACCCCAAATGTCCACTCAACGTGACATCGACCGTCGAAGAGGCCACTGAACGTCACATTGACTCCCCAAGGGCGGCGGGGCCGGCGGGGCGGGGTCGGTCAGGGCACCCAGTGCCGTGCGGCGATGTCGTCGATCACCGGATCCCCGTCCTGTGCCGCGTCGAGTGCGTCGAGGTCGTCGCGCAGGGCGTTCAACCGTGGGTCGTCTCCCTCGGCCTGTTCGGCGGCGGTGCCTCCGTCGTCGGCGAGTTGTGCGAGGAGTTTCGCGCGGACGCGATCCCGCAGAGAGTCGCTCATTCGTCGTCACCTTTCTTGAACACGCGGCGGGCCGTGGGGATGAGCGCGATGAGCACGCCCACCAGCACGATGATCGAGAAAATTTCCAGCAGCACAGCTACTCCTAGTTGTGTCAGGTCGGGGCGATCGCGGTGCCCCATGGGGTGTTGCGCACCACGGTGAAGACGGTCAAAAGGGCGAGCACCACAGCGGCGGCCAGACGATTCGGGCCAGGCAACGCCAGAGGTATCTGCATCCAGCGAGCCCTGAGCCACAGGCCCCACAGTCCGACGGCCACGACGACGCACATCACCGCAACGACATTGCTCGACGCGGCCGCGGCGACGTCTCCGCGAGTGAGGTCACCGAGCGCCCTGGTCGTGCCGCATCCGGGGCACCACAGTCCGGTCAGAGCGTGGAACGGGCACGGCAGATACGTGGACGTGCGGGGGTCGCGGACGTGCAGCAGTACTGCCCCACCGACAGCGGCAGCGGCCACACCGAGGGGTGCGGCGATGCTGCGCGATCGGGTCGGTGCCGTCATGCCCCTGAGCCTAGGAGTTTCAGGGCTCGACGACGATGGATGCCGTCATGTCCGGATGCGGCGTGCAGTGGTACGTGAAGGTGCCCGCGGTGTCGAAGGTGTGCGTGAACTGTCCGGTTTCCATGATCTGACTGCGAAACGAGTTGTCGTCGGCGACGACGTTGTGGGCCATGCCGCGGTCGGCGAACACCCAGGTGACGGTGTCTCCCACCGAGATCGTCAGTGTCTTCGGCGAGTACATCCGATCGGCGACGGTCACCTGGTTCTCGGCAACGGGTTCGGTGGGTGCGGCGGGGGTGGTTGCGGTGGAGCACGCCGTCAACGTGATCGTCAGGACTGCGAGGAGTCCGAAAGCCTTCATACCGTCGACGGTACCCAAAGGGTCATTCCCGTCGGCCGAGGACGTATTCGGCCGTCAGCGCGATCGAGCGGTCGGTGTCTCGGGTCAGCTCCCGCAGGGCGCGCGAGGCTGCCTTCCCCGGAATACTCGCCAGTGCCTGGGTCACTCGCAGCCGCGTCGACGCATCACTCGGCCCGTCCATCAGTGCCGCCACGATCGAGTCTGCGGGTCCCAGCATGCCCAGGGCATCGGCGGCGTCCACGTCGTTGGTGCCCTCGAAGACCATCTCGATCAGCGTCGGGATCGCGTCGGCCACCCCGCGCGCACCGAGTTCCAGCGCCGCGATCCGCCGGACCTGCTCGTCGTCGTGAGTGAGCGCCTCTCGCAGCACGTCGGTGGCGTCAGGGTGAGCGATCTCGACGACGGTATCCACCGCGCGGCGTCGAATCTGGGGGTCCGGTGAACCGAGACCCTGCCGGAGCACCTCGAGAGAATCGCCGCCCGACTGCGCGAGTGCCCATCGAAGTGCCCCCGCGACGTTCGGCGCAGGCTCACGCAGCACGGCTTCGGCCAACGCGTCCGCCGGGATGGGCCGATCGCCGACCGAGGCCAGCGCCGCTGCCTGTCGGGTCCCAGCACTGACCGACTGCAGGTCACCGAGCAGCGCGACGGTTCCCAGTACGTCTTCCCAGTCCTCCGGCCGCGCGTCGCCGATTCGACGCAACCGCGTGAGCAACTCGGTATCGCGCGCGATTCGCTCCTCGGCTCGGGCGGCGAGCTCGTCGACGAGTCCGGAGGCCGCGAAACTCGGGTCGTCGAGCGCGCGACCGACGTCGCTCAGCGACAACCCGAGCGAACGCAGCGACTCGACGTGGAACAGGCGTCGAACATCCTCCGGCGCGTACTCGCGGTAACCGGTGCTGCTGCGCGAGGTGGGGCACACGAGCCCCAACCGGTCGTAGTGCCGGAGCATGCGCGCACTGACGCCCGACCGCTGCGCCACCTCACCGATCAACATCGCTCCATCTCACCCCGTCGTGTCGTCTACGCCAAGGGCATCGATGCGCTTGGCCTCGGACACCGCGAACCCCGCATCCGGGTCTCGGAGCAGCACCTCGGTGGCCAGCGCGTGGGCACGAACCGAATCATTCGTGCTCGACGCGGCCCGGCGCACCATCGGTTCGGTCACCGATCCGAGTGCAACCAGCGCACGGCTCAGGCTTCGCTGAACGTCGTACCCGCCTCGACCGAGTTGGGTACCCAGCATCGCGGCCAACTGCCCTTCACTACCGATCGGCACCAGGACCACCGCGGCTCGCCATGCGCTTCGTGCCACCTCGTCGTCGGGGTCGGAAATCAGATCCTCGGTGATCACCGGCCACGCCGACGGGTCCTCGACCTTGGACAACGTGTGCAGCGCCTGGCTGCGAGCCAGAGCTCCACCGGATCGCACCTGATCGATCAGCCGCGGAACCGTCAGCGACGCAGGGTGGCGAATCAAGGCCCAGGTCAACATCTCCCGCACCTGAAAATCGGGTTCGACGGCGCACCGCTGCACCAGGGCGTCTAGATACTGTGGGTCCGGTGCCGTCCCGAGGTCGAGCGCTGCCCTCAATCGAACCGACGGATTGCTGTGTTGAAGTGCCCCACCTACGAGATTCATCGAGTTCATGACGGTCAGCCAAGACCTTGTCACGGTGTGAAGGTCAAGCCCGAGTCAACACATCGGCGAGTGTTCGGTTCATCGTGTTCAGTGCCCGCACCGCACCCCGCAGCGGACCAGGCGCGCTGGTCGAGGTGAGCAGTACGTCCAATACCGTTGTCTCGGTGATCTTTTCGGGCGGTTCGACGTGATCCCCGGCGACAACTGCCTCCACCTGGCGTGCGGTCTCGCGTACCAGGGCCGCGGCGTCGCGTAGAGCTCCGGCGGTCTCTGCCGAGGGTGCCGTGTCCGGGTCGGCACGCGAGGCCAGCACACCGGCCCGGGCCAGTGCGTGCGCTGACCGACCGCTGACGGCCAGCACCCGCAACAGTCGCTTCGCGCCGCGTCTGCTTCGGGTCGTCGGCCCGAGTACCAGCGGCTTACCGGACGTCAGAACGTCTTTGAGGGCGTTGTCGAGTGTGCGCGTCGACGCCACCAGGTCGGTTGCACCTCCCGGCGCGAGAACGGATTCGACACTGGACTCGATCAACGCATCCAATTGCTCGAGGTAGGTGTCGACGTTGCTCACCAGTGTCTTTCGGGTGCTGGTCGAGAAGATGAAGTAGGCCGACGCCATTCCGACGGCACCACCGACAGCTGTCTCGACGATGCGAAGCTCGAGCACCTCGATACTGAACGTGCCCAGCAACCCGTAGAGCATCGCGAGCAGGATGGTCACGAAGAACGACAGCAGCGCATACGCGACCGTCACCAGGTAGAACGCGAAGAAGACGCAGACCACGATCAGCACCAGTTGCACGGGCTGGTTGCTGCCCACCAACGCGGCGATCACCACCCCGGCGAGCACGCCAGCAATCGTTCCGAGAACGCGTTGGCCTGCCCGCGTGAGGATTTCACCCCGAGTCGACGCCCCCGTGAACACCAGGAAGGCCGTCAGCACCGCCCAGTACCAGCGGTCGGGAGAGACGAGTTCGCCCAGTACCGTTGCGGCACTCGTGGCGACGGCTACCTGAACGGCAGCCTTGGTGCTGGGATGCAGACCACTCGGGGTGTCCTCGGCCGCGGGTTCGGACGGGCCGATATCGGGGGCCGTCGACGCCGAGACGGCATTGGTGGTGATGTGATGAATGGCTATGTGCGCCTGGACGGCTCGCTGCGCGGACACCGTCGCGATTCCGGCGGGGGTGGACGGATCGGCCCGCTCGGCCGCTGCCGCCGCCAACCGTCGAGCGGCCCGCAGCTGCTCCGAGGACGGCGTGTTCTGCAGACACGATCCGAGCGCGGTGGTCGCCTGCCCCAGGGCCGTCGGCCACGGCTTGCTAGGATCGAGAGCCCACAGTGAGCTGACGAGTTGCTCGGTCGCGATCTGGGCGTCGAACACTCGGAGCGACAGATCGGCGCTGGTGACGCTGAGCAGCTGTCCGGCATCGTGTCGGTCGAGCCAGTCGTCGATCATCAGTGCGGTGTTGCCGAGCCGGTCGAGTCTGCGGCGCACCAGGTTCAGGTCGCGGCTCTGCCCTGCAGAGGCCGCCTCGAGCACCGAGGCCGATACCGCTCGCATCGCGAACAGCAACCGGCGCACCTCCACGACCGGCCGGTCCGGGAAGACGACGGCCCGCACGAACAGGGCGATCAGCAAGCCGCCGAGGATGGCCGCGATCAACATCGGCAGTTGCTCCGGTGTCGCACGCAGGAACAGTGCGAAAAAGTACGAAATGAACGACACCATCCCCAACGCCGTACCGCGAGGGCCGAATCTGCGCACCCACACCGCCGTGAAGAGGACCGCGATGAATCCGACGTCGGCCACCTTGCCGAGTTCGGAGAGCAACGCCGCCAACGTCACTGCCGCCGACGCAGGCAGTGCCATCAGCGCGGTGGTGATCAGCCGACTGCGTTGATCACTGTCCTTCACCGCCGCCGACGCCTGCATCGCCACGACGGTTCCGAGCATCGCCACCGTCACCGGTTGGCCGATGGCGCGTGTGGTCAGCACCAGCGTCACCATCGCCAACAGCACCGTCAGCGTCGTAGCCGACGCACTGCGCAGCCGTACCTGCCCCGGGTCCGAGGCGTCGAGGATCCGGGCGAGGCGCTTCATTCCCCGATTCTGCGCTACGGCTCAGCCCCGTGCCGCCCGGATCGCAGGAGCCGACGAATGCGGGAGCAACCGACTCATCTCCGACGGCGTGATCACCTCAACGGTCGCCGATTCGTCCAACCGATACGGCTGCGTGGAGATGATTCCGGCGAGGTGTTTGCGCAGCCGCGACATCTCGGCCCGTACCGTGATCGCGCGGCCGTCGTCGCCGAAGAGATCGGCCGCCATCTGTGAGGCGGTACGTCCTTGGCGATGGGTGGCGAGCAGGTACATGATTTCGGCGTGCCGGGGTGTCGGTTCGTGGGTCCACTCCCCCACCTCGCTGCGCACTTCGATGCGAGGCTTCTGCGAATTGCGCAGGTCGATACGGATTCTCGTCGATCCGATGTCGGCGACGCCGGAATCCATCGTGCTGGTGGGTCGGACGAGCCATCCACCGGGCAGGGGTTCGAAGTCGCACACGCCCAGGGTCGGCAGCCAGAAGCGTCCGGTCGCGAGGTCCTCGGGTAGCAGGATGCGATTGCGCAACGCCACCGATTCGACGGCCGCGACCCAGCCGTTCGCGTCGACGGCCAGGGCCGGGGTTTGCAGTCGCGCGAGCATCGGTGCGGCCACCGACCGCAGTCGATCCAGTGTGCTCCGATGCAGTTCTCGCAGTTGGGATTCGGCCAATCGTGCGACGGCGTCGACCAGCGCGATGGTGGTGGGGTGCACCGTCTTGGCCGGCCCGCTGACGTCGATCGCGCCCAGCACCTGACCGGTTCGCGGATCACGGATCGGCGCTCCGGCGCAGGTCCACGAATGATGGCTGCGCACATAGTGTTCGGCCGAGAAGATCTGGACCGCGCGGCGTGAGACCAGGGCAGTTCCGATGGCGTTGGTACCCACCGAATCCTCGGCCCAGTTCGCGCCTTCCACGAAGCCGAGGTCGTCGGCCCGGTCCAGCACCGAGGTCGATCCGCTGCGCCACAGCACCCTGCCGTGCCGATCGGCGACCACGAGTATGTTGTCGCCGTCCTGCACCACCGACTCCAGTCCGCGCGCCAGGTCGTCGAGGATGTCGAACAATCCCGATTCTCGACGGCTCAGCTCGAGGTCGGAGACGTCCATCTGCGCCTCGGCGGGGTTACCCAACTCCGGATCGATACCCAGGGTCTGCAACCGCCGCCACGAGTCCCCGATGACCTCACGGGGCCGTGCGGGCGACTTGCCGCCGGTCATGGTCGCGTCGTACACGGCCGTGAGAATCTGCGCGTAGCGGCGCGGGTCTTCGCCGGCCGCCAGCGCAGGTTCGGGGCCTGTCGACTGCGTCATCACAGTCAATTGTGCTCCAGCTCACAAATCGGCATGAACGGGGGTCACCGATAGACCAGACCACCGTCGATCGACGGTGCCTGGCCCGTCATGTAGTCCGAGTCGGGCCCAGCGAGATACGAGACGAACGCTGCGACGTCCTCGGGCGTCTGCGCGCGACCTAGGGCGATACCGCCGACGAATTTGTCGTACGTCTCGCCTTCGGCAGCACCGGTCAACTCGGCGAATCGCTTGTCGATGGTGACCCACATGTCGGTTCCGACCACACCGGGGCAGTACGCGTTGACGGTGATTCCCTCGGCGGCATACTCCTTCGCCGCTGCCTGGGTCAGGGCACGAACCGCGAATTTCGTTGCGCTGTAGACCCCGAGCATCGCGAACCCGTCGTGACCGGCGATCGAGGACGCGTTGATGATCTTGCCCTTCCGGCCGAGAACCTTGAATTTCGCTGCGGCAGCTTGGATTCCCCACAGCACGCCGTCGACGTTGACGGCCCAGATCTTCGCGACGTCCTCGGGGCGCACATCGTCGAGTGGGGCGACCTGCGCGATGCCCGCGTTGTTGACGATCACGTCGAAGCCGCCGAGTGCCTCGTTGGTGTGTTCGACGGCGGCGAACACCTGATCGCGATCGCTGACATCGGCCACGAATGTCGTTGCTTTCGAGCCTGTTCGACGCACCTCGTCGGCCACGTCTGCAATCTTGTCCTCGTTCAGGTCGGCCAGCGCGATGTCGTGGCCGTCGTTTGCCAACCGCAACGCGATGGCCCGGCCGATGCCCTGCCCGGCGCCCGTCACCAACACCGCGCTCATGACGCTGCTCCGGTGGAGGGGTCGACCAGGACCTTCATCTTGGTGCCCGCATGCAGCGCCTCGAATCCGTCGTCGATGACGCCGTCGAGCGTGATCTTGTCCACCCACCCCGTCGTGTCGTAGTGGCCCTGGCTCATCAGGTCGATGACGGCCTCGTAGTCGGCGGCGGTGTAGCAGAGCGAGCCCTGAATCCGAGATTCGTTCATCACCAGCTTCTGCAGCGGTGTGGTCAAAGGCTTTTCGTAGATCGCGACGCTGACCAGCGGTTTACGCGCTCCGATGCACCCGAGGGCGGTCTCGACGGCAGGTTGCACGCCTGCCGCGTCGTAGATGGCGTCGGCCCCGTTGCCGTCGGTGAGGTCGGCGATGAACGCAGGGACGTCGACGGCCGTCGGATCGAGTGTCTTCGCACCGAGTGCTTCGATCGATGCTCGACGCGTCGGCGAGGGCTCGACGACGTAGACGTTGCCCAGTCCCTTGCCGCGCAGTGCGAACCACAGTCCGATACCGATGGGGCCGGCTCCGAACACCATCGCGGTATCCTCGGGCTTCGGATCTCCCAGTGTCGCAGCATGATAGGCAACCGACATCGGTTCTACGAGGGCTCCGAGTTCGAGCGAGACGTTGTCGGGCAAGGCATGGATCATGTCGGTGGGCACGACGGTGTATTCGGCCATTCCGCCGTCGGACATCAGTCCGTGGAAACCGATCTGCGCGCAGATGTTGTAGTTGCCCGCCCGGCACGGTCCACAGTGGCCGCAGCGGTACAGCGGCTCGATGGCCACGCGGTCGCCCACCGCGATGCCGGTCACGCCCTTCCCGAGCTCGGTGACCGTTCCCGAGAACTCGTGGCCCAGCACCAGCGGCATCTCCTGTCCGGTCAGCGGATGCGGCGAGGTGGGGATGAAGATGGGGCCTGCGTAGTACTCGTGCAGGTCGGTTCCGCAGATTCCGTTGAACCCGACCTTGACCTTGACCTGGCCTTCACCGGGACTGGGCTCGGGAACGTCGGTGATCTCCACCTTGTTGGGTCCGTAATACACAGCTGCGCGCATCGGTCTCACTCCTGACTGGATCGGATATGCACACAGGTCTATGTGACCCGGAGCACAAGCGCCAGGGTTGCAGCGCGTTGCAGTGCCGCGGCCGAGCTGCAACCTGCCGCAACCCTGACGCGCGGTTGTGATCGAGCTCATAGTGACGGCGACACTGTCGCCTCACGGAAACGAGCACCACATGACCGCAACCGCAGATCGACCTGTGAGCAAGCCGAAAATCGATACCCCACAGGGCAACTGGCTCCTGTTCGGAATCGCCAACCTCGCCGTCGTAGTCGTCGTTTCTCTGGCGACCTGGTATCTGCTGGCCGACCCCACCACCAGCCCGTGGAACTTCTATCCCCTCCCGTTCAACGCGGCGCTGTTCTGGGCAATTCTGTTCATCGTGTTCATCGGATTCGATTGCGAGTTCGCCGGTTTCGAGTCCCTGAAGCAACCGATGCGCGGGCTCGCCATCCTCGTCTCCACGGGCGTCTTCGCCGTTGCGGTCACCTGGATCCTCGGCAACGGGCTCGGTGCGCTGTATCCGGATTTCGCCGGCTCTCGTGCAGGCGGACTGGGATATTTCGCTGGTGCTCTGTTCGTACTCTTCGGATTCGGTACCTGGGTGATGGTGGTCCTCAACTGGCAGCACTGGCCGTGGACCGTACTGCGTATGAAGCAACCGCTGATCGGGCTGTGCGAGATCGCCTTCGTCGCCGTCCCGACTCTCGCGTTGTACTTCGTGTTCGGATTGCCCTCGGTCTCGCTCTCGGCCACAGATCCTGTGATGTCCGTCGACACTGCCCTGGGTTGGTTCTATTCGATCGTCGTCTCGGTGATCCTCACCGGCCAGACCCTCGACAACTGGCCGTGGAAACTGGCAGGCGGCGGCGGACGTACCGCACTGGCGGCAACTGTCGGCAACGCCGTTCTCGGTACGGCGATCTACTTCCTGATGGTTCCACTGGCGAAGCTGCTCGTCGGGTCCGATGCCACGGCCGAACTCGGCTCCGTGATCAACCAGTTCCCTGCGCAGATCGGCGTGTGCTGGGCGTTCTGGATGATTTTCTGGGCCAACGGCTTCGGTAACCGATTCCCAGCGGCGGGGCGCGCGATGCTGACATTCGCCCTGGCCATCGGCACGTTCCTGGCCTACTACTTCGTCCTCGCCGAGCACATCCTGCACGAGCCCGCGGTTGCCGCCGGTATCTCCGGGAACGCGCTGGGGTTCGTCGACTGGCTGGTGCTGTGGACGTTGATCTACGTCGTCGGATTCCAGTCGTTGGGGTTGAAAAAGCTGTCGGCCGGCTGAGTTCGATCGGGGTACTCCACCACCGAAGACCCGATCAGTCGTCGAGCGCTGGACACTGAAATGTCAGTGCGGCCCTGATGAACTCGACCCGATCCCGTTTGATCTGCAGAAGATGTTCATCGGTTTCCTTCTCCAGTCGCCCGAGGATGTCCTGCAACTCGATCACATCATGTCGGGCACTGCGCCGATTCTCCGGAAGCTCACCCGGCTCCACGGGAGAGGCAAGGTAGTCGAGGCGGTCCTGCAGCGAGTTCCGGTGCATCGCTCTCATGAAGTCGACGGCACCGGCAGCGTTGTCCTCGGATTCGGCCAGCTCCTCATCGGCCCTGGCCAGGTAATCGACAGTATCGCCCGACATCTCGATGTCGGTGCAGAGTCGACGGCCCAGACTGCGCAAGAATCCCGGGGTCGAGACCACCGACTCGAACTCGCTGGACGACAGGCCTGCCTTCCACTCGAATTCGAGACCGCACGTGGCTGCGGCGAATTGCGCATCGCCGCCGGCAGGTGTGTTCGGGTACAGCAAGGCAGTCTTGCTTCCACCGGGTACGAACGCGCTCAGACGGCGCACGTCGAAAGGGTCGTCGGGCTGACCGTTACGCCAGTAGAACTCTTCCTCGAATTGCGTGCGCACTTTGCCCCGCACCCGCAGATACGGCGTGTGAAGAAGCGCGTCACCCATGACGGTCAACGTCGAGTTCTCGCCGACGGAGTCGATGCACGGGACCAACGGAGACCGTGTGCCGGAAGCGACGGCAGGCTCGTCCTGTGATGACGAGGAACACCCTGTCAGAGCGACCAGAACAAGAGCTGCAGCCATACGACGAATCATTGTTTCCCCCCGGAAATTTCTCGAACTCTAACGCCCCAGTCAGCGGGACGTGAAATACAACCCAGTGCGCCTGTCGCAAATAGGAAAAATCCGGTGCAGACGACCGCGGTGAGCGCGGTCGTCTGCACCCGATTCGCACTGCAACCCACTGCAACTCTCGACCCCTGCGCGCATCAGGAGTGTGCTGGGTCACATCGCTGGAACCACGAATCGCTAGGAGTTTTCATGACCCAGACCATCGAGCCGATCGAGATCACCCGCACGCACACCCCGCAGGAACGGGTCGACGCCTGGCTGTCGAAGTTCGAGGAAGCCCTGGTCGCACGTGATATCCCCCGCGTTGCCGGCATGTTCGCCGTCAGCAGCTTCTGGCGCGATCTCGTGACCTTCACCTGGAATCTCAAGACCGTCGAAGGCCGTGACGGTGTCAGCGACATGCTGTCCGAGCGCCTCGACGACACCGATCCCACGGGCTTTCACACCACCGAGGTTCCCGACGAGGCGGACGGCGTCGTCTCGGCGTGGATCGAGTTCGAGACCGCCACGAGCCGCGGCAAAGGACATCTGCGCCTGACGGTGGACGCGGACACGGGCGACGACGTGGCCTGGACGTTGCTCACCACGATGCAGGAGCTCAAGGGATACGAGGAACGGCAGGGCAGGACTCGCATCAAGGGTGCGGTGCACGGCTCGAATGCCGACACCCAGAACTGGGCGGAGAAGAAGGAGATCGAGGAGTCCGAGCTCGGTTACAGCGTGCAGCCGTACGCCCTCGTGATCGGCGGAGGCCAGGGCGGCATCGCTCTGGGCGCGCGGTTCCGGCAGCTCGGTGTGCCCGCGATCGTCGTCGACCGCGCCGACCGTCCCGGCGACCAGTGGCGCGGACGTTACAAGTCGCTGTGCCTGCACGATCCGGTGTGGTACGACCACCTCCCCTACCTGCCGTTCCCGCCGAATTGGCCGGTGTTCGCGCCGAAGGACAAGATCGGCGACTGGCTCGAGATGTACACCAAGGTCATGGAGGTGCCGTACTGGAGCAAGACCACCGCGAAGTCCGCCACCTACGACGAGGTGGCGAAGGAGTGGACGGTCGTCGTCGATCGCGACGGTGAGGAAGTGATTCTGCGGCCCAAGCAGTTGGTGATGGCTACCGGAATGTCCGGCAAGAAGAATGTTCCGAACTTCCCCGGCATGGACGAGTTCGAGGGCGAGCAGCATCATTCCAGCGAACACCCCGGTCCCGACGCGTATGTCGGCAAGCGCGTCGTGGTGGTCGGTTCCAACAATTCTGCGCACGACATCTGCAAGGCACTGTACGAGACGGGCGTCGACGTCACGATGCTGCAGCGCTCGTCGACGCACATCGTCAAGTCCGATTCACTGTGCGAGATCGCGCTGGGAGATCTGTACTCCGAGCGGGCCGTCGAGTCCGGAATGACCACGGGCAAGGCCGATCTGACGTTCGCTTCCTTGCCCTATCGGATCATGCACGAGTTCCAGATTCCGGTGTATCAGCAGATCGCGGAGCAGGACAAGGACTTCTACGACCGGCTGGAGAAGGCCGGGTTCCAACTCGATTTCGGTGACGACGGATCCGGTCTGTTCATGAAGTACCTGCGGCGCGGCTCGGGCTACTACATCGACGTCGGCGCATCCGAGCTGGTCGCGGACGGGAAGATCAAACTCGTTGCCGGACAGGTGGAACGGATCAGCAAGACCGGCGTCGTACTCGACGACGGCACCGAGCTTCCGGCGGATCTCATCGTCTACGCCACCGGCTACGGCTCGATGAACGGCTGGGTCGCCGATCTGATCGATCAGGAGACCGCGGACAAGGTCGGCAAGTGCTGGGGACTCGGCTCGAACACCACCAAGGATCCCGGTCCGTGGGAGGGCGAGCAGCGCAACATGTGGAAGCCGACGCAGCAGGAGAACTTCTGGTTCCACGGCGGCAATCTGCATCAGTCCCGGCACTATTCGCTGTACCTGGCACTGCAGATCAAGGCGCGCTACGAGGGCATCGACACCCCGGTCTACGGGTTGCAGGAAGTGCATCACCTGCGGTGACTCATGTGAGCGGAAGTTCGTAGCCTGCTACGAACTTCCGCTCACGTGCGGCGCAGCCGCTCTAGTCGTACAGATCGATTGCCTGAGCCTTCTTGATCAGCGCATCCTCGGATCGCACCTGCGCGAGGTTGACGACCCGCGTCGGCAGCACCGAGGAATAGAGCCAGTCCGTCGCCACCCGCACTCGGGCGGAGACCGTCGGCAACGCGTAGAGGTGATATCCGCGCGCGACGAACTTCGCCACCGGTCCGGTCAGCGGAATGCCGAGTGGTTTTGCGACACCGTCGAATCCGCCGAGGTCGGCGACCAACCCCAGATCCTTGTGCTTGTACGGACGTGCCTGCCCGACGCCCATCGACGCCGCGACATTGCGTGCGACGGCAACGCCCTGCCGCTGGGCGTGCTGAGCCGTCGGTGGTGTCGGCTTCGACGGGTCGGCGGCGAGGTCGGGGACTGCGGCCGCGTCGCCGATCGCCCATACGTCCGATACGTCGGGGACGGTCATGTCCGCCCGCACGACGAGGCGTCCGCCCGCTGTCGGTAGACCCAGCTGCGTGATGAGAGGGCTCGGTGCGACGCCTGCTCCCCAGACCAGAGTTCGGGACGGAATGACCTCGTCGTCGGTGAGCGTCACCGACGTTGCGGTGGCCGAGGCCACCGACACACCGAGCCGCACGTCCACACCCCTTTCGTCGAGCACGGCGAGCGCTTCTCGACCGAGTCGCTCACCGAGCTCGGGAAGTACCGCGTCGGCCACGTCGACGAGCACCCAGCGCACCTCGTCGGGGTCGACGGTCGCCCATCGGGATGCGATACCGCGAACCCAATTCTGCATCTGGGCAACGAATTCGGTGCCGGTGTAGCCCGCACCCACGGCCACCACGGTCAACCGCTCGGCGCGTTCGCTCCGGCCTTCCGGGGTGTCGGGCAGGGCATCGGCCGCGTCGAGTTGCGCGAGCACATGGTTGCGGATGTAGACGGCCTCGCTCAACGTCTTGAGCCCGTACGCATGCTCGTCGACGCCGGGGATGTCGAACTGCTTGGTCACCGAACCGGGCGCGAGTATCAGCTTGTCCCACTCGAGCGTCGAGTCACCGTCGGGGCCGGTCACCGTCAGCTCGCGCGCCTCGAAATCGACGGTGGTGACGTGACCGAGCACCAACTTGACGCCCGGCAGTGCCTGACGAGTGGAGACGGCGATGTCCCGCGGATCGAGCACACCGGTGGCGACCTCGGGCAGCAGCGGACTGTAGAGCAGGTAGTCGGTGGGAGCCACCAACGTCAGCACGGCGCGGTCGGGCCCCAGCAGCTTCGTCAGCCGCTGCAGAGCGTTGAATCCGCCGAAGCCGCCACCGACCACCACGACGCGAGCAGGCCGCGCGGGGGCCGGAGAACTCGAACCGAAACCGGGAAGGAATCTGCGCATATCCGAGATTAACCCGACGGCGGGAGGCCTCGCAGACGACGTTCGGAGGTTGTGGAGCGGAGGTCAGCGCACCCCGTCCCACACCGCGCGTGTCGCCGGCCTCGGATCGAGGGCGACGCCGGGCTCGTTGCCGAACATCATCACGGCGCGGTCGGTGCCGTACGAGTCCCAGCCGGGGGTGCCGTCGCGCACGAAGTCGACCCAGGCGCGGTGCATCAGGTCGGCCACCTGCTGAGGCGGGTTCGGTCCCGTGATGCGCGAGGTCTCGGGCTTGTGCAACATGTCGAACACGAACGGGATCTCGAGTGCGTGGCAGGCACCGAGGGCACCGTCGAACAGCGATGAGCGCCAGGTGAATTCGTAGACGAAGGCGTTGCCGGAGCGGGCTTCGACCAGACGCGTCGCCGGGATACGGAAGAACCAGTCGGTCATGACGGCGATCATCAGCTCGCCGGCAGAGGCGTCGGGCAGCTGTTCGCGGTACTTCTCCAGCGCCGACGCATCGGCTCGGTACCCGGCGAGGACCATCTTCACGTAGTCCTCGGTGAGGTGCGGGACCAGGCCGGCCGGGACGATGAAGAAGGCGTGCTCTTCGCTGGTGGTGCCGATCAACACGTCCACCTGCGCGCTCGCGCCGTGGCCGATACGCGAAAAGGGCAGTGCCGGAACGATATCGCCGTCGATGTACGGTTCGAAGGCCATCACGTTCAGGGCCAGCTCACCCCACGCTCCGGTCGGGGCCTCGGCGGTGATCCGATCGGACAGTTCGCGTTGTGCGTCCACCAACGCATCCACCGGTACCGAACCCAGGCCGTCGACCGAGGCATCGACGCCGAGCGAGGACGCCAACGCCGCAGAGACCTTCGCGGCGGTCTCGGCGGTGATGACGTGGTGCCCGGCTCCGCTCTGCAGAATCGCCCGCTGGAAGAGTCCCTCGGCACTGGGCATCGACATCAGGGTGCCGACGCTCATCGCCCCGGCAGATTCTCCCGCGATGGTCACCTTCGCGGGGTCGCCGCCGTAGGAGGCGATGTGGTCACGTACCCATTCGAGCGCCGCGACCTGATCGAGCATTCCGCGGTTGGCCGGGGCACCGTCGATCAGTGCGAAACCGTCGACTCCGAGGCGGTAGTTGATCACCACGGCGACGACACCGTCCCGGGCGAAGGCGGAACCGTCGTACGTGGGAATGGCGTTGCTGCCGTTGACGAATGCGCCGCCGTGGATCCAGACGAAGACCGGTGCCGATCCCGCGACGTCGGGGGTGAAGACGTTGACGTTGAGGCACTCTTCGCCGGGTACCACCGGCTCGCTGAGGATCTCGCTGGTCGGCGGCCGGTAGCCCACCTTGGGGACGGTGGCCCCGAGTTCGAGGGCGTCGCGCACGCCGTTCCAGGTCGGCGGCGGCGAGGGTGCCTGGAATCGGCGGGGCCCGAACGGGGCCTCGGCGTACGGAACTCCGAGGAACGAGATGATGCCTGCGTCGGTCCGACCGCGAACCTGGCCCTGAGGTGTATCGACGGTGATCGTGTCCATACCTCATTACTACCCTGTTCGGATCGGACCGACGCCCTCAGGCGGTCAGACCAGACGTGCCTCGGGTGAACCCGTCTTGCCCGGGTCTCGCTCGACGGAATCGCCGAGGGCGTCGTCGATCTTGGCGAGCACGTCGGCGTCGAGCGTCACTTCGGAGGCCTTGATGTTCTCGGCGATCTGCTCGGGGCGGGAGGCCCCGACGAGTGCGGCGGCGATGTTGTCGTTGGCCAGTACCCACGCAACGGCCAACTGCGCCATGGTGATTCCGAGATCGTCGGCGATCGGCTTCAGCTGCTGCACCCGGGTGAGGGTCTGATCATCGAGGTAGCGGGCGATCATCTTGTCGCCGCCCTTGTCGTCCTTGGCGCGAGAGCCGTCGGGCAAAGGCTGACCGGGGAGGTACTTTCCGGTGAGCACGCCCTGGGCGATGGGCGACCAGACGATCTGCGAGATGCCCAGTTCCTTCGACGTCGGGATCACCTGATCCTCGATGACGCGCCACAGCGCCGAGTACTGCGGCTGGTTCGAGATGATCGAGAAGCCGTTCTGGCGGGCGAGTTCCTGACCGGCCCGGAGCTGGTCGGCGGTCCATTCGGAGACGCCGATGTAGAGCGCCTTTCCCTGGCGGACGACGTCACCGAAGGCGGCAATGGTCTCTTCGAGCGGTGTCTCGACGTCGTAGCGATGCGCTTGGTAGAGGTCGACGTAGTCGGTGCCGAGCCGACGCAGCGAGGCGTCGATGCCTTCGAGGATGTGCTTGCGAGAGAGTCCGGTGTCGTTGGGACCCTTGGGCCCGACTGGGAAGTAGACCTTGGTGAAAATCTCCAGCGATTCCCGACGCTCGCCCTTCAGCGCGTCACCGAGGACGGCCTCTGCCGCCCCATTGGCGTACACGTCGGCGGTATCGAAGGTGGTGATGCCCGCATCGAGCGCCGCGCGCACGCACTGGGTTGCGATGTCGTTCTCCACCTGCGATCCGTGCGTCAACCAGTTGCCGTAGGTGATCTCCGAAATCTTCAGTCCACTGTTTCCGAGGTATCTGTAAGCCATACAGAAAACGGTACTCCGGTGGTCAGTTCGATAGTGGCCGACGACCGAGAGCCCACATCCCGACGCCGCAGAGGACGACCGTCACGACGGCCGCACCGGTCGAGAGCCACAAGTCGGCAGTGGGCGAGGAGGTACTGGTGTCGATGGTGCTCAATGGCGTGTACGCCGTCCAGCCGTAGGTGACCACCATCGGCACGGTGATCGCGACCGGCACCGCGAGGCCGAGGGTCGCCGGTGCAGGGTCGGCGGGTGTGCACGCCACGTAGAGGTAGGCCGTAGCAGCCGGAAACACGATCAGAGACGCCACATAGTGAACGTTGTCCAGCGGCGGCTGCGCGAACAGTGCCGTCGCGCAGACCACCGCCAGCACTGCGACACCGACCATCGGACGCCCCCAACGCAATCCGAGTGCAGCGCCGGCCACAACCGACAGTGCGATGACGGCCACGAGTCCGAGTGTCCAGACCCAGTCCGAGGCACTGATCCCCACCCCCGACGTGGTGGTCGAGGCGAGCAACACGGCCGTTCCGGCGAGAACCGTCACGCCACCGCGACCCGGCAGCAAGCCGGCCGCCCCGAACAACACGGGTACGACGAAGAGACCGAAATACCACCGGCCACTGAACCCGTACTCACCATGGAACACGCTGTGCCCGAACAGCATATCGAGCAATAGCCCACCGATCGCCACCAGCAGTATCGCCGAGCCCGTGCGAACACCACGATCGGTGGCCGGGCTGTGGGCCTGGCTTTCGACGCGAGCCGCCCACGCCGCTGCCAACCCCACGAGCACGCAGAGCACCGGCACGACCACCGGTGTACCCAGCTCGGATTCGGCGAGGTAGTCGGCGTAACGCCGTGGAATGCCTGAGTACTGCAACGCTTCGATCGCGCCTGTGCTGAGCAGTCCGAGAACGAACGACGCGGCCAGCAGCGCCTGACGAACTCGTTCGCGATTGGCATGTACTGCGCTGCATCCCAACAGAACTCCGCCTGCCACCACCTCGACGAAGTCGGACGAGAGCAGCAGCACCGAGCCACCGATGGCGACAGCAGCGGCGACGGACAGGCCGGCCAGAATACTGCGCCGACGAACGAACATCGCCAGACCCGACGCCAGAATCACTGCCACCGCGACTCCTCCGCCGCCACTGGAGAACAGCACCCCGCCGAAGCCGGCGTCGCCGAGGATATCGATCCCGTCCGGCTGCATCGACAATCCTGCCAGCAATCCGGTCAGCAGTACCCCGAGCGCAGTCATGCCCGAATTATGCACTGCCGCCGCGATAGTGCCGGGATGCCGCCAGGATCTTGCCGAGGGTGGCGGAGAAGGCACGCAGTTCACTCTCTCCCACCGCGGCTCCCACCGCATCGGACCATGCATGTTGCGCATCCCGCAGCTGTGCAACGGTGTCCCGCCCCTTGGGAGTGGGTTCCAACAGCTTTGCGCGCTTGTGGTTCGGGTTGTCGACGTAGACGGCCCAACCTTTGTCCACCAACAGGTTTGCCGTCCGCTGCACGCTCTGCCGCGCCAACCCGAGCCCGACGCGTCGCGCGATGTCGGCGACCGATAACGGCTCGTCCAGGGTGGCACCGAGAACCTGCCACCACGCCGGCGTCAGACCCGTCGGCTCGGTGATGTCGTGTGCGGCAGCGAGAAATTCGCCGTTGAGCTCGAAGACGGGCAACACCAACTCTGTCAGCGCATCGCCCTCGGGTGTGCGATGCTTCATGCGTTCACGAGCTGGTCGTAGTACTTGCGATCGCCCGTCTTGTAGAGGCCGTACCAGGCATCGACGACGGGCTGCGGAAACACGTTCAACCGCTCGAATACCAGCTTCGCGAACTCGAGCGGGTTCACGCCTCCCGCGGTGATCACTGTGCCGTCGGACACTGCCTTTTCTTCTCGGTAGTGCTCGTCTCCGCTGTATTGCTCTGCAGCAGTTAGGAATTCGGCAGCATTGGACGTATGTGGCCGGTCGTTGAGCAGCCCGGTCCGAGCCAGCCCGTAGGTGGCACCGCAAATCGCCGCGATCGGTTTCCCCGCCGCAACCAGTTCGGCGGCCAGCCTCAGTACCGTGTCGTGCCCGGAGTTCCAAGTGTCCGCACCGGGCAGAATCAGGGCATCGAGGGTCGGAATATCGGCGACCGAGACGTCGGGAACGATGCGGACACCTCCCATCGTTGTGACAGCCTCCCCGGCCTCGGAGGCGATGATCAGCCTGTTGGCGTCCGGGTCTTGTTCACGGGCCATGGCAAGTCCGGCGATGAGGTATCCGTACTCCCAGTCGGCCATGGTGTCGGTGGCGTACAGCGCAATGGTGGTGGTCATCGGACGTCCTCCGAGTAGATTGACAGGATGCTGTCCATTATCACTCGATTGACAGCAGACTGTCAATACCCGGAAGCACCCGAGTAGCTCGCTCGCGTGGACCCACCTCGTCGAGATAGATCCGGCACGCCGCGTGATAACGCTGATCGAAGGCCCTACCTGCCGCTTCCGTGCCGCCGAGCGCATACGCATCCCTGGCGACACCTCGGGCTCGCGCGAGTTCCATGGGGGTGTCGACGAAGACGGTGTAGTCCCAATAGTCGGGCAGCGGGCCGATGGAGAAATGTTCCGTCCACCACGACGATCGCGCCGGTAGGCACCGGCTCAGGCGGATCTTCCACCGGCTCGTCCGTCACCAGATCGATGATCCGCCGCCGAATGGCATTGCTTCCGTTCGGCCCCAACGGAATCAGCACGTGTGTTCGGAGCGCGTCGAAGTCGTAGGCATCCCGGTAGTAGCCGAGGGCCGACGCCCGACCCTGTCGGTAACGGTGGGCGCGCCGGTGATGAAAACCGTCCATCGTCACATGCATGGACGGACGACCATGTGCTGCAACAGCATCCACAAGCCATCGTGCGCACGTGGACTTACCGGAAGCCGTCACTCCGTCGATGGCCACCCGTAGCGGATGGCCCGGAGCATGGGAAAGCACGTCTCGCACCATGTCATCACCGACGCTCATGGGGCCAGGGTAGGCGATCCCTTTATCAACCAATTGGTTGACTACGTTCGGCGGGCGGCCTATTCTCGGCGGCACCACACAGTGAGGACACCATGGACGATCGAACTGAGCAGCTCAACAGGACGTTCGCTGCCTTGGCCGACCCGACGCGACGCGACATCGTCGCTCGACTCGCCGGGGCGGATGCGAACGTCAGCGAGCTGGCCGAGTCGTACGACATCAGCCTGCAAGCGGTGTCGAAGCACGTGAAGGTGCTCGAAGCGGCCGGATTGGTCACCCGCAGCAAGGATGCCCAGCGTCGTCCGGTGCATCTCGACGCCGAGGTGTTCGGCCTGATGACGAAATGGATCGAGCGTTATCGCCAGGAAGCAGAGCAACGGTATCGACGCCTCGATGCCCTGCTGGAAACCATCGCAGACGACAAGACCACCGAGACGAAGGAAGTGTCATGACCGCGCACGAAACCGAGATCGTTGCGGACGAGAAAGTCCCCACGATCGAGATCATTCGAGAGTTCGATGCGGCACCGGAGCGGGTGTTTCGCGCTCACATCGACCCCGAGCTGTATCGCCAGTGGGTTGGTCCGCGATCGTTGACGACCCGAATCCTGAAGTGGCAGGGCCACACCGGAGGCGCGTGGGCGTTCGCCAACGACCGTGACGGTGAGGAAATTGCCTCCTTCTTCGGCAGCTTCCACGAGGTGCGCCCGAACGAACGAATCGTGTGGACCTTCACCTACGAGGGCCAGCCAGATTCGGTCGCGCTCGAGACGCTCACGTTCGAGAACCGCGAAGGCGGGGGCACGCTGCTCAGAGTGCTCAGTGTGATGTCGGACTTCGCCTCTCGCGACGGCATGCTCTCCAGTGGAATGGACGTAGGCGTGAAGGAGGGCTACGACAAGCTCGACGAACTGCTCGCGCAACGAACGGGGCCGGCTGGGCAGCACATGCAGGACGCGGCAGCCTTCACCGCACTCGTCCTGTTCGCGTCGCCCGAGGACTGGTCACGCCCGAGCCCGGTATCAGGCTGGGCGGCAATCGATGTCGTGAAGCACCTGATCGAGTGGTCTCGCGGTTTTCTCGCCGGCGGGGCCGGTGTCGAACTGCAGACCCTGGACGTCGAAGCCGACCCGGCCGCGGCCTGGACCCAGCACGTCGCCGACATCCAAGCAATTCTCGACGACCCCGCCGGCCGGATTCTGAGCAACCCGCACACCGGAGACATGCCGGTGGACAAGGCGATCGAGATGTTCTATACCGCCGACGTCTGGATGCACTCCTGGGACCTGGCGAAAGCCCTTGGCCGAGAGCCTGATCTGGGTCAGGAGCGCTGCGCTGCAGCCTTGGAGGCCATGCGACCGATGGAGCAGATGTTGCGGGACAGTGGGCAGTACGGCCCCGCCGTCCCCGTCGCCGACGACGCATCCCCACAGGACAAGCTGATGGCCTTCATCGGACGGGACCCGGCTTGGTCACCCCGGAGCTAAGTCGCCACCGCCTCGAGTTGTGGCCGAATCTTGTTCAGCGAGTGCTCGACCGACGCCTTCGACGGTGTATTGAAACCGACGACCGTAGCGTAGTCCACCACGGCTACTCCACCACCCGCCGCCGCAGGCAGAGTTGAGAATCCCGGAAGCTTCTCCAGGTCTTCCCGCGTTCCCCCATTGGGAAGCATCACGACCAGATCGGCCGTCAACACGTCGAGACGCTCGGGGCTGAGCACGATGCGTCCGTGCGAGATGTCGGGTGAATCGACCAGACTCTGCGGCACACTGAGCCCGATGCTGCCGAACACTTGGGCAGCGCCGTCTTCGGGGTCGGCGACGACAGCAAGCTGCTGGGAGTCGAAGACGAACTGAGAGAGCACCGCTGTCTTTCCGTCGAGTCCCGGATAGTCCTTCTTGATGTCGTCGGTGACGGCGTGGCCCTCGTCGATGATTCGCCGAGCGTCGTCTTCCCGATCGAGCACAAGGCCAAGGGTCTCGATCTGCGATTCCCAGGTCTCGACCCTGTCCGACTTGGGCAAGATTGTCGGTGCGAAATCCGCCAGACCTGCATACGGTTCGATCGACGCGATCCCCGACACCAAGATCAGATCCGGCTGCAGCGCCGCGATCTGCTCGGTCGGCACCGCACCGTCCATCTGGCCGACCGCAGCCGAGTCGAGCATCTCGGCATCGGAACTCACTGCCGACTGCCAGGGGTAGAGCCCACGTTCGTCGCCGTTCGATCCGGCAGAGACGTACCCGACGGGTTGCACATCGAATTCCAGCAGCGCGTCGACCCACTGCTGCCCGAAGGCGACTATGCGCTCCGGCGTTCCCGTGATCTGTGTCGGCCCGGCAAGTGTGTCGATCGTGACGGTGCGGGCGTCGGTTCCGGCGTCGTCGGCTGCCCCGCTACTGCACGCGACCAGCGCCGACGCGGTTGTCAGAACGAGCACACACCCCAGGAATGTCCGTTTCATCCGCAGAAGTTAGCACAGGCTCACCTTGCTACGGTGGGCTACCTTCACAGGTACTTCTTCAGCTCCATCTTCGCGATAGACATCTTGTGCACCTCGTCCGGACCGTCGGCGAGCCGCAGCGTGCGGATGTGCGCGTACATCATCGCGAGCGGGAAGTCGTTGGACACTCCGCCTCCGCCGTGAACCTGGATGGCACGATCGATGATCTTCAGCGCCATCTCCGGTGCCGCAACCTTGATGGCGGCGATCTCGGTACGCGCTTCCTTGTTCCCGACGGTGTCCATCAGGTACGCGGCTTTGAACGTGAGCAGTCGAGTCTTCTCGATCTCGATGCGCGCCTCGGCGATCCAGTCCTGAATGTTCGAGCGCATCGCCACCGGCTTGCCGAACGTCACTCGCGATACCGCACGGCGACAGAGCAATTCGAGTGCACGCTCGGCCACGCCGATCGTGCGCATGGCGTGGTGGATCCGGCCCGGCCCCAAGCGGGCTTGGCTGATGGCGAAGCCCTCACCCGGCCCCTTCAGCACATCCTTCGCCGGCACCCGCACGTCCTCGAAGAGCACCTCGGCGTGGCCTTCGCGGTCGATGTACCCGAACACCGGCAGGTTGCGCAGCACCGTGACACCGGGTGCGTCGATGGGTACCACCAGCATCGACTGCTGGCGGTGCGTAGCCGCCTCGGGATC
The DNA here is from genome assembly GCF_002259365.1 of Rhodococcus sp. 14-2496-1d. Lineage (NCBI taxonomy): Bacteria > Bacillati > Actinomycetota > Actinomycetes > Mycobacteriales > Nocardiaceae > Rhodococcus > Rhodococcus sp. 14-2496-1d. The sequence goes on along the minus strand of NZ_NPFV01000017.1, from coordinate 203,578 downwards.
GGTCTTGCCCATCACGATGAGCACCTTGCAGTTCTTGTGCATCGCATTGGACGTCCACCACTTGCGCCCGTTGAGAATGAAATCGTCACCGTCGCGCTCCATCTTCATCGCGATGTTGGTGGCATCGGAGCTGGCCACGTCGGGCTCGGTCATCGCGAAGGCAGAACGAATGGTGCCGTCCAGCAACGGCTTCAAGTACTTCTCTTTGTGCTCGTCGGTGCCGAAGAGCGTGAACACCTCCATGTTGCCGGTGTCCGGAGCGTTGCAGTTGCATGCCTCGGGAGCGAGCAGGCTGCGGCCCATGATCTCGGCCAGCGGTGCGTATTCGAGGTTGGTCAGGCCCGGGCCCCACTCGGGATGCGGGTGGAACAGATTCCACAGTCCACGCGAGCGCGCTTCCTTCTTCAGGTCCTCGATGATCGGCGGCTGAAAGTGTGGGTCACCCGACTCGAGCATCTGCTGCTCGTACACTGCCTCGGCCGGATAGATGTGAGAGTCCATGAACTCCAACAGATCCGACTCGTACTTCTTCGCGCGGTCGGAGGTCTCGAAAAATGCCACGGTGGGCCCCTATCGGTTGTTGTCGAGCAAGCTGTCCTGGTAGCGACGCATGCCGCGCAACCACCGGTCGTAATCGGCACCCTTGTTGCGGTACATGTCCAGTACGTTCTCGTGCGGCAGGATCAGGAACTGCTCGCGGTCCATTGCGTCGAGCACCACATCGGCGACGTCGAGCGGTTCGAGCACGGCACCGGCACTGAGAACCGCGGCAGTTGCCGCCGCTCCCAATGCATCTCCGGATTCACGTCCCTCGTAGAGCAGTTTGGTGTTGACACCCATCGGGCACAGGCAGCTGACGCGGATGCCACGGTTGCCGTAGGTGACGTTCATCCATTCGGCGAATCCGACCGCCGCGTGCTTAGTCGTTGCATAGGTCGCCGAGCCGATCTGGGTGAGCAGACCGGCCGCGGACGCGGTGCTGACGAAGTACCCCTCACCGCGTTCGAGCCAACCCGGCACCAGCAACTGCGCGGCGCGAATGTGCGCGCGCACGTTGACGTCGAACGAGAGGTCCCAGTCCTGCTCGGCGGCGTCGAGTCCGGGTGCGCCGCTGATGCCTGCGTTGGCGAAGTAGAGATCGACGGGTCCGAACGAATCCTCGGCCACCGCGATCAGCCGTCGAATGTCCTCGGTGTTCGACGCGTCCGCCGCAGCGGCGACGGCCGTTCCCGGCCGATCGCGTTCGATGGCGTCGACCACGGACCGGGCTGTGGATTCGTCGAGGTCGGAGACGACGACGCGTGCCCCGTGTTCGGTGAGCCGGGCAGCGATGGCACCGCCGATTCCGCCACCACCCCCGGTGACGATGGCAACTCTGCCTTCAACCTTCATGCCCCAGGTATAGTTGAAGTCAGTTTCAAGTTCAACCCTGGTTGCATGAACGCGCTGGTCAGGGGACGTGTCCTACGCCCGTGGGCGCGCCGGATCGGTGATCCATCCCGACCACGACCCCGGGTACAACGCCGCATCGATGCCCGCCAACTCGAGCGCGAGAATTTGATGTGCCGCAGTCACCCCCGATCCGCAGTAGACGGCGACGTCCTTCCCCTCGGGTACGAGTCCACCGAATGTGCCATCGAGTACCTCGGGAGGCAGGAAACGCCCGTCCGCATCGACGTTCTCGGTCGTCGGACGATTGACCGCACCGGGGATGTGACCGGCGACGGGATCCACCGGCTCCACTTCTCCACGAAACCGTTCGGGTGCGCGGGCGTCGAGCAGGATGTTGTTCTGCGCGAAGTCGAGCACATCGTCGACATCGAGGACGCGTGCGAGCGATGGTCGGGCGGTGAACGATCCGGCCGCCACTATCGACGGCTCGGTCCCGATCGGAAATCCGGCTGCGACCCACTGGGCGAGGCCACCGTCGAGGACCCGAACGTCGCGGTGCCCGAAGTAGCGCAGCAGCCACCACGCGCGCGCCGCGGCGGTTGCTGGGCCTGCGTCGTAGACCACCACGGAGGAGTCGTCGTCGACCCCGGCGCCGCGCATCGCTGCGACGAACGTCTCGGCGTCGGGCAACGGGTGGCGTCCGCGACTGTCCGGCGGAGCCGCCAGCTCCGCGTCGAGGTCCACGAATTGCGCGTTCGGGATGTGGCCGGCTTCGTATCCGGCTCGGTCGCTGCCGGTGAGGAGCGTGAATCGGACGTCGAGTAGGACCGGGCCGCGCCCCATCTCGAAGAGGTCGTGCAGTTCGGCGGCAGAGATCAGCGGCGATGGGCTCATAAGGCTTCGACGCTAACAGCCTCGCGTCGGGAATAGCTCGGTGTCGATGCAGGTTGCCCGCAGGCGTGACCGAAACTGCATCCACAACACAGCATCTGTCCACCGCCGGGCTTTTCGAGCCGTTCGAGGTCAAATCGCTGAAGCTGCGCAACCGCTTCGCCATGGCCCCGATGACGCGCGCTTTTTCCCCAGACGGCGTCCCCGGTCCCGATGTGGCCGAGTACTACCGCAAACGCGCTGCCGGTGGCACGAGCCTCATCATCACCGAGGGCACCTACATTCCCGATCCCGCAGCCGGCCCTCACACCCGCGTCCCGCGGATCTACGGTGACGCCAGCCTCGAGGGCTGGAAGGGCGTCGTCGACGCCGTGCACGCCGAGGGCAGCGCCATCATCCCGCAGCTGTGGCACCTCGGCGTCGAGCGCGGCACCGAACCCCGCCTGTTCCCGGACGTCACTACCGTCAGCCCGTCGGGGATTGCACTCGACGGTTCTTCGGTGGGTCGAGCATTCACCGACACCGACCTCGACGAACTCACCTCGCAGTGGGTACAGGCCGCGGTCAACACGAAGAACACCGGTTTCGACGGCCTGGAGCTGCACGGCGCGCACGGGTATCTGCTCGACGAATTCCTTTGGGCCACAACCAACGTACGCGACGACGAGTTCGGCGGTTCCCTCGAAGCTCGGACGCGCTTCCCGGCGCAGGTCGTCGCCGCGATCCGCGCCGCGGTGGGCGAGGACTTCGCCATCGTGTACCGATTCTCGCAGTGGAAGAGCAATCACTTCGACGCCAGGATCGCGCAGAACCCCGAGGAACTCGGACGAGTCCTGACTCCCCTGGTCGACGCCGGAGTGGACATCCTGCACGCCTCGACCCGTCGCCACTGGGATCCGGCATTCCCGGAGCTGGACGGCAACGACGGAAAGCTGGGCTTGGCCGGGTGGACCCGCAAGCTCACCGGCGTTCCGACGATCACTGTCGGTTCGGTCGGCCTCGACTCGGTGTTCACCTCGGCATGGTCGGAGGACGCCGCATCCGGTGTCACCGGACTCGACGCGCTGGTCGGTCAGTTCCAGGACAACGAATTCGATCTGGTGGCCGTCGGACGTGCGCTGCTGTCCGACCCCGAGTGGGTGAACAAGGTCGGAGACGGCCGCGTAGACGAGCGCATCGAATTCACCCGCGACCACATTCAGCACCTGATCTGACCCAGCGGGTACTGGTATCCACGGCAGCATCGCCTAGAACGGCGGTGCTGCCGTGTCGTCTGTCTCGGGCCGTTGGTTGTCTGGCGGGTCGGGGTAGGCGATGATGCCGGAGTTTCTCGGTTGGGTGGGGATGTGTGGTCTGAGGTCGTTTCCGAGGATCGGGACGGCGGTGCCGTTGGCGGGCAGGGTGATTCGGGTGGTCTTCGATGTCGATGTCCACAGGATCGCTCCGCCGGGGAGCATGACGGCTTTCCAGTAGCCGGCGGTTTTGACGGTGTGGTGGTATTCGCAGAGGCACTGCAGATTGTTGACGGTGGTCCAGCCACCGCCGAGGGGGTTGCTGTGGTCGAACGGGTTGATGTGGTCGAGTTGGCAGCGGGCGGCGGGGCGGTGGCAGCCGGGGAAGCGGCAGTGTTTGTCGCGGAATCGGACGGCTGCGGTGGTGAGGGCGTCGGGTCGGTAGATCAGGGCCCGGTCGGTGAGTGGGTCGCGGGGTACAGAGTTGCCGAGGGTGGGGTCGGCGGCGATAGCGGCTTCGAGTGCGGCGGCAAGGGAGGCGTTGCCGAGATAGAGGCCGGCGGGTGTGCGGGTTACCGATGTGTGGATCGTGCGGTTGTTGGGCCGGATTGCGAAGGGCAGGTCGAGGGTAGAGCTGTGCCGTGTGCCCCGGCCGACGGGAGTGTGGGTGCAGAACAGGGCTGCGGCGGAGGTCAGTGATTGCGTCCGCCGTTGCCCGTCCGCGCCTGCCCCGGTCTCGGTCTCGGTCTCGGAAGGAGCTGGATCGGCCGCTGAACGGGCAGGGGTGTCCCCCGCGGGATCCTCCGTCTGATGATTCTCCGTCTGATCGTGCATCGAAGTCGGTGATGTCGCCGTCCCCGGTTCCGGCGGGATAACTGTTCCTGGCGTGGGGCCTGTTGTCGGTGGTGGTACTGGTGTCGGCGGGACCGTCCCGGTTCGCTCGAGTCGCTCTGGAGCAGAGCCTGTTTCGCTTCGGTCGGGTGCAGCGCCGGACTCCGGTGAGAGCATGGGCCCAGGCGCTTGCGCTGCGTCGGAGCCACTGCCGGAATCGGGTCCCGGGTCGGATGCAGATTGAGCTGCCGACACCGGTGCAGCTGGGGTGGTTGATTCGATGTCAGGCTCACCGCGCGCAGCGGATCCGTCCGACGGATCCGCCTCCGGGGCAGTGGTGGCATCGGTGTCGACATCATCGGAAGTGCTTGTGGTCAAGCAGGACTCGGCCTCGGTCTCGGGTTCCGACTCGGCCTCGGTCTGGGGCTCCGGGTTGCTGTCGGTGCGGCTGTGGGTCTCGGTAGCGCGTCTTCCCGACGCAGTGTTCGTCCCTGAGTCCGCGTCCGCTGTGGCTGCCGACCCTGAGTCCGACTCCTGCGTCTGCATTTTCGGTGTTCGTTCCCATTCCCCGGTTGCCGGGTTCTGCACAGCCAGTCCGAGTTTTTCAGCGAGGGTAACTGCGTCGGTGAGCAGGATCTGCCACTGACTGTTGCGCGCCAACTCCCGAGCGAGGTCAGGATCGATGGAACCGTGCCCGGCCAGATACGCCGGGTTCGCAAGCAACCCGATCAGGGTGGCTATATCGACGGTGACCATCGTCAACGGCACCCGCCGATCGGGCAACACCGCATCCGCCTTGGGGCAGTCCTCCCGTCGGCACAGGCACGCCAAGCGGGGTTCGCCGTGCATGCGGGCCATGAACGCATCGCACAGTCGTTCCTTCTTACCGCGCGGGTCTTTCGGGCACAAGGTGTCGGCCATCTCCTCGAGCAACTGCCACGCAGCGGCAGCTTCCGGGGCGGTCAACTCCGCCCGGATCCGGGCCAGTTCCCCGGCCGGGGTGTAGGTGACGGTCCGGAACCTCCTCGCGAACTCGCGTAGTGCTGCTGCTTCCTCGGGGGCGACCCGCAGCAGGATGTCCCAGATCTCCTTCTCGAGCGGACCCGGCGACAACCGGTGGGCTGCCTCGACGACCTCGGCTTCGACGGAGCTGACGATGTCGTCGGAGAGATTGTCGAGGATCCGGCACACCGTCCGCACCCGCGCAAGGTCGACCTCCCCGCCCTCGAATGCTTTCCGCAGCAGGGGCAGTCGGGTGTGCAGGGCGACGCCGACCGAGATATACGATTCGGCGACCGTCGCCGAGCACCCCAACGCGACCGCCATTTCGGTGCGCCCGTACCGGCTGTAATGCTTGTACTCGATGTCGTGGGTGATCCAACTCCGATGAACCTCGTAACAGGCGGTGATCTTGCGGGCCGCCTGCCGATTCTCCGCACGCGCGGCAGCAGTCAACGCCTCCAGTGACACGGTCGGTACAGCACCCATCTTCCACCCCCCGGTGAGCCGAAACAAGAACGCCTGTTCGAACAAAAAGAACAGTAACCCGGGCCACCGACAAGAATGCTGGAGCCGAACAGCAGGCGACTGACCTGCCATTGTTGCCGCGTCGTTCTACACTCCACCCCATGAGCGAGCCTGATTCCACGGCGTCCGAGATGGCCGAGTTGCGAGCTCGGGCACACGAGGGCGATCACGACGCCCTCGACCAGTTGGTCGAACTCGCAGGTTCTCGAAACGACCTCGACGAACTCCGCTCTCTCGCCGATGCGGGCAGCAGTGATGCCGTCGACATCCTCGTCGAGCTCGCCGGTGAACGCGGCGACCGCGAGGAGTTGCAGAGGTTGGCCACCGCAGGCAGTCAGGACGCCGCGGATATTCTCGAAGAGATGGACAGTTAGCCGGGGCCGGGACGCTCCCCCAGTTGCACGGTGAGTCGATGGGCGGCGTCGAGCAGCAGCTTGCCCAACTCACGTCGTCGATCATCACGGAATCGCGTCTCGACACCCGTCAGGCTCAGCGCCCACGCAGGACCTCCGGCACGGTCGAACACGGCAGCACCGAGACCCCAGCTGCCCTCCACCAGCAATCCAGGATTCACGGCGAACCCCGTTGTCCTGGTGAGTCCCACGCGATGTCGAATCGCGTTGTCCGAGTGCGTCTCTCCCCACTCGGGAACCAAGTCGACTCCACCCAGGTACTCGTCCACCTCCCGATCGGGAAGGTGAGCGAGAATGGCCAGACCTGCGGACGCCACCCCGAGCGGAAGCCGAATCCCCTCGTACAACACGTGCGAACGCAACGGAAAGCTCCCCTCCACTCGAAGCAGGCACACGGTCTCCGCTCCGCGCCGGACCGACAGGAACGCACTCTCTCCGCTCTCGGCAGCCAACGCCTGCACTATCTTTCGAGCCTGGTCGGTGATGTCGTAGCGCAATGCCGCCATCGACCCGAGCAGGTAGATCTCCGGGCCCAGTGACCAGTGGCCGGTGGCGGCGTCGCGGTCGATGAACCCTTGGTCGGCCAGAGACGCCAAGAGGCGATGTGCAGTCGGTCGCGCGATACCGGTCGCCCGAGCGAGCGCGGTGGTCGAGGCACCCGACGGCTCCTCGCTTCCCGCCGCGCGCAGCAACGAACAGATCTTGCCGATCACACTTGCGTTGGCTTCCGCTGAGGTCACCTGGCCATAGTACGTCCACTCAGTGGACGCCGAGCCCGCATCCGTTCACCGAACGAGCAAAAACCGGCATTCTCCGCATCCAAATACACAGCTCAGGTTCACTGGGTTCAACGTTTGCTCAACGAACACATCAGGAGCTGCAAGTGACTGGAAAGACCTACGTGTCCGCCGCCGAGGCGGTCGCGGACATCGGCCGAGGAGCGACCATCGCGGTCGGTGGCTTCGGATTGTGCGGCATCCCCGATGCCCTCATCGAGGCCATCGCGAACACCGACGCCACCGAGCTCGAAGTGTTCTCCAACAACTGCGGCGTCGACGGCTACGGGCTCGGAATCCTGCTGGCAGCCGGACGCATTCGCCGTGTCACCGCGTCGTATGTCGGTGAGAACAAGGAGTTCGCCCGCCAGTACCTCGCCGGCGAACTGGAGGTCGAGCTCACCCCGCAGGGCACGCTCGCCGAGCGACTTCGCGCCGGCGGCAACGGTGTTCCCGCGTTCTTCACTCCGGCCGGAGTGGGCAGCCCCATCGCCGACGGCGGAATGCCGTGGCGCTACGCCGCCGACGGATCCGTCTCGATCGCGTCGCCGCCCAAGGAGACTCGGGTGTTCGGCGACAAGCGCTACGTTCTCGAGAAGTCCATCAATGCCGACTTCGCACTGGTGCACGCCGAGATCGGTGACACCGCAGGAAATCTCGTGTTCGACAAGACGGCGATGAACTTCAACCCCCTCGCCGCGATGGCAGGCAAGATCACCATCGCGCAGGTCGAGAATCTCGTCGAGCCGGGCGAGATCGATCCGGCCCACGTACATCTTCCCGGAGTGTTCGTCCAACGTGTCGTGCACACCGGGCCACAGGACAGGCGCATCGAAAAGCGCACCGTCAGTTCAGGAGTTCGAGCATGAATACAGGGTGGACACGCGACCAGATGGCCGAACGCGCCGCAGCGGAAATGGTCGACGGGGAGTACGTCAATCTCGGCATCGGACTGCCGACGTTGATCCCGGGGTACCTCACTGACGCGGTCAAGGTCACCCTGCACTCGGAGAACGGCATCCTCGGCACCGGGCCGTACCCCACCGAGGACGAGGTCGACGCCAATCTCATCAACGCGGGCAAGGAGACGGTCACCGTCAATCCCGGTGCCGCGTACTTCGATTCGTCGTTGAGCTTCGGCATGATTCGCGGTGGCCATATCGACACCGCCGTGTTGGGCGGCATGCAGGTCTCACGCACCGGCGACCTCGCCAACTGGATGGTGCCCGGCAAGATGGTCAAGGGCATGGGCGGTGCGATGGACCTCGTGCACGGTGCCCGGCGCGTCATCGTCGTCATGGAACACACCGACCGCGACGGGAACCCGAAGATCCTCGACGCCTGTACTCTGCCGTTGACCGGACAGGGCGTCGTGAATCGCATCATCACCAACCTCGCCGTCATCGACGTCGTCGGCGACGGTACCCTCGCACTGGCCGAGCTCGCACCCGGTGTCACTTCCGAAGAGGTCACCGCCGCAACGGGATCCGCACTCACGATCCCGTGACACAGATGTCGTGATACCACTGTGGGCTCGAACGTATCGACAACGTTCGAGCCCACAGTTCGAGGTATCTAGTCCGGAATCATGTCGAAGGTGTCCGGGTTCGGGCCGTTACGACCCTGTTCACCCTTGTCCAGGGCCGTGATGGCGTCGACGTCGGTGGAGCTGAGCTCGAAGTCGAAGATCTCGAAGTTGGCCTTGACACGCTCCGGCGTCACCGACTTCGGGAAGATGATGTTGCCGCGCTGAATGTGCCAGCGCAGCACCACCTGAGCAACGGATTTGCCTGTGGCGTCGGCGATTCGCTTCAGTTCGGGGTCGTCGAGAACGTTGCCCTGAGCGATCGGCGACCACGCCTCGGTGGGGATGGCGTGCTCACGGCCGTAGGCCCACACGTCGTTGTTGACGAAGTACGGGTGGACCTCGATCTGGTTCACCGCGGGGACAGTCTCGGTCTCCTCGGCCAACCGGTCGAGGTGGGCCGGCTGGAAGTTGGATACGCCGATGTTATGGGCGCGCCCGTCGGCGACGAACTCCTCCAACGTCTTCCAGGTGGAGACGAAGTCGCCGTCGTAGCGAGTCGGGAGCGGCCAGTGGATCAGAAAGAGGTCCACGTAGTCGGTTCCGAGGTCGCTGAGGGTCTTGTCGAATGCCGTTCGCGCATCGTCGGGCTTGTGGAAGCCGTTGTTGAGCTTGCTGGTGACGAAGACCGACTCGCGGTCGAGGCCGGAATTGCGAATACCTTCGCCGACCTGCTTCTCGTTGCCGTACATCTCGGCCGTGTCGATATGGCGGTAGCCGATTTCTAGTGCCGTTTCGACAGCCTTCGCCGTCTCGTCGGGATCGATCTGGAACACGCCGAAACCGAGCTGCGGGATCTGCTTGCCGTTTCTGAGCGTGACGTTGGGTACCTGAGTCATGACGCTCGGGTGCCCGCCCTCTCGGTGCTTCAAACCGGATGAAATGATGCGGTCGTGATAGTGCAGCGCATCCGGCGCGTCGTCGACCGTGTCTCCGAAAGCCTCGGCCGATCCTCCTCAGCCTTGATCTCTCCGGAGCGGCACTTCGACCCCGCTCATCCGTGGTTCCTCACTGCCACCGAACGCGGCAACGACGACACTCGAATCACGGCCTGGACGGAGGGCAACCGCGTCCAGAATCTCGTGCACGGCAAGACGTACTTCGCGGCGTTGGCGAAGGCGCTCGAGAAGACCGAGCGCGACGATCTGGTGCTCTTCACCGATTGGCGCGGCGACCCGGAGCAGATGCTCACCGACGACGGCGTGACCGTCGAGGATGCACTCGCCGACGTCGCGCACCGCGGTGGTGTCGTCAAAGGCATGGTGTGGCGCTCGCACATCGAGACGCTCGGTTTCACCGGACCGAAGAATCGCAAGCTCGCCCTTCGCCTCGAGGAGGCCGGTGGTGAGGTGATCCTCGACCAGCGCGTGCTGGTGACCGGAAGCCACCACCAGAAGTTCGTGGTCGTGCGGTACGGCAGGAAAGATCTGCCCGACATCGCGTTCGTCGGCGGGATCGACCTGGCCCGTGCCCGACGCGACGACGCCGATCATTTCGGTGATCCGATCTCACGCCCCTTCCCGCCCGAGTACGGGGAGATCCCGGCCTGGCACGACGTGCAGGTGCAGCTCGAGGGCCCGGCGGTGCGGGACGTCGAGGACGTCTTTCGCGAGCGGTGGGAGGATCCCGCAGCCCTGTCCCGACTGCCCTGGCACGCGATACCCGACATGATCCGAGGCGTGACGCGTGAGCCGTCGGAACTGCCGCCTGCGGCACCGGCTCCGGAACGTCGGGGCACGTGCTCGGTGCAGCTGTTGCGCACCTACCCCAGGCGGCGTCCCGCCTACCCGTTCGCGACCAAGGGCGAGCGCAGTGCAGCCCGGGCGTACGCCAAGGCACTCGACCGCGCCACCGAATTGATCTACATCGAGGATCAGTACCTGTGGTCGGTCGATGTCGCCCGCGTGTTCGCGGTTGCGTTGCGTCGCAAGCCGAACCTGAAGCTGGTGGTGGTGGTTCCCAAGCACCTCGACGACGACAGCGCACTCACCATTCCCTCTGCGCTGCTGGGGCACTCGGCCGCGCTCGAGGTCATCCGCGCTGCCGGCGGTGATCGCGTACTGGTTCTCGACATCGAGAACGACCGCGGAATACCTGTGTACGTGCACTCGAAGGTCTGCATCATCGACGACGTGTGGACCGCGGTGGGCTCGGACAACTTCAATCGTCGTTCGTGGACCCATGATTCGGAGCTGACGGCGGCCATCGTCGACGAAGAACGCGACACCCGCGAGCCCCTCGACCCCGCAGGCCTGGGCGACGGTGCCCGTACCCATGCCCGCAACCTGCGCCTGGAGCTCATTCGCGAACACCTCGGCCGGGCCGATGGTGACGACGCCGACCTGGTGGATCCACAGCAGTTCTTCGATGCGATCTCGGCCTGTGCGACGGCACTCGACGAATGGCACCGCAACCCGTCCTCGGGCCCGCGCCCGACCGGCAGGCTGCGCCGACACGAGATCTCCGTGCCGCCGGTCTGGCAGCAGCGACTCGCTGCGTTCGCGTACCGGCTGTTCGTCGACCCCGACGGCCGCCCGATCGGAATGCGCCTGCGCCGCCGCTTCTGACGTGCTTGCCGTTTCGGACCTGACATATCGGGCATTCGCCCTCGATGCCTCCCTCCCCTCGCGAACTCAGTGCTCTCGTCTTCGCCCCATCCCCACTCTTGACGGTGACCCTCGACCGAGCCCCAAACGGCAACACCGAACTGCACGTGCACGCAGGCGGCCAAGGCCATTGGATCGCCCGGATGGCCACGGTGCTCGGCCTCGACGTGACACTGACGGGAGTGTTCGGCGGCGAGATCGGGGGCATTCTTCGCGACATCGTCGAGCGGGAGGGCATCACCGTCGTCTCCGTCGACATCGGCCAGGAGAGCGGCTCGTACGTTCACGATCGCCGCAGCGGTGAGCGCGAGATCCTGGCCACCGTCGACCCGCCGCCGCTGGCCCGGCACGCCCTCGACGACCTGTTCAGCGCCGCCCTCGCAGCCGGTGCCCGCAGCGACGTCGCCATTCTCGGCGGACCGCACGAAGACGACATCGTTCCGCCCGAGGTGTACGAGCGGCTGTGCGCAGACCTCACCGCCCTGGGCAAGACGGTGGTGGCCGACCTCTCGGGACCGACCATGATCGCCGCGCTCGCCGGCGGCCTGACGGTGCTCAAGGTCAGCCACGAGGACCTCATCGCCGACGGCCGGGCCGAGTCCGAGGACCCGGCGCACCTGATCGATTCGATGCGGCAGATGCACGACGACGGCGCGGAGATCGTCGTGATCTCGCGGGCCGGAGATCCAGCCCTGGCGCTGGTCGACGGCGACGTGCTCGAGATCGTCACGCCGGGGCTGCGCATGGTCGATCACCACGGAGCAGGCGATTCGATGAGTGCAGGCATCGCCGCGGGGCTGGCTCAGGGACTGTCGGTCCCCGAGGCGTTGCGACTCGGCGGTGGAGCGGGCACGGCCAACGTCACGCGCCGTGGCCTCGGCAGCGGGCGACGCGACCTGGTTCTCGGCCTCACCGAAGCGGTGGAGGTTCGTCCGTACGAGAAGGCAGGCAAGAAATGAGAGCCCTGATCACCAACGACGACGGCGTATCCAGTGAGGGCATCGCCCTGCTCGCACGCGTGGCAGTGGAAGCCGGTCTCGACGTCGTCGTCGCCGCGCCGCACGAGGAGCGCAGCGGGGCCAGCGCGTCCTTGACGGGCATGGGCGTCGACGATCACCTCGGTATCGGATCCGTCGCCATTGCCGGTCTTCCCGACGTCCCGGCATACGCGGTGCAGGCGTCACCCGCTCTCATCGCGTTCGTGGCCACCCGCGGGGCGTTCGGCGACCCCCCGGATCTGGTGCTCTCCGGAATCAATCACGGACCGAACACCGGTGCCGCCGTACTGCATTCGGGCACGGTCGGAGCCGCGTTGACGGCACTGACGCATCGGGTCCCGGCAATGGCGCTGTCGTCGATCGCCACGGAGCCTACCCATTGGGCGACGGCCGAGCACGTGGCCCGCATCGCGGTGACGTGGATGATGTCCCACGGCCCGTCCGATGCCGTCGTCAACGTCAACGTCCCGGACGTTCCGCTCACGGAGTTGGCGGGAATCGTGCCCGCATCTCTGGCCCGCTACGGCGCGGTCCAGGCCGAAATAGGCGATCGCGGGGAGGATTTCGTCACCGTTCGTTTCGACGAGATCCGAGCCGAGGACGACGATTCCGACGCGTCGCTGTTGGCCCGCAACTGGGCGACGGTGACGGCGATCCGTCCGCCCAGCGAGGTGGAGGGAATCGACCTGTCGGCGATGCGCAGCTGACCTGTTTCGTTCGAGCTCACCGAGATGTGTCGGTGAGCTCGTGCACACTGGGACCATCACCGCACATGCCACGGACCTAGGGGGTCACCGCGTATGACGTTCCATTCTGTAGTTCCACCGTTTCTGCTCGAGCGGCTGCAGGGGCCGGGTGCTCGCGCCACTCTGCTCGCCGATCGTGAGATGCGCGCAGGCCGCGAGGTGGTGCAGGCTCGCACCGCCATCGCCCCGCGCACCGGCGGCACGCTCGAGCGCACGATCTCCGACGCGCAGTCCACTCGTGATCTACCCGGCCGGCAAGTACGTGCCGAGGGCGAGGATCCCACGGGCGATGCCGCGACCGACGAGGCGTACGACGGCCTCGGTGCCACATACGCGTTCTTCGACGAGGTCTACGGCTACTCGAGTCTCGACGGAAGCGGCCTGCCCCTCGACGCGACCGTGCATTACGGCCAGGACTACGACAACGCGTTCTGGGACGGCTCGCGCATGGTGTTCGGCGACGGTGACGGTGAGGTGTTCGCTCGATTCACCGTCTCGCTCGGCGTCATCGCACACGAACTCGCGCACGGGTTCACGCAGTACACCACCCCGCTCGAGTACAAGGACCAGGCCGGCGCGCTGAACGAGTCGATCTCCGATGTGTTCGGCGCACTGGTCGAGCAGTACACAGCCGGGCAGAACGCCGAGGACGCCTCGTGGCTGATCGGCGAAGGCCTGTTCCTGCCTGCAGTGCAAGGTAAGGCGTTGCGCTCGCTGCTCGAGCCCGGAACCGCCTACGACGACGACGTGCTCGGCAAGGATCCGCAGCCGGCCAGCATGGACGATTTCGTCGTCACCACCGAGGACGACGGTGGTGTGCACATCAATTCGGGCATCCCGAACCGCGCGTTCGCCGTTGCGGCCACCACGCTCGGAGGTCCGGCCTGGGACCGCATCGGGCAGGTCTGGTTCGACACGATGACCGTCGGCGGACTGTCCCCGACAGTCGATTTCGCCGGGTTCTCGGCCGCGACCCTCGCCGCAGCAACCAAGCGATTCGGAGCCGGTTCCGACGTTGCCGAGGCCGTGGCCACGGGTTGGTCTACCGTGGGGGTGAAGACAACAGGGCTCGAGTCCCTACCGAAGCCGAGCGACGATCGGGTGTGATCGAGAGCAGATGAGCCTGCGCATCGAGGTACTGCGAACCGGTGGTGTCGCCGGGATGTCCAAGCGCGGCGTCGTCGAGACCGACGAGCCGGAATGGCAGTCGTTGGTCGAGGCCGCGCAGCCGTACATCGCCGATCAGCAGGCCGCCGATCCGGCCGAGTCCAACGCCCGCGACACCTTCGTGTGGAGTGTGTCGGTGGGTGAGCACTCGTGCCGGGTGGGCGATTCCAGCTTGACCGGCCCGCTACGCGACCTCGCGGAGCGCACACTCCGCGAGGGTCGCGTCCGGTAGCGCGAGAACCTCGTTCAGGCCTTCCACTCCGCACTGCGTTCGTCGGTCGCCTGACCCAGCGCCTCGACGAGGGCGTCGATTCCGAAGTCCTTGCCGTACGACGGCGTTCCCGGCTGCTGACGCCACGACTGGGCGAGGGTTCCGCCGTCGACGGGGTCGAATCCGAGCTCGTCGATGACCGAGAAGACCAGCTTCTTCGAATCGTTGTCGTCGCCTGCGATCGGTAATGCGATTCGACCTCTGGTCCCGGCGGGCACACCCTTCTCGAGCAGGTGCTTGTACCAGATTCCGTTGAACGCCTTGATGACCGGCTCGCCGAGTTGCTGAGAGACCCACACGCTTTCGGGCGTCCCACCCTCGATGTCCTCGATCAACCCGTCCCGCTGCTGCGGATAGTAGTTGTTGGTCTCGATGATCGGGGCCCCGGGCTTGCGGGCGGAAGCAATTCCCGGAGCGAGATCGGGAACGTTCTTCTGCGGAATGCTCAGCAGCACCAGGTCTGCGTCCTGCGCGGCCTCCGCGGCCCAGACGGCAGTCGCTCCGGTCTCCGCTGCCAGGTCCGCCAGCGTTTCCGGGTCACGTGAATTCGAGAATCTGATCTCGTGACCGAGCGCCGCCCAACGCCGAACGAGGGTGCCGCCGATCAGTCCACTTCCGATGATTCCAATTTTCATATCGAGAACCAACACACTCGACCCGAAACAATTCCCGTCAGGATCCGATCGAGACCTTCGCGCGCGGACGGCCGAACTTCATGGCCTTGTCCACCACCTTGCCGTAGCGCAGCACCGGAAGGTCGCGGAAGTAGTTCATGCGCAGCTTCCACGGGGTCTCGCTGCCCTGCCTGGGGAAGTTGTCCACCGCCCGCAGAACGTAGCCCGCGGCGAAGTCGAGGAACGGTTCTTCGTCGATGGACGGGTCGCGCTCGAGTTCGACGGTGCTGTATCCCTTCTCGTCCATGTGCGCGAGCAGTCGCATCACGTAGTTCGAGACCATGTCGGCTTTGAGCGTCCACGAGGCGTTGGTGTATCCGACGACGAAGGCGAAGTTGGGGATACCGGTGAGCATCATGCCCTTGTAGGCCATGGTGCTGGGCAGGTCGACGTCCTTGCCGTCGACGCGGAACGTCGCGCCGCCCAAGGCAGACAGATTCAATCCCGTTGCGGTGACGACGATATCGGCATCGAGGTGCTGGCCGGACTTCAGCTTCAGTCCGGTCTCGGTGAACGTGTCGATGTGGTCGGTGACGATCGAGACCTCGTCTTTGCGAATCGAGCGAAACAGATCGTTGTCGGGCACCAGGCACAGCCGCTGATCCCACGGGTTGTAGGACGGGGTGAAGTGGGTGTCGAGGTCGTACCCCTTCGGCAGCCACCCTTCCTGCATCGTCCGGATCCGCTTCTTCATGAACTCCGGGTACTTCTGGCTCAGGGTGTAGATCAGCATCGCCATGGACACGTTCTTGAGCCGAGTGGCGCTGTACGCCAATTTCTTCGGCAGGCGCTTGCGAAGGGTCAGCGCAATCGGATCCTGCGACGGAAGCGAGAGGACGTAGCTGGGCGAGCGCTGCAGCAACGTGACGTGCTCGGCATCGCGAGCCAGATTGGGGGCCAACGTGATTGCCGTGGCACCACTGCCGATCACGACGATCTTCTTGCCCGACCAGTCCAGATCCTCGGGCCAGTGCTGCGGGTGGATCACCTGGCCGCCGAACTTGTCCTGTCCGGCGAACTCGGGACTGAAGCCCTTGTCGTAGTCGTAGTAGCCGCTGCAGGAGAACACGAACGACGCGGTGACCGTGACCGTTTCGTTCGTATCGCTTCGATGCGCGGTCACCGTCCAGAACTGCTGCTCGGACGACCATTCGAGAGCGACGACCTTGTGATGGAACCGGATGTGCTTCTCGACGCCTGCTTCTCGCGCGGTCTCGACGATGTAGTTGCGGATATCGGTGCCGTCGGCGATGGATTTCTCGCCCATCCACGGCTTGAAGCTGTATCCGAGGGTGTACATGTCGGAGTCGGAGCGAATCCCGGGATAGCGGAACAGATCCCACGTCCCACCGATCGCGCCTCGGCTCTCGAGAATGGCGTAGGTCTTGCCGGGCAGATCGTGCCCGAGGTGGCGCGCGGCCCCGATCCCGGACAGGCCTGCACCGATGATGAGGACGTCGACCTCGGGAGAGGGCAGTACGGAAGTCATGTCAACGATTCCTTCGATGTCTTTCGATCAGCTGGTCTTGTTGCGAGCGCTCTCGGACCTACCGAGGCGGGCTACTTCTTCGTCCATCTTCGGCAGGATCGTCGGCACGTGCTCGAGCATGCTGCGATCACCCAGCCGCGAGGTGACGACGGCCTTGAACCACGACGCAGCGCCCACCCACCGCGGAACATAGACGCGCCTCTTGCGCTTGGCCAGGCCGTCGACGAACGCGTCGACGCATTGCTCGACGGTCATCGTCTTGCCCAACGGGCCGGGCAGCACGGCGAGCAGATCCTGGAATGCGGTGAGGTCGGACTTGGCGTCCTGCACCATCGGCGTATCGATCCAGGCCATGTGCGCCGAGCCGACGTCGACGCCTCGGTAGTTGACCTCGAGCCGGAGGGCGTTCGCAAAGTGTTCGGCTGCAGCCTTACTGGCGTTGTACGCGGCCAGGCCGGGGCACGGGGTGAACGCCGCGAGCGAGGAGACGACGAGGATGTAGCCGTTACGTTCGATCAGCGACGGCAGGGCGGCGCGGACGGTGTTGAACACGCCCATCACGTTGATGTCCATGACGCGTTGGAACGTGGCGGGATCGACCTGCATGATCGATCCGTAGCTGGCGATTCCGGCGTTGGCGAGCACCAGATCGATGCCGCCGTAGGCCGCGATGCCGCCGTCGACTGCGCGCTGCATGTCGTCCAGATTCCGCACGTCGGCGACGAACGCTTCGGCCTTCAGCTGCGTCGCCAGCTCTTGCAGCGGGGCCTCGTCGACGTCGACGAGTACCAGCCTGGCACCTTTGCCTGCCAGGTCGCGCGCGGTCGCGGCACCGATTCCCCGCGCTGCTCCGGTGATCAGAACGACCTTGTTGCGTAGCGTCGACGCCGCCATGTGCTCCCCCCTCGATCGGAATGCCTGTCTGCGAACACTTTGCATCTGATACCGAGCGGTGTCAAGATCTGTCTGTGACCATCCCTCACAGTGAAGTCGGCCGCACCTACCGAGGTGCCGATCCTCGGCAGCGGCAGCAGGAGCGTCGGATTCGCCTGCTCGACGCAGCCGTCGAAGTCTTCGGAACCACCGGCTACCGGACCGCAACCGTGGAGAAGGTGTGCAGCGAGGCGGGCCTGACCAAGCGCTACTTCTACGAGTCCTTCACCAACAGCGAGGACCTGCTGATGGCGACCTACGCCCGCGCCACCGACGCCATGCGCGAGAACATCCTGGCCGGTGCCGCCGCTGAGGCCGACTCCACCGAACAGGTGCTCCGAGCCGCTCTCACCGGCTTCTTCACCTTCGTCGCCGAGAATCCGAAATCTGCGCGCATCGCCTTCGTCGAGATTCTCGGGGTCTCGTCCACCGTCGATGCGCTCTACCGCAAGACCACGACCTCGTTCTCGGAGACCGTGCTCCAGGTGGCCGAGGCGGTCGGTTCCGGCCACGGGCTCGCCGGGCCGAACCGTCGAACACTGGCCATGGGCCTGGTGGGCGCGGTCCTCACCATCGCCCAACAATGGCTGCTCTCTCCCGAGCGCGAACCGTTGGATTCGGTGATCGCCAGCGCCCACACCATCCTCGCCGCCGTGGTCTTCGGCCGCGTCGACGGTTGACCGTCAGGTCACGGCCTGCTCTGCAGCGGCTCCACCGGCTCCTCCGCCGTGGCTCGCTCGCCGGACTTGACGACGACCACGCCGAGCAGAACCAGTGCGCCACCGGCCAATTGGATCGGTGCCGGAGCCTGACCAAGCAGCAACCACGCGAACACAAGTGCGGCAACGACTTCCATCAATCCCATGAACGACGCCAACCGTGACCCGAGGCGTCGGCCCGCGGCGATCCCGAGGACGTAGGCCAGTGCGGCCGTCACGACGCCGAGGCCGATGATCGGGACCCACCACGGCACAACCGCATCGACGAAGGTGACATCGGTGAGCGGGGCGGCGAACGGGACGATACCGATCAGCCCTGCGACCAACAGGATGAGACCACCGGTGAGCAGGCCGGCCCCGGCGAGCACGATCGGCGGGAGTCCGTTGCTCTCGTCCGCCGACAGCACCCAGTAGACGGCCGCACCGGCCATCGAGCCCAGCGCCCACAGCACACCGACGGTGTCGACGTCGGCACCGGAGATCAGGTCGAGCACGAGCACCAGACCCATCGCGGCCAGCAGTGCGCCCACCACGGTCAGCCGACCCGGTCGCTGTTGGTGACGGAACCACATCCAGCCGATGACGGCCACAGGCGAGGTGAACTCGATCAGCAGCGCCACCCCCACCTCCATCCGTCCGACGGCGTTGAAGAACGCGAGCTGGCAGCCTGCCACCGCAAAAGCTCCGTAGGCGAGCAGCAGCTTCCAGTTCTTCGCCAGCAGGCTCCATCGCCCACGCAACGCGAGAATCGACGGAATCAGCAGGACGGCCGCCGCCAGCAGGATTCGCGCGGTCACCGCAGCCCCGGCCGTCCAGCCGGCGTCGAGCAGTCCCGTCGCGAGCGACCCGGAGAGGCCGAAGGACGCCGCCGAGAGCAGCGCGAAACCGAGTCCCGAGAGTCGACGCGACCGCGCCGCAGCGTCGTGGGTGGCCGCGAGATCTACCTGCGCGTCATGAGTGTAAGCCGTCATGACATGTGACAGTAGGGAGTGACTTGGTAAGGTGTCAACATGCTTTTTGCTCATGACGCGGAATTGTCGTTGCTGTCCGCCGTGGCCTTGGTCAATTCGGCCGAGGACCCGGACACACTGACCACGCGGGAGCAGCTCGCCGAGTTCTTCACCGAACAGGGGTACTCCGGCCGGTTCGACGGCGACGACGCCGAGCTCGAGGCGGTGAGGGCGCTGCGGCCGACCCTGCGCGCACTGCTCACCAGCAGCCGCGACGACGCCGTGGTGGAGGTGAACCGTCTTCTCGCCGAGTCCTCGGCCCTGCCCAGGCTGGTTCGTCACGGAGATCTCGACTGGCACATCCATGCCGTCGCCGACGACAGTCCCCTCGTGACCCGCATCGTGGTCGAGACCGCGATGGCCATGATCGACGTCATCCGGGCAGACGAGCTCTCGCGCTTCGACGTCTGCGCCGATCCGGACTGCAACGGGCTGGTGCTCGACCTCTCACGCAACCGGTCGCGTCGGTTCTGCAGCACCACGTGCGGCAACCGCGCAGCCGTTGCCGCGTATCGAGCACGCAAGGCCCAGTAGGACCGCGGGGCTTAGTCGATCGGCTTTCGGGTATTCCACGATCGAACTGATCGAAAGGAATTACTCCCATGGTCGAGAAAAGGCCTCCCGTATCAAGCATGTCCAGAGCTGTCGTCAACATGTTGGCCGTCGTACTGATCTTTGCCGGAATTGCCGCAATCGGCGGCCTGATCGCCGCATTGGCCGGCGGCTTCGAGGGTTGGGCCATCGTTGCGGGCATCGCGGTAATCGCGCTGTTCGCCGGCGGATATCTGGCCGTACGCGAGGGCGCTCGTCGTCGATCCAGCGAGTCCACGCAGGTCGTCTACGCGCCGGACCACACCGACGAACTGTTCGACGTCGACCCCAACACCGGCGAGCGGACCCCACACCGCGAGTAGAGCACTGGATGCGGGGCCGCTGCAGGTCCGAAACGGCTGTGGGGCTCAGAACGGATATCTCTGGATGTCCGACTGCATCGTGACCCACTGCAGGTCACAGAAGGTGTCGAGGTTGACGGTGGTGCCGAAGTGCCCACCCGAACCCGAGGCCTTCACGCCACCGAACGGAGCGACCGCCTCGTCGTCGACCGTCTGATCATTGATGTGCACTGCGCCGGAACGGATTCGGTCCGACAACTCGTACGCCGCGAACGGATTCGCGGTGACGATCGCAACGGACAGGCCGTATTCCGATGAATTGATGATCTCGATCGCCTCGTCCACGGTGCGGTACGTGGTGATGGGTGCGACCGGGCCGAAAATCTCCTCGGTGAACGCGGGTGAGTCCTTCGGCACGTTGCCGAGCACGGTCGGCCGGTAGTGGAGACCGTCGAACGTTCCGCCTGCAGCCAGTTCGGCACCGGCCGTCACCGTGCTCTGCACGATGCCGTCGACTCGCTTCAGTTGGTTCTCGTCGATGATGGGCCCCAACGCATTCGACGGGTCGGTCGGGTCTCCGACGGTGATGCGTGCAGCGATCTTCGCAAGCTCCGCGGTGTACTGCTCGGCGAGATGCTCGGGAACGAGGTGCCGGCCCGACGCCATGCAGATCTGCCCCTGGTGCAGGAACGATCCCCATGCGCCCGCCGATGCGGCGGCCTCGATGTCTGCGTCGGGCAGCACGAGGAACGCGTTGTTCCCGCCGAGTTCGAGGTGGACCTTCTTCAGTAGTGGCGCTGCAGCTTCCGCGATTCGCCGGCCGGCTGCCGTGGACCCGGTGAACGAGATGCACGGGACATCGGGGTGCGAGACGAGAGCGGCTCCCACATCGGCACCCGAGGGCAGTACGTGCAACAAACCGTCCGGCAGGCCTGCTTCGGCGAAGATCTCGGCGAGGATCAGACCACCCGAAATCGGCGTTCGCGGATCGGGTTTGAGAACGACGGCATTGCCGACGGCCAGAGCAGGTGCGACCGACCGCATGGACAGTACCGAGGGGAAGTTGAACGGACTGATCACGCCGACGACGCCCATCGGAACGTAACGCCCCACCGAGAAACGCGATTTCGCACTCCGCAGCACCTGCCCGTAGGGCTGCGACGCGAGAGCGGCGGCCTCGGTCAGCTCGGCGAGAACCAGTCCGATCTCGGCCCCCGCCTTGCCGTGACTCGATCCCGATTCGGGAACCAACCACCGCGTCAGACGCTCGGGATCGTCCGCGAGAAGCTCCGCGGCCCTCGTCATGACCGACGCTCGCTCGGTGTACGGCTTGGCGGCCCATTCCTTCTGCGCACGTGCAGCTTTCGCGACTGCTCGATCGAGGTCGGCGACGTCGGCGGCACCGACGGTGGCCACGACCGACCCGTCGGACGGCGCGGTCACGTCGAGGGTTCCACCACCGCCGTCCACCCATCCGCCGTCGAAGATCTTAGCCGTCCACGCCAGTGTGTTCGCCATGTCAGTCCTGCTCTTTCCTACTCGGTGTTCTTCGTTCGTCGAGGTTGGGCTGCGATCGCTGCGTCGAGCACCTCGGCCTCGGCCCAGGATCCATGGAATGCGAACGGCACTCGGACGGGGAGCTTGACGCGTGCGAGTGGTTCGCGGGTGAACGAGTCGGCCTCGTGCACCAATAGTTCGGACAGACCGGACGCCGGATTCCACCACAGGGTCAGCAGGTAGCCGTCGTTCTCGATGCTCGCGCCTCGACGCTGAACGAAGACCGGTTCACTGGGGCTGGTCAATCCGTCCGGTCCTTCGAGCACGATCGTCTGTCCGGTCGAGAAGTCATGGCGCGCAAGCCCATCCGTCAGGGTCAGCGGCGACAGGCTTCGGGTGGTGGCGAAGTAGCCGAAGCGATTCTCCTGGCCCAGCCACGCGTCGTTGATCTTCGGGAACTCGCCCGCCACCCCGCTGTGCATGTGCTGGGTGGTCGTCCTGGTTGCGGTATCGAGCACGAACCGCCAGGCCATCGCGGGTGGAAACCAGGAGTGCGAGTCGATCGGCTCGTCCGAATCGTCGGCCGGATTGCCCAGTCGTGCAATGACGTGCAGGTCCACCACGATTCCCGTGGCAGTTTCGTGGGCGTTGAAGAAGTGCGTCGGGGCCAGCATCAGGCCGGTGTCGTACCACATGACTTCGTGGGTTCGACGGTCGAGGACGGCGAACCTGCTGCCGTTCGGTGTAGCCGATTCGTCCCAGAGCACCCCGGGCCGCCCCGCCATGATGCGGTCGAGGCGGAACTGGTTGGGCGAGATCAGGAAGATCGCGAGGTGTTCGCTCACGATGTAATCGTGCACCATTGCCGGACAGCCCATGTCGAAAGTGACGGTATCGACGACGGTGCCGCTGGTATCGGCCTCGTACCACGTCAGATTCGGCCCGATGGCAGAGTAGAAGAGCATGTTGCCCGTCGACGGTTCGATCTTGTAGTGCGCTGTGCACAGGATATCCAGTGCGCCACCGAAATCGTACGTGCCCTGCGTGTCCAAGCTTTCGGGGTGCATCGAATGCGGCAGTCCGCCTTCGTAGTACACCAGCAGGTGGTCGGCGAACAGGCCGACGTTGGTATTGGCGACGCTCTTGGACGGCGGTGCGCCAACGGGCAGATCCCGCTTGGCCTTGCCCGAGCCGTTGACGAAACCGCTGTACAACGCTTCACCGGCCTCGACCTCGATCTTCATGGTGTCGGTGTGCACCCACTTCATCCGGAACGACGCCTTCCCGTCGCGGATATAGGTGCCGGCGACTCCGCCGTCGCCTTCCCACCAGTGGTAGCGGTCGGTGTCGAGCGGCTCGAAGCGGGGGTTGTCGGCTACCCGGAACAGGGCGCCGGCCAGGTCGTCGGGCAGTTTCCCGATGACCTCGAGGTCGAATGCCTCGGTCTCCTCGTGCCACGGCGCGAACGGACCGTTCAGAAACTTGTTGGACGTGTTCCAGTCGACATCCGCCTCGTGGCGCGCAGTCGCAGGCGCGGTCCGTCGGACCAGTGTCGTCGGGAGCGGGGTGGGTAGGTCACGCATAGCTGACGCCTTTCGTCTCGAGACAGGACAGTTCGGAAGGGCTCGGGGAAGATCCGGTCCACGACGCCACCGCGGCTCGAACGTCGTCACCCTCGTGCGGAAGCCACGCGGCCGCGACGAATCGGTCGGGCCGGACGAGAACGAATCTGCCGGTGTACGTGCGCATCTCGTCGTCCAATCGACCGTCGACGTCGAGCAGTACGTTGACGTCGTCGATTCTCGGTGCCGTGCGATCGGTGGGCACTGCGGCCTCGACGGCGTGCAGGCCGCGCGCGATACCGCGGGCACGGGACCAGTCCCCCGCGTCGTGCACGTCGATTCCCATCAGCGCCCAACCGGTTCCGAGAATCTCGTCGAGCGGACGGATGGTTCGGGTCGCCGAGTCGAAGGCCAGGGGTTGCCCGATCGCACTCCCGGTGTCGTCGCCGGGGAGTACGAGTCCGTCGGAGAATCGGTACGGCGGGCGGTAGGCCATGGTCTCGAACCAGCGTCGCCCGTTCTCGGTGGCCAATGCGGCTCGGACCAACTCGTCGCGCCTGGCCGCGACACGAGGATTGGTCGTCATCACCACGCGGCCCAACCGCTCGGACGCGCGAACCACCGCGGCGGCGTGCGGGCCACGCTCGGATCGGTATGTGGCCAAGACGCTTTCGTGCAGACAGCCGTCGAGCACCCCGGCCAACTTCCACGCCAGGTTCGCGGCGTCACGAATGCCGGAGTTCAGACCCTGACCGGCGAACGGGGGCATCATGTGTGCGGCGTCGCCTAGCAGGAAGCAGCGCCCGAGCTGCCATCGGTCGGCCACAAGACCGTGGAAGCGATAGTTGACGGCTCGTTCGACCTGAGCGGGTGTGATCGGGCGGTAGCGCGAGACGAGTCTTTCGATGAGCTCGAACGGTGGCGAGTCGGTGGCCGTGCCCTCGCCGTCGAACAGGCGGAATTCGTATCGACAGCGACCGTCGAGTCCGGGTACCACCACGTGCGGCCTACTCGGATCGGCATGGTGCATTCCGTAACGCTCGATGTGAGGGTCGCCGAGCGTGTCCACCACCAACCACAATTCCGGATGGCTGCGTCCGGTCATGCCGATCTTCAGCAGGTTTCGAACCGTGGATCGTCCGCCGTCGCTGCCGAGGAGGTAGCGGGCGCGCACCGTGCGTCCACCCGCTTCGATGGCCACGGCGTCCGCATCCTGCACGATCGAGGTGACCTCGGTGTCGAACCGTACGGTGACATGGTGTGCCGTATGCAGAGCCGCTGCCAGCACGCGTTCGAGATCCGGTTGCGCGAACGGGTTCTTGAACGGGTAGCCCAGTCGGTAGGCGCTCTCCGCGCCACCGTGGAAGAGCGGTTCGTCGTCGAGGCCGTAGTAGCGAGTTCCGGTGCCCGGCACGACGATCGGCAGAATTCGGTCGATGACGCCGGCCTGCTGGTAGGTGCGCAGTGCCTCGTCGTCGATGCTGATCGCTTTGGGTTCGTCGCTCGTCGTCGAACGACGCTCGAGAACGATGACGCGGAGCCCTCGTGCAGCGAGCAGCAGGCCCGCGGTCATCCCGACCGGACCGGCACCGCAGATCGCTACGTCGTAGAGGGTGTCGAATCTCGTGTCCACACCACCAAGGTAGCGCGCATCACGTTAAATAGGAATGGTGTCCCATAAAATAGGACACGCTACGAGCTGACGACGGCGAGCCTCGTCGACAGAGTCTCCGCCGCGGCCCGCACTGCGGTGACGAGCACGTCGGTCCGATCCTCCGGAACACGACGTCTGATCGCGACGATGCTCAATGCCGCTGCCACCGAACCGGACTCGTCGAAGATGGGTGCGGCGATTCCCATCGCATCCGGGTCCACCTCCGCGACGGTGACGCCGTAGCCGGTGGTGCGGATGCGCTCGAGGCGATCGACGAGGCGATCGACGTCGGTCAACGTCCGATCGGTGAAGCGTTGCAGCACATGCCGACCCAGAATCGAGCGGATCTCCTTCTCCGGCAGCCAGGCCAGGAGCGTCAACGCCGACGCACCGGCATTGATGGGCAGCCGACTCCCACGCTCGTAGCTCAGGCGCACCAGCTGCTTGGCCCCCTCGCACCGCTCGATGCACACAGCCGTGTCGTCGACGAGCCTGGTGAGCAACACGGTTTCCCCTACCTCGTCGGCCAATTCACGCATCACGGGTTGTGCGATCGTCGTCAATCCGTAACCGCGCCTGGCTAATCGAGCAAGTTCGAGTACTGCGACACCCAACCGAAAGCCGCCATTGGGAGCTTCCTCGAGAAACGATGCGCCGACCAACGTCTGCAGATATCGGTACGCCGTGGAGCGCGCACTGCCGAGGGCCTCGGCGACATCGTTGGCGCTGATCTGCAGGCGATCCTCGGTGAACATTCCCAGGATGATCAGCGCGCGGTCGGCCGTGCTGTTGCGTTCTCGGTATCCACTCGTCTCGGGAGCCATGTCTCCATCCTAGTTCTGATTGTCAGGACTGCAGTGTCATCAAACGGATCTTCGCCCTTGACAGCTGTGATCCAGGCCATGAACACTGTCCTGTATTAGACAACAGTAGTCCTGCTTTACAGGACATTCCCTCAGGATGAGGAACCCATGAACCCCACCCACCAGAAACTGGATCGCGGCACGCTCATCGCCTGTTGCCTCGCGATCGGCGTCGCCCAGATGGGCGTCTCACTCGCAGCGCCCATTCTCGGCGTGATCCAACGCGACCTCGGAGCGAGCGCAGCGGCGCTGGCCTGGATCCCGGCCGCGTTCATCCTCCCCACCGCCATACTCGAGCTGAATTTCGGCGTACTGGGCGACATGTTCGGCCGCAAGAGGCTGCTCGTCTGGGGCGGCGTGCTCGTCTTCGTCGGCGACGTCGTCGCCGGAACGTCGGGAACCCTGACACAACTGATCGCCGGGCAGGCCATCGCCGGACTCGGTGCCGCCGCAATCTTTCCCACGTCACTGGCCATGCTGGTCTCGGCAACCCCCGATCGTCAGGAGCGAGCCCGCGCTCTGTCTCTCTGGGCGGTCAGCCTGGCGTTCGGTGCCATGATCGCTCCGCTGATCAGCGGCTTCGCGGCCGAACACTTCAGCTGGGGCTGGTCGTTCGCCATTCCCGCCGTTCTGGGTCTCGTCACCGCCGTGGTCAGCGCCGCGGTGATCGTCGACTCACGTCATCCCGCCGGACGCGGACTCGACTGGCCGGGCCAGATCACCATCGCCGTCGCCTTGCTCGCCCTGCTGTATGCGGTGATCCAGGGCTCCGTGGACGGCTATTCGAGCCCCGTCATCGTGGGTGCCTTCGTTCTCGCGGTCGCCGCAGGCGTCGCGTTCGTCATCAGCGAGCAGCGAGCGCGCACCCCGATGCTGAATCTCGCGCTGTTCCGTACGCCTGCCTTCGCGGCGACTGCGCTGATCGGTTTGCTCGCGATGTTCGGCTTCATCGGAACCGCCTACGCGCTCAGCGTGAAGCTCGAAGCGATCCTGCACGTCAGCCCGCTGCAGGCTGCACTGCCGTTCGCTCTCATCCAAGCCGTACCGCTGCTCCTCACGCCACTGCTCCCGCGCCTGTTGATGCGCGTCGCGGCCCGCACCCTGCTGGTCACCGGACTGTCGGCATTGGCCGTCGGTCAACTCTGGATGGCTCAGCTACCCGGCGACTCCACCTCGCTGCTCGCGATGACCGGCCCGATCCTGTTGCTCGGCACCGGCTTCATCACCATGTTCACCGCACTGACGGCCGTCGCCGTCGGAGCCGTCGCCATCGATTACGCCGGAATGGCCAGCGCGGTAACCAGTCTCGTTCGCGAGACCGGGCAGAGCCTCGGGCCCGCGATCGTCAGCGCCGTGGCGTTCGGAGTTGCCGGAGCCACCCTGACCTCCACCCTGTCCGACGGTTCCCTCCCTCCCGAGGCGGTGGGCGTGGCATCCGGCGTCGCAGAGCAGGGCGGGCCGTTGGCGGTGGCCAACGCCGACCTCGGTCCGATCTCGGATCTGGTTGCACCACTTGCCAGGACGGCTCTCGAGACCGGCCTCGACATCGGCATCTACGTCTGTGCCGGAGCCACCGTCCTGGCTGCGCTCATCGCCCTCGTCATTCCCGGCGGAGCCCCCAGGGGACTCGATGCTGCCCCGATCGACGCGGCAGCATCACCTACGGCCGGGCGACTGCTGCCCGCCGGTGAGTGACATGTCCACGCCCACTCTCCATCACGTCTTCACCCTCGACGTCGAGCTGGCTCCCCCGGTGGTGATCGGGTCGACCCCACACGGAATGCGTCGGGTCATCCCGATCACCGGCGGCCGATTCCAGGGACCGGCCGGATCCGGGACGATCCTGCCCGGCGGTGCGGACTGGAACCTGGTGCGCACCGACGGCGTCACCCACCTGTGGGCTCGCTACACGATCGTCACCGACGACGACGTGACCATCATGGTCACCAACGAGGGCTGGGGCACCCAGGACGATGCCACCATGGAGCGCATCTTCGCCGGCGGTGGTGCCGACATCGACCACTGGTACTGCTCCACCAACCCGCGCTTCGAGGTGGCCGATCCAGGATGGAAGTGGTTGAACCACAGCGTGTTCCTCGGCCACTTGGAACCGCCCACCCGCGGCGACCGGGTGCGTATCACCGTCTACACCGACGCCATCGTCCCCACCCCATCGACGCCCCGAAAGGCGGATCACTGACATGACCACTCCCACCCGGAACAGACTGCAGGAAGGTAGAGCCGTGGGCACACTGCGCCGGACCGCCGTCTCGCACCTCGGATTCACCGTTCCCTGCGTCGCCGCCACCGCCGACTTCTACGGCCGCACCGTCGGTCTGACCGTGCAGGAGGAGCTCGCAGGCGGCGGCCTGCGCCTCGGCTGGGGCCTCGGACACCACGTTCTGGACCTCACCGAGGGTCCGAAGGGGCTGTCTCACTACGGCTTCGAGGTTCGTGATGCCGACGGTATCGCCGGGATCACCGCACGATTGAAGGACGCCGGCCATGACGTCGCGGATCTGGATCCGTCCGTCCTCGACCATGCCGTCGGCGCACCGTCGGGCATCTCGGTGACCGACCCCGACGGCACCACGGTGCATTTCCACGGACCGGTCGCGCGCCAGGGTGAGAACGCTGCCGATCCGCGACGACGCCCGATCAAGTTCCAGCACACCACTCTCGGCACCGACAACGTGGCGCAGATGGTCTCGTTCTTCGTCGACATCGTCGGATTCCGCATCTCCGATCAGCTCGAGGACGGCCGGTTCGCGTGGCTGCGCAGCGACCGCGATCACCACACTCTGGCCGTCGTCGAGAACGGTGTGCCCGGCGATCTCGACCATTACTCCTACGATCTGGCCGAGTGGGAGGACTTCAAGTCCTGGTGCGATCGCCTCACCGAGATCGGTGTCGACGTCGTCTGGGGCCCGGGACGCCATGGCCCCGGCAACAACTTGTTCGTCTTCTTCGACGATCCCGCGGGCAACCACATCGAGCTCTCGGCCGAGATGGAGAAGTTCCACGACGACCGAGCCACGTACGTGACGCGGCAGTGGCGTCCGGTACCCGCGTCGGTGAATCTGTGGGGCGGACAGCTGGCGAGCTGGCGCAAGACGAGCGAAAGCGAGATCTGAGATATGGCCTACATCAGCTACGAGCACAACGGAA
Source organism: Rhodococcus sp. 14-2496-1d (assembly GCF_002259365.1). NCBI lineage: Bacteria > Bacillati > Actinomycetota > Actinomycetes > Mycobacteriales > Nocardiaceae > Rhodococcus > Rhodococcus sp. 14-2496-1d. The sequence goes on along the minus strand of NZ_NPFV01000017.1, from coordinate 174,681 downwards.
TTCGCGGAGTCGGCGAGGTCGACGGCGCTACGCTGATCCCACTGAAGGGTATCGCCGCGATCGGACGTTCCAGTTCGCTCGAGGCACTTGCCGGGGCAGATCGCCTGACCGGGGAGCGCCTACCGATCGGCGACGTGCGCGTCCTCCCGGCTGTCACCGACCCCGCCCGAGTGATCTGCGTCGGACTGAACTACCGCGACCACATTGCCGAAACAGGACGCGAGTTCCCCACGTACCCGGTGATGTTTCCCAAGTTCGCCTCCAGCCTGATCGGGGCCTACGACGACATCGCCGTCCCACCGGAGAGTTCCGAGGTGGACTACGAGGGCGAGATGGCGGTGATCATCGGACGCGCGGGCAGGCGCATCACCGAGGAGAACGCACTCGATCACGTTCTGGGTTACACCGTCGCCAACGACATCACGATGCGTGATTACCAGTACAAGACGCATCAGTGGCTGCAGGGAAAGGCATGGGACGCAAGCACTCCCCTCGGCCCGTACGTCGTCTGCCCCGACGAGGTGGACCTCGCGAGTTGCGGCATTCGTACGATTGTCAACAGCGAGAAGGTACAGGAGTCGGATCTGTCGCAGTTGCTGTTCACGGTGCCGAACCTGATCGCGACAATCTCCACGTTCACCACCCTCGAGCCCGGTGATGTCATCCTCACCGGCACGCCCGGCGGAGTGGGCTACCGCCGCAAGCCCCAGCTGTTACTGAAGCCCGGCGATCACGTGAGTGTGGAAATCGACAACCTCGGTTCGGTGAGCAACCGATTGGTGGCGGACGTGCACTGACATCTGTGCGTCTGCGCTGCCTGTGGCACTCGTCAGTCCGAATCGGGCTGCAGCGCAGCCAACATGCTCGTGTTCGGCGCATATCGGCTGATCCACGTCGCTTGGACGGCGTGGTAGAGATCGGGTTTTCCGCTCCACACCGTTGCCGCGGGAACGTTGTGGGAGTCGAGTTCGTGATGCCAGGAGCCGTCGACGCGGTCGACGAAATAGTCGGCCGCAACGTCCCACCACGTTCGATAGTCGTTGCCGTACCGTTCTTCTCCCGTAACGCGTCCGAGAGTCGCGGCTGCTCCGATCGCCTCGCACAACACCCAGTGCAGTCGACCCGTGACAACCGGCTGCCCTGTCCAGTCCGTGGTGTAGACGAACCCGGGGGTGGGCCCGGGCTGCCAGCCGTCGACGGCAGCCCGGTCGTAGAGGGACTGGGCCGCATCGAAGTAGTCCCGCCCGCCCGCAACGAGACTTGCCTGCACGAGGAGTCGCGCCCACTCGAAGCCGTGGCCGACGGTGGCACCGTATGGCTTGAACTGGTTCGCTACGTCGTCGCGGTTGTACTCGAGCTGCGGGATCCACTCTGCCGTGAAGTGCTCCGGGACGCGCCACTCGTTGTCCGCGGACCATCGACATACGTTGTCGCAGATACGCAGTGCACGTTCGCGCCAGAGCTCGGGCGCACCGGCGTCGGCGGCGGCCAGCAGCGCCTCGACCATGTGCATGTTGGCGTTGATGCCGCGATACGGATCGAGCTCGGACCAGTCGACAGTCCAGGTGTCCGAACACATTCCGTACCGTTCGTCCCAGAACCGAGAGTCGACGATATCGAGTGCCTCGTCGAGAAGTTCCCGGCCACGTGCGTGACCCACCGCGGTGGCAGCCGACGCGGCGAGCACCACGAAGGCATGCGTGTACGCCGATTTCACTGCATCGGGCGAGGCCGCGTCGGCACTGGACTCGAACCAGCCGCCGTTCGTGCTGTCTTGCAACGTGGTCGACAGTCCGTCGAAGACGCGATCGGCTCTCCTGCGGGAACCCGGTCGGCCCTGCACGGACCCGAGAAAGTGCACATGCGCCATCCGAGCGGTGATGTACGTATGCGCCGGATGGTCGAGGTCGGGGTTACCGCGATCGTCCAGCCACGCCGCGCCTCCGGCCGGGTGGTCGAGTGTGGTTCCGAAATCCAGAAGTCGAGACGACTCGGTGTCGAGCCACGATCGATGAGAGGGCAGTGTCCACCAGTTGCCGGGGTCTGCTGGAGTCATTCGTTCATTGTGCGGTGCCCGCGATCGCCTGTTCGCCGGACGCGACAGTTTCCTCCGAATCGTCGAACAATTCGATCCGATCCTTGCCGCTCTGCTTGGCCCGGTACATCGCGGAATCCGCGTCCCGAAGCACATCCTGAGCTGTGGCACCCCTGCGGGCCACCACCATTCCGATGCTCGCCGACACCTCGTACTGCCGTCCCTCGAACTCGATGGCCGAGGCCAGCGCGGCCTTGATCCGCGCAGCCACGCTGCCTGCGAGTCCGTCCGCGTCCGAGGCCGGGTCGTCCATCTGGGCGTCGAGGACCAGGACGAATTCGTCACCGCCCACCCTGGCGATGAAGTCGTCGCTTCGCAGTATCGCGCGCAGACGCCGTGCCACCTCGACCAGCACCGCGTCGCCCGCAGCATGTCCGCCGCTGTCGTTCACGCTCTTGAAACCGTCCAGGTCGCAGAACAGCACCACCGCCGCGATGCCGGTGCGCGCGCCCCGATCGATCGCAGAGCCGATCCGGTCCAACAGCAGCATGCGATTGGGCAGTCCCGTCAACGGATCCTGCAGCGCCGCACGTTCGAGAGCACGCTCGGCCTCGACGACGTCGGTCACCTCTCGGAGGACCGAAAGCACCTGCAGCACCTCACCCGACGGCCCCCGGCGAAAGGGCGTGGTTCGACGCGACAACCACCGGGTCTCACCGCCGAGGCCACGCACTCGGTACTGAGTCGTGAGGCTTTCCCCGTCTGCCAACGATGCAGCGGCCCGGTCGGCCGCCGCAACGATGTCGAGGTCCTCCACAAGCACCTCGATGTCGGACGAATCCTCGGCACCGTCGACCGTCGAATCTCCGTCGGGCCGCCCCTCCGGATCACCGGCGGTCGTGGTACCGATCAACGAGCGGAGGCTGCGCGACGCCCACGTCAGGTGCCCCGTGTCGACGTCGACGACCGTCGCGATATCCGGCGACGCGGTCAACACGGCGTCCCGGAATGCTCGCGCACGATCCAGCTCCGCCCGCGCCTCACGCTCGGCCGTCACGTCCTCCGACAGCACCATGGCACCGACGATGGCATCGGCCTCGTCGCGCAGCGGCCGGGCTCGAACCTGGAAGACTCTTCCGGTCCCGGCGCTGACGGAATCGAAGGAGGATTCCTCCCCTGCGACAGCTGCCCGGTAGTACGGAGCGACGTGCGCGAAGACCTCCGTTGGCACCGTGTCCTCGAGCAACTTCCCTTCCATCCGGCGCGGGTCGTAGCCCTCCGCGACCAGATCGGCACCTTCGACCAGGACGAATCGAAGGTCACGGTCGACGATGAACACCGTCGTGTGGGGCAGATTCGCGGCGAGCTGACGGTACCGAGCCTCACTGGCATCGTCGAACATCGCCGGCGAGCGAAGCAGTGGACCGTAGGAGCGGCGCATTCCGAGATACACAACACCCGCCAACGCGGTCGACAGGGTCACTGCGACATCCAGATCGCCGCCCATGGACTCCCGCATGATCGCGATCGTTCCGCCGCCTGCATGTTCGCTGTGCCCGGCCCCCGCGAGCAGGTGAACCGCATGCAACACATGGTGAGCCGCGCAGGTGGTGAAGATGGCGGCGGTTGCCAGCGCCAATCGATTCTTCCGAAGCTGGGCGGTGCGACGCAGCCCACGAACGATGAACAGCACGATCCCGAGATACGCCGACGCAGTGATCGCGTTCAGGATCACGACCCAGAGCCAACCGCTCATGCGACGGACTCTCTGTCGGTCGCGTCCGGGTCCGCGTCGGAGTGGGAGTGCGGCATGTGCGGCATCGATGACCTCCGCGGGGTCTGAACTGCTGGGTGTGGGCCGGACCGACCAAAGCGGACGAACCACCCGCCGGTGTCGTGCCGCGAGGGTATCTCAATCCGGCCCGTACCTGCGAGATGTCAGCGAGACACGCTGTAACGCAGATACAGCCACCCCGACTCGGCGAACACCTTCTGCTCCGCGAGTGTCAGGTCGAGATGGTGACCGACCGGAAAGTACGGTTTGCCACCGCCCAGGATGGTCGGCAGAAGGATGACCTCGAACTGATCGATCTCGTCGACCAGCGACTCCGCCAATGCGGCACCGCCCACGGCCAATGTCCCCTCGGTCTCGCGTTTCAGCCGCTTGACCTCGGCGACAGCGTCGGCACTGCGCACCAACCGGCACCCGACGGCCACCGAATCGAGAGTGTCGGAGAAGACGATCCGCGGGGTGTCCACATACAGTCGCGCGAACTCCGCCTCGACGTCGTCACCCTCCGCCCGTAGCGGATCCGTCCAGTAGTCCTCCATGGCCTCGTACAGTCGACGCCCGAACAGAAAGGCAGTAGTGGCCTCCGTCTGCCGGTTCGAGAATCGATGGGACTCCTCGTCAGGCACGGAGAAGTCGAGACTGCCTGCGGAATTCTCGATGAAGCCGTCGAGAGAAACGTGCATGTTGTACGTCAGAATTGCCATGTCACTCCTGAAATCCGATGGGGTCGTGGGTACTGACCTCGACGAGCCCGCTTTGTCACCGGGCGCTCGGCAAGGAATAGATCGCCTGCACGACGGCCATGCAGAGGGGGCCCAGGGTTCGAGTGCAGGCAGAGGGGGCACTGCCGGTCGATTCCGTCGGCAACCCGTGGAGCGGTGGCTACGTCTACAACTCCGGCAACCTGGTCCTCGACCTGATGTACAACCTCATGCTCGAGTCGACCGGTTGCCTGCAGAAGTGCCGCATGTACGAGATGACCGCCAACAAGGCTGCGCGATCGACCATTTCGTACCGGATCGTGCGCGAGCAGGCACCCGAAGGCGTTCCGATGGAAATCTCACCGGAACGGCTGGAGGAGTTCGCCCCGGGACTGGACACCGACCTCATGGAGCTGATTCAGCAGACCGCCGAGATGGCGATGGCCGACATCGACGCCACGTTCGGAAAGATGAAGTAAATCATCCTCTTTCGCAGCCCGGCCTCCACCGCACACCGGTGGAGGCCGGGCTTTGTCACGTCCAATAGAGAAGCTGCGCGTCGGGGAGCACGGACCCCAGTTCTTCGACGAACCATGTGCGCATCTCGGTCATCGTGTCCTTGGGGTAGACGTACTTCACGCCGCCGAACTTGTTTCTCTTTGCTGTGCGGGCACTTTCGTCCATCTCGAGCTTGGTCCCCGGGTACCAACTCAACAGCACGTCCTTGCTGGCCGGCGTGAATCGATGGGTGATGATCTCGGCAGTCAGGTCGAGATCAGGGACATCGCGCACCGCGTCGGCGACGTTCGAGAGCAGTCGACCGTATTGTTCGCGCCACTGCGGTATCGGCATGATCGGAGCGATCGTCAGCCCCACTCGATATCCGGCGAGAGCCAACCGTCTCAGCGCCTCGATCCGAGCGGGCATCCTCGCGGTTCCACCCTCGAATCGGTGGGCGATGTCATCGGCGTTGACCGACAGTCGAACTCGGGTTCGTCGCCCGTGATCGAGCGTCACCAACTCGGTGACGTCGTCGAACTTGGTGGTGAAACGCAGCGACACGTCGTCGCCGTAGGTTCCTGCACCCACCCTGCGTACGGCCTCGGCGAGTGATCCCGTCACGTGCTCGATCCCCAGAGGATCGGTGTAGCAGGACAGTTCGAAGGTGGTGCCCTCGTGTCCACGCTCCTCGGTCCCCGAGGTGATGGTGCCGCGGCCGGCATGGGTGCCGATACCGGCCAGGACGTCGTCGATGTTGGCGAACACCCTGGTGATCGGAGGCCCGGACAACGAGCCCGCCAGATAGCAGTACTGACAGTGCGCCGGGCACCCCTTCGCCAGATCGATACGCCAATCTGCACTCGGCGGAATCGGTTGTGGCTTCAGCACACTCGGTGGTGCCACCACCACCGCCATCGTCGTCTTGGCACGCGCATAGGTCTCCCGCTCGGACTCACCGCGCAGGCCGGTCAGACGGTCCCCCTGCAACACATCGATCTCGGTCACTCCGGCTGCTTCGCATCGACGGATGATCTCCGCGGTATGGGGAAGCTCGGACGCAGACCGGGTGACCAGGACACGTGAGGGCGTCCACAGTCGAGTGGGGGCAGAGAGAACGTTGTCCATTACCTCTTCTCAACGTCCGGGGACTGTCGATCCTTCCCGCCAACGGCAGCTCGGACGCTGCCCGACTCGGCTCCGGTGATTCCGCGGCTCATGGATCTCCGGTAAGAAGCTCTCATGCCCTTCGCCGACGAACTCATCGGCCCGGACGCTGCTCGCACGCTGCTTCGGACCATCCGCAACGCCGCACCGAGTGCAGATCTGTCGCTGCTGACAGGATCGGTCGATCAGTTGGGACCGCTCGCGCTGCGGGCGCGCGCCGATCTACTGCGCGACGCGCTTCTCGTGGGATTGCCCGGCGATTACGCAGAGTTCGCTCGGACCATCCGACGGGCCGCCGAGGATCCGGATTTTCAGGGCTGGTCGATCTGGCCGGTCACGAGCGCCGTGGCGACGAAGGCCGTCGAGGAGCAGACCTCGGCCGCGTTCGACGACGGAATGTCGCTGCTGGCCGAACTCACCGGCAGACTCAGCTCCGAGTTCGCCATCCGCACGTTCCTACGAGCCGATCTGGATCGGGCTCTCGCCATCGCGGCGGAATGGACTCGATCATCGGACGAGCACGTGCGGCGTCTGGCATCGGAAGGCACACGCCCGTATCTGCCGTGGTCGGTGCGTGTCCCCGAGATTCTCGCGCGGCCCGGCGTCACGGTAGCGATCCTCGACGAGCTCTACCGGGACGACAGTGACTACGTTCGGCGGTCGGTCGCCAACCACCTCAACGACTTCAGCCGGGACGTCCCGGACTTGGTCGTTCGGACCGCGGCGCGGTGGCTCGACGACCCGGACGCGCACACCGACCGGCTCGTACGACACGCACTTCGGACGGTGATCAAGAACGGCGACACCGACGCACTCGCCCTGCTGGGGTTCGCGCCCGCCGACTTGGAGGTGACAGGCCCCACCCTCGATGTCGCGGAGCTACGGATCGGCGGCAGCGTGCGCTTCGATGCGTCGATCCACAATGTCGGCACCGAACCGGCCAAGGTCGCGATCGACTACATCGTCCACCACACCAAAACCAACGGTGGAGTGACGGGTAAGACGTTCAAACTGACGACGAAAACGATCGCGCCCGGTGAGGGCGTCGACGTTGCGCGGCAACACTCCTTTCGAGCGTTGACCACACGGAAGTACTACCCCGGCCCGCACTCGATCGAGCTCCAGATCAACGGTGTGAGTTACGGTCTCGCGAATTTCGTGCTCGTCGACTGACGCGGGCTTTGTACTACCCACATGCAGCACAACGGGTACGTCCGTACGGTCGATGAGGTGCACAAGAAGTGGCGGTGGCTGGCGGTGGTGCTCGGCATCGCCGTGCTCGTCACCACGCCCGCGGTGATCGAGCGCTGGCCCGTCGACGCGTCGGACATCAGTGCGGCCGAACTGCTCTCCCGCGTCCAGTCCTCGACCGACACCCCGTACTCGGGCTACGCCCAGGCCGTCGGCGGTGTCACCCTCCCCGTCACCGACGGGCTCGGCGGACTTCCGGATCTGCTGGGCGACACCACGACTCTGCGCGCTTGGTATCGCGCCCCGGACAGCTGGCGCGTCGACACCGTGCGCCTCGCCGGTGAGCGCGGTCTCTATCGGAGCCCGGCTCGGCTGTGGAGCTGGGACTACGAACAGAACACGGCCGTGGTGACCCCCGTCCCCGAGCCGAGTCTCCGCCTGCCTCGCCAAGCCGACCTGCTACCCCCGGAGCTCGGGCAGCGGTTGCTCAGCGAGGCGACCGCCGATGAGGTCAGCCGGCTGCCCGCCCGTCGGATTGCCGGCCGCGACGCCCCCGGCCTGCGGCTGATCCCCAGCGAACCGCAGAGCACGATCACCGAGGTCGACGTGTGGGCCGACCCCGACAGCGGGCTTCCACTGCAGGTAGACGTGCTGGGCGACGGGGTCACTCGCCCCATCGTCAGCACCGCGTTCCTCGACTTCTCCTCCGCGACCCCGGACGCGGACACCGTCCGATTCGTCCCGCCGCCGGGTACCGATGTGCAGCAGCAGGACGGTCTCGACATCGCCTCGTTCGCCGACGGGATCGACTCTGCCGGTCTCCCTTCGACACTGTCGGGACTCGATCTGAGGGACCGCGGAGTCCAGGGTGCGGTGGGAATCTACGGCCGCGGGGTGACGGAGTTGATCGCTGCTCCGCTACCGCGTCGCGCCGCGCGGGGGCTCGTCGATCAGCTGCGGGCAGCGCCGGGGGCGGTCGTCACCGGTAGCAGCGTCGCACTGACGATCGGCCCCCTCAACGTCCTGATCACCGAGCCCAGCGCCGACCGGCGTCGCTACCTGCTCTCCGGCACCGTCACCGCGCAAACCCTTGCCACCGCCGCCCAGCAGCTCGAAGGAGCAGCCACATGATCCGCACGACCGGCCTGACCAAGAGTTACGGATCGGTGCGGGCAGTCGACGGCGTCGACCTCGACGTGCGCGCCGGCGACATCTACGGCTTCGTGGGTGCGAACGGATCCGGTAAGACGACGACCGTGCGGATGCTGCTCGGGCTCGTCCTGGCGACCTCCGGGCAGATGCAGGTGCTCGGCGAGGAGATGCCGCGTCGACGCAGGAGCGTGCTGCCGCGGGTGGGGGCGCTGATCGAGAACCCCGCCGCCTACCCCAACCTCTCCGGACGACGGAATCTCACCTTGCTCGACGCAGCCGGGCCGGGAGGTTCCCGGCGCACCAGGACCGCCCGCGTCGGCGAGGCCCTCGAACAGGTGGGACTCGGCGGGGTGGGACGGAGGCCGGTCAAGCAGTACTCGCTCGGAATGCGGCAGCGTCTCGGATTGGCTGCGGCACTGATGCGCACCCCCGAGCTGCTGATCCTCGACGAGCCGACCAACGGTCTCGACCCACAGGGAATCCTCGAGATTCGGGAGTTGCTCCTGGGCCTGCATGCGAAGGGCACCACCGTGTTCCTCTCGAGCCACCTGCTGGCCGAGGTGGAGCAGTTGTGCGACCGCGTGGGAGTTCTCGATCGAGGTCGCCTCGTTCTGCAGGATCAGCTCTCCGCGTTCCAGCAGCCGACCGGTCGGGTGCTCGTGACCACCCCGGACCCGGCCGAGGCCGTCACCGTGCTCTCCGGAATCCAGAACGCCACCGTGTTCCACCGTGAAGGGCAGCAGCTGGTGATCGAACACCCGGACTCGGCCCTGCTCAATCGGCTGCTCGTCGAAGGCGGCGTCCGGGTGAGCGAGCTGAGCCCGCAGCAGATGAGTCTGGAGCAGTCCGTGCTGGCCGTCACCGGTGCCAGTGCCGACCGCGTCGACGGTCCCGTCCGCTCCACCGAGATGGAGGTGACCGCATGATCGGCGTCGAGCTGCGCGCAATGCTGAGCCGACCCCGCACGTGGGTCGTCATTCTCCTGCTCAATCTGCTGCCCACCGTCGTCGCGGGTCTGTTGGCCCTCACCGATGTCGGTCCGCGGCCCGGCGAAGGCCCCGCCTTCCTGTCGGCGGTGCTCACCAACGGTCAGCTCTTCCCGCTCGCCGCGCTCGCCATCGTGCTTCCGTTGTTTCTTCCTGTCGCTGTATCGGTCATCGCAGGCGATGCCGTTGCCGGGGAGGCCCAGGCCGGCACCCTGCGCTACCTGCTCGCGCGCCCGGTGGGACGCACCAAGCTACTGGTGGCGAAGCTGATCTCGGTGGCCGCCTTCGTGCTGCTGGCGGTGGTCATCGTGGCTGCTGTCGCGTACTTCGTCGGCACGACGCTGTTCGACGTCTCGACTGTTGGGGGCGTCGCCAGCGTGTCCGGCACGGTGCTGACCGATCAACAGGTCGCCGTGCGGACCGTCATCGCCGTGCTCTACGTGACGCTCTCGATGCTCGGAGTGGCGGCCATGGGCCTGTTCCTCTCGACCCTGACCGACTCCCCGCTCGCCGCGACGCTCGGCGCACTGGCGTTCCTCATCGCCAGCTCGCTGCTGCTGACGTTGGACGCCGCCGACGCCATCGCGCCGTACCTCCCGACGCGATACTGGTTGGCTTTCGTAGACCTCTTCCGCGACCCGGTGCCCACGCGGGACCTGGTGCGCGGGGTCGGGTTGCAGGGCGTCTACGTCGTCGTGCTTCTGGGTGCGGCGTGGGCGAACTTCACGACCAAGGACATCACGAGCTGAGACGGCTGCAATCGGCTGCGCCGAGCTGGGTGGTGGAATCGCCGTCCAACTGGGCGGACACGATTGCGCCGACGAGAGGATCGCGGGGCAGGTTCCCGTGATCGACGGTGGAGTCCGCACACACGCTCTGCACGGGGATGTCGATCGCGCCGTCGAGTCGGGCCGAGGACGGTGGGGTCACCACCTGGTCCAGTTCGGTCCACACCGACACCCACTGCGGCCCCTCCGGCGTCTCGTCGCCGGAGTTCAGGGCGGTGAGCACGGAACTGTCGGGGACGAGCTGCTGACAGGCCGTCGGGCATTGGTCGGGCAGGACCTGGGACGCCAGAGCGGCCACCTGGGTGCCGTGATGTGGGGAGCCGAGGGTCACGATGCGTCGAGCCTGCTCGACGCCGCCCAGATCGGAAGCCCAGATCCGGGCCACCACCCCGCCCGCGGAATACCCGACGACGTCGACCGACGTCGCCGCCGTCCGAGTAAGGGCTGCGTCGACGGCGTCGCGCAGGGTCTGCGCCTGTACGGTCAGGTCGCCGACGCCGCCGTCGGGCAGGGCCACGACGGTCGCGTCGCGGCCGTTCTCTCGTAGTTCGGCCGCGAGCACCTCCAACGCATCGGTGGACCCGCCGAATCCGGGGACCAGCAGCACCGGGCCGGGAACGGACTGGTCGACGCTCGCGACGACGTCGCTCGTGGGGCGTGATGCGACGAAGGCCGCCACGGCCGCGACGACTCCGACCAGCACGAGAGCGAGAACGACGAACACGAGACGACGGCGCGCGGGGGCGAGGGAGACGAACACTTCATCCAGTGTGCCTGGGAATCAGTCCTGCTCGCGGACCACCGGCGGAACGAGCACGAACTTTCCGACGTGGTTCTTCTCCAGGAAGCGCTGCTGCGCCGCAGCGATCTGTTCGAGGGGAAACGATTCGGCCAGCAACGGACGAATCTCACCGGCCTCGATGTACGACACGAGGTTCGGAAATACATCCTCGTCCCACGCCGTGCACCCGAGGAGCGTCAGATCGTTCAGGTACATCGTGCGTAGGTCCAGCTCGACGACGGGTCCTGCGATCGCGCCGGAGGAGACGTAGGTTCCCCCGCGAACGAGGAGGTCGAGCAGAGGGCCGAAACCGTCGCCTGCGACGTTGTCGATCACCACATCGACGCGGTGCTTGCCGAGGGCGGTCGCCAGGTCCTCATCGCGCCCGTGGACCTCGTCCACGCCGAGTTCGCGGAGCTGGTCGTGTTTGGCGCGGCTCGCGACGCCGATCACGCGCGCGCCGCGCCGAACGGCGAGTTGCACTGCGGCAGAACCTACTCCACCCGACGCGCCGGTGATCAGCACCGTCGACTCCGGGCGGACTCCCGCGCGAGCGATCATGTTCTCCGCCGTGCCGTACGCACACGGGATCGTCGCCAGCTCCGCGTCGGTCCACCCGCAATCGACCACGAAAACCTCGCTCGCCGGAACGACGACGAACTGGGCGAACGCGCCGTCCATGTCCGAACCCAACCAGCGCGTCTCGCCCGACGAAAAACCGTCGACGCGCATGCACGATCGAACCAGGACCCGGCGACCGACGATGGACTCGTCGATACCGGGACTCGCGCACACGACCCCGCAGCAGTCGGTGCCCTGAATCAACGGAAACGGCGTCGCGTCGTTCCATCCGCCGTCGGGGTACCAGCCCACGCGTGTGTTGATCTCGGTGTTGTTCATCCCCGCCGCCAACACGCGAACGAGCACCTCACTCGGACCCGGCACGGGTCTCGGCACCTCTGACACGACGAGCTTGTCGTATCCCCCGGTGCCGGTGGTGACGATCGCTGTCATCAGGTCACCGCGGGCGCTGTCGGTATGCATGAACTGATCTTGCAGGACCGACGGGGCGAAGGGGTCGATCCGGCACTGAATCGAACAACCACAAAGGCCCCCGACACGCTGATGCGTGTCAGGGGCCTGCTGGTGGAGCCGCCTAAGAGAATCGAACTCTTGACCTTTTCATTACGAGTGAAATGCTCTACCGACTGAGCTAAGGCGGCGTGCCTTTCGGCGTTGGTGAGTCTAACGGAGCATCACGTCGAAACGAAAATCGCCTCCTCGTGCGATCAGCCTGCGAGGCCGAGTCCTTCCGCCGGCCCGCTCAGGATCGACTTGACGTGCCTGGTCACGTCGTCGGCGAGCACTTCGGTCTCGCCGGCCTCGACGGCGTCGAGCACCTGGCGCACCACGTCGCGTGGGTCGTTCTTCGGGACGTCGAGATCGGCGATCATGTCGGTGTCGGTCCGAGATGCACCCCGACGACGAGGGTTCCCCGCGGTGCGAGCTCGAGCCTCAGTGAGTTGGTGGCCGACCAGATCGCCGCTTTGGATGCACCGTAGGCACCCGCGCCGCCGAGCCAGGACAGCACCGAGTGGATGTCGACGAGCGCGCCGCCTCCGTTGGCCTTCAGGATCGGGGCGAATTCCTGCGCGATTCGCAGGGCACCGAAGACGTTGGTCTCGAACACCGCGCGAATGTCGTCGATCGACGTCGTCAGCAGCGGAGTAGTACCCGGCGCACCGGCATTGTTGAAGACGATCGACACGTCGGACGCGATATCACCAAGCGCTGCAACGGAATTGGCGTCGGCGACATCGAGGGCAACCGGCACCACCCGAGGATCGGTGTCCTCTCGCGGATTTCTGGCTGTCGCGTAGACCTTCGCGGCCCCACGCTCGAGCAACGCGTCGACCGTCGCCTTGCCCAGACCGCGCTGACCGCCGGTCACCAACACCGTTGCTCCTTGAATCGACACCATGGTCGTCACCCTTCGAGACAGAGGTAAAATACTTTTGATTCTGTCATTCATAGTTGACCGATACGACATAGTCAAATACAGTTCAGTTATGTCACTGTCTCCGACGGAGCGCTTCCGACTCGCGCCGGCACCCGACGGCTTGCAGGTGGTTCAGGATCTGCTCAACACGCGGGCCATCGATGCCTACGACCTGCCCGACCTCATCGCAGACGGCAGGTCAGCATCCGCTACCTGGGGGACGTCTTTGTCGGACGCAGACGCAGCCGCTCTACGGATACTGAGATCCGATGTGGAAGCGGCCATTGCAGGCGATATGGCTGCGCAGCCGGCAGTGCGAGTCGAGCTCGTTCCGGGTACCGACGGCACCGTCCGGCTCTCCCCCACCGGCACCGGGTCCGACTGGATCGCGTCGCAGATCTGGTCGGAAGTGCTTCTCGCCCAACAGGCGGACACGTGGCGTCGACTCAAGCGTTGCAAGAACGAGGCGTGCGGATCCGCCTTCTACGACCGCTCCCGCAACAACAGCGGCGTCTGGCACGACGTGAAGACCTGCGGCAACATTGCCAATCTTCGGGCCTCGCGGGCCCGCAAGAAGACGCAGAACTAGCGCAGTACGTCGCCCAGCGTCGCGACCATCGCATAGATCGCGAACTTCGGTTTCGCGTTGACCGCCAACGACTCTCGGCATTCTAGGATCGCTTCGATGCTCTTCAGCAGCGCCTCGGGCGGCACCGCTTTTGCCATGCGCTCAACCTGCTCGGCCATGTCGGGGTGCGTCGCCGTGGCGGTCGATCCGTACGAGCGAGCAAGGGCATCTCGATACAGGCCCACCAGATCCATCAGCGCGCGATCGAGTGAATCGCGACCGGTTCTGGTGGCACGCGACTTCTGCCGCTTCTCCAGATCCTTGAGCACCCCGGCCGAGCCGCGCAGCGCACCCGCCGCACCCTTACCGGTACCGCCCGCACCCAGAGCCGTCCGCAGCTCCTCGGTTTCGGCCTCGTCGCGGGAGGCACTCATCTCCTTGGCCTCGTCCTCGGCGGCCTTCACCAACTCCTCGGCCGCGAGATACGCCTGATTGGGCCGAGCCGCAGCCGACGCCAGAGCCAGCGCACGTTTGCGACGCGCCCGCGCGTCCTCGTCGGTGGCGAGTCGACGCGCTCTGCCCACGTGGCCGCCGCTGATCGATGCGGCCCACTCCGCCGTCTCGGCGTCGAGCTTGTCGCGCGTCTGCAGCACCTGCGCGATCGCCGGCACCGTGGGCGTGACCAGCGAGACGTGCCGGCAGCGCGAGCGCAGGGTCACCGAGATGTCCTGCGGATCGACCGACGGCGCACACAGCAGGAACACCGTCCGCGCCGGCGGCTCCTCGACCACCTTCAGCAACACGTTTCCGGCACCTTCGGTGAGTCGGTCGGCGTCCTCCACGACGACCACCTGCCACAGACCTGTGCTCGGCCGACGCGAGGCGATGGAGACGATGTCTCGCATCTCCTTGGTGCTGATGCTCAAGCCCTCGGGCACGACGCGTCGCACATCGCCGTGGGTTCCGGCCATCGTCGTCGAACAGGCCTGGCAGTGCCCGCACCCCGGAACGCCCTCGGTGGTGCACTGCAATGCCGCGGCGAAGCACAGGGCGGCGATGGAACGACCGGACCCGGGCGGGCCGGTGAACAGCCAGGAATGCGTCATCGCCGACGAGTCGACACCGGTGCGAGCCGCCACCGCTGCCGCCGTCAGATCGGCCTCGACATCTTCCTGACCGACCAATCGATCGAACACACCCGCCATGCACGCAACCCTAGTGGTTGGGGCCGACAACCCGAACCCGCGAGCTATTCGCTGTCGGTCTTCTTGGCCGGAGCCTTCTTGACCGGTGCCTTCTTCGCGGCAGTGGTCTTGGTGGCCGTCTTCTTCGCAGCAGCTTTCTTGGCCGGAGCCTTCTTCGCAGCGGCCTTCTTCGCCGGTGCCTTCTTGGCCGCCGCCTTCTTCGCCGGTGCCTTCTTCTTCACCGGTCCGCGAGCGCGCCTGTCCGCCAACAACTCCGACGCGCGATCGTCGGTGATCGACTCCACGTCATCGTCCTTGCGCAGGCTGGCGTTTGTCTCACCGTCGGTGACGTAAGGCCCAAAGCGACCGTCCTTGATCACCATCGGCTTCTCACTGATCGGGTCGACGCCCATCTCGCGTAGCGGCGGCTTGGCTTCACCCTGACGACCGCGACGCTTGGGCTCGGCGTAGATCTTGAGCGCCTCTTCCAGCGTGACGGTGAACATCTGATCCTCGTCGGCGAGCGAGCGAGAGTCGGTGCCCTTCTTCAGATACGGGCCGTAGCGACCGTTCTGCGCGAGGATCTCTTCCTTGGACTCCGGATCGACTCCGACGACACGCGGCAGCGACAGCAGCTTGAGTGCATCGTCGAGCGTGATGGTCGCCAGATCCATGGACTTGAGCAGAGAACCGGTGCGCGGCTTGGGGCCGGTCGCCTTCTTCGCAGCCGCCTTCTTGGCCGGTGCTTTCTTGGCCGCGGCCTTCTTCACCGCGGTCTTGACCCCGCCGCCGCCATCACTGTCGTTGCCGGACGGCACCGGGACGATGTCGGGCTCGGGGGGCGTCGGTTCGGGCTCCGGCTCGGGCAGGATCTCGGTGACGTAGGGCCCGAAACGACCTTCCTTGGCGACGATGTCGTGACCGGTCAGCGGATCGACACCGAGCTTGCGGCCCTCTTGCGGTGTGGCGAACAGCTTTTCGGCGAAGTCGATCGTCAACTCGTCCGGCGGAAGATCGTCGGGCAGGTTGGCGCGCTGGCTGATCGGATCGCCGTCGGGATCGTCGTCGTTGCGCACCATGCGCTCGAGGTACGGGCCGTAACGGCCTACGCGCACATGGATTTCGCGACCCTCGGAGTCGTCGAACAAGCGAATGGAGTTGATGGTGCGCGCATCGATCTCTTCGAGATTCTGGCCCACCATCTTCTTCAGACCACCGGAGCGGGCCACCGAACCCTCGGCACCGGTGTCGCCGCCGAAGTAGAAGCTCTGCAGCCAATTGCCGCGTCGCTCACGGCCTCCCGCGATGGCGTCGAGGTCGTCCTCCATCCCTGCGGTGAAGTCGAAGTCCACCAGACGCCCGAAGTGCGCCTCAAGCAAGGCAACCACCGAGAACGCCACCCACGACGGCACCAGTGCACTGCCGCGCTTGTAGACGTACCCGCGGTCGAGGATGGTCTTGATGATCGACGAATACGTCGACGGCCGACCGATGCCCAGCTCCTCTAGCGTCTTGATGAGCGACGCCTCGGTGAATCGTGCGGGCGGGTTCGTGGTGTGGCCGTCGGGATCGAGCTGGGTGGCGGTGACGGCCTGGCCCTGAACCAGGGCAGGCAAACGGGATTCGGCGTCGTCGGACTGTCCGCCTGCCTGATCGTCGACGCTCTCCACGTAGGCCTTGAGGAAGCCGGCGAACGTGATGGTGCGACCGGATGCGGAGAACGTACACTCCTCGCCGGTTCCGGCCGTTCCGGTGATGCGCAAAGTCAGCGTGGTGCCGCGAACATCGGCCATCTGCGACGCGACCGTGCGCTGCCAGATCAACTCGTAGAGCCGGAATTCGTCGGTCTGCAGGGCCGAGTGCAACTGACCGGGCGTCTGGAAGACGTCACCGGACGGGCGGATGGCCTCGTGGGCCTCCTGCGCGTTCTTGACCTTGCGGGTGTACTGCCGCGGCGAGGGATGGACGTACTCCGGCCCGTAGAGCTCGGTCGCCTGTGTGCGTGCCGCGGAGATCGCCGACGCCGACAGCGTCGTCGAGTCGGTACGCATGTAGGTGATGTAGCCGTTCTCGTACAGCCGCTGCGCGACCCGCATGGTGCGCTCGGAGCTGAAGCGCAACTTGCGGGCGGCTTCCTGCTGCAGCGTCGACGTCATGAACGGCGGGTAAGGCTTGCGGGTGTAGGGCTTGTCCTCGGCGGACGCGACCGTCAGATCGACGCCCTCGAGAGCCTCGGCGAGGCGTCGGGCACGGGGTTCGTCGAGGACGGTCACTGCGTCGGACTTGAGCTTGCCGTCGGCCCCGAAGTCGCGACCGGCGGCGACACGATTGCCGTCGACATTGACCAGACGGGCACCGAAACTGCGCGGCGTTGCCTCGGCTCCGGCGTCGAGCGTGGCGGAGATGTCCCAGTACTCGGCGCTGCGGAAAGCCATCCGCTCGCGCTCACGCTGGACGACGATGCGGGTGGCGACGGACTGCACTCGGCCTGCCGAGAGCTTCGGCATGACCTTCTTCCACAGCACCGGGCTGACCTCGTAGCCGTAGAGACGGTCGAGGATACGACGCGTCTCCTGGGCGTCGACCAGGTCTTGGTCCAGGTCGCGGGTATCGGCCGCTGCGGCGAGGATGGCCGGCTTGGTGATCTCGTGGAACACCATGCGTCGAACGGGGATCTTGGGGTTCAGGGTCTCGAGGAGATGCCAGGCGATGGCCTCACCCTCGCGGTCGGGGTCAGTGGCGAGATAGAGCTCGTCGGCATCCTTGAGCAGGCTCTTGAGCTCGGCGACCTTGCCCTTCTTCTCCGGCGAGACGACGTAGAGGGCCTCGAAGTCGTGGTCGACGTCCACGCCGAGACGCGCCCAGGGCTCACCCTTGTACTTCGCGGGAACATCCGCGGCACCGCGGGGAAGGTCGCGAATATGGCCGACGGAGGCCTCGACGACGTAGTTGCTCCCGAGGTACGGGGCGATCTTCTTTGCCTTGGTCGGAGACTCGACGATGACCAGACGACGTGGCTCGGCGGAGCTGTCCCCCGTGCCGTTGTTACGTGCTGCCACCTTGCTGCCGAACCTTCCCTAGTGCGTTTTCACAGGCAGATTTGCCTGTCCCACTACTAACAGACTGACATACGTCGGCCAAATACTCGCAGATCAGTCACAGATCGTTCTACTCGGCGTGGGGCCAATTGGTACGTGCGTCCACGTTCTGTGGAGCCTCGCCGACGTTCTCGGTCAGTCGCAACAGCCGACGTCGACCGGTGATTCGGAGGCCAGGATTGGATCCGCGCGTGCCGATGAGCGTCGGCGCGATACCCGCGCGCATCAGTGACTGAGCCAGGACGGCGTGCGTCTCCGGCGCATGGGGATCGAGGCCGAGCACGTAACGCTCCCCCTCGGCCTCGGGACGACCCGATGCGAGCACCCAGGCGCGCAGTTCACGGGAACCCGGTACCCAACCGGGCGGGACGGCCTTGACAGCGCCCTTAGTCCACAGAGACGCCAATGCAGACAGTTCGGGCACCGACGCGGTACGCACCAGTGGTCTGTCCTCTTCCGACCGACCGAGCTCCGGCGTCAGACCGCATTGCTCGATGAGTTCGGCGATGGCATCCGCGCGCCACTGCGCGTCGACCACGACGGAGATACGGGCCGAACCCGAGGAGGTGACGACATGCCCGGTGGCAGCCAGCAGCCCGCTGAGATCGGTCACCGCGGGCGGTAACGACTCGGCAGAGAAGAAGGACAGCTGGTTCACAGCATGGACATTAGGACATCGGCGTCCGCGCTCACGGCTTTCGACGCTCCCCGGTGGTTCGCCCGAACGAAACATCCCCCTTTCCCATCGCCTGTAGTAGGCCGATGGGAAAGGGGGATGAGTATCTCGACTCCGAAGAGAAGAGAATCAGACTGCGCGAACGCCCGTGGCCTGAGGACCCTTGGTGCCCTGTCCGACCTCGAACTCGACGCGCTGGTTCTCCTCGAGGGTGCGGAAGCCGCTGCCCTGGATCTCGGAGTAGTGAACGAAAACGTCAGCGGAGCCGTCTTCTGGTGCGATGAATCCAAAGCCCTTTTCGGCGTTGAACCACTTCACAGTTCCCTGTGCCATGCTTTTCCTTCTCTTTCTAACACCGGATTCGATGGAGCGCACTTTCGATCCATCGGGCCGGTTCCGACCGCTGCACTTGTACGAATCCCCCTCAGGATTCCCCCTGATGGACGAGCTCTCCCAGTACCGCGCCCGCAACATAAGATCCTGCGAAGCGTAGAACGAACACAGAAGCTGCGACCGCGTCAAGTGAACCATGAACTCCGCGTTCGCAACAGTCGAAAACCGACCCTTTTCGAACAAATTGCCCGCGTCGGGGGAGCACACACCGCCGGACGGGCGAAATACCACTCTCACCAGGGCTCGAGCGGCCCGTTTCGCGTCCGCGATAGCATGAGGACCCCAGGTCGCATCGAGCTCGAACGGGTGGCCAGTAGATCGAACGAATGCATGGAGACCGGCAGTGAGCGACAAGCATCCGCTGGGCGGTGCGGATGTGGAGACTTACGGGCAGCGGTTGCTGGATCGGGTGCTGGCGGGCTCGCCCGCGAACAAGAGCCCGCTGACCCACGTCGCGGAGCTGCCGGCACGGGCCTCGCAGTTCGCCTCCTGGCCGTCGTGGGTCGGCCCGGAAGTGGTGCAGGTGATCACCTCTCGTGGGATCACACAACCGTGGACGCATCAGGCACGTGCGGCGACTCTCGCGGCCGAAGGCAGTCACGTGGTGCTCTCGACCAGCACGGCGTCGGGCAAATCGCTGGCATATCAACTCCCGATTCTGACGACGCTGTCCGCCGATGCCCGGGCGACCGCGCTGTACCTGGCTCCCACCAAGGCCCTCGGTGCCGACCAGCTACGCACCACTATCTCGATCACCGACGAGTTACGTTCGTGCTCAGACGAACTCGCCGAAGTGTTCCCCAGCGCGTACGACGGTGACACGCCGATCGAGATTCGCCAGTGGGCACGCGCCAATGCGCGGTGGATCTTCACCAATCCCGACATGTTGCATCTCGGCATCCTCGGCTCGCACGAGCGATGGTCGCGGTTCCTGCGCAATCTGCGCTACGTGGTGGTGGACGAATGCCATTACTACCGAGGCGTTTTCGGATCCAACGTCGCTTTGGTGCTACGCCGGCTACGACGCCTGTGCGCACGGTACGGCGCATCGCCGGTATTCGTTCTGGCCAGTGCGACGACGTCCGAACCGGGGCGAGCAGCCAGTCGGCTCATCGGAGCGCCGTGCGAGGAGATCACCGAGGACGGATCCCCGCACGGAGCACGCACCGTCGCATTGTGGGAACCGCCGCTGCTCGAGGAGATCACCGGCGAGAACGGTGCGCCGGTTCGCAAGTCGGCCGGGGCCGAGGCGTCGCGCATCATGGCCGACCTGTTGGTGGAGGGCGCGCGAACCCTGGCATTCGTGCGGTCCAGACGCGGAGCCGAAGTGACCGCTCTGGGTACCCAGCGAATTCTCGCCGACGTCGATCCGCAGCTAGTACGACGCGTCGCCGCCTATCGCGCAGGGTATTTGGCCGAGGACCGGCGCAAGCTCGAATCCGATCTGTCCGACGGCACCCTGCTCGGCGTGGCCACCACCAATGCGCTCGAATTGGGCGTGGACATCGCCGGTTTGGACGCGGTGATCGTCGCCGGCTTTCCCGGCACCGTCGCGTCGTTCTGGCAGCAGGGCGGCCGGGCCGGACGACGCGGGGAAGGCTCGCTGCTGGTACTGGTGGCGCGTGACGATCCCCTCGACACGTATCTGGTGCATCACCCGGCGGCCCTGCTGGACAAGCCTGTCGAGGCCACCGTCACCGATCCCACCAACCCGTACATCCTGGCTCCGCAATTGCTCTGCGCTGCAGTCGAACTACCGATCACCCTCGTCGAAGCCGAGGCGCTGAACGCGGAATCGGTGCTAGAGGAACTCGAACTGAAAGGCTACGTACGCAAGCGTCCGCACGGGTGGTTCATCACCCCCGAAGGACAGCAACTCTCGCCGCACGGCGCGGTCAACATTCGCGGCGGCACCGGGGTGCAGGTGGCCATCGTCGACGGCGAGTCGGGCCGCATGCTCGGCACAGTCGACGGGGGAAGAGCGCCCGCCACCGCCCACCCCGGTGCCGTCCACATCCACCAGGGCGAGTCCTTCGTCGTCGACGAACTCGATCTCGATGCCGGTCTCGCACTGGTGCACGCCGAGCAGCCCGAATGGAACACCTCGGCGCGCGAGATCACCGACATCTCGATCACCGCGGTGCACGAATCCGTCGACTACGGCGAGGTACGCGTCGCGCTGGTTCAGGTGAACGTCACACATCAAGTCGTCGGATATCTGCGACGCCTGCTCTCCGGCGAGGTACTCGATTCCATCGAACTCGACATGCCCGCACAGACTCTCGACACCCGAGCCGTCATGTACACCATCACTCCGGAGTTGCTCGAGCACAGCGGAGTTCCGTACGAACGATTCCCCGGATCACTGCACGCCGCAGAACACGCCGCGATCGGATTGCTGCCACTGGTGGCGACCTGCGATCGCTGGGACATCGGCGGAGTGTCGACGGCACTGCACCCCGACACCGGCCTGCCGACGGTGTTCGTCTACGACGGATACGACGGCGGAGCAGGCTTCGCCGACCGAGGACACGTCGCCATCGCAGACTGGCTCACCGCCACGAAAGACGCCATCGTCTCGTGCGAATGTCAGACCGGATGTCCCTCGTGTGTGCAATCACCCAAATGCGGAAACGGCAACGATCCACTGGACAAAGACGGAGCTGTTCGAGTGTTGACGGCGGTGTTGTCGGCCATCACTCGGGAGGGGTGAGCCGGCCGCCCCAGTTCGGCCGCAAACGCGCGCGCATTCGCTGAACGCGAGCGAAGTTGTTGCCGCATCGGGGCGGATCTGCGCGCAGCGGTGCCCCAGTTCGGCCGCAAACGCGCGCGCATTCGCTGAACGCGAGCGAAGTTGCTGCCGGATCGGGGCAGATCTGCGCGCACCTGGCAAAAGCGCGCGCGTTTGCGAACCTGCGGCGAGCCGCGCCCTGGCGAATCTCCAGCACACCGCCGACTCCACTGTGATCGTTCGCAAATATGCGCAACTCTGACGACCTGTCAGTTCTGAGTCTGTTCCAATGTCGATGACTCGACAAAGCCGGAGGACTTGTGGAGGTCCGACATGCCTGTGACCGATCGCGTGACGGGCCGGTATGCAGCGGCTGTTCCGGCCATCGTGGAAAAGGTGGGTTGTCACTATCTCCCGCCGCAGGACTACGAGATCGGGCGTGAACAGATTCGAGAGTTCGCCCGGTCCGTCCAGGACGACCATCCATCGCATCACCTCGAACGTGCCGCAGCCATTCTCGGCTACGACTCGTTGATCGCCCCCGTCACGTTCGTCAGCGTCATCGGCACGCGGCTGTTGCCCGAACTGTTCGAGCACCTGCTGATCGGCTACTCCGTGAGCGACGTGCTGCACACCGATCAGCAGATCGTGCTCCGACGACCGTTGCAGGTGGGCGACCGGATCAACTCCGACCTGTGTCTGGAATCGTTTCGACAATCCTCGGGCAGCGACGTGATGGTCACCAGCAACACCCTCACCGACGGGTCGGGAATCGAAGTGATCACCTGTCGAACCACATTCGTGGCCAGGACCGGTGGATACACCGAACCCGCGATGGCCACGGCGCTCCGCACTCTGATGCGGAGCTGACGGGGCACCACCCTGCGCGTCGCTGCCGGGACCTCGGGTGGTGTGGTGGGAGGAGATCCGCCCACAGAATCGAGACCATGACATGCCCATCACCCGGCAGATTCCCAAAGCTACCGACCTGCGCGAGGTCCTCTCGTTCAAGAAGCCTGATCTGAACCTGCGCCGCCGACGCCTGAGCGCGGCACTCACCATCGACGATCTCCGCACCATCGCCCGTCGACGCACCCCGCGCGCGGCGTTCGACTACACCGACGGTGCCGCCGACGCCGAGATCTCACTCTCGCGAGCTCGTCAGGCCTTCCGCGACGTCGAATTCCATCCCTCGATCCTGCGGGACGTCTCCCACGTCGACACCTCGACGACAGTGTTCGGTGGGCCGTCCGCGCTCCCGTTCGGCATCGCGCCGACGGGATTCACCCGCCTGATGCAGACCGAGGGTGAGTACGCCGGGTCTGCCGCAGCCGGAGCGGCTGGAATTCCGTTCTGCCTCTCGACCCTGGGCACCACGTCGATCGAGGACGTCAAGGCCACCAACCCGAATGGGCGCAACTGGTTCCAGCTCTACGTCATGCGCGACCGCGACATCTCGTTCGGGCTGGTCGAACGCGCCGCGAAGGCAGGCTTCGACACACTGCTGTTCACGGTCGACACACCGGTTGCAGGAGCTCGCCTGCGCGACAAGCGCAACGGGTTCTCCATCCCGCCGCAGTTGACCGCGTCGACGATCGCCAACGCCATTCCGCGTCCATGGTGGTGGTGGGACTTCCTCACCACGGCCAAGCTCGAGTTCGCGTCACTGTCTTCCACTGGCGGCACGGTCGGCGAGCTGCTCAATTCGGCGATGGATCCGTCCATCTCGTTCGAGGATCTCGACGTCATCCGGGAGATCTGGCCCGGCAAGCTGGTCGTCAAAGGTGTTCAGTCGGTGGCCGATTCGGCCCGTCTCGCCGAACTGGGAGTCGACGGCATCATCCTGTCGAACCACGGAGGCCGACAACTCGATCGCGCTCCTGTCCCCTTCCACCTGCTGCCGCAGGTCGTGCGCGAAGTCGGCTCCGACTTCGAGGTCGCCGTCGACACGGGCATCATGCACGGTGCCGATATCGTCGCCTCCATCGCGATGGGGGCGTCGTTCACACTCGTCGGCCGGGCCTATCTCTACGGCCTGATGGCCGGAGGTCGCGCCGGCGTCGACCGCATGATCGAGATCCTGCGCGAAGACATCGTGCGCACCATGCAACTGCTGCAGGTCAATTCGATCGCCGAGCTCACCCCGGAGCACGTGACTCAACTGACTCGGTTGGCCCCACTGCAGTCCGGGGACCGCACCGTCACGCCACACTGATTGCAAAAGTCGGACCGTCGAGGCCCGTGGGGCCCGTCGGGGCCGGGTTGGAGGTCCCGGTTCGGCGCAAATGCGCGCGCATTCGCTGAACGCGCGCGGAATAGCCGGCTCGAACGGGGCGATTCCGCCCGCACCTGACAAACGCGCGCGCGTTTGCGAACCAAGGCGGGCGCGCCTGACAAACGCGCGCGCGTTTGCGAACCAGGGCGGATCCAGACGGGTCCCCGGCGGACGTCCGGTCACCCCGGACCCGCCCGCGCCGAGGCGATGGCGTCGGACATTCCGAAGCGACCCAGAAACACCGGCTGGCCCATCGTGACGATCACGTCCCACTCGTTGATCGTGCACTCCCGCAACTGGGTACCCATGCGCACCGCCAACCCCCGCGCCGTCTCGCACGCATCGGCCACCCCACGATCGAGAGCCCCCGCACCAGCCAGCGCCGCGAGATCGGCCGCCGACTGCGCCTGATGACGAGCACCCACCGCCGAGCCCACATGAATCACCATCACAACGACGGCGATCAACGCCGACATCGCCAGCGCCGCCAACACCGTCGCCCCGCCCTCGTCGTCTTGTAGCGCCCTCCCGAAAGCGGGCCTCATTCCGCTGCAACCGGTTCCGCAGCAGCAACCGCCTCAGCCGACAATGTCAACCCCGGCAGCGGACTCTCCACCTCCACCCGCGCGACGAAGAACTCACCGTCCTCGGTCACCGTCACCCGAGCACCGTCGGGCCCGACCCGTTGCCCCACCGAGACAGCCTGCGCACCATCACCTCTGGCCGCCAACCGAGCAGCTTCTCTGGCGGCATCGACGCACCCGATGTGCATCGTCACCGACACGATCGCCCCGATACACACCACGATCACCGCGACGATGGACGCGATCGCGAACGCCGCCTCCACCGTCACGGCCCCGTCATCATCGCCCAAGATCAGACGGCAGTGTTCAACGCTCGATCGATGATCCCCGTCAACGCCGTCACGATGCTGTTGCCGGTCACCACCGTGTACAACACCGCCCCGAACGCCGCGGCCGCGATGGTACCGATGGCGTATTCCGCGGTCGACATGCCGTCGTCCTCCACGCCGAACAGCATGATTCGAGTCTTCAACTCCTGCAGTGCATTCTCGATCATCTCGATTCCCCTCCCTGTTCTCCGATGCAGCATCTCCGCATCGGACACTCGAGTACGCGGCGGTCACAGCAGACCGCCGCCCAGTACGTTGCCCGCCAGTCCGATCACCACGGGGATGATGCCGAGGCAGATGAAGGCAGGCAGAAAGCACAGCCCCAACGGCCCGCTGATCAGCACACCGGCACGCTCGGCGGCAGCAGCCGATGCGTCTTCGGCCCGGGTTCGTTGGGTCGCAGCGAGTTCCGTCATCGCCGACGCCATGGACGACCCGGCTCGGGCAGATCGCCGTGCCATCCTCGCCAGAGCCTCGGTCTCCGGATCCTGTGCGACGGCGTCCCACGCTGTGGTGGCGTCGGCTCCGAGTTCGAGCAGATCGGCGGCCTTGCGCAACGCGACACCGAACGAGATCGGAGCGGAATGTGCCGCTGCCGCAGCGGCAGTCGCCACGGGAAGGCCCGAACGTAGGCACGCTGCGAGCAGATCGAAGGTCGTGGCCACCGCGAGCGGGTCGGGGGCCGGCGCATCGTCGGCGTCGGCATTCGCACGACCGTCGGGTGCCAGCCTGTGCAATCCGCTCGCGACCGTGGGCAGCGTGATCAGTGCCGATGCCAGACAGAGCACCGTCGCCCACATCACGTCGTCACCTTGCCGGTGATCGCGTCGGTCCACAGCAGTCCCGCGCAGCCCAGGGCCGTGCCGATGACCAGCAGCATTCCGCCGAGCCCGCCGCCGAGCAGGAGCTGCAGTGGATTCGCTCCCATCAGCTGACCGAGCGCGACTCCGAGGATCGGTAGACCGGCCAGGACCAGCGCGGTGGCGCGGGCTCCGGCGGGCGCTGCGTCCGTTCGTTCGCGAAACCGTCTACGCCCCAGCATGTCCTCACGGGTGGCGTCGAGCAGTTCGGCGAGCGCGAGTCCGTACTCATCCGCCACCCGCCACGCTGCGGCCAATCGGGCCAGCTCCGCGTCCAGCAACGAATCGGACGCAGCGATGCCGTCGGCAGCGATGCCGCCCAGCCGGGCCCGCGACGCCGCGCCGCGCAATGCCGTCGACGCGATGCCGCCGCACTCGTCCGCCGCAACCGCGCTGGCCGTGGCGGGATGGGATCCGACGCGGAGCTCGCCGATGACCACCTCGACTCCGGTTGCGAGCCAGTTCAATTCCTCGGCCCGCCGATCGCGTTCGAGTCTCCGACGATAACGCCGCCATCCGGTGCCACCCGCCACCGCCGCCGCGCTCACGGCCCAGAACCCGCCGAACCACCACACCGTCCCTGCCACGACGAGAGCGCAGCCGGTCGGCATCAGCCATCGCGGCGCGCTCGACGCCGTTCGTGCCTCCCGGGGCAGCCGACGAAAGCTGCTCGGCCACAGTACGACTGCTGCAGCGAGGACCACGAGCGCGGCCGTCATCGGTTGTCACCGCAGCGGCGATCGAGCAGTTCGAGGAGTCGACCTCGACCCGGCGTCGCGTCGGCAGCCACCGACCAGGCCGGAGCGATGTGCACACGCCCGGTGGGATCGACGTCGACCACTCCGATCTCACGTAGTCGTCGGGTACCGTCGGCGCTGCGGTGGACGTGCAACACCACCTGGACCGCCGCGGCGAGTTGGCTGTGCAGCGCGTCTCGACCCATTCCGCCCAGTGCGGCAAGGGCTTCGAGCCGGGCGGGCACCTCCGCCGGGGAGTTCGCGTGGATGGTTCCGGCTCCGCCGTCGTGACCTGTGTTGAGCGCCGTCATCAGGTCGATCACCTCGGCCCCGCGCACCTCACCGACCACGAGACGATCGGGTCGCATTCGCAAGGCCTGACGCACCAGCTGCCGCACCGACACCTCGCCGACACCTTCGACGTTGGGTGCGCGGGCCACGAGACGAACAACGTGCGGATGGGCCGGTGCCAACTCGGCCGCGTCCTCGACACAGACGATCCGTTCGGACGGATTCACTTCGCCCAGCAGCGCAGCAAGAAGGGTCGTCTTCCCTGCCCCGGTGCCGCCGACGACCAAGAAAGCCAAGCGGCCGAACACGATTCGACGCAGCAGCTCGTACCCGTCTTCGGTCACGGCTCCCGATGCACGGAGCGCGGCGAGTCCCTGCGTCGCGGGTCGCAGAACTCGAAGCGAGACACACGTTCCCCCGCTCGCCACCGGTGCCAGCACAGCGTGCAGGCGGACGCCGAACGCCCCCTGCCCGACGCCCGGCAGTCGCCCGTCGACCCAGGGCTGCGCGTCGTCGAGTCGACGGCCGGCAGA
The DNA here is from genome assembly GCF_002259365.1 of Rhodococcus sp. 14-2496-1d. Taxonomy (NCBI): domain Bacteria; kingdom Bacillati; phylum Actinomycetota; class Actinomycetes; order Mycobacteriales; family Nocardiaceae; genus Rhodococcus; species Rhodococcus sp. 14-2496-1d. The sequence continues at coordinate 147,332 of NZ_NPFV01000017.1, read as the reverse complement.
GAGGGCGAGCCGTTGCGCGAGCCGGCGAACGGCAGCCTCGTCGACGAAGCGAACTCCGGTGCGCTCGAGTCCGCGACCACGATCGATCCACACCTGATCCGGTGCGGTGACCAGTACATCGGTCACTCCGGGCTCGGACAACAGCGGTTCCAACGGACCCGCGCCGGTCAGTTCGGTTTGCAGAACACGAAGGGCCGCAAGCATATCGGTGTCGCCGATTACTCCCCCGGCTTCCGCTCGGATGGCTGCGGCGACGGTGGCGGGAACTGGAGCATCGGCCGATGCCGCCAAGCGATCGCGGACGCGGTCGAGCAGATCCGCGGTGACGACGGCGCTCATGCCGCCCTCCGCTGCCCACCGGGCTTGTGCGCGAACGTATCGAGCACGGCGTTGGCTGCTGCGGCCAGCGGCGAACGTCGACCCAGCACCAGACCTCCTCGTTCGAGGCGCTCGGCCAGTGCAGGCTCGGCACGCATCGACGTCAACAGTGGAAGTTCGAGGGCGACGGCGATGTCGTCGGCCCTCAGCCCACCCGGAGCCGGCCCACGAACGACCAGTCCGACATTGGCATTTCGATCCACCACGTGCGCGGCCACCGCCTCGGCCGACGTCACGGCTCGCAGTTCGGCCGGAAGTACCAGCGTGACGAGGTCCGCCGCGGCGTACAGAGCGTCGGAGACGTCGCTGGGATGACGCGGGGCGTCGCACACCACGAGATCGCCCGCTGCGCGTCCTGCATCGAGTACAGCCGCCACTGCGACGGCAGAGAGTCCGATACCTCGGTCGTCGGCTCGGCCCAGTGCCAGCACCGACATTCCGGAGCGGGAGGGCAGGGCCCCGTGCAGAGCGTCGGCGGAGACTCGGCCGCCCTCGACGACCAAGCCGGACCACCGCAGACCTGGAGCGTTCTCCCAACCGAGCAGCAGGTCCAGGCCGCTGCCGTACCGGTCGCCCTCGACCACGAGGGCACGTCGACCCGAACGGCTGCTGCACAGTCCGAGTGCGGCCGCGAAAGTGGATGCGCCCGCGCCACCGCGAGCGCCGACCACAGCGATCACGCCGCCGTCTCCGGATGGTGCCGACGCGGGTTCGCCGAGTATCCGCACGAGTGCGTCCTCGTCCCACGGCAAGGCGATCACATGCTCGGCACCGAGCGATGTGGCGATTCGCCAATCGTCGAGCGTCGGCGGTGCGGCCGTGACCAGAATGACGCCCGCACGTCTCGGAAATCCCGTCGACAGTGCCGTCTCTGCGGACGCGAAGTCGACCAGAATAATTCCGCAACGGTCCCACATCGAACGTGTCGAGCCGATACCGACCAGTAAGTTCTGCTCTTCCGCAACACAATCCGCGGCCGCGGCGATTCGGTAGACATCCTCGCGCAGTCCGCGAAGTTCGATCGACATCGTCACTGCCGGGTGCGTGGTCCGCTGCCGCGAGTCCGTTTTCATGCGCCAAGCGTGCGTGAGAATCTGCTCGAGATGCGCGCGACTTGGGGAAATGTGGATAGATTCGGGCCTGTGGATGAATACCGGTACTGCTGTACCAGTTTTCGACCTACCCCGGAAAAGAGGACGACCCTCGCCAGGGGGGGAGGAGGCGAGGGTCGTCTGGTTCAGCCCCGGGGGGTCGGGCTGAACACCGCCCGGAATGAACCGGGCTCGTAGAAAATACTACACCCGTGGACGTCCTTGTTTGCAAGTTCAACCGTCGGCTTTTCTCGACCGCGTCGAACCGAGTCCGCCAGTGGCACCGCGCAACATCCAACGGTCACCACCGGCCACTATGGTGACAAACGTGACCCAGAGCGCGAGCAACGACGACGTCCCGGCCGGCCGACGCACAGCGCGCGTCGCGGCATTCTTCGACCTCGACAAGACGATCATCGCCAAGTCCAGCACTTTGGCATTCAGCAAGCCGTTCTTCGACCAAGGACTCATCAACCGGCGCGCCGTTCTCAAGAGCAGCTACGCGCAATTTCTGTTTCTGCTGTCCGGAGCCGATCACGACCAGATGGAGCGCATGCGCGCACACATCGCGAGCATGACCGCAGGCTGGGACGTCGAACAGGTGCGAGCAATCGTCGCCGAAACGCTGCACAACATCGTCGACCCCCTCGTGTTCGCCGAAGCCGCCGATCTCATCGCCGACCACAAGCTCCGTGGACACGACGTCGTGGTCGTCTCGGCGTCCGGTGACGAGATCGTGCGCCCCATCGCCGAGCTGCTGGGGGCCGATCACAGCATGGCGACAACGATGGTGACCGTGGAGGGCAAGTACATCGGCGAGGTCGACTTCTACTGCTACGGCGAGGGCAAGGTCGACGCCATGAACTCCCTGGCCGCGCAACATGATTACGACTTGGCGTCGAGCTACGCGTACTCGGATTCGATCACCGACGTGCCGATGCTGCGCGCAGTCGGGCATCCCACGGCCGTCAACCCCGATCGTGCACTGCGCAAGGAAGCGGCCTCCCGCGGATGGCCGATTCTCACCTTCTCCAACCCGGTCTCGCTGCGATCACGAATCCAGACCCCGTCGGGCAAGACCGTAGCAGCAAGCGCCGCAGCAGGTTTCAGCGCTCTCGCGGCCGGCGCGATCACCTACGGACTGCTCCGAAGAAAAAGATGACGTCCAACCCCTTGATGTGAGGAGCGTCACGGGGTACAAATGACGTACGGAAGAACGGAAGGCCAAGAACGAATCGGAAGAGAAGATTCGCTCTCCCGACCGGGATTCCCAGCACGGACACCGGCACCCACGCGGAGCTTGCCACCTAATGGCAGAAGCGCTGTGGGCCTGCGACATTCGTCAGTGATCAGCAAGAACCCTGCACCGGTTGCAGGGATGACCTCATCACCGTCGAATTCTCGCCGAGGCCACGTGGTAGTCCATCACAGCCCACCTGTGCACGCTTGGTAACCAGGCGCTCCGTGCTAACGGGCGGCGACGTCGACGCAAGTCGGCATCGCCGCCCTTTTATGTGCGCACAACTCCTACTGAGCAGCCTCGGCAATCGAAGTCGCTTCTGCCGCACCGGCTTCGAATGCCCCGCAGCACAGGATCACCCAACTCCCGACGCCGGTTGCCGTACCCTCCGCGAACCCCGTCGCGCCGTCTCGGTAGGCATTCGCCCGACGCATCCAGCTCACCTCCGGCACTCCCAGGTTGTGGGGGTCGAATCCCGACGACGCTGCCACCAGTCGCGATGCAGCCCGCGCAACGATGCCGTCGGCCGATCCGAAAGCTTTGAGCGTCAACAGTTCACCGTGCACCACCGCCGCGATCACCGGGGCCGGTGCCGACGTTCCACCGGTCACCAGCTGAGCGAGGAGGTCGAGTCGCTCGCCGACACCTGCATCGCTGCGGGGACGGCCGAGCTCGGAGGCGTCGTCGACGAGGTCGGCTGCGGCCAACAGGTGCAGTCGTGCGAGGGTCTGAAGCGGTGCGCGCTTCCACGTCGAGACCGTGTTCTGCAGCGCATCACCGTCGAGGGCGGCCGCGACTCGCAGCGCACCCGCCAGAATGGGGTCGCCTTCTTCGCCCTCGCGGGGGAAATCCATCGAACCGCCCTCGAGCGTCGACGACGAGCGAGCCGCACGGACCGCGGCCTCGGCGGCGGTGGCCGGCCATCCCCGACGATTGGCCTTGTGCCGATGCACCGCGCCCAGAGCGTCGCGCGCACGTTCGGCGGAGTCGAGAACTCCAGGTAGTTCCAGCAGTGGGGCGAGGGGGTCCGTCACGACAGACGACGGTACCCCCTCCCCCACTCGGCGTTGTCGCCTACTTCGCTCCGGCCGCCAACAGCTCGGCGCGCGCCTGACGACGCTTGGCCTGTTCGGCCGGGTCCGGCACCGGAACGGCCGCGAGCAACCGCTTGGTGTACTCGTTGGTCGGCCGACGCAGAATCTGATCCGTCGTACCGAACTCGGCCAGCTTGCCCTTGTTCAACACCGCGATGCGCTTGGCCAGCACCTCCACGACAGCGAGGTCGTGACTGATGAACAGGCATGCGAACCCGTACTCGTGCTGGAGTTCCTTGAACAGCTCAAGCACCTTGGCCTGCACCGACACGTCGAGCGCAGACGTCGGTTCGTCGGCCACCAGCAGCGTCGGCTCCAGGGCGAGTGCCCGAGCGATACCGACGCGCTGACGCTGCCCACCCGACAACTGGTGCGGGTAGCGGTTGCGCATGGTCCGCGACAGGTGGACCCGGTCGAGCAGTTCCTCGACCTTTCGATTTCGATCTGCAGCGCTGTGCTCGGTGTGCAGCAGCATCGGCTCGGCAATCGACTGTCCGATCGGCCAGCGTGGGTTCAGCGACGAACCCGGATCCTGGAACACGATGCCGACCTTGCTGCGCACCGACCGCAGTTCACGATTCGACAGGTTGGTGATGTCGACCCCTGCGATCGACAACGAGCCGCCGGTGAGCTTGTTCAGCCCCACCACGGCCTTGCCGATCGTGGACTTACCCGAGCCGGATTCACCGACGAGACCGACGACCTCACCCATCTCGATATCGAGGCTGACCCCGTCGACGGCTCGGAACACGGTCCGGCCCGGATACTCGATGACACCGTCGACGATGCTCAGTGCCCGGGTCTCCTCGACGGCACTCGGCTCGGCGATCCTCCCGGCGGTCACGGCCTCGATGCTGCTGCCCAGGTGCGGAACCGAGGCGAGCAACTGCTGCGTGTACGGATGCGACGCGTTCTTGAAAATAGTTTGCGCAGCATCGGTTTCGACGATGACGCCGTCCTTCATCACCGCGATGCGATCGGCCATGTCGGCCACCACGCCCATGTCGTGGGTGATCAGCACGATCGACGCATCGATTCGGTTACGCAGGTCTCGCATCAGGTCGAGGATCTCGGCCTGCACCGTCACGTCCAGAGCCGTGGTCGGCTCGTCCGCGATCAGCAACGACGGATCCGAGGACAGCGCCTGGGCGATCATGGCGCGCTGACGCTGACCACCGGAGAGCTGGTGCGGGTAGAAGTCGACCCGCGTCTCCGGATCCGGCATCTCGACGAGCTTCAGGAGTTCGACGGCCCGCGCCTTGGCTTCCTTCTTCGACAGCGAGGTGTGCGCGCGGATGGCCTCGGTGATCTGCCAGCCGATCGAGTACACCGGATTGAGCGCCGTCATCGGTTCCTGGAAGATCACCGCGACGTTCTTGCCGCGGATGGGTGCGAGCTGCTTCTCGGGTAGCCCGACCAGTTCTTTCTCGCCCAGCTTGATGCTGCCCGACACCCGCGAATTATCGGCCAGCAGGCCCGGGACGGCCATGGCCGTCGTCGACTTGCCGGATCCGGATTCACCGACGATGGCCAGCACCTCGCCGGAGGCGACGGTGAACGAGACGGTGTCGACCGCCTTGCGCCAGACCTTGTCGACCTCGAACTCGACCGTCAGATCGGTGACACTCAGAACGGTGTCCTTCGCAGTACTCATGTCAGTTCCGTTTCGGATCGAGTGCGTCACGGAGTGCGTCGCCGAGCATGATGAACGCCAGCACCGTGACGGAGAGGAACGCGGCCGGGAACAGCACCAGGTGCGGTGCCGTCAGGAACACGTTCTGACCGAGGTTGATCTGCAGGCCCCAGGAGATCTCGGGAGCCTGCAATCCGATTCCGAGGAAGGTCAGCGTCGCCTCGGCCGCGATGAACGTACCGACCGAGATGGTCGCGTAGATGATCACCGGAGCCAGAGCGTTGGGCAGGATGTGTCGCACCAATATGCGGTAGGTCGACGCCCCCAATGCCTGTGCAGCCTGGACGTATTCACTGTTCTTGATCGAGATCACCGATGATCGAACCAGTCGCATCGCCGTCATCCAGCCGAAGGCCACCAGGGCGAGCGAGACGGTGAAGATGGTGCGCTGGGCCGTGACGGTGAGCAGGATCAGGGCACCGAGCAGCAGCGGGATTCCGAAGAACACGTCGGTGAAGCGAGCCAGGATGCTGTCGGTGATTCCGCCGAAGTACCCGGCGAGAGCACCGATCAGGACGCCGATGATGAGCACACCGATGACCGAGAGCACACCGATCGACAGCGAGATCCGCGCACCGTAGATGACGTTGGCGTAGTAGTCGCAGCCCTGGACGTCGGTGCCGAACCAGTGTGCAGCGCTGGGACTCTGACGGGAATCGGACAGCGAGCACACGCGCGGATCGATGCCGCGGGCGAACAGCTGCGGGAACACCGCCATCACCAACAGCACCAACAGCAGGAACGTGCCGATGATGAAGAACGGGCTCTTCCGCAGGAACTTCCACGCATTGCCCCACAGGCTGGCCTGACCGACCAACTCGACGGCCTCGCCGGTGATGACGTTGCCGGGCAGGCCCTCGTCTGCGGCGTGCTGAGCTGCGCTCGAATCTTCTTTATTCATAGCGAATCCTTGGATCGAGAACCGCGTAGAGAACGTCCACCACGAGGTTGAAGAAGATGTAGAAGAACACGAAGAGCGTCACGATGCCGACGACGACGGCACCTTCCTGACGGGCGAGACCGTCGTAGATCGCGCGGCCGAGACCGGGCAGGTTGAACACCGTTTCGGTCACGATGGCACCGCCCAGCAGTCCACCGACGTCGGCACCGATGAAGGTGACGACGGGAATCAACGAGTTGCGCAGCGCGTGCCGAACGATGATGCGACGGTTGCTGATTCCCTTCGACTTCGCGGTGCGGATGTAGTCCGCCGCCATCGACTCGGCGACCGATGTCCTGGTCAACCGCGCGACGTAGGCCATCGACAGCGATGCGAGCACGAGGCCGGGCAGCAGGAAGCTCGACCAGCCGTCGTTGATGCCGGAGATCGGGAAGAGCCCCAACTTCAGGCCGAGGGTGAACTGGGCGATGAAGCCGAGAACGAACACCGGCACCGACACCAGCAGCGTCGTCGAGATGAGCACCAGGTTGTCGAAGAACGATCCGCGCTTGAGGGCGGCGAGCACGCCTGCGGCGATGCCCATGACGGTCTCGATGACGACGGCCACGATGGTCAATCGGACCGTGACCGGAAGTGCCCGCTCGATGGTGTCGAGGACGGGGCGTCCGGAGAAATCGGTACCGAAGTCGCCCTGGAAGAAGCCGCCGATGTACTTGAAGTACTGGACGAACAGATTGTCGTCGAGGTTGAACTCGTCTCGCAGCTGGGCGACGACGCCGGGGGCGAGGGGACGATCTCCAGCGAGGGCGCGGATGGGATCACCCGGTAGCGCGTAGACCATCGCGAAGATCAAGAACGAGGAGCCGATCAGGACGGGAATCGTCAGCAGTAATCGGCGAGTGATGTAGCGACCCACTGTGTGTCTTCTCCTTGAACAAGGGACGAACCTGCGCCTCGGGTCTTGCCGGCGCAGGTCGGTGTGGGGCAGATGCGACCCACGGATGAACGAAACCCGGTGGGTGGCAACCGATCATGCTCGGCTGCCACCCACCTGGGTGCGTCGTCAGCTGACTACGACGTCCTCGAGAACGATGTTGCCACGGTTGTCGATCTTGACGTCGGAGACGCGATCGGACCACACAGCCTGGTTCAGGCCGTAGAACAGCGGGGTAGCGGGCATCTGGTCGATCAGGATGTCCTCTGCCTTCTGGTAGTCCGCCGTTGCCGCGTCGATATCTGCAGCGTTGTTGCCTTCGGCCAACGCGGCGTCGAATGCCGGGTCGTTGAAGAAGACGTAGTTGCTACCTGCCGGCGGGGTTGCGGCTGCCGAGTACAACGGGGAGAGGAAGTTGTAGATCGACGGGTAGTCCATGATCCAACCCGAGCGGAACGGGCCGGTCATTCCCTTGGCGTCCTGCAGCGGCAGGTACTGCGCGAACTGCAGATCGCCGCGCAGTGCGTAGTTCACGCCCAGGTTGTCACGCAACTGGTTGCCCACGGCGGTCATCCACGAATCGTGGCCCGCACCGGCGTTGAACCACAGGTCCACCGGCTGGCTGCGGTCGAACCCGGCCTCGTCGAGCAGACGGTTGGCCTCGTCCGGGTTGAGCTCACAGTTCGCACCGCAGGCGTCCTCGCGGTATCCGTCGACGACGGGCGAGGCGAAAGATCCTGCCGGGGTACGGGTATCGGTGAAGATCGCGGTGGCGATGGCCTGACGATCGATGGCCATCGAGAATGCCTTGCGCACCCTCGGATCCTGGAAGCGCGGGTCGTAGGTGGGGAAACCGAGGGACGTGATGTCGGGACGCGCACGCTCGCCGTAGCGGTCACCGAACTGGTCACGAGCCGTGGCCCACGCATCCTCGGGCAGATCGAGCATGACGTCGAGTCCGCCGCCCTGAACATCGTTGTAGCCGGTGTTCAGCTCGGTGTAGACCTTGAAGTTGACGCCTGCGGACTGAGCCGGGTTGTCGCCCTTGTAGTCGTCGTACTTGGTGACGGTGAAGCCCTGTCCCGGAACGAAGTCCGAGTCGGCCTTGAACGGGCCGTTACCGATCGGGCGGGCACCGTATGCATCGGGGTCGGCGTAGAACGCCTCGGGCAGCGGGTCGAATGCCGTGTATCCCAGCGTGAGCGGGAAGATGGCGAACGGTCCGGTGAGCTTGACGGTGAAGGTCGTCTCGTCGACGACGTTCAGACCGCTCAGTTCGGTTGCGACGGGCTCGGCGGTGTCGCTACCCTGCAGATCCGCGTAGCCTTCGATGTTCTCGAAGAAGTACGAGGCACCGAATGCGTTGGTGCTCAACGCGTTGTAGCTCCATGCCTTGGTGTAGGACTCGGCCGTGACGGGGGTGCCGTCGTGGAACGTCCAGCCGTCCTTGAGCTTGATGGTCCAGGTGGTGTTGTCCTCGGATTCGACGGACTCGGCAACGCCGTTGTACTCGACGCTGTTGTCCTCGTCGTTGAACGTGACCAGCGGAGTGAAGAGGGCCTCGAGGACCTGGCTGCCTTCGCTCTCGGTGGTGTTTCCGGGAACCAACGGGTTCTCCGGCTCACCGATGTAGATGCTGTAGATCCCGTCAGAACTGCCACCGGAGCTCGAGCCTCCACCGCCACAGGCGGCGAGCAGGCTCGCACTCATCAGCACAGCCGTGGTGACGACCACGGCACGTTTGATACGCAAGAAAATCCTCCATCCAGATGTGAACACGGGGTCATCCGTGCTCAGTTCCTCGGGCGCGACGCCCGGGGATTCGTGGGCGACCGCATGGCACGGCAGGTGGGCCGTTCCAACGATCTGATGGGATGGACTTTAGACACATCCTGAAACGAACATGTGAACTCCCCCAACTTTTGCTGACCCGTGAGTAAGCCGGAAACATGATCGAAACGTTTCGGCAAGTCGATTTCTCACAGTTCGGACATCCTCGTCGCCACGGGTCCACGCCGACGGCCCCGATGACCGCCCAGCGTGCAGAAACTACCGATCACCGCAGATCAGGGGGTTGCAGGCGATTGCAACGGTGCGATCGCCATCACATGTGACTACCCTCACAAGGGGCTCGAGACAGGCACGGGAGTGCAGTTTCATGAGCGAAATGCACCGGACGAAAGTGAGCTATTCGAGATGACGACCAGTACCTCCGGAACCGACGAGACCGCGGTTGCCTCCTACGCGCCGTCGGCCGAGTTCACGGCTACGGCGAACGCCGGGGCCGAGCTCTACGCCGCCGCCGAGGAGGACCGACTCGGCTTCTGGGCCGAACAGGCTCGCCGACTCCACTGGCACACCCCGTTCACCGAAGTACTCGACTGGTCCGACGCCCCCGTAGCCAAGTGGTTCGCCGACGGCGAGCTCAACGTCGCCTACAACTGCGTCGACCGCCACGTCCTCGACGGACACGGCGACCAGGTGGCCATCCACTGGGAAGGCGAGCCAGGCGACAGCCGCGACGTCACCTACTCCGATCTGCTCGCAGACGTCAGCCAGGCCGCCAACACCCTGACCGAACTCGGCCTCGTCTCCGGCGACCGCGTCGCGATCTACATGCCCATGATCCCCGAGGCCATCGTCTCGATCCTCGCGTGCGCACGCCTGGGCCTGACCCACTCGGTCGTCTTCGCCGGCTTCTCGGCCACCGCACTGCGCTCACGCATCGACGACGCCGAAGCCAAGCTCGTCATCACCACCGACGGCCAGTGGCGACGCGGCAAGCCCGCCCCCATCAAGGACACCGTCGACGAGGCCGTCGACGGGGCGGCTTCGATCGAACACGTCCTCGTCGTCAAGCGCACCGACTCCGACGTCGCCTGGACCGACGGACGCGATCTGTGGTGGCACGAGACCGTCGCGAAGGCATCGAAAGAGCATGAGGCACAGCCTTTCCCGGCCGAGCATCCGCTGTTCATCCTCTACACCTCGGGTACGACGGGTAAGCCCAAGGGCATCATTCACACCTCCGGCGGCTACCTGACGCAGACTTCGTACACCCACCACAACGTCTTCGACCACAAGGCAGGCAAGGACGTCTACTGGTGCACCGCCGACATCGGCTGGGTCACCGGACACTCCTACATCGTCTACGGCCCGCTCTCCAACCGCGCCACGCAGGTCGTCTACGAGGGAACGCCCAATTCGCCCGACGAGCACCGGCATTGGAACGTCATCGAGAAGTACAAGGTCTCGATCTACTACACCTCTCCCACCCTCGTGCGCACGTTCATGAAGTGGGGCAAGGAAATCCCCGAGGCCCACGATCTGTCCTCGATCCGTCTGCTCGGTTCCGTCGGCGAGCCGATCAACCCCGAGGCGTGGCGCTGGTTCCGCGACGTCGTCGGTGGCGGCAGCGCACCGATCGTCGATACCTGGTGGCAGACCGAGACCGGCGCGATCATGATCTCCCCGCTGCCCGGCGTCACCGCCACCAAGCCGGGCTCCGCGATGGCCCCGCTGCCCGGTATCTCCGCCAAGATCGTCGACGACGACGCCAAGCCACTGGGCAACGGCGGCAACGGTTATCTCGTCCTCGACGAGCCGTGGCCGTCGATGCTGCGCGGCATCTGGGGCGACATGGACCGCTACAAGGAAACGTACTGGTCGCGCTACGCCGAGGAGGGCTGGTACTTCGCCGGTGACGGCGCCAAGTACGACGAGGACGGTGCCCTGTGGGTCCTCGGCCGCGTCGACGACGTCATGAACGTCTCCGGCCACCGCATCTCCACCTCCGAGGTGGAGTCGGCCCTGGTCAGCCATCACAGTGTCGCCGAGGCCGCAGTGGTCGGTGCCGCCGACGAGACCACCGGGCAGGGCATCGTCGCGTTCGTCATCCTGCGCGGCGGCGAGGAGAACACCGGCGATGCGTTGATCGCCGAACTCAAAGCTCAGGTCTCCAAAGAGATTTCGCCGATCGCCAAGCCGCGGGAGATCTCCATCGTTCCCGAGCTGCCGAAGACCCGATCGGGCAAGATCATGCGTCGCCTGCTGCGCGACGTGGCCGAGGGCCGCGAACTCGGCGACGTGTCCACCCTCGTCGACCCGAAGGTGTTCGAGGCGATCACGAAGGGTCGCTAGCGCTCCCATGTGAGTGAAACTTCGTAGCCTGCTACGAAGTTTCACTCACATGCGGCGCAGCCGCTCAGATCGAACACCGTGTAGTCGCCGACGGTTTCGGGTGTGAAGGTCGCTGTCACCCAATCAGCGATCGCCGACGGTCGGTTCTTGTCGTTGCCGGCGATGAAGTAGTGGATTTTCCCGGCTGCCACGTCGGCCCGGAACTGGTCGAGCGTGGGCGACGGGTCGGTTCCCGAGAACCCGCCCACCGGCATCACCGGGTCGTCGGTCGCGAGCTGTAGGCCCGCGGCGGCGTTGGATCCGATCGTCGCCGCCACCCAGGTGTAGTGCTGTGCACCGGATTCGAGCAGCCCGGTCAGTTCGTCGTCCGGTGCCTGGGCAGTGAAGTGCGCCGAGTGCCCGGCACTGTCGTCGCGCACTCCGGTTCTGGACCCTGCCGCCTCGGACGGAATCGAGGGGCCCGCCGATGGACCTCCCCCACTGTGCGGGGTGACGACAGTGTCGGCGACATACGCGACCGGCCCCGCCAACGCGACAGCCAGAGCGACTGCTCCCAACGCCATCGATGCCTGCCGAGATCCCCGGAACAGCAGCGCGACGGCCACGATCACTCCCGCTGCCAACACGACCCACCGCAGCCACGGCACGAAGTCGGGGGTGCGGGCGAGAAAGACGAACGACGTTGCCGTGGTGACAGCGGAAGTGAGCGCGAGAATCACACGCCCCCAGAGCTTCTCGCGTCGCACCCACAGTTCACGCAGGGCAGCGCCGACGATCGCGGCGATCGCCGGCGCGATCACGATCGTGTAGTACGAGTGGAAGGTGCCCGACATGAAGCTGAACACAAGCGAGCACCCGACGAGCCACAATCCCCACATCACGAACCAGGCGCGAGCGAAGTCCCGTCGAGGAGCTGTGCCACGCATGATGATTCCCGCCACCACGAGCACCAGCGCAGCGGGAATCAGCCACGAGATCTGACCGCCCTGGGCGGCCGCGAACAAGCGGGTGATACCCGTCTGCGCGCCGTGCCCGGCCGGGCCTGCACTGCCCGAAAACGACTCCGCGACGCCGCCGTGTTCGTTTCCCGTCAGTCGGCCCAGGCCGTTGTAGCCGAACGTCAGGTCCAGAATGCTGTCGATCTTCGACCCACCGACCCACGGCCGGTCGGCAGCCGGAACCAACTGGACGATCGCGACCCACCACCCGGCCGTCACGAGCACCGCCGCACCGGCCGCCAATAGCTGAAGAAGTCGAACGCCGAGCCTCGGTGGACCGAACGCCGCGTACGTCACGGCAAGAGCCGGCACGACGAGGAACGCCTGGAGTTGCTTCGTCAGAAACCCCAGGCCGACAACAGCTCCGGTGAGCACCAACCATCGAATTCGCCCGTCCTCGAGCGCGTGAAGCATCGCCCACGCTGCCCCCAACAGGGTGAGGGTGAGAAGGGCGTCGGGATTGTCGTAGCGGAACATCAGGGCGAAGGTCGGCGTCGTCGCCAGTACTGCGCCCGCGATCGATGCGGCCCCGTAGCCGAATCGACGGGCGACGATCGCGTACATGATTCCCACGCTCAGCACCGCCATCAGCACCTGCGGTAGCAGCAGCGACCACGAGTTGAGACCGAAGATCCGCACGGACAGTTCCATGATCCACAGCGACGCAGGCGGCTTGTCCACCGTGATGGAGTTCGCGGCGTCGGACGAACCGAAGAGGAAGGCCTTCCAGCTCACCGAGCCGGCTTGAACGGCAGCTGCGTAGAAGGAATTACCCCAGTGCTCGCGGTTCAGATCGAGGGCGTAGGCCCCTGCGGTCGCAACGAGAAGGGCGGCGAGAGTGGGCATTGCCCAGCGCGGGCGAGCGATGTCGCGTTCGAGGACGGTCACAGTCGATCACTGTTGCCCCCGATCCTGAGGATGTGCGATCAAGTTGCTGACAATCGCCCGTCAATCGTCGCAGCGGACGAAAACGAGCGGACCCACGTGAGCGGAAATTCGACCCCTGCTACGAATTTCCGCTCACCTGCGGCGCAGCCGCTCTACACGCTGTCGAGCGACTGATCTCGTGTTTCCTTCATGATGATCAGCGAGATCAGCGTCAACGCTGCGGCGATGGCGAGGTACACGCCCACCCAGCCGACGCCGTAGCTGCTCACCAGCCAGGTGGCGATGAACGGTGCCACTGCGGCACCGAGGATCGACGCGGTGTTGTACGAGATTCCCGAGCCCGTGTACCGAACGTTCGTCGGAAACAGTTCGGGCAGAACGGCACTCATCGGTCCGAAGGTCAGGCCCATCAGCCCGAGGCCGACGCACATGAACACCAGCATCTTGCCTGCCGAGGCGGACGCCGGATCTGCGAACCAGTGGAACGACAGACCGAACAGCACGATCGCCGACGTGATGACGATCAGAGTGGGGCGACGGCCGTACTTGTCGGCCAGCAGTCCGGCCACCGGAATCAGCGCCGCGAAGAACAGCACCGCGATCAGCTGAAGCTCGAGGAAGTCGGTGTACGGGATGGCCAGCTTGGGGCCGTTGACGTCGGCCACCTTGCCCGTTCCGTAGCTGACCACCCACGTGGTCATGATGTAGAACAGCGTGTAGGTGGCGAGCATGACGAACGTTCCGATGATCAGCTGACGCCAACTGCTCTTGAACACCTGCGCCAGCGGGGTCTTGACCTTCTGGCCACGCTCGACGGCCAGCTTGAACACCGGCGTCTCCTCCAGCTTGAGCCGCACGTACAGGCCGATGATGACCATGACGGCGCTGAGCAGGAACGGGATTCGCCAACCCCACGTGAGGAACGCGTGATCGGTGCCCGAGTTCACGGAGTCGTAGCCCGTCGCGATGACGATGAGCAGGAAGATGCCGTTGGCGAAGAAGAAGCCGATCGGCGCGCCCAGCTGCGGGTACATCGCCGCCCACGCTCGCTTGCCCGGCTTGGCGGTTTCGGTGGCCAGCAACGCTGCACCGCTCCACTCCCCGCCGAGACCGACGCCCTGGGTGAAGCGCATGATCGCCAGCAGAGCCGGAGCCCACAGGCCGACCGCGGCGTACGTCGGCAACAGTCCGATCGCGAACGTCGCGACACCCATCGTCAGCAGGGAGCCGACGAGCGTCGCCTTGCGTCCGATGCGATCGCCGAAGTGGCCGAACAGAATCGACCCGACGGGCCGCGCGATGAACGCCAAGCCGAAGGTCGCGAACGACGCCAGCAGAGCGGTGGTGTCGTTGCCCGCGGGGAAGAACAGACGCGGGAAGACGAGCACTGCGGCGGTGGCATAGATGTAGAAGTCGAAGAACTCGATGGACGTGCCGACCATCGAGGCGATCACGATGCGCGACCGCGGCACCTGGGGTGCGGGAATGGCGCCGTCGGCGGTGACGGCGTGTGCTGAACTCACGAATGCTCCTGAAGGGGGAAGTTCCCTGCAAATTACCTGATGAACACCTGAGAATTTCACGCCCCGGGGCTGTTCGTTGCCGGTTCGTGCAACATTGTCGTGTTTGCCCTCGCGGACGCGGAGGTACCCGGCCACGACAGCCGAGCGTCGCTCGACTAGCGGGAAACAGTTAATCTGCTACCTAGGCACTACTGTCGATACGATCTTCCGCACAACACCGAGCAGAGCAATTACAAGGGGTCGAGAGTTGAGCGTCAGCAATGACAAGGGATACGGCAACGGCGTCCCGAACACGATTTCGTCGATACCTCTGACCGATGTCGATGCCCGCACCCCTGGTAGCGCCAGCATCGGAAACCTCGTCAAGGACGCCACCACTCAGGTCTCGACGCTCGTACGCGCCGAAGTCGCCCTCGCCAAGGCCGAGGTCACCGGCGAGGTCAAGAAGGGACTGCAGGGCAGCGTCTTCTTCATCATCGCGTTGACAGTGTTGCTGTTCAGCTCGTTCTTCTTCTTCTTCTTCGCCGCCGAACTGCTGGACGTGTGGCTCTACCGCTGGGCGGCATTCCTGATCGTGTTCGCCGTCATGGTGTTGGCGGCGGCGCTGTTCGGATTCCTCGGATACCGCAGGGTCAAGAAGTTGCGCAAGCCCGAGAAGACCATCGACTCGCTCAAGCAGGCGTCGACGGTGCTGCCGAACCAGCACGATTCCATCCCCGGAGTTCCCGGCTACAAGAAGTAGTAGCCCGGCGAGTCGAGCAGTATGAATCAGCCCGATCCGTCCACGGTCCGATATCCGGGACAGTGGATTCACCGCGACATCCACGCCAACGGAATTCGGTTCCATGTCGTGGAGGTCGGCGAACACGCACCGGACGCACCGTTGGTGGTTCTGCTGCACGGCTTCGCCGACTTCTGGTACTCCTGGCGACACCAACTCGAGGCACTGTCGCGGTCGGGTGTTCGTGCCATTGCCGTCGACCTGCGCGGATACGGTGACTCCGACAAGCCTCCACGCGGCTACGACGGGTGGACCCTGGCAGGCGACATCGTCGGCCTGGTTCGAGCACTCGGTTACCCGAACGCCACCTTCGTCGGCCACGCCGACGGCGGTCTCGTCTGCTGGGCCAGTGCAGCGCTGCACCCCCGCCTGGTGAACTCGATGGTGCTCGTCAACGCGCCGCATCCCATCTCTCTGCGTCGCTCCGTGTTGAAGGACTCAGCCCAACGCGCCGCCCTGCTGCCCCACTTCGTTCGCTACCAGGTTCCGCTACGCCCCGAGAGACTGCTGACGCGTCGAGGCGGTGTCGCGGTGGAAGAACTGATGAGCAGCCGCGCCGGGAACGCGTGGCAGCGCACCGAGGATTTCGCGGACACCACGGCCAAGATGCGGTCGGCCATCCGTATTCCGGGTGCTGCGCACTGCGCGCTGGAATATCAGCGCTGGGCGTTCCGCAGTCAGTTCCGTTCCGACGGCCGCCGCTTCATGGACGCCGTGGACGTCCGCACCTCGATTCGCGTCGCGCAGATCAGCGGCGACCTGGACCCGTACGTCCTGCCCACCACCCTCGACAGAGATCGGCACTGGGCTCCGGGGCTGACGCGTCGAACAGTGCGAGACGTGGGGCATTACGTGCACCAGGAATCCCCCGACGTGGTGTCGGAAGAGATCCTGCGGGTCGTGCGCGAGCGCTAGACGATGCAGTCGCCCGTGCCCACCGGCACCGGGGCATCGAAACTCTGCGCGAGCTCGTCCGCGATCTCCGATGCGGTCAGCACGAATCCGGTGTCGGGGTCGTCGACCGCTGCGCCGAACACCACACCGAGTACCTCACCGGACGAGTTGACCAGCGGTCCACCGGAATTGCCCTGCCGCACCGATCCGCGGACGGTGTAGACCTCGCGTTGGACGGTGCCGGTGCGGTAGATGTCCGGTCCGCTGAGGTTGATGATCTCGCGGATGCGCGCCGGGCTCGCCGTGTACGGCCCGCCCCCGGGGTAGCCGAGCACGATGGCGTCGGTTCCGGATTCGGCAGGTGCCGGCGCGAACGGCAAGACCGGGGCCGCGAGCTCCGAAACCCGAAGCACGGCAACGTCTTCTTCCGGGTCGAACAACACGACGTCGGCGTCGAGCGGTCCGTTGGGCGAATCGACCGTCACCTCGGACGTGCCTGCGACGACGTGTGCATTGGTCATCACCAGATCCGATCCGACGACGAAACCCGAACCTTCCAACGCCTTTTGGCAGCTCGGCGCGATGCCGTTGATCTTGATGACGCTCGATTGCAGTTGCACCGGAATCGGTCCCGCTGCGATCCCGGAATCGGGTGCGGCGACGTTCGCGACCGGAGTGCGTCCGAACGGTCCGATGACGTCGGGAAGCCCGGACGTATCGAGCAGCGCCGAGAATTCCTTGGGCACCTGACGCAACCAGTCTGGAGCCACCTCGTCGACTTTGCCCAGAACCGTCGAGCCGCGTACAGCGCTGGCGACCTCGGGCTGCGAGGACGACGTCAGTGGAATGGCGAGCAGCCACGCGGCCGCGAGAACGGCTGCGGCCTGCAACCCGGCACCGATGGTGCTGTCGACCGATCGTGCTGCGCGCGAATGGATTCCGCTGCGCAATGCCCGACCGAGAACCATGCCGGCCACCTCACCGACGATCACCAACACCACGATCAGCGCGATTCCGACGAACACCCGCGTCCGCGAACCGTCGACGTGTTCGAGCACGTGCGGTGCCACCAGAATGCCGGCGACGGCCCCGAGCACGACACCGAGAAACGCCAGCGCCGACGCCACCGCCCCCTGCCGCCATCCCGACGTCGCCGCCAGCAGTGCGATGGCAACCACCGCGATATCGACCCACCCTGAACCTGTCACCGATCGAGCCTCGCTCCTACCGCAGTCAAGCTGGCCTCCAGATCGCGTATGTCCCCCGTGTCCCACTCGGGCTCCCAGCCCGATACAGCCAGCAGACCCGCCAGGATACCGCCCGTGAAGCCCCACACCAGCATGCCCTGCACAGCGAACGCGGGACCCTGGTACCCCGCAGGGTGGCGTACCTGGAATCTGTTGTTCGGATCGAGCAACTCGCGCAACGGAACTCGCACCACTCTCTCGGTCTCGCCTGGATCGACGACGCGAACCGGGGTCGGCCGCTCCCAGTACGAGAGCACCGGAACCACGTCGAAGCGCGAGGGCGGAACGTAGATTCCTGGCATCGTCGCCAACGGGACGACGCCTGCCGGGTCGAGCCCGGTCTCCTCCTGCGCCTCCCGCAGTGCCGTGCCGATCGGGCCGTCGTCGCCCGGGTCGGTGGCTCCGCCGGGAAAGGCGATCTGCCCGCTGTGATCTCGCAGTGTCGATGCACGCTGGGTCAGCAGGACGTCGGCGTCGGCAGGCAGTCCGCCGGGCGCACCGGGATCGGCGACGGGTGTGCCGCCGAACAGCACCAGCACGGCGGCGGACCGCGGCCGGTCGGACGACGGCGCTTGACGCTGCAGCACGGGGTTGGTGCCGGTGGTGTCGGTGAGTCCGCCCGCCCTGCCTGCGACGTCGATCATGCGCCCGAGCCAGTCGGGTGCGGTCACGAGTCGACTCCGAGGTTGACGCGGACGGCGTCGGCGATGTCGTCGACGCTCCGGAAGGGTTGTGGCAGCACCTTGGCGACAGTGCCATCCGCAGATATCAAAACGGAAACGGGCAGCACATTGGGCGCTCCGACGGCGGCGGCGACTCTGCCCGCACCGTCCTGAACGCCGGGCAGAGTGACGCCGTAGTCGGTGAGCCGAGTCAGGCCGTTGGCTTCGTTGGCGTCGTTGTGCACCGTCAGGACCTCGATCTTCTCGCCCGCCCGTTCGGCGTACTGCTGCAGGTAGGGCAGCTCTTCGGCGCAGGGCCCGCACCAGTACGCCCAGATGTTGAGCAGCGCCGGTCGGCCCGCGAGTACCTGGCCGAGGTCGACGTACGAGCCGTCGCCGATGCATTCGAGGGTGATGCCGGTCAGCGGACCGGATGCAGCACCCGACGGCGTCGGACATGCGGCCAGCCCTGCGTTGCGCCGCAGCGGGGCGAGGGCCTCGGCGGTGTCGGCTGCGCGACGCTCGTCCGTGCCCGGTGCCCGCTGCCCGAGGCCGGGAGAGTCCGTGGGTTGGGCGGTCGGCGCGTCGCTTCGGGGCCACAGCGCGTAGACCATCCCGACCACCAGGATCAGAGCGACCAGTGACCACCGCAGAGCAGATCTGTTCACGGCACGATTCCGGCAAGGGCGAGGAGGTGGTCGGTTTCCGGGCCCTTCACCAACGCGGCCGCAGCGGCGGGGTCGGTCGGACCGGTGCCGAAGGACGGGCAGTCCTTGGCGAGGACGCACACCCCACATGCGGGTGTACGAGCGTGGCAGACGCGTCGACCGTGAAAAATGACTCGATGCGAGAGCAGCGTCCACTCCTTGCGTTCGATGAGTGCGCCGACGGCGTGCTCGACCTTGACCGGGTCCTCCTCCTCGGTCCACTGCCACCGCCGCACGAGCCGTCCGAAATGGGTGTCGACGGTGATTCCCGGAACATCGAAGGCATTGCCGAGCACGACGTTGGCCGTCTTGCGGCCGATCCCGGGAAGCGTGACGAGATCCTTCAACGTCGCGGGCACCTCGCCGTCGAAGTTCTCCAGCAACTTCTGTCCGAGTCCGATCAGTGAGTTCGCCTTGTTTCGGTAGAACCCCGTGGTGCGGATGTACTCCTCGAGCTCGGTGCGGTCCGCCTCGGCGTAGTCGCGGGCTGTGCGGTATTTCACGAACAGAGCCGGGGTGACCATGTTGACGCGCTTGTCGGTGCACTGCGCGGACAGGATGGTCGCGACGGCGAGTTCGAGGGGCGTGGTGAAGTCCAGTTCGCAGTACACATGCGGGAAGGCGACCCCGAGCGTCCGATTCATCCGCCGAGCTCGACGCACGAGCCCGAGGTGCGTCTCCTCACGTTTGCGCACGTCGGGGCGTTTCGGAGCTGTCGAATCCACTCCACAACTGTACGGACAAGAATGCGTAACGTTCCTCGCGGCAGGAGTGGGCTGTGTTTGTATCGAGACCTTTTCGGTGTTAACTGGCCGGTATGCAAGGACTCGCCGTGGTGCTCTTTCCGGTACTACTCATGCTCTTCGCACTCGCGATGGAACGCGTCGAGTTCCGGCTCAGCAAGCTCGGCGTCCGAGAGCAGGAAGTACAGGAGTTCCTCGA
The DNA here is from genome assembly GCF_002259365.1 of Rhodococcus sp. 14-2496-1d. Classification (NCBI taxonomy): domain Bacteria; kingdom Bacillati; phylum Actinomycetota; class Actinomycetes; order Mycobacteriales; family Nocardiaceae; genus Rhodococcus; species Rhodococcus sp. 14-2496-1d. Next base: position 127,219 of record NZ_NPFV01000017.1, on the reverse strand, counting down.
TCAGGCGAGCACGTCCGAGGTCGCCACTCTGGCGAACGAGGGCTTCCCGCACGCACTGGCCCGATTCAACACCCGCAAACGCCGCCAGACCCCGCCGCGGACCGTCGACACGCGCGACGGCATGGTCGACCAACGAGCCAGCTGAGCGCACGTTTCGTCCCATTGGTCGTAATTTGGATGAATTTCAGGTGAACGGGAACACACACCCGAGACCTCTGGCAACCTGTGGTGGCGTCGATCACTCGGTTTCCACCGACTCGAAGTAGACTCCCCTGAGGTAATTGTTGTGTTTGATCATCTGGTCGGCGTCGACGCCTGAACTGCACCGCAGTTCGGTGCATGGCACGAACTGTGTACAAACGCTTTCGGTGGTGCGGGTTGCCGCGTCACCGACATCCCAAAAGGAGCGCAAGTGGACGACGTCCTGGCACGGGCCGGCATCTTCCAAGGAGTCGAACCCTCTGCGGTTGCGGCACTGACGAAGCAGCTGCAGCCTGTCGATTTCCCCCGCGGACACGTCGTGTTCAACGAGGGCGAGCCCGGAGACCGGCTCTACATCATCGTCTCCGGCAAGATCAAGCTCGGGCGACGCTCCCCCGACGGTCGCGAGAACCTGCTGACGATCATGGGACCGTCGGACATGTTCGGCGAGCTGTCGATCTTCGACCCCGGCCCCCGTACGTCCTCGGCCACCACGGTCACCGAGGTGCGCGCGGTCAGCATGGATCGAGCTGCGCTCAAGGACTGGATCGATCAGCGCCCCGAGATCGCCGAGCAGTTGCTGCGCGTGCTGGCCCGCCGGTTGCGTCGCACCAACAACAACCTGGCCGACCTCATCTTCACCGACGTTCCCGGACGCGTCGCGAAGGCGCTGCTGCAGCTGGCCCAGCGCTTCGGCACCCAGGAAGCGGGCTCGCTGCGCGTCACCCACGACCTGACGCAGGAAGAGATCGCTCAGCTCGTCGGTGCCTCTCGCGAGACCGTCAACAAGGCACTGGCCGACTTCGCACACCGCGGATGGCTGCGCCTCGAAGGCAAGTCCGTGCTGATCTCGGACTCCGAGCGTCTGGCACGCCGAGCTCGCTAGCTCTTGCGGAGGTAGGCCAGCTGCGTCTTGACCGACATCCGCGCAGCAGGCCACAACTTCTTGTCCACGTCCGCATAGACGTGGCGTACCACCTGCATCGGTTTCGCGTTCTCGCCTAGTTCGGCGAGCGCCGAGCGAACCTGATCCAGCCGCTGCCGACGGTGAGCGCGATACGCCCGCGCCACCTCGGCGGTGTCCGGCAACTCCGGCCCGTGACCGGGAAGCACGGTCTTTCCCGCACCGGCCGCTTCGAGCCGGTCCAACGACTGCAGATAATCCGCGAGCGAGCCGTCCTTCGGGTCGAGCACCGTGGTGCCGCGGCCGAGGACGGTATCTCCCGTCAGGACCGCGTCGTCGAGCACGAAACTCACCGAATCCGCGGTGTGACCGGGCGTGTGCAGAACCTCGATCCGAAGCCCCGCGGCCTCGATGACCTCGCCGTGGGCCAGAGCAGCACCGTCCCCGTGCAGGAACTTCTCCCCGACCGCGCGCACCGGAGCCGCCGTCTTTCGGTGAAAACGCTTCAGCCCACCGGTGTGATCGGCGTGGCGATGGGTCACCAGGGTCAGCACCACCGTGCCCGACGCGGCGACGGCGTCGAGGTGGGCTCGGTCCTTCGGCCCCGGATCGACGACGATGCATTCCTCGGACCCCGGTGCCTGGAGAATCCAGGTGTTGGTTCCGTCGAGGGTCATCTTGCCCGGGTTGTCGGCGAGCAGAACCGACGCGGTCGGCGTCACCTGACGGCGTAGTCCGTACGCGGGATGCTGGGGATTCGAAACGGCCATTGAAACACTGTAGGTCGCCGACCCCAGCTCGTGTCCACGCGGACTACCGTCGACACCTATGAAGATCGGACTCGTCGGAGCGGGCCCCTGGGCTCGCAAGACTCAAGCCCCCTCGTTGCTCGCTCATCCCGCCGTCGACTTCGCCGGAGTGTGGGCCCGACGGTCCGAGGCGGCGGCCGAGATGGGGGCACCGGTCTTCGAATCGTTCGATGCCCTGCTGGGCGAGGTCGACGCGGTGGCCTTCGCGGTACCACCGGCCGTGCAAGCCGGGTACGCGCTCCGCGCGGTCCAGGCAGGCAAACATGTGTTGTTGGACAAGCCGATTGCCGCAACAGTGGCCGAGGCCGAGGAACTGGCCTCGGCGGTGACGGCAGCGGGCGTGCGCTCGATGGTGACGCTGACACTCCGGTTCGCCCCGGAGACAAGGCGATTCCTCGACGCGGCCGCCGGTCGAGCGTGGGCCGCGGGCTCGGGAACCTGGTTTTCCGGTGCCGTCCTCGGCGGGGCGTATGCGAACTCCCAGTGGCGACACGACGACGGGGCAATCCTCGACATCGGACCACACGTGTTCGATCTGCTCGATGCAGCGCTGGGAACCATTGCGCGCGTTGCCTACTCGCACCGAGAGGTGGCGTCGGACAGTTGGACGGTGCTGCTCGAACACGAAGGCGGAGCCCGCAGCACGGTGCAGTTGTCCCTGCGGACGCCGATCATGCCGTCTCTGATGCGGATAGAACTCAGCGGCACCGACGGAGTCGAGACACTCACCGATCGATCGACCTCGTCGACCGACTGCTTCGCCGTCCTGCTGGACGAATTCCTCGAGTCGGTCGACAAGGGTGTCGATCACGAATGCTCGGTACACCGCGGCCTGCACCTACAGAAGGTGATCAGTGCGGCTACGCCCCAGTGACATGTGCAGCTACGCCGCAGTGACATGTGCGGCTACGCCCCAGTGACATGTGCGGCTGCGCCGCAGTGACATGTGCAGCTACGCCGCAGTGGCGTGGTCGAGTGCCCCAGAGAGCACACGAACACACCACTGCGCGTCAGCGCAGTTCGACGATGAGCTCCACTTCCACCGAAGCACCGAGGGGCAGTTCGGCGACACCCACAGCCGAGCGCGCGTGCTTGCCCGCATCGCCGAAGATCTCACCGATGACGTTCGACGCCCCGTTGATCACCCCGGGCTGACCGGTGAATCCCGGCGCGGACGCGACGAACCCGACCGCCTTGATCACCCGGGCCACCGAATCGATGCCGACGAGCGCGTGCACGGCGGCGAGCGCGTTCAGGGCACAGATGCGTGCCGCAGCGGTGGCGTCCTCAGCGGTGACGTCGGCACCGACCTTGCCCACGGACGTCAGGTTTCCGTCCACGATCGGCAACTGGCCGGAGGTGTGGACGAGCGAGCCCACCTGCACCGCCGGGACGTAGGCGGCCAGCGGCGGGACGACGTCGGGCAGCTCGATGCCCAGCTCGGACAGTCGTTCGCTCCAGTTCGCCACGCGCTCAGGCCTTCGGACGCTTGAAGTACGCGACCAACGTGTCGCCGCCGTTGGGCCCCGCCATGATCGTGACGAGCTCCCAGCCCTCGGAGCCGTAGTTGTCGAGAATCTGCTTGGTGGCATGAATCAGAACCGGTGCGGTGAAGTACTCCCAGATGATCTTTTCGCTCATGACTGTCGAGCCTATCGCCCACGCGGTGCCGGAACTACAGTCGTCGCATGGATCGGCTCGATATCAAGGACGCCATCTATCACTTCGCGCGCAACCTCGGTGATTCTCGAGACCAGTTCTCTCTGACGGTGTTCGACTCGGTCGATCGCGCCGCGCCCTCGTTCGAGGAGGTCGTCGCGCACATGGAGACCCGTGTGCCCCTCGTTCCCGGCCTGGGGCTACGGCTTCGGGAGGCGCCGCTGAACCTGGACTACCCGCGATGGGTACCCGACACGTCCCCGGTGTCCGAACGGATGTCCGATCACGATCTCGGCGGTGCTCCCTGGGCCGATTTCGAGGCCTTGATGGGCGACCTGCTCCGCACCCGTCTCGATCCGAGAGACCACTCCTGGCACGTGCACGTGGTGCGCGGAGTCGGTTCTGCTCCGCTGATACAGGGAGCGGTCACGGTGGTGATACTGCAGGTCGGACACGCCCTGACCGATGGCCTCGGCGTCTCGAAGATGGTTCGCGCACTGTTCGAGGCACAGTCCTCGGCGGGCGCGGCACCGTCTCCGCAGACCGAACCCGAGCGGGAGCACCCCCTTGCCGGCGTGTTGAGTGCGGTGGTCCGGGCACCGGTGGATCTCGCGCGATCGCGGTGGGAGGCCCGCCGTGCGATTCGCGCCTACCGGGGTACGACGCCCGGTCCGCCTGCGGTGCCCGCCACGTCGATCAACCGGGCCGTGGGGCCGTATCGAGTCGTCCGGATAGTGCCGATGCAGGCGACGGAGGTCCGCGTGGGTGCCGCGTCGTTGACGGTGTCCGCTCTCTGCGCCGTCGGCCCGTGCCTCGATCGGTATCTCGGTGACGGTCACGGGGCACTGTCCGAGACCGGAGGCATCGTGTCGGCGTTCGTCCCGATGGTCCTGCCTCGCGATACGGAGTGGCCTGCAGCGAATCGCGCGGTGGTCGGAACGGTCGATCTCCACGTCGGCGAACCCGATCTCGAGAAGCGGGCCGAGCTGATCACTCGGTCGCTCGCAGTCGAACGAGCCAGAGTGACGGCCGCGCCACTGCTTCGCATCGCGCGAGCGGACGAGCGGGTGCCCGCGCCGATCGTCCGATTCGTCCAGGGACGTCGATTCCGAAAACGCGACCGCTCTCCGTCGCGCGTCGGGGCTCAGACAACCGTGGTCAGTGTCGACCGTGGCCGCGCGGATCTCGAGCTGTATGGTGCGGTCGCGCGTTTCTCGGCGGGTTTCGGGTTTCTCGAAGACGGCAGATGTCTCGCTCACGGCTTCTTCGGGTTCTCCGGCGTGGTCACGGTTGCCATGGTCGCCTGTCCCGACGCAGTTCCGGATCTCGACGGCTACACCCGGCAATTGGTCGACCGACTCCGCCGACACTCGGGGCAGAGTTAGAGACTTCGGTCGGACGCCCGGGGACGACCTCTATATGGTCGGGGTGTGGGTATAGCGAACGAAGACGGATGGCCGGCGAAGGCAGATGCCGCGCGGCTGCATTTCGTGTCCGGTAAGGGTGGCACCGGCAAGACGACGGTCGCTGCCGCATTGGCGCTCGCGCTCGCGGCAGGCGGTCGACGGGTGTTGCTGGTCGAGGTCGAGGGCCGACAGGGCATCGCGCAGCTCTTCGACGTGCCCCAGCTTCCGCCGCAGGAGACGCGGGTCGCCTCGGCAGACGGCGGCGGTGAGGTCTACGCACTGGCGATCGACATCGAGACCGCGTTCCTCGAATACCTCGAGATGTTCTACAACCTCGGCTTCGCCGGCCGCGCGATGCGCAAGATCGGTGCCATCGAGTTCGCGACGACCATCGCACCCGGTCTGCGCGATGTACTGCTCACCGGCAAGGTCAAGGAATGTGTGGTGCGGACCGACAAGAAGGGCAACCGCATCTACGACGAGGTCGTCGTCGACTCGCCGCCGACCGGCCGCATCGGAAACTTTCTGGACGTCACCAAGGCCATGGCAGATCTCGCCAAGGGCGGTCCGGTTCGTTCACAGAGCGAGGGCGTGGTGCGGTTGCTGCACTCGGCCGACACCGTCGTGCACCTGGTGACGCTGCTCGAGGCGCTGCCGGTCCAGGAGACCGCCGACGCTGTGAGTGAGCTGGAGGCGGCCGATCTTCGGCTCGGCACGGTGATCGTCAATCGCACCGAACCGACGTACCTGCCTGCCGAGTCCCTCGACGCCATCGCCGGGGGCGAGATCGATGCCGTCGCCATCCAGGACGGTCTCGCCAAGACCGGAATCACGTTGTCCGAGGCGGACTTCGCGGGGCTGCTCACCGAATCGATCGAGCATGCGGCGACGCTCTCGGCTCAGGTGGAGAGCGCAACCACGCTCGACGAACTCGACGTCGCGCGGATGTCGCTGCCGATGTTGGCCGACGGTGTCGATCTCGGCGGCTTGTACGAGCTCGCCGCCAAGCTCGCAGAACAGGGTGTCCGATGACGCGACCAGTAGCAACCGAACTCGATGTCGACCGCATTCTGACCGATCCCACGTCACGAATCGTCGTCGTCTGTGGGGCGGGCGGTGTCGGCAAGACGACCACCGCGGCAGCGATGGCGCTGCGCGCCGCCGAGCAGGGCAGGCGCGTGGTGGTGCTGACGATCGATCCGGCCCGCCGCTTGGCTCAGGCACTCGGTCTCGGCGATCTCGACAACAGCCCACAGCCGGTGAAGTTGGGTGCCGGTGCCAAGGGTGAACTGCACGCGATGATGCTGAACATGCGACGCACGTTCGACGAGATGGTCATCGAGCACTCGACGCCGGAGAAGGCCGAGCAGGTGTTGGCCAATCCGTTCTATCAGACTGTGGCGTCGTCGTTTTCGGGCACGCAGGAGTACATGGCGATGGAGAAGTTGGGGCAGCTGTCCCTCGACTCGTCGTGGGATCTGATCGTGGTGGACACTCCGCCGTCGCGCAACGCACTGGACTTCCTCGATGCGCCGCAGCGACTCGGCTCGTTCCTCGACGGCCGTTTCATCCGACTGCTCACCGCTCCGGGTCGCGGCATCACCCGCGTGGTCACCAGCGCGATGAGCTTGGCCATGCGCGGCGTCTCCACCGTGATCGGTAGCCAAATGCTTTCCGACGCATCGGCTTTCGTTCAGTCGCTTGATTCGATGTTCGGTGGCTTCCGCGAGCGGGCGACGCGTACCTACCAGTTGCTACGCGAGGACGGCACCAGCTTCCTCGTCGTCGCTGCCGCAGAGCCGGATGCACTTCGCGAGGCAGCGTTCTTCGTGGAGCGGTTGTCCGCGGAGAAGATGCCGCTGGCCGGCTTGGTGGTGAACCGGACGCACCCGACGTTGTCGACGGTGCAGGCCGATCACGCAGCGACGGCCGCAGATCTGCTCGATCGAATCGAGGACCCCGGCGCGGACCTGACCGCTGCAGTCCTCCGAATCCACGCCCAGCGCGCGGTCACGGCAGCGCGGGAGGTGAGGTTGCTTCGACGCTTCACCGGTGCGCACCCCCGGGTGCCCATCGTCGGTGTGCCGTCGCTGCCGTTCGAGGTCTCCGACCTCGCCGCGCTGCGCGCAGTGGCCGATCAGCTGACCCGCAAGGGCTAGATCGGCTGACCCGCACGGGCCGGGTCAGCCGTGCCCGGCACTGCCTAGATAGCTGCTTGCTGCTGACGCTGGGTCTCGAAGAACTCGGACCAGGAGTCGACCTCGGGGTGCTGCTTGAGCAGCGCCCGGCGTTGGCGTTCGGTCATGCCACCCCAGACACCGAACTCGACGCGGTTGTCCAATGCATCCGCACCGCACTGCATCAGCACCGGGCAGTGCCGGCAGATGGTGGCGGCCTTGCGCTGCGCTGCACCCCGGACGAAGAGCTGGTCCGGGTCAGTGCCCTTGCAACGGGCGTGCGACACCCAGGCGATGCGTGCCTCGGCTTCTTCTACATCGAGTCGCGTCGGCGCTGTTGTCGTGTGCATGCGGATACCCCTTTGCGTTGCGGACGTCCTCACTGGACGTCCCGGAGGCTCGAAGCGGTTTGTACCTCGTCGGTCGAAGCACAAATTCTAGGAGCTGCCCCACATTCATTATCAAGTGTTATGCGAATCACACCGTGTTCATAATTTAGGTAACGCGAGCCCCGAATGCAAGACGGCGAGGTCACATTTCTGGTACGGCCGTCCCGAGCAGGGGCGCAGCACACAGCGCATGCAGGCCTCTGCCGGTCCGAGCGGTACCCACGTACGCTGTGCTCTGTGTCAGTTGGAAAAACCGTGGCGAAGCTCGCCGGATGTTCAGCACTCGCCGGTGCATTGCTCGCCGGCGTGATGTTCCCCTTGGCCGGCGGGTTCGGGTACGCCTCCAACCGCGCCGCCGATACCGTCGACAACGTCTCGGCCGAGTTGGTGGAAGGCGCAGTGCCTGCCGTCTCGACGATGACGGACGTCAACGGCACGCCCATCGCCTGGCTGTACGAGCAGCGTCGATTCGAGGTGCCGAGCGACCAGATCTCCAACGAGATGAAGCTCGCCATCGTCTCGATCGAGGACCGCCGCTTCGCCGAGCACCAGGGTGTGGACTGGCAGGGCACGCTCCGAGCGTTCCTGACCAACACCACCAGTGGGCAGGTCGAGCAGGGCGCATCCACCATCGACCAGCAGTACGTGAAGAACTATCAGCTGCTGGTGGTGGCCAAGACCGACGCCGAGCGCCGCGCGGCCATCGAGACGACGCCCGCTCGCAAGATCCGCGAGATCCGCATGGCGTTGACGCTCGACAAGGAACTGACCAAGGACGAGATCCTCACCCGATACCTCAATCTGGTGCCGTTCGGCAACGCGTCCTTCGGCATCCAGGACGCGGCCCAGACCTACTTCGGCATCGACGCCAGCCAGCTCAGCGCCGTCCAGGCCGCGATGCTCGCGGGCATGGTGCAGTCCAGCTCGGCGCTCAACCCGTACACCAACGAGGAGGGCGTGATCGAGCGGCGGAACACCGTGCTCGACACGATGATCCAGAACCTCCCCGAACGCGCCGACGAGCTCGCCGCCCTCAAGTCCGAGCCGCTCGGTGTACTTCCGGTCCCCCAGACCCTGCCCCGCGGATGCATCGCAGCAGGTGACCGCGGATTCTTCTGCGACTACGCACTGCAGTACCTCGCCGACGCAGGCATCAGCCGGGAGCAGATCGACAAGGGCGGCTACCTCATCCGCACGACGCTCGATCCCTCGGTGCAGAACTCCACCAAGGCCGCCCTGGTCGGCAACACCAGCCCCTCGCTCGACGGTGTCGCCACGGTGATGAACGTCGTCGCACCGGGACAGGATCAACACCGCATCCTCGCGATGGGCAGCAGCCGAACCTATGGACTCGACGCCGATGCCGACGAAACCGTTCAGCCGCAGCCGTACTCGTTGATCGGCAACGGCGCGGGCTCGATCTTCAAGATCTTCACCACCGCCGCGGCGATGGAACGCGGACTCGGCACCAGCGCAACGCTGCAGGTTCCGCGTCGTGTCGAGGTCAAGGGCGTCGGTGACGGCGGAGCACGGAACTGCCCGGCAGCGACGTACTGCGTCGAGAACGCCGGCAACTACCCGCCCGCCCTCTCCATCACCGACGCCTTGGCCCAGTCCCCCAACACGGCGTTCGTCAAGCTGATCGAGTCGGTCGGGGTCACCCCGACGGTCGACATGGCCGTCCGCCTCGGCCTGCGCTCGTACACGAACCCCGGTTCCTCGGGAACCGACCAGTCCATGGCCGATTTCCAGAAGGACCAGAACCTCGGCTCGTTCACCCTCGGACCCACCTGGGTGAACCCCCTCGAGCTCTCCAACGTTGCGGCCACGCTGGCCTCCGGCGGCAAGTGGTGCCCGCCCACCCCGATCGACTCGGTCTTCGATCGCGAGGGCAAGCCCGTTCCCGTCACCCAGCAGGCCTGTGAGCAGGTCGTCGAGCCCGGACTGGCCAACACTCTCGCCAACGCGATGAGCAAGGACGACCAGGCAGGCGGCACGTCCGCATCCGCCGCAGGATCGGTCGGCTGGACGTTGCCGATGTCCGGCAAGACCGGCACCACCGAGTCGCACCGGTCGTCCGGCTTCCTCGGCTTCACCAACAACTACGCCGCGGCCGTCTACACCTACGGCGACTCGCCGACACCCAGCGAGATCTGCTCGTTCCCGCTGCGGCCCTGCGGGTCCGGAAACCTGTACGGCGGTAACGAACCGGCCAGGACGTGGTTCGACGCGATGAGCCCGATCGCCAACAATTTCGGACCCGTCTCGTTGCCACCCGTCGACCAGAAATACGTCCGCGGCTCGGCCAACGGCCAGGTACCCGACGTCACCGGCCAGAGCCAGTCGTCGGCAACCGCGACCCTGCAGGGTGCGGGCTTCCAGGTGACGGTGGCCACCACGGCCGACCAGGCGGCCCGCGGCACCGTGGTGTCGACGTCGCCGTCGGGCTCGGCGGTCCCCGGGTCGAACATCACGATCTACGTCAGTGACGGTTCGGTTCGGCCTGCCCCGGCCCCGACGCCCTCGTTGCCGAACATTCAGATTCCGGATCTGCCGCCGGGAATCCAGATCCCGGCGATCCCCGGTATCACCGTTCCTCGGTAGTGCCTACGGCAGTGGTGCGGTTGCGTGCCCCCTGGGGCACATAACCGCACCACTGCGCGGAGCGCACTACAAGCGGTCTTTGACGGCCTTCGACAGGCGCGATCCGTCGGCCTTGCCCGCGGCGAGTCCCGACGCGATCTTCATGACCTGACCCATCTGCTTCATCGCCGGTCGCTCCCCGAGATCCTCGGCGACCTGCGCGATGGCGGTGTCGACGATGTTCGCCAGTTCCTCGTCGGTCAACGGCGTGGGCAGGTACTCGTCGATGATCTGCGCCTCGGCGCGCTCGTTCGCAGCGAGTTCGCCGCGGCCGTTCTGCGTGTAGATCTCGGCCGACTCGCCGCGCTTCTTCGCTTCCTTGGCAAGCACTTTGAGAACGTCGTCGTCGGTCAGGTCGTGGGCCTCCTTGCCGGAGACCTCCTCGGTCTGGATGGCGGCGAGAATCATGCGCAGCGTTGCCAGGCGGAGTTTGTCCTTCGCCTTCATCGCTGCGGTGAGGTCGGTACGGAGGCGGGCCTTGAGTTCGGACATGGCGGAAACGCTACGCGGCGCAGTCGTCGGCTCGCACGTCCATATCCGGTTGCTGCCGTATCGTGGATGAGGTGTCCGCACAATTCAGTCCCTCGTTTCTCCGCACCTCGACGCAACTGCGCAGTGCCTCCACACAACTGCGCTCTGCCGCAGAGCTGGCGCGAGATGCCGTCAGGGCGTCACCGCTGAAGAGTTCGGTGATCGGGACGGCAGGAGCCGCCGCGCTCGGGGTCGGATACGCCACACTCATCGAGCGCAATGCGTTCACGCTGCGCGAGACGTCCATGGCGGTGCTCGAGCCGGGTTCGGCGACGCTGCGCGTGCTGCACATCAGCGATCTGCACATGATGCCCGGCCAGCGGATGAAGCAGAACTGGCTGCGTGAGCTGGACCGCCTCGACCCCGATCTGGTCGTCAACACCGGAGACAACCTCTCGCACCAGCGCGCAGTGCCCAGCGTCGTTCAGGCACTGGGGCCACTGCTGGCCCGGCCGGGTCTGTTCGTGTTCGGCAGCAACGACTACTTCGCGCCCAAGCCGAAGAACCCGTTCAAGTACTTCGACAAGAACCACAAGCGCACCACCGGCGACTCGTTGCCCTGGCGCGATCTGCGCGCCGCGTTCTCCGAGCGGGGTTGGCTGGACGTGACGCACGTACGCCGCGAACTGGAGGTTGCCGGGGTGCGGATCGCGTCGGCGGGCGTCGACGATCCGCATCTGAAGCGCGACCGCTACGACACCATCGCCGGCCAGCCGAACCCGCTGGCAGACCTGCGCCTGGGCATCACCCATTCGCCGGAGCCACGCGTGCTGGACAAGTTCGCCCAGGACGGCTACGACCTCGTCCTCGCCGGTCACACCCACGGCGGCCAGCTGTGCCTGCCGTTCTACGGTGCCCTGGTGACCAACTGCGAGATCGACCGTTCGCGCGTCAAGGGGCCGTCCAAGTGGGGCGCACACACCCAACTGCACGTCTCCGCGGGCATCGGCACGTCACCGTACGCGCCTGCACGGTTCTGCTGCAGGCCCGAGGCCACCCTCATCACCCTGACTCCGGCCCCGAGAATGGGTCCGAAAAACGTCTCCGACGAGGGCGTTTCGCGTTCCGAGGCAGTCGTGAGTTAGACTTCTGCAGCGGTACACGGGGTGTGGCGCAGCTTGGTAGCGCGCTTCGTTCGGGACGAAGAGGTCGTGGGTTCGAATCCCGCCACCCCGACACAGATGGACTCGCTCGATTCACTCGAGCGGGTCCATTTTCAGTTGTGCAGTGCTCACGTACTGTGAGTCCACCTTGCCGGAGCCAGCGAACGGACTTCTCGACATGCCGACACCCACCCGCGTACACGTCAAGCACCGTTTCGTCTCTCCGCCCGAGGTCGTGTTCGCGGCACTGTCCGAACACGAGAGCCTCGGGCCGCTCTTCATGGCCAAAATCGGCCGCGTTCGGGACGGTGACACCTCGCGCAATGGAGTCGGCTCCACCCGCAGCCTGAAACTCGGCCCGCTACCGGCGTTCGAGGAAACGACGGTCACCTGCGAGCCGAACTCGCTGATCGAGTACCGCATCACCAAAGGCGGCCCGCTACGCGGCCACTGGGGCGTGCAGAAGTTCACCCCCACCGCCGACGGCGGCACCGAACTCGATTACACGATCGGTTTCGACGCGCCGGTCCCCGGACTCGCTGCGATCGTCGGTAAGGCACTGACGTCGACCATCTCGAAGAACCTCTCGCGCCTGGCTCCGTAGGGGTGCGCTCGGCATCATCCTCGAGTATGACCATGTCGATACTCCGGTGCGACGACTCTCCATGATCGACGCGCCAGAGTCGAGGCATGGACATCGTCAGAACTCACAGCCTCGGCAAGCGCTACGACACGCATACCGTCGTCGACGACGTGAACCTTCGCATTCCTGAGGGCTGCGTCTACGGCTTTCTCGGTCCGAACGGATCGGGCAAATCGACGACCATGAAAATGCTGCTGTCCCTGATTCGACCGACCTCGGGTGAGGTGGAGATCCTGGGTAGGCCGATGAATCACGGCACCCGCCGCGAAGTGCTCTCGCACATCGGATCACTGATCGAAGCTCCGCCAGGATACGGACATCTCACGGGTGCGGAGAACCTTCGTATCGTGCAACGCTCTCTCGGGCTGCACGCCGAGCAGATCGAGCGGGCAGTAGCCACCGTCCGTCTGCAGGAACACCTCGACAAGAAGGTGAAGAACTACTCGCTGGGAATGAAACAGCGCCTGGGCATTGCGATGGCACTCGCGCGCGAACCACGACTTCTGATCCTGGACGAGCCCACCAACGGCTTGGACCCGGCAGGCACCGAAGAGATCCGAGGTTTGCTCCGTCATCTCGCCGAACACGGTGTGACAGTGATGGTCTCGAGCCATTTGCTCGGCGAGATCGACAAGACGGCGAACATGCTCGGAATCCTGAGCCAGGGCCGCCTGATTTTCCAAGGCACCCGCGACGAGCTGTTCGCCGCCTCCACTCCGGACGTGCTCATCGACGCGATCGATCCCAGCCGCGCGAGTTCGATTCTGCAACAGAAGATCCCGGTGCAGGTCGACGACCACACGTTGAGGCTGTCCGGCATCGACGATCGTGGTATCGCGCAGGTGGTGGCGGAGCTCGTCGGCGCAAACGCAGGCGTCTACGGCGTTCGACGCGACGATCAGTCGCTCGAGGACGTATTCATGAACCTGACGAAGGGCGGCCGACTGTGACGACCGTACGCAACGAATTCGCCAAACTCAGGCACCTGCACATCGGCGCGATCGCCGCACTGTTGGTCGCCGCGATCGTAGGGTTGACCTTCGTCGGCGCTCTCACCGCGGCGACGTCGAACGATTCGACCGCGGTCTCCTGGGCACTGCCACTGGCCGGGCTGTCCCTTGCCGTCCCCATCGCGTCGCCACTGCTGATCGCAGTGATGGCAAGCCGCACAGTGGAAGTCGAGCACCAGTGCAACGGCTGGTTACTGAACCAGACCACTGGAGCCGACCGCGGAGCCCTCGTGCGGGCGAAGCTCGTCTCGACGGGCCTCGTCGTCGGTGGCGCGACGGTGGCGGCCAGCGCTGCAGGTGTATTTCTGGGGACCGCCATCGGGGTGACTCAACCGTTGCCTGCCGGTCTGTGGTTGGGCTACACGGCGGCGGCGGTGACGGTGAACATCGTAATACTTGCACTCCACCTGCTGATTTCGGCGCGAGTGGACAACCAACTGGTCGCGCTGGGAATCGGCATCGTGGGTACCGTCATCGCGATCTGCGCCTCCGGATTCCCCTCCTGGGCAGCACACCTGACGCCGTGGGGGTACTACTCCTCGGCGTCCGCCGCCGACTACCGAGGCGAGCAGGTGGTGACACTGAGCCCGTCCTACGTCAGCATCGTCGCCCTCGGAGTTGTCGGGGCAATGTTGTTCTGGCTCATGACCGTTCGACTCGATCGACAGGAGGTACGAGCATGAATGCGTTTTCGGCAGAGATGATCAAGCTCAGGCGCTCGCAGGCATGGGCTGTCGTCGTTCTCCTCCCTCTGATCATCGCGGGGGTCGGAACGTTCAACACGATCGCGTCGGGCACAGAGTTGGCAGAGGGGTGGCGCACGTTGTGGTTGCGCACAGTCGTGTTCTACGGCCTGTTCCCACTCGCACTCGGCGTTGCCGTACTGGCCTCGCTGGCGTGGAAATCCGAACACCGAGGAGGGAACTGGAATGCCCTGATGAGTGGGCCGGTACCGTCGTTACGCATCGTGATCGCCAAGACGGCGGTGGTGGCAACACTGACTGCGGCCATGAACGTCGTCATGCTGGCAACCGTCGTCGTTGTCGGCAAGGTCGTCTTCTCGCTCGACGGCATGCTTCCTTCCGAGCTCTTCGTGACCAGTGCACTCGTCGTGGTGGGCTCGCTTCCGGTGGCGGCTCTGCAATCCGGTCTGTCGATGGCGATCAGGTCGTTCGCGGTGCCGATTGCCATCGCTCTCGTCGGGGCCGGTATATCGGTGTTCCTCCTCACCGCCGAGGTGACCGAGGCAATCTTCGTGTTGCCCTATGCCCTGGCAACTCGCGCAACCCAACTGGCCTCCGGCACTTTCGGTGACTCGGGTTCGCTCACGACCGGCTCCGCACTGTCGGTCCTGACGGCCACGGCACTGCTCACTGTCGTAGTCGTCGCAGTGTCCGGCAAGGCACTCGACCGCAGAGACATTCAGGTTCGGTGACAGCGCGAGACCCCGATCGACGGTCTCGATCGGGGTCTCGTCGCTTGTGCTCAGCTGGATGCAGCGCGCAGCTTCTCCAACAGTGGGCCTGCGGCCTCGGCGAGGAACCGTTCTTGGGTTTCGTCGCCGACCTGCACGAGTGCGATGTCGGTGTAACCGGCCTCCCAGTACGGCTTCACGGCCTCGACGATGGCATCGAGGTCCGGTCCGCACGGAATCGTGTCGGCCACATCTTCTTTCCGCACGAACTTGGTGGCTCCGGCGAATCCCGCCGTCGTCGGAAGATCGGCGTTCACGGCCCAGCCACCGGCGAACCAGCGGAATCGATCGTGTGCGCGATCGATGGCAGCGTCCTTGTCCGGGTCCCAGGAGATGGGGATCTGGCCGATGGACCGCGCCGGACCTTCGTGGTTATCGGACCACGCCTTGACGAGACCGGCATCCGGCTCGGTGGCGATGAGGTGATCGCCGTACTCGGCGAACCGCGCCACCGCCTTCTCACCACCGGCGGCGATACCGATCGGCACGCCTCCCTCGGGCAGGTCCCAGATCCGGGCGGAGTCGACGCGAAAGTGCTTGCCCTCGTACGTGACCAAGCCGCCGGCGTGCAATGCGCGGATGATCTCGAGCGCCTCGACGAACATGTCCTGACGCTTGTCGATGGACGGCCAACCCTCGCCGACGACGTGCTCGTTCAGGTTCTCACCACTGCCGAGTCCGAGGGTGAAGCGTCCGTCGGCCAGGATCTGCAACGTCGCAGCCTTCTGCGCGACGACGGCGGGGTGGTACCGGATGATCGGGCACGTCACGTACGTCATCAGCTCGACGCGTTCGGTGGCCTGAGCCACCGCGCCCAGAGTCGTCCAGGCGTACGGCGAGTGGCCCATGGACGAGAGCCACGGTGAGTAGTGATCGCTGCTGACCTCGAAGTCGAAGCCGACTTTCTCGGCACCGACGGCGTACTGCACCAACTCTTTCGGGCCGCTCTGCTCGGTCATCAAGGTGTATCCGAAATTGGTCATATGTGTCTCCTAGATAGTTGCGACGGAGCCGGCGTCGACTCGGTAGTTGGATCCGTTGACGAAGCTGGCGCGGTCCGAGCACAGGAAGGTGATCACCGAGGCGACTTCCTCGGGCTCGCCTCGACGTCCGAGTTCCATGTACGGACGCTCCTCGTCGAGGAAGCTCTCGACGGCACCGTCGCGGTCGGTGCCCTTCTCCTCGGCGCGTTTGTCCATCATCGCGTCGGTCATCGGGGTGTGGATGAACGCGGGAGAGACGGCGTTGACCAGTAGTCCCTCCGACGCGTAGCTGCGCGAGAGGCCCTTGGCCAGGGCCAGAACCCCGGCTTTGGCCGAGCAATAAGGTAATTCGTCGTCGTAGGGCTGCACGGCATCCTCCGACGTCAACAGCACGATGCGTCCCCAACCGCCGCGGCGTAGTGCAGGCAGAAATGCCCGCAGCAGGCGGACCGGGCCCATCAGGTCGATGTCGAGGGTGGACCGCCACCCTTCCTCGTCGATCTCGTGGAACAGTCCCTGCGCTCCGGTCACGCCCGAGGACTGAACGAGAATGTCGATGTCGCCCACTGCCTTCTGCGTCTGTACTGCCAATTTCTCGACGGCCTCGGTGTCGGTCACGTCCGCAGCGAACGCGAACAACCGGCCCTCCGCTGCTGCGAGTTCGGCCGCGGCGGCGTCGAGCGAGTCCTGATCCTTGTCGCTGATGACGACCCGAACGCCCTCGGCCAACAGCATTTTCGCCGTGTGCCAACCGATGCCGGAGTCGGCCCCGGTCACCAGCGCTGTTCTGCCGTCGATTCCCAGATCCATACGATCCCACTTTGCGCTAGAGGTTGATGTCAGGCTGTGGCGTCGTGCGAGCGCGCGATCGTCAGCGCCGCATTCACCAGGGCCAGGTGGCTCAAGCCCTGCGGGAAGTTACCCAGAAACGATCCATCCGAAGCATCGATCATTTCGCTGTACAACCCCACGTCGTTCGAGAGCTCGACCAGCTGGTCCATCAGGGCTGTGGCTTCGTCGTCTCGACCGACGCAGGAGAGCGCCGACACCCGCCAGAAGGCGCAGGCCACGAAGGTCACTTCTTCCTCGGACACCCCGCTGTATCGATACATCAGCGGTCCGGCACCGAGTTCTTCGACGAGCGCATCGATGGTGAACGAAAGACGTTCTCCACGATCGAAATCCATCTCGGCTGCCAGAAGCACCGACGCGTCGAGCCCGTCCGCACCCGGGTACGCGAGATAGGCCTGGCGCTCGTCCGACCAGCATTCGGATTCGACGTAGTGGCGGATGCGTTCTCTCTCCGCCTTCCATCGATCGGGTATGCCTGGGATCTCCCCGGCTTCGGCCAGGTGCACCGCACAGTCCAGCGCTTGCCAACAGCCCAGTTTGGAACTGGTGTAGTGCTGCTCGTCCTCGAGCTCCCAGATCCCGGCGTCCTTGCGCTGCCACGAATCGCACGCCTCGTCGGCGATGGTCGCGAGCAGCCGACCGGTCTGCGCATCGAGGATGTTTCCTGCGTCGACGTACTGCCGGATGATCGAGAACAGGTCACCGAAGATCATCAACTGCAGCTGGTCCGCCGCGGCGTTTCCGTTGACCACCGGCCCGATGCCCCGCCAACCGGGAACGTCGGGTTGTTCGGTCCCACCGGGCAATTCACCGCCGAGGGTGTAGAAGACGTTGACCAACGGATCGTTGACACGGATGACCCTCAGCAGCCACGCCACCGCGGCGTGGATCTCCTCACGGAGACCGAACCGTTGCAGAGCGCGAATGGTGTACGCGGCGTCGCGAACCCAGGCGTAGCGGTAGTCCCAGTTCTTGCCACCGGTCCGGTTCTCGGGTAGCGAGGTTGTCGCGGCGGCGGCGATGGCACCGGACGGACTGTGCAGCAACAGTTTCAGGGCCAGCGCGCTGCGAGCCACATGCTTTGCCCACGGACCCTCGTACGAGAACTCGTCGGACCACACGCGCCAGTTGTCGATGGTCCGATCGATCCCCTCGTCGAGATGCTGCGGATCGGGCAACGGCAGCGGCTCGTTCTCCGTGCCCACCACACCCAGCACATGCCGAGAACCCGGTTGCGTGCAGACGACCCCACCGATGTCGCGGTCGGCCACGCGCACGTTCTCGATGCCCAGAGTCCGCACCGCCAAGGTCAATCCGTCGACCCGCAGGACGGTGCCGTGCTCGGTGTCGTACGCCCACGGCGACGCGATGCCGAGCATGGTGCCCGGCGCGACGGACCACCTCAGCTCGACGGTGCCGTCGAGACCCTCGACGCGACGGGCCAACTCCACCCACGGGAGCCGGCCGGCGACCCCGGTGTTCAACGAGTCGGTGATGCGCACGGAACCGGAGTCGGTGCGGAACGTGGTACTCAGAACGTTTGTCCCTGGGACGAACTCGCGTTGGACGGTGAACTCTTCCACGGGCGTCAGTTCGATGTAGCCGCCGTGTGGCGCGTCGAGCAAGGCTGCGAACGGCGGCGGCGAGTCGAGGTTGGGCACCGGAAACCAGTCGATGCGGCCGTCGTCGGCGATCATAGCCACGGTTCGGCCGTCGCCGATGGCTCCGTAACTTTCGATGGCGACATAACCGTCCACCCGGGGGTACGGCTTTCGGAAGTCGTTCAAGCACGTGCCTTTCCAGCGAAGATCGGGCTGCTCTCGACGTGCTCGAGCAGATCGGCCGGGTCGTCGAACACCGCTGCCGCGCCCGCGTCGAGCAATTCGCTGCGCGAGATTCCGCCGCTCAACACGCCGATGGCGCGTACGCCCGCGCGCCCGGCCGACTCGATGTCCCACACACTGTCGCCAACCATCACCGCGTCGACAGCCTCGACGCCTGCCCGTTCCAGAGCCACCGCGATGATGTCGGGCTCCGGCTTGGCGACCTCTGCGTCCTCACCGGACGTGACGACAGCAACCGAATCCTCGACGTCCAACAGATCTCGCAACGTCGACAGTTCGCTCTCGGGAGCCGATGTTGCGAGCACGACGGTCACTCCACGGGTACTCAAGTCCGCCAACAGTTCCCGAGCACCCGGTAGCACTTCGAGATCGGACGAGGCCTCGGCGTAGTACTCGCCGTGCAGCTTCTTCGCTTCCTGCGCCAGTGCACTGTCGGACGAGCCGACGAGTGTCTCCAGCAACTTCGACCCGTCCATGCCGATGCTTCGATGAACACGCCACGACGGCACTTCGTGGCCCGCCTCACGAAACGCACGCGACCAGGCGTCGACGTGTACGTAGTTGGAATCGACGAGGGTGCCGTCGATGTCGAGCAGAACTGCACCGACAGTCGGTGTGGGGACAGGCATGAGCGTCGGATACCCGGGGGTGGTGCGGGCAAACAATCGTCGGACGAAAGCAACAGGCCCCCCGCAGTACGCGAGGGGCCTGTCGTGGAGAAGAAACGTCAGCTGGCCTGGGCCTGCCACATCCAGTGCAGCTGCTCGAGCCGAGCTGTGATGCCGATGAGCAGGTCCTGGGTCACCGGATCGGCTTCGCCGGTGTCGGCGATGCGTCCGCGAAGACGCTCGACGACCGCGGCGATGTTGTCGACGACCGCGGGGACGACCTCGCTGTCCTGAGTCCACCCGGCACCGAAGCCCTTGGTGCCCGCCGTCGAGGAGACGGTGGCTGCACGGCCGTCGGGGCTGACCCCGATGGCGGTGGCGCGCTCGGCGGCCTGATCGGTGAATTCACGTGCGGCCGTGACCAACTCGTCGAGTTCGAGGTGCACCGACCGGAAGTTCTTACCGATCACGTTCCAGTGCGCCTGCTTCGCGATCAGCGAGAGGTCGATGAGATCGACCACGGTTCCCTGGAGTGCGTCGCCGGCGATCTTCTGCTGACCTGCGTCGAGGGTACTGGTGATGGGGTTCGTCATGATGTGGCCTCCCTGCCGTTGGACGACGGTGTGCATCGCACGCCATTATTGTGCTTTCGTCTGTACTGCACAACGGCAGGTCGACGTGCATTGTTCCGGATCGGCACCACCGTCGATGTGACGCCGATCCCAGAACCGGTCGGATCAGACCTTGGCGGCCTCGTCGGCAGGATCGTCGACTGCGCCTGCACCGGTGGTCGGTGCGGTCTCGTTCTGCTGCGACCGAACGCCTTCCTCGACCTTCTTGCCGAGGTCGGCATCGACATTGGTCCAGTACTCGAACACCCGGCTCAGAACGGGCTCGCTCACGCCGTTGAGGACGTGTCCGACGATGTTCCCGACGAGACGCTCACGCTGCGCGTCGTCCATGACCTCGCGGACCAAGGCTCCGGCCTGCACGAAGTCGCCGTCTTCGGGGTGCTCGATGTACCCGGTGCGCACGAAACGAGGCTCGAAGTCCCACGCTCCGTCGTCGCCGTACTTGTTCGTGTCCGCCGACGGGCCGCCGAACGAGTTCGGCGCGTAGACGGGCGTCTCCGGAGAGTTGAACGAGTACCGCATGTTGCCGTCCTTGGAGTACGAGTTGACCTCGGACTTCGGGGCGTTGACCGGCAGCTGCGCGTAGTTCGCTCCGATGCGGTACCGGTGCGCGTCGGCGTAGGAGAAGACGCGTCCGAGCAGCATCTTGTCGGGGCTGAAGCCGATGCCGGGCACGGTGTTGGACGGCTCGAACGAGCTCTGCTCGATCTGCGCGAAGAAGTTCTCCGGGTTGCGGTTCAAGGTCATCTTGCCGACCTCGATCAGCGGGTAGTCCTTCTGCGACCAGACCTTGGTGAGGTCGAACGGGTTGTACTTGTAGTTCTCGGCCTCGTCGTACGGCATGAGCTGCACCTTGAGGGTCCAGCTGGGGAAGTCGCCGTTCTTGATGGATCCGAACAGGTCCTGACGGTGATGGTCGGGCGACGTGCCCGCAACCTCGTCCGCCTTGTCCTGCGTCAGGTAGTCGATCCCCTGGTCGGTCTTGAAGTGGAACTTCACCCAGGTCTTCGTGCCGTCCTCGGCGATGAGCTGGTAGGTGTGCGAGCCGAACCCGTCCATGTGGCGGAACGACTTGGGGATGCCGCGGTCACCCATGAGCCATGTCACCTGGTGTGCCGACTCGGGCGAAAGGGTCCAGAAGTCCCACTGCATGTTGTTGTCGCGCAGACCGGAGTCGGGCATGCGCTTCTGGCTGCGGATGAAGTCCTGGAACTTGATCGGGTCCTTGACGAAGAAGATCGGGGTGTTGTTGCCGACCAGGTCCCAGTTGCCTTCCTCGGTGTAGAACTTGAGCGAGAAGCCACGCGGGTCGCGCCAGGTGTCGGGGCTGCCCTGCTCGCCGGCGACGGTGGAGAAGCGCGCCAGCATCTCGGTCTTGGCACCGGGCTGCAGCGCCTTCGCCTTGGTGTACTTGCTGATGTCTCCGGTGATCTCGAGTTCACCGAACGCGCCTGCGCCCTTGGCGTGCACGACGCGCTCCGGGACCCGCTCACGATTGAACTGCGCCATCTTCTCGATGAGGTAGTGATCGTGCAGAAGAATCGGACCCTGCGTTCCGGCGGTCAGCGACTGATCGTCGCTGGGCACGGGGATTCCCGAGTTGCTGGTAGTCGGTTTGTTGGTGATCGGCTTGGTCATACGAAGCCTCCTGAAGGGCTGAATCGGGTTCGAGAAGGGGCTGCTTCTCGAAAATCGGTGAAACCGAGCGGCCGTACGCTGGACCGCAGTACTAGACGGAATGCCTCGTGCAGTCGCCGCACAAACCCCAGAAGACGATTTCGGCTTCGTCGACGACGAATCCGCGCGTGTCCTCTGGTACGAGACACGGCGCTGCTCCGACAACGCAGTCGACATCGGCCACCGCGTGGCATTCCCGGCACACGAGGTGGTGATGATTGTCCGCCGTCCGGCTCTCGTACAGCGCAGCCGAACCCGCAGGTTCGATGCGACGCAGCAGACCTACGTCGACGCAGGCCCTGAGCACGTCGTAGACGGCCTGGGTCGACACCGAGCCGCCGCTCTCGCGAACGGCGGCAGCGATGTCGTCGGCGTCCGAATGCGGTCGGGCTGTGACCGCATCCAGAACTGCAACTCGGGGTCCGGTGACGCGTAGGCCCACCGAGCGCAACTGCGCTGCGGGGTCGACACGTTCGGTGAGCTGCATGTACCCCAGTATGCCCCTAATCTGGACTAAGTCAAGAAAAGCGGGGTCGTCGCTATCCGACCAGGCGCGCTTCACCGGTCCGCATCGACCCCGACACGATCTGCAACCCGAAATACGTGCCCGACGGCATCCAGCGACTCAACGTGGGGCCCTTGGCGTCCACCTCGACGCGGGCCACCCTGGCCTTGCCCCTCAGACTCGCGACGGCCACGGCCGATCCGCCGGGCACCGGCTGCGCGAAACCGATCGAGCCGAGCATCGGGAACTGCGGTCCGACGCCGCGGGACGTCGTCCGGACCGACCATTCGTCGCCGCTCGCCCCGGCCTCGCCCAGCACGTCGCCCTCGAATTCGGCCAACACCTTGGGCAGGTGCCAGTTGGTCCGGCCGCCGTGCACCGACGTCGCGGAATCCACGGCGATGAACGGCACCGCCATCCGCGGAACGCGTCCGACGTCCCGGCGCAGGGCCGGGCTCGCCAGGATCTCGCGGTACGGGCCGACCGGCGAGGTGGTGTAGTCGACGATCATGCACATCGTGATCGGCAGAGTCTTGGCACCGGCCGGCGCGAACTCCGACGACCGGGCCCGATGCCACCAGATGGTGGCGCGGACATTCGCCGGCCACGGCGCTGCCGGGCTGATCGGCCAATCGGTGCGCTCGGTCTCGGATTCGGTGACACTCCACATCATCGATCCCTCCCCACGACGGTCAGCGGGAGCCGCAGGGCACCCGGGGCCGATACCGGCACCACCGGGTGCACCGGCTGCGTGGGTGCGATCTCCCGATACCCCGATCCCACCGCGGGTCGCCGATCGGCTTCACCCTTGTTGGGCCACAACGCCATTGCGCGCTCGGCCTGGGCCGTGATCGTCAGGGACGGATTGACGCCGAGGTTGGCGCTGACGGCAGAACCGTCGAGCACGTGCAGTCCCTCGTAGCCGTAGACCCGCTGGTACCCGTCGATCACCCCGGTCTGCGGCGAGTCACCGATCGCGCAGCCACCGAGGAAGTGCGCGGTCATCGGAATGTTGACGATCTCGGCGATCGATCCGCCCGGGTCGCCGCCGATCTTGTCCGCGAGCAGACGAATGGCCTCGTGCCCCTGCGGAATCCACTGCGGCGGTGGATCACCCGCACCGGGCCTGCTGGTGAGGCGCCGCCCGAACGGCCCCTTCTTGGATCCGAGCTCGAGCGAGTTGTCGTCGGTCTGCATCACCAGTGCGATGACGGTGCGCTCCGACCACCGATGGACCGACAGGCTCCGCGCCGCAGCGCCGGGATGACGCAACGCGACGCCGAGGGTCTTGAGGATGCGTGGCATCTTGCCGCCGCCGTCGCTGAGCACGGTCTGCAGCAGGCCGATGGCGTTGCTGCCCTTGCCGTATCGCACCGGCTCGATGTGGGTGTGATCGTCGGGATGGAACGACGACGTGATCGCAACACCCTCGTGATAGTCGACCTCGCGGCCCCTGGCGGTCGCGGCGAGCACGGCCTCGGAGTTGGTGCGCACGAGCGAGCCGATACGCTCCGACAGCCGTGGCAACGAGCCCTTCTCCTTGGCCGCGAGCATCAGCTTCTGGGTGCCGTAGGTCCCGGCCGAGAAGATCACCTGATCGGCGGTGATCGTCTTCTCCTTGCGACGCAGCTTCCCGCCCGTCCGTCGCGTCACCACGTCGTAGCCTGCGCCGTTCGGGCGCACGTCCACGACCGTGGTCAACGGAAGAACATGAGCGCCTGCGTGTTCGGCGAGATACAGGTAGTTCTTGACGAGGGTGTTCTTCGCGCCGACGCGGCAGCCGGTCATGCACGCTCCGCACTCGGTGCACCCGGTGCGCTCGGGGCCTGCACCACCGAAGAACGGGTCGGGTGCAGTCTTGCCGCGGTCACCGAAGTAGACGCCCACCGGGGTCGAGGTGAACGTGTCCCCCACGCCCATGTCCTCCGCCACCTCCTTCATCACCTTGTCCGAGGCGGTGATGGTCGGGTTGGTCTCGACGCCGAGCATCCGGCGGGCCTGGTCGTAGTACGGGTTCAGCTCGCGCTTCCAGTCGGTGATCGAACCCCACTGCGGATCCTCGAAGAACTTCGCCGGCGGTTGGTACAGCGTGTTCGCGTAGTTCAGCGACCCTCCGCCGACGCCGGCCCCCGCCATCACCAGCACATCGGGCAGCAGGTGAATGCGTTGCACCCCATAGCAACCCAGGGCCGGAGCCCACAGGTACTTTCGTAGACGCCAGCTGGTCTTCGGCAGTTCGTCGTCCTCGAATCGGCGACCGGACTCGAGAACCGCCACCCGGTAGCCCTTCTCGACTGCGCGCAATGCGGCGACACTACCGCCGAAACCGGAGCCGATGATCAATACGTCGTAGTCACTCATGCTGTTACCACCTCGTGGTCGGATTCGAGAGTGTCGGACGCGAGCCGATAGTTCGCGACGTCGAACTCGCGCGTCTTGTTGCGAAACTTGAACGTGTAGGTGGGCCACATCGTCGAGTTGCGGCCGTTGGCGTCGAGGTACCAGCTCGAGCAGCCACCGGCATTCCAGACGGTGCCGTCGAGCGCGGAGTCGACCCACGAATTGTGTTGGCGCTGAGCGGCTTCGTTTACCTCGACGGCCGCGACCCTCCGATGCTTCATCTCGTTCAGCGCGGACACCACGTAATTGGCCTGCGACTCGAGCATGTAGACGATGGAACTGTGCCCGAGGTTGGTGTTGGGGCCGTACATCAGGAACAGGTTCGGAAAGCCTGCGACGGTGGTCCCCAGATGCGCCTGCGGACTACCGCCCCAGTGCTCCGCCAGCGTCCGACCGTCGTTGCCGCGCAACAGATGAGACACCGGCGGCTCGGTGGGGGTGAACCCGGTCGCGAAGATGATCGTGTCCACCTCGTGGTTGCGGCCCGAGGCGTCGACGACGCCGTTCTCGGTCACCGACGCCAGGCCCGACGTCACGAGATCGACATCGGGACGATCCAACGTCCGCAGCCAATCATTGGACAGCAGAAGCCTTTTGCACCCGGGTGCGTAATCGGGGGTGAGAGCGGCCCGCGTCGCGGGATCCTTGACCTGCCGCTTCAAGTTGGCCTTGGCGAACACCTTCACCGCGGGCAGCATCCACGGATTGTCCGCCAGCACCGTGACGTAGGCCTCGCGGTAGCCGTAGATGACACCGCGCACCGCGCGATGGGCCGCGGGAATCTTTTCGTACACTGTTCTTTCGAGCCGGCCGATGGTGCGGTCCAGGCGCGGAATCACCCATGCGGGAGTGCGCTGGAAGACGGTGAGCCGTTCGGCGCGGTCGACGATCTCGGGGACGAACTGCACGGCCGAGGCCCCGGTGCCGATCACGGCGACCCGCTCACCGGTGAGGTCGTGCTCGTGATTCCAGGTGGCGGAGTGGAACACGGTGCCGGCGAACGTGTCGATGCCCGGGACGTCCGGGATCTTCGGAGTGGACAGTGCCCCGGTGGCAGCGACCAACACCCTGGCGCTCGCCGACCCGCGAGACGTCTGCACCGACCATCGCTTGGTCGCCTCGTCCCAGGTCGCGGACCGAAGTTCGCAGTTCGTGACGATGCGATCGTTGAGGTCCAGACGATCCACCACCGAACGCAGGTAGTCGAACAACTCCGGTTGCCGCGCGAAGGTGTGACTCCACTTGGGACTGGGAGCGAACGAGAACGAGTACAGCGAGGTCGGCACGTCGCATGCACACCCGGGGTAGGTGTTGTCGCGCCACGTCCCACCCACGTCGGACGCGCGTTCGATGACGGTCACGTCGGCGCTCGGGTCGGCGGCGAGGATCTTGGCCACCGCGGCCAAGCCCGCGAAACCGGCTCCGACCACCAACACGTCGAGTTGTTCGGGAAGTGTTGCGTTCACGCGTCCATCACCTTTTCGGACCAGATCGGAAGGAGCCGCCCGCGCAGTTGCGCGTCGGCTTCGGGAGTGCGGAACAGCGCCGAGACGGCCAGTCCGCGGGCGAGTTCGACACTGAGCTCGATGGATTCGGGAGACATTCGACTACCCATGACGATCTGGGCACCGCCCTGAATGGCCTCGGCGACGCGCCGCTCCAGCGGAATCATCGCCTCGTGGAGGGCCGGATCGGTACGGGCCGCCACCCACAGCTCGAGCGCGGCGTGGAAGAGGGGACCGGAGAATGCGTCGGCGAGGATCTCGGGCCCTCGCTCGGGGTCCGGTTCGGCTTCGAGGATCTCCGAGAGACGACGATCGACCAGGTGCTCGACGGCCGCGATCAGCAGGGATTCCTTGGTCGGGAAGTGGTGCAGCTGTGCACCGCGGGAGACACCGGCACGCCGGGCGATCTCCTGGGTGCTGGTCTTGGCGAAGCCCAGCTCGACCAGGCAGTCGATCGCGGCGTCGAGCAGCTTTGCCCGAGTGCCCGCGGTGCGTTCGGCCTGGGTCCGGCGCTCGGTAGGCGCTGCGCCGTCGAGCCCTGTGTCGGTAGTCACACTTTGCACAGTAGCGCTAAATCAACAAACAGTCCAGCCTGACTTTAAGTTGGTCGAGATCGGCGGGCGCAGCCGTGCCTGAACGCATCCACCCGCCGGTCCTGGCGCTACAGAGCCGTGTTTTCAGGTACTACGCGTTCCGATCTCCGCCATCACAGCAGCGAGCCCGTCCCGCAGATCTCCGACGAAGCCCTGGGGATTCTCGAGCGACGGAAAATGTCCCCCGGACTCGGGTGCGTGCCATCTCGCGATACGCCGGAAGCGGTGCCGAGCCCACGCGCGAGGAGTTTTCTCGATGTCGTGGGGGTAGGTCGTGATCGCCGCCGGAACGTCGACCCGCAGATTCGGATCCAGCGAGTCGTGACTCTCGTAGTAGATCCGAGCCGACGATGCGCCGGTGCGGGTCAGCCAGTACAGGGTGACATTGTCCAGAAGCCGGTCCCTCGAGATCGTCTCGAACGGACTGTCCTCGGTGTCCGTCCACTCCGCGAATTTGTCGAGAATCCAGGCAAGCAGACCGACCGGGGAGTCGACCAGCGAATACCCGACGGTCTGCGGACCGGTGGCCTGCTGCTTCGCGTATGCCGAGCGATGCAGCCGGAAATCTCTCGTGTCCTCGGCCCACCGGCGTTCGTCAGCGGTCAGGCCTTCTGTCGTCATCCCCGGCGTTGCCTGCGCGAGCGTGGTGTGAATCCCGAGGACATGCTCCGGGAAGCGGCCGCCGAGGATGGTGGTGACCACGCCTCCCCAGTCGCCGCCATGGGCCAGGAACTTTCGGTACCCGAGCCGTTGCATCAGCTCGACCCACGCGGCCGCGATCTTTTCGGTTCCCCAACCGGTGGCGCTCGGTCTGCCACTGAAACCGAACCCGGGCAGCGATGGGACGACGACGTGGAACACAGGCGCGCCGGGGTCATCGGGATTCGCCAGAGCGTCCACTACATCGACGAACTCGGCAATACTGCCCGGCCAGCCGTGCGTCATGATCAGCGGAACGGCGTCCACACGCGCGGATCGACAGTGCATGAAGTGAATTCCCAGGCCGTCGATGATCGTGCGGAACTGACCGACGGCGTCGAGACGGTCCTCGAACTTGTGCCAGTCGTATCCGGTACGCCAATAGCCGACGACCTCCTGGAGGTCCGCCAACGGAACGCCCTGGCTCCATCGTCGCCGGCCGGATTCACTCGGGGACACCGTCTCCGATTCCGGTAGCCGTGCGGCCCTCAGCCGTGAGTGGAGATCGTCCAGGTCCGCGTCCGATGCGCGGAACTCGAATGCGTGCACATCCGTCGAGCTCGGTGTCGTCATGAAATCTCCTTCGATGGAACCGGCTTAGCCAGTTCTACCTTTCGCGGTGATCAATGCGCAACCGGCTAAGCTGGTTCGCATGGCTGCAGAGTTCCCCGAGTTCCGACCCGGAAGCGTGCTGAGCACCGCGTTCACCGGGACGTTGACCGAGCGACGCGGCGACCCCGTGGAACGAATTCCGGTTCCTCATCGTTTCGTCGATTGGTTGGCATCGAACGGACTCTCCGTCGATTCCTGCACCTCGGCACAACTGGACCTGGCCGTGGAACTGCGCGAAGCGATACACCTCGCCGCGACAGCGGCGGCAGTCCACGAGGCTCTGCCCGCGTCGGCCGTCCAGGTCGTCAACGACCACAGCGTTCGGGGCAATGCGTCGGCGGTCCTGACACCCGAGGGCACACGACGATGGACGTTGAACTCGGAGTCAGCCGTCGAAGACGCCCTGGGCGTCATCGCCGACGACGCCATCGACATCATCTCCGGCGAGCGGGACGGAAAGCTGGCACTGTGCGCATCGCCGACTTGCCGAGCGGCGTTCTTCGACACCAGCCAAAGCCGCAGCCGGAAATGGTGCGACATGAACACCTGCGGAAACCGTCAGAAGAAAGCCCGATTTGCCGCCAACCGACAAAAGCATGCCCACTGACCGCCGACGGAGTCGCTCTTCTCCAAGCAACCCGAGCAGCGTCGGTGGCAACGCACGATCACTCGACGACGCCGAACCGGGGCAACGAACTCCGTCGCGGTTCGATCGATGCGCTGGAATCACGTGCACCACTACGGGCGGCAACCGGACTGCCCGAGATGTCCATCCACCGAATTCGCCATCGACGCAGTTGGTTTGCAGGAAACGACCGTGGGCAATTCTGCGGCCATGCCCCTCGCCTCTCACGGACGCTTCGACTACTCCCCCATCGGCGATCGACCACAGTTCGACTGGCCGGGCGGTGCGCGCCTCGCGGTGTACGTGGCCGTCAATTGCGAGCACTTTCCGTACGACGACGGCGAACCCGGCCTCGGATACACGCCCGCGATGGACCAGCCCAACACCTACAACTGGGGGTGGCGTGAGTACGGCAACCGAGTCGGTGGGTTTCGAATCGCAGAGACGGTGCAGCAGAGTGGCATTCGCCCGACCGTGCTCGTCAACACCGAGGTGTACGAGCATGCCCCGCAACTGATCGAGGCCTTCCGCGCCCTCGATGCCGAGGTCGTCGCGCACGGCCGAACCAACGCCGTACAGCCCAACGATCAGAACGAGGACGACGAACGGCGCTCTATAGACGAGGTCACCTCCGCGATCGAGCGTCACGAGGGTGCCCCGCCTCGGGGTTGGATGAGCCCCGGTGCCAACCCCAGCCGCGTGACCGAGGACCTTCTCGCCGAACGCGGCTACGAGTACACGTTGGACTGGCCCATCGACGATCAGCCGGTGTGGCTGAAGACCCGCGGCGGGCCGTTGCTCAGTGTCCCGTACCCGCACGAGGTGAACGACCTACCGGTGTTCGTCCACCATCACCAGACTGCAACGACGTTCGAGCGCAACATCATCGACAGTTTCGACGAATCGAAGGAGAACGCGGAGCGCCAACCAACGGTGCTCGCGGTCTCGCTGCACACCTTCCTCACCGGCCAGCCCTATCGACTTCGACGGTTCCGCGCGGCGCTGCAGCACATGACCGACAACGGCGACGGCGTCTGGTTCACAACACCGGGCGAGATCGCAGCGCACTACCGCAGCCTCGTACCCCCGCAGACGCCGGCCGGAGACGAATAGTCGAGTCGAAGGGTCGCAGCTGACGCGTGGTCAGGCTGCGCGGTGTTGTCGTCGGTGGTAGCTGGGGATGGGTTGTCGTGTGGGGTCGATGGATTCGGGCGGGATGGCGTAGGGGTGTCCGTCGTCGCCCATGAGCAGTTGCCAGTGGCCGTGGTGGACGAGGCGGTGGCATTCGCCGCAGACCAGCGCGAGGTTGTTCAGGTCGGTTCTGCCGCCGTGTTCCCAGAACTTCACGTGGTGGGCGTGGCACCACTGTGCGGGGCGGCCGCACATGACGCAGCATCGGTCGCGGATGGTCAGGGCGATGCGTTGGTCGTCGGTGGCGAGTCTGGTGGTGCGCCCGAGCGCGAGCGGGACACCGTGGTGGTCGACGATCACCGGGGTGAGGTCTGCGTCGCAGGTGAGAAGTTCGGCGAGGGAGCGACTGATCGGGCCGGTCCAGTCGAGGTGGAACGGCCAGTCCGCATCGCCAGGCTCGGGAACGGACTTCTCCCTCGCATCACTACCACCGGCAGCGTCACTACCGTCGGTGCTGCGACCGACACGACTCTCGGGAGAGTCACCGGTGCATGAACGGTCGCCGGCACCAGAACTCCCTCTGGCGCGTTGACCGCGGCCGGTGGCTCGATCGGGACCGGCGTCGGTGTCATCGGTTCGTGAACCGTCGCCAACAGCACTCTCGCTGACGCGGCGACCGCCGTCAGCACCGGCGTCGTTATCACCGGATTGGGTAGCGCCGTCGGCACTGTGTGTTGCCGAACCCGTTGCTGCGCCGTCGTTTTGCTTCTC
Organism: Rhodococcus sp. 14-2496-1d; assembly: GCF_002259365.1. Taxonomy (NCBI): domain Bacteria; kingdom Bacillati; phylum Actinomycetota; class Actinomycetes; order Mycobacteriales; family Nocardiaceae; genus Rhodococcus; species Rhodococcus sp. 14-2496-1d. The sequence goes on along the minus strand of NZ_NPFV01000017.1, from coordinate 96,833 downwards.
TTCGCGGTCGCTGAGCAGGTCGCGCAGCGGAACGATCAAGTGCACCGACGCCCGTGACCCGCCCGCCGACCCACGAGTGCTGCCGCGCAGGTGCCGGTCGAGAATCCGATCGAGTGCATCGGCCCGGCGTTTCGACGGACTCCGCGGGTCGCGTTCCCCGCCCGGGCCCGGTTGCGGTGCGGTCAACGGCGACAACACGGTGAGCAGCTTCTCGGCGAGGAGCCGGTCGACATCGCCACCGATCTGGAAGCGGCCACTGGCCAGCCGGTGAACATCGAACCGGTTCAGGCCCGGGTTCTCCGCCATCGGTACCGGCGGCGGACCCGACGAAACAGGCTCGGGCCCAGCAGGTTCGGGCCCACCCGAACCACCGGCATCACCGGCATCACCGGCATCATTCGAACCACCGGCATCGGCTCGGCCCGCCTGCTCTTGCTCGCGCTCTCGTTCCTGCTCTAGTCGTTTCTTCTCGGTCTGCTCGTGCCGAGCTCGCGCGTCCTCCGCCGCAGAATGCGCGAGTGCCTGAGCACGGGAGCTGACCTGCCCGGCGGTGCCGCGCATCGCGTGCGCGAGCAGTTCCGCGACGACGACGTCGCGGCGCTGCTCGTCGAGGGTGGGGTCGGCGACCACCACGGTGGCGTAGCCGTCGGCGATCGCCGAGGCGTGCGCAGCATGGATCTCACCACCTGCGAGGGCGTCGAGCACGCTCGGCCACTGGGTGAGCCATTGCCCGAGTTCCATCTGACGCGCCGCGGATCCGTCGGTGATGCGCACCGACCTCGCGTACCAGCGGGTGACGGAGGAGTGCCCGAGTTTCATCGCCAGGCCACGCCGGTCGATCTCGGCGAGCAGCGTCAATCTCGCTGCAGCCAAAGCGTTTTCGTGGGAAGACACGTCGGCGAGCTCGGAGACCAATTCCTGATCCCCGAGCTCGAACACATCCCCCCATGTCTTCATCCCACGAAAGCTATACCCACCCACCGACAGGTTTCTCGGTGTCTCCGCTACAACGCACGCATGCTGTTGTTCCGCGCGTTGTGGGTGAGCTCGGCCAGGCCGAGTTCTTCGAAGAGCGGCGGCAGGTACATCCCGAACCTGCCGCGGTATCCGTTCCTGAGCCCGTACCAACCGCCGACCGGGTTGTCCTCTGAGCGCCCCCACGCTTCGACCGTGTCAGGAGCAGCCGTCTTCTTCTCGTCCGCGGCACCGAGCAACACCCAGTCGGCACGTTCGGTGAGCCACGCGTGCAGATCCTCGACCGCCTCGATGCGGTATCGCAGGGTCGTCGACCCCACCTGACATACGAGGGCGGGTGGCTCGTGGTCGGGATCGCGGTACATGGCGTATTCGGAAGTACCGGGGGCGGTGGTGAGTGCCCAGGGCTCGGATTTGGTTCCGCTGGTCATGGCCGAGGTCCGTTCCATTGTCGAGTGCGCGCGGCAGGGTCAGTGTGAGCCGACCGGACGGTGAACGCAACCAACTCCCGGCCCCGGACAGGTTCGGAAAAACTACGTCACGGAGCGACGGTGCGGTACCGCAGCATCATTTCGTGGTCCTCGTGATCGAGCATGTGGCAGTGCCACATGTAGCCCTGAAGCTCGCTCGCCCCACCCATGTCATGACCGCTCATGTCGTGACCGCCGTGGTGCGCAGCCGGTCCCGCGAAGGTGGCGTCGGGGTCGAAGCCGAGTTCGTCGGCCGTCGGGAATCGGACCAGGATCTGCGTGACGGTGCCCGGGTAGGTATTGACAGTGTCCTTCCACCCGGCTTCCCACGCCGCCGGCGGCACCGATGGACCGGTGAGGAACCTCTCCACCGGCGGAGCCCATCTCGTACCGAATGTCGGCCGGGGGAAGTCGCGTTGGTACGCGGCGAGGTCGATGGGGATGCGTCCCAATGTCCGAAAGTGCGCCAGGTGCAGGTGAATCGGGTGCGGCTCGACCGTCGTGTTGACGATGTTCCACATCTCCACGGTCCCCTGCTCGGGCATCTCGATGTCCGGGTCCGAGTACCGCAGGTTGTTCAGGTTCATCAGCGTCATGTCCAGGTTCAGCCCACCGGACGGCTGGTTGACCGTGACCGTTCGCGTGAACGTGGGGGTCGGCAACGGCGGCAACACATCCGGCTGTCCCTTCCCGCCGCGCAGCAACGACGGCATCCCGCCGCGGAACCCAGCTGCGGACGCGACGCGGAACTGGCAGAACAGTGGCATCGGCACCGCTCCGAGGGACGCGGCCTGCGCCGGTGGCGGCTCGTCGTTGAGCAGCTCGATCAGTGCGCCCGGTTCGACGGCACCGAAGTCGACGAGGATGTCGGCGCGCTCGGCAGGCGCGAGCCGGATGCTGGTGGCTTCCACCGGGGCGTCGAGCAATCCACCGTCGTTTCCGATGACCCAGAAGCGAAGCCTGTTCGTGAAGAACAGGTTCCACACGCTGTACGACCCGGCGTTGACGACGCGTAGACGGTACATACCCCGGGCGACTTCCATCGTCGGCCAGATCTTGCCGTTGACGACGCCGACGTCTCCGGTGCCGCCGCCTTCCCATTTGCCTTGCGGCACGGTGATATTGGAGCGGATGCTCATGCTGCCGTCGGGATTCATGATCTTTTCCTGCAGCACCAGTGGCAGCTCGAACTCACCCGAGGGCAGCCCGAGCGCATTGTCGGATGTGCCGGTGTCCCACCGATCCCGGACGAGGTTCATGCCGAGCAGGCCTGCATAGACGTTGATGCGCGTCATCGACATGGCGTGGTCGTGGTACCACAGTCCCGCGGCGTCGTTGAGTCCCGGGAAGTTGTGCGTCATCGACTCGCCCGGGCGCACCAGCATCTCGGAGTGCCCGTCGCTCGCCGGTTCGGTGATGCTGCCGTGCAGGTGCAGCGATGTCGGCGTCATCGTGCGGTCCATCTCGCTCATCCCGTGCAGCGAGGTGTCGATGTCCGCGGCGAGCGGGTTACCTGCGGTGGTGTTGGAGTACTTCAGCGTCCAGGGCTGGCCGGTCTGCGACTCGATGGTGGGGCCGAGGTAGTCGCACTCGCCGTATCCGAAGGTGGGCGCGGGCCGTAGATCGGCGTGGAAGGCGTGGGTGGAGCTGTGCGCGTCGAGCGAGATCTCCGTGCCGCCGATCAGCGGCAACCGCGGTAGTTCGTCCCGGAACGGCGTCAGCGTCGGTGAATGGAACAGCAGGGGGCTCTGGCCCCGGAGGAAGTCGTCGGCCAGCGCGCGGCGCGTCGTCGACGCCACCGGGAGTGCGGCAGCACCGGCGGCCACTGCGGCCACGGCCAGCCCTCGCAGGGCGGTTCGTCTGGACACAGAGCCGCTCACCCGGCCACCTCTCTCCTCGTTGTGATTGGGGCCATACTATGTGCCCGTCGGCTCCCGCCGTCACCCCACACTCGGATCGTCCGGCACGTTCCTGCCGGTGGAGGGATCTATTTCGTCATGGCAACTATCACGTTCGAGCGTACGACCAGGCTGTTTCCCGGCTCCGACGCCCCCGCGGTGAACGAGCTCGACCTGCACATCGAGGACGGTGAGTTCCTCGTTCTGGTCGGTCCGTCCGGCTGTGGCAAGTCGACGTCGCTCCGGATGCTCGCGGGGCTCGAAGAGGTCAACTCCGGCCGCATCCTCATCGGCGGCAAGGACGTCACCAACTCCGAACCCAAGGATCGCGACATCGCGATGGTGTTCCAGAACTACGCGCTGTACCCGCATATGACCGTCGCCGAGAACATGGGGTTCGCCCTCAAGCTGGCGAAGGCGAACAAGGAGGACATTCGTACTCGTGTCGAGGAGGCTGCGAAGCTGCTCGACCTGGAGCCGTACCTCGATCGCAAGCCCAAGGCACTCTCGGGCGGCCAACGTCAGCGAGTTGCCATGGGGCGCGCCATCGTTCGCCAACCCCAGGTGTTCCTGATGGACGAGCCGCTGTCCAACCTCGACGCCAAACTTCGGGTGCAGACGCGCACGCAGATCGCTCAGCTGCAGCGCCGGCTCGGGACGACGACGGTGTACGTCACCCACGATCAGGTCGAGGCCATGACGATGGGCGATCGGGTCGCGGTACTCAAAGGTGGTGTGCTGCAACAGTGCGCCACCCCGCGCGAGCTGTACCGAACCCCGGTCAATGCGTTCGTCGCCGGGTTCATGGGCTCGCCGTCGATGAACCTGTTCCGCGCTCCGGTCACCGACGGCGGTGTCCGCCTGGCCGATCAGGTGGTTCCGGTTCCGCGGCAGACTCTCGGGTCGGCCACGGAGGTGATGTTCGGTATTCGGCCCGAGCACATCGAGATTGCCGACAGCGGAATTGCTCTCGAGATCGACGTGGTGGAGGAGCTCGGCTCCGAGGCGTTCGTGTTCGGCCGCGCAGACATCAACGGTAGGACCGAAACCATTGTGGCACGGGCCGATTGGCGCAGCCCGCCCGAGAAGGGCGATCGCGTTCACGTCCGCATCGACGAGGCCCACGCCCACATCTTCGACGCCTCGGCCGAGGGCCGTCGCCTGAACTGACCACTCCGTCGTGCGCGTCGTGCGTAGCTCCGGCTGTGCACGACGCGCACGAGGTCAGACCAGCAGTTCGGCGATCTGGATGGTGTTCAGAGCGGCACCCTTGCGCAGGTTGTCGCCCGAGACGAACAGTGCAAGTCCGCGGCCGTCGGGAACGCCCGGATCCTGGCGGATACGACCCACCAGAGAGTCGTCCTTGCCTGCGGCCTGCAGCGGCGTCGGCACGTCGACCAACGACACGCCCGGTGCCGATGCGAGCAGTTCGCGGGCACGCTCCACCGAGAGCGGGTTGGCGAACTCGGCGTTGATCGACAGCGAGTGTCCGGTGAACACGGGTACGCGGACGCAGGTGCCGCTGACGAGCAGGTCGGGCAGGCCGAGGATCTTGCGCGATTCGTTGCGCAGTTTCTGGTCCTCGTCGGTTTCGCCGGATCCGTCGTCGACCAGCGCACCGGCCAGCGGCAGAACGTTGAAGGCGATGGGCGCGACGTACTTGTTCGGGGCCGGGAATTCGACCGACGAGCCGTCGTGCACCAGCTTCTCGGCGTCGCCGATGACGGCGCGCGCCTGGGTGACGAGTTCCTCGACACCGGCGAGTCCGCTACCGGAGACGGCCTGGTAGCTCGAGACGATCAGACGCTGCAGGCCGGCTTCGTCGTGCAGGACCTTGAGCACCGGCATGGCGGCCATGGTGGTGCAGTTCGGGTTGGCGATGATGCCGCGGGGCGGGTTCTTCGCTGCCTCGGGGTTGACCTCGCTGACCACCAACGGAACATCGGAGTCCTTGCGGAATGCCGACGAGTTGTCGATGACGGTGGCACCTGCTGCGGCGAATCGCGGGGCCTGCTCGCGAGAGAGCGTGGCACCGGCCGAGAACAGCGCGATGTCGATTCCGGTGAGGTCGGCGGTGGACGCGTCCTCGACGATGATCTCCTCGCCCCGGAACGGCAGCTTTTTGCCGGCCGAGCGAGCGGAGGCGAAGAATCGAACGGTGTCGGCGGGGAAGTTGCGCTCCTCCAACAGGGTTCGCATGACGGCACCGACCTGGCCGGTGGCTCCTACGACTGCAACTGTGGTCATCTTCTATCGTCCTGTTCCTGCGTGTACGACGGCTTCTTCGTCGCCACCGAGATCGAAGGCGGCGTGCAGCGCGCGTACTGCTTCGTCGAGCTGAGTGTCACTGCACAGCACCGAGATACGGATCTCCGAGGTGCTGATCAGGTCGATGTTGATGCCGGCGTCGGCGAGGGCCTCACAGAACGTCGCGGTGACGCCGGGGTGGCTCTTCATGCCGGCACCGACGAGGGAGACCTTGCCGATGTGATCGTCGTAGAGCACCTGCGCGAAGCCGATCTCGGCCTGCAGCTTGGTGAGCTTCTCCACTGCCGTCGGGCCGTCGGCCTTGGGGCAGGTGAAGGTGATGTCGGTCTTGCCGGTGTCGATCTTGGACACGTTCTGCAACACCATGTCGATGTTGATCTCCGAGTCCGCCACGGCGCGAAAGACCTTGGCGGCGTAACCGGGAGTGTCGGGCAAGCCGACGACGGTGACCTTCGCCTCGCTGCGATCGTGTGCGACGCCGGTGAGAATTGCTTCTTCCACTGGAATGTCCTCCATAGATCCGGAGACGATCGTTCCGGGTTTCGTGGTGTACGACGAGCGCACGTGAACGGGAACGTTGTAGCGACGGGCGTATTCGACGCAGCGCAGCATGAGCACCTTCGCGCCGCAGGCAGCCATCTCCAGCATCTCCTCGAACGAGACGGTGTCGAGGTGCCGGGCGTTGGGCACGATCCTCGGGTCTGCGGTGAAGATGCCGTCGACGTCGGTGTAGATCTCGCAGACGTCGGCGTTCAGGGCTGCGGCGAGCGCAACGGCGGTGGTGTCCGAACCTCCGCGACCGAGCGTGGTGACGTCCTTGCTGTCCTGGCTGACGCCCTGGAATCCGGCGACGAGCACGATCGAACCCTCGTCGAGGGCGCTGCGCACGCGTCCCGGGGTGACGTCGATGATCTTGGCGTTGCCGTGCACGCTGGTGGTGACGACGCCTGCCTGGGAGCCGGTGAACGACCGGGCCTCGGCACCGAGTGAGTGGATGGCCATCGCGACCAACGCGTTGGAGATGCGTTCACCCGAGGTGAGCAGCATGTCCATCTCGCGGGCCGGCGGGGCCGGGCACACCTGCTGGGCCAGGTCGAGCAGTTCGTCGGTGGTGTCGCCCATGGCCGACACGACCACGACGACGTCGTTGCCTGCCTTCTTGGTCTCGACGATCCGTTCAGCGACGCGTCGGATGCGTTCGGCGGTCCCCACCGACGATCCACCGTACTTCTGGACGATGAGAGCCACGCGTGTTTACCTCCGCTGGATAGCCGACAATCGGGCGATTGTTCCGGGGTTACCCTACCGATCCGGCACCCCGAGCGGTGGCCCGGGTAGCTCCGAGCTGGGACTTTAGGGGGGCTCGCCTGCGGATACGCCTGTCCTAACATTGTCGGGTGACCCTTCCCGAGCATCGCCCGCCGCCACCCCCTCGAGGTCTGCGGGTGCTCTTCGGGCTCCCCGCCGTCGGGCGTCGCTGGCCGGGTGGACTGCGCTCGGCTCTGGCGTTCGGCGTCCCCGCGATCGCGGCGTGGGTTCTCGGGTTCCATACCGAGGCCTTACTGGTGGTCTCGGGCAGTTTCGCCGTCATCTACGGCGAGGGCCGTCCCTACCGTTCACGATGGTGGGTCGTCCTGACCGCGGGCGGCGCCCTGGTGGCATCGGTGTGGCTCGGCGCGACGGCCGGGCAGATGGAGCTCGATCTCGGAAGCACCGGATGGGCGCGGATGATCCCGGTGACCCTGCTCTCGCTCCTCGCTCTCGTCGCGGTCTACGTCATCGCCGCGCTGCGACTGGGACCGCCGGGGGCGTTCTTCTTCGTCCTGGTGTGCGCGGTGTCGTCGTACATTCCCGGAGCCGGCGTCAGCGCCGCTCACGGAGCGGTGTGTGCGGCTGTCGGTGTCGCGTCGGCGCTGGTGGTGTCGATGTCCGGAGTGCTGTGGGATCCACGAGGACCCGAGCGCGAGGCCGTCGGAGCCGCGGTGGGCGCGATCGAGAGATACACGAGTTCGCCGACGGCGTCTGCCGCCGATCGTCATGCGGCGGCGGCGCGTCTGCACGCGGCCTGGGCTGCCGTGTACGACGCGGGTGCCGCACGGTTGTCGTCGAGGCCGGCGCTGGTTCAAAGATTGTTCGACGCGCACCGGGCCTTCGCTGCGACAACGGCCGTGCGGGCGGATCCGGATCGGGCGGTCGACTTCGTATCCGATCAGCTGCCGCTGGCTCGGCCCGGCCTCGGGTATCGATTGCGGCGCTCGCTGCATCGGGATTCTCATGCGGCGTCCACGGCCGTGCGCGTGTTCTGCGCGGCAGCGGCCGCGGGCGGGGTCAGCGTCGCACTGGGCCTGAGCCGACCGGACTGGGCGATCCTCGGTGCCGTCCTGGTGCTGCAGCAGGGTCCCGATCGGGTGCACGGCACCTACCGGGGACTGCAGCGGCTCGGCGGAACCCTTGCCGGCGTTGCCCTGTTCTCGGCTATCTATCTGTCACCGCTGACCGGCCTGGCCGTCATTTTGGTGTTGATGGTGCTGCAGTTCGCGATCGAGGTGTCGGTGGCGCGGAACTACGGGTTGGCCGTCACGTTCATCACCCCGCTCGCTCTGCTGATGGGCACACTGACGCATCCGGGGGCTGTGCTGGAGGACATCGTCGTCGACCGGATCGTGGAGACGACGGTGGGCGTGGCCTTCGCATTCGCGGCGCTGTGGCTGCTGCTCCCCGGGGCATTCCGTCGCACATTGCTGTGGTCCGACGGCCGAGTTCTGACGCTCGGCACGCATCTGCTGACGGTGTTGCGGACCGAGGACGTGGCCGCGCCGGCAGCTCTCGCCATGCGGCGCGACGTCCAGTTCGAGCTCGTCGGGTCCGCTCTGGCCGGGGCCGAGGCCGCGCACAACGATCGAACCTGGACGCATCGGGTGTGGTCGCAACATGCCGAGGTCGATCGGCTCGGATACGAACTCCTCGCGCACTGCTGGACGATGACCGACGTCGGACGAACGGATGACATCGAACGTTGGCAACGTCGACTCGACGCGGCGGTCACAGAATTCCACTCGTCAACCCTGGGGTAGGCCGTCGGCAGGCGGTAGTACACTCAGCCCATGCTGCGAGCTCTCCTTCTTAACAGCCGCGACGGGGTCTGAGACCAGACTGGCTTCCCGTCGCGGGGTTCGTTGCGCCGGTCGAACACATTGCTCTGATCTGTACGGAGAGACGAAGACCATGTCACCAGCCGACGCATTCACCTCGGGATCTCGCACCATCACCCCGCCCTCGCGGCCCGCTCCCAGCGACCAGCCCGCCTGGAACACCCAGAAGAACTCCTCGATGCCCACCTTCCGTTATCGGCCGTTCGCCGAGGAAGTGGAGCCCATCACCCTCCCCGACCGCACGTGGCCGGACAAGATCATCGACCGGACGCCGCAGTGGTGCGCAGTCGATCTGCGCGACGGCAACCAGGCGCTGATCGATCCGATGAGCCCGGCCCGCAAGCGCCGCATGTTCGACCTGCTGGTGCGCATGGGCTACAAGCAGATCGAGGTCGGCTTCCCGTCTGCCAGTCAGACCGACTTCGACTTCGTCCGCGAGATCATCGAGGACGGCGCGATCCCCGACGACGTCACCATCCAGGTACTCACGCAGTGCCGTCCCGAGCTGATCGAGCGCACGTTCGTCGCATGCGAGGGCGCGCGCAGCGTCATCGTTCACTTCTACAATTCGACGTCGATCCTGCAGCGCCGCGTGGTGTTCCGTGCCGAGCGTGACGTCATCAAGAAGATCGCCACCGACGGTGCCCGCAAGGTGCTCGAAGAAGCAGCCAAGTTCCCCGATACCGACTGGCGCTACGAGTACTCCCCCGAGTCCTACACCGGCACCGAACTCGCCTACGCCAAAGAGGTGTGCGACGCGGTCACCGCGATCATCGATCCCACCCCCGACAAGCCACTGATCCTGAATCTGCCTGCCACCGTCGAGATGGCGACACCCAACGTCTACGCCGACTCGATCGAGTGGATGAGCCGCAACCTCGACCGTCGCGACAGCATCGTGCTGTCGCTGCACCCGCACAACGACCGCGGAACCGGTGTCGCCGCAGCCGAACTCGGCTACCAGGCCGGCGCAGACCGCATCGAGGGCTGCCTGTTCGGCAACGGTGAGCGCACCGGCAACGTCTGCCTGGTGACGCTGGGCCTGAACCTGTTCACCCGCGGCGTCGATCCGCAGATCGACTTCTCCAACATCGACGAGGTCCGTCGAACGGTGGAGTACTGCAACCAACTTCCCGTCGCCGAGCGCCACCCCTACGGCGGCGACCTGGTCTACACCGCGTTCTCCGGCAGCCACCAGGACGCCATCAACAAGGGCCTGGACGCGATGAAGGTCACTGCGGACGAACTGGGTTCGGACATCGGTGACGTCACCTGGCAGGTTCCGTACCTGCCCGTCGACCCCAAGGACGTCGGTCGCACCTACGAGGCCGTCATCCGTGTCAATTCGCAGTCCGGCAAGGGCGGCGTCGCGTACATCATGAAGTCCGATCACGGACTGAACCTGCCGCGTCGACTGCAGATCGAGTTCTCCCAGGCCGTCCAACGCATCACCGACGGTGAGGGCGGCGAGGTCTCACCCAAGGAGATGTGGGACGTCTTCGCCGAGGAGTACCTGACGCCGATCCGTCCGCTCGAGCGCATCAAGCAGTCGGTGCAGGCTGCCGAGGTCGACGGCGGAACCGACACGATCACCGCAACGGTCAAGGTCGACGGCGTCGAGCAGGAGATCTCCGGATCCGGCAACGGTCCACTCGCCTCGTTCGTCGATGCGCTGTCGACCATCGGCTACGACGTCAGCGTCCTCGACTACTCCGAGCACGCCATGTCCGCCGGCGACGACGCTCAGGCCGCGGCCTACGTCGAGGCCTCGGTCACCTCACCGTCCGGTGTGGCCACCACCGTATGGGGCGTCGGCATCGCGACGTCGATCACCACCGCGTCACTGCGCGCCGTGGTCTCGGCCGTGAACCGCGCGCTGAAATAAATCCCCTGCTCGACGAAAAGCCGCCCATTCCTTGCGAATGGGCGGCTTTTCGCTGTTTATCGGCATCGAGGCGACACTGCGCGTGGGACAATAACTCTGCTGTCGGGGCACCTTGAGGGAATGGAAGTTTCGCCATGGACTCTTTCTGGGATTTTCTTTGGCTTCTCATCGTCGGATTCGCGTTCGTCGCGTACCTGATGGTCATGTTCTCGATCATCGGAGACCTTTTCCGTGACCACAAGACATCCGGGGTCGTCAAGGCCCTGTGGGTGTTCTTTCTGATCGTTGCGCCGTTCCTGACCGCGCTGGTCTATCTCATCGTGAACGGCAGCAACATGGCCAAGCGGCAAGTTGCTGCCCTGCAGCACGCCAAGGACCAGCAGGAGGAGTACATCAAGGAAGTGGCCGGGAGGTCGGCGTCGGAAGAGATCGCCCACGCAAAGGTGTTGCTGGACAACGGAACCATCGACCAAGACGAGTTCAGGACGCTGAAGGCCAAAGCCCTGTCCTGAACGTCGCTTCGGCCCTGAACGCGTCGAGCACAGCCGCGATCGCCGGCAGCCGATGGGCGTCGGGTCGCGTTGCGAGCTCGTAGATGCGACCCGCCCGCACACCGGACAGTTCTCGGCGTACCAGACCCGGATGGACGACGGCATAGCGCGGCATCAACGCGACGCCGTGCCCGGCCGCCACCAACGTCTCGGTGACGCGGAAGTCGTTCACTCGCTGCATCACTCGCGGTTCGACGCCGGTGGCGGCGGCCACCGAGAGCAGTACGTCGTCGACCGGGAATCCGCCGCGAACACTGATCCACCGTTCGTCGACCAGATCCCGAAGGTCTATCGATTCATGTTGCGCGAGAACATGACCGGGTGGCAACACCAGATCGATGGGCTCACGCATCAGGGTCGTGACCTCGATGCGCGGGCCCGCGGTCGTCGGCGCTCGGTCGTCGCGGTGCGTGAGCACCACGTCGTAGTCCGCCAACAGTTCCGGCACCGAGGACGCGGGCAGGTCCTCGTCTCGGGCGTCGATGTCGACGTCCGAGTTCGCCAACCGCGTCAGCAACCCGGGCAGCAGCAGCGCGGCACCGGACGGGAACAGCGCAACTCGGACGCGTCCCCGCGGGGACGCCCGGTATCGATCCATCTCGGCCGCGGCGCGGGCGAGGGCGGCGAACACATCATCTGTCCTGAGCACCAACGCGCGCCCGGCGTCGGTGAGCCGAAGTCGACGCCCGTCAGGTTCGAGGAGCGTCACCCCCGCCTCCTTGACCAACAGCTTGAGCTGCTGGGACACCGCCGACGGCGTCATGGACAGCGCCTGGGCGACGGCAGCGACGGTCCCCCGGTCTGCCAGTTCTCGGAGGATCCGGAGCCGCTCCACGTTCATATAGTGAATCTTAACTATTACTGCGGATATATTCGATTGTGCTGATCATTTGCCGCCGTCACGATGGACGGCATGAGCACCCGCGACCGCCTCCTCGGACTGACCGTCGTCGTGCTGTGGGGACTGAACTTTCTCGCCATTCGCGTCGGACTCGATCACTTCCCGCCGTTCTTCTTCGCAGCGCTGCGGTTCCTGGTCATCGCCGTCCCCGTTGTACTGTTCGTTCCCCGCCCCAAGGTGCCTCTGAAGTGGTTGCTGCTCTACGGGTTCGGGTTCGGGTTTCTCCAGTTCGCCTTCCTGTTCGCGGCGATGGCGGCCGGTATGCCCACCGGATTGGCGTCGCTCGTGCTGCAGTCGTCCGCGCCGTTCACGGTCGTTCTCGGCGCAATCCTGCTCCGCGAACACGTCACCCGCAGGCAAGCGATCGGTATCGGAATCGCCGTGCTCGGCATGGTGCTGATCGGGTGGGATCGCGCTCAGAACGCCACCTTGCTCCCGGTGATCCTCACCCTGCTCGCCGGACTCGGTTGGGCGTTCGGCAACCTGGGGAATCGGCTCGCGAAGTCCGAATCGCCGATGACGCTGATGCTGTGGATGACCGTCGTGCCGCCGGTGCCGATGCTGGCGCTGTCGGCGATGGTCGAGGGTCCGAGCACCGGCTGGCAGGCGTTGGCGGCTTCGTTCGGCCCGCAGGGTTGGCCCGGCCTGGTTGCGTTGGCCTACATCGTGATCCCTGCCACGATCGTCGGCAGCGGCCTGTGGAGCATTCTGATGAGCCGCAACCCTGCCGGACTGGTCGCGCCGTTCTCGCTGCTCGTTCCCGTCGTCGGCATCGCCGGTGCCTGGATCTTCCTGGGCGAGAACCCATCGGTGCTCGCGCTGATCGGTGGCGTTGTCGTCATCGGGGGATGTCTCTGGGGTATGGCCGTCCGGCGGCCTGTCGAGGTGCTGGAGAAAGTACCGGTGTGAGGGGCAGGAGTGGAGCCCGCGGAACGACCCGGGGCAGCCACCGCCGACGTGAAACTGCACGCTCTTCTGTGCCAGACTCGGCGGATGGTTGAAGTGGGTGAGCGCAGACGTATCAGCGCGCGTGGCCGCGTGGCACTGCGTGCGGCGGAGCTGGCGACCTGGGCGTCCCGCAAGGCAGGCCGGGGCAAGGGATCGATGATCGGCGGATTGATCGCACTCAAGATCGACCCGGACATCCTCGGCGGACTGGGCCGAGGTCGACGCACCGTCATCGTCACCGGAACCAACGGCAAGTCCACCACCACCCGAATGACGGCTGCGGCGCTGGCCACCCTCGGTGACGTCGCCACCCAAGCCGACGGCGCGAACATGGACGCCGGCATCGTCGCCGCACTGCACGCCAATTTCGATGCCGAGCTGGCCGCTCTCGAGGTCGACGAACTGCATGTCCCCCATGTGTCCGACGCCGTCGATCCCGCGGCCATCGTGTTGCTCAACCTCAGTCGCGATCAGCTCGACCGTGTGGGCGAGATCAACATGATCGAACGCAAACTGCGCGCGGGCCTGTCCCGGCACCCCGAGACCGTCGTCATCGCCAACTGCGACGACGTCCTCGTCACCTCCGCCGCGTTCGACGCACCGAACGTCGTCTGGGTCGCGGCCGGTGGTGGATGGGCAGGCGACTCGGTCAGCTGCCCGCGTACCGGCGAACCCATCGTGTGGGACGGCGAGCATTGGTACAGCACCGGTAGTGACCTCAAGCGTCCGACGCCGGATTGGTGGCTCGACGACGAGAATCTCTACGGACCCGATGGACTCGTCCTACCGATGAAGCTGTCTCTGCCCGGAAAAGCCAACCGCGGCAACGCAGCCCAAGCCGTCGCCGCCGCAGTGACCCTGGGCGCGAGCGCGGAAGATGCGGTCGCGGCCGCGTCGAGCGTCGACGAGGTGGCCGGGCGCTACTCCACCGTCCAGTACGGATCGCATTCCGTCCGAATGCTTCTCGCGAAGAACCCCGCCGGCTGGCAGGAAGCACTGTCGATGATCGATCCCACCTGTGACGGTCTCGTCATCGCCGTCAACGGTCAGGTACCCGACGGCGAAGACCTGTCGTGGCTGTGGGACGTCCGCTTCGAGCACTTCGAGAACGTCGCCGTCGTGGCCGCCGGTGAGCGCGCGACCGACCTCGGGGTGCGTCTGCTGTACGCCGGTTCGCAGCACACCACCATCGCAGATCCGTTGCGGGCCATCGCGTCCTGCCCACCGGGACGCGTCGAAGTGCTGGCCAACTACACCGCGTTCCGCGATCTCGGGCGAGCGCTGGCACGTGAGGTGAAAGATGTCTGAGTCCACCGTTCGCATCGGCCTCGTCCTGCCCGACGTGATGGGCACCTACGGCGACAACGGCAACGCGCTCATTCTGCGACAGCGACTGCGGATGCGAGACATCGACGCCGAGGTCGTACAGATCACGTTGAACGACCCGGTTCCCGATTCACTCGACGTGTACACCCTTGGCGGAGCCGAGGATTCGGCCCAACGCCTCGCGACCCGTCACCTCACCCGTTACCCGGGACTGCAGAACGCGGCTGCCCGCGGGGTGCCGGTGCTCGCGATCTGTGCCGCGATCCAAGTCCTCGGTCACTGGTACGAAACCTCCGCCGGCGAACGCGTGGACGGTATCTCCCTGTTCGACGTGACCACAGCACCGCAGGCAACTCGGTCCATCGGTGAGGTCGTCACAGAGCCTGCACTCGACGGCCTCACTCAGAAGCTCACCGGCTTCGAGAACCATCGCGGCGGAACGACTCTCGGCCTGGATGCATCCCCCTTGGCCAAGGTCACCCACGGTGTGGGCAACGGTGTCGGCGACGGACGCGAAGGCGTCGTGCAAGGGTCCGTGATCGGCACCTACATGCACGGACCGGTACTGGCCCGAAACCCGGAGTTGGCGGACTATCTGCTGGAGCGCGCATTGGGTACGACTCTCGCTCCACTCGAGTTGCCCGAGGTGGCTCGATTGCGCGAGGAGCGGCTCCGCCGCACGTGAACGAAAATTCGTAGCCCACTACGAATTTGCACTCACAAGGCGCACCGTTCACACGGAAATGATGCGTCGTTCCACCCCTCTCTGACCAGCACCTCACGAACCTCCCGGTACACACCGCACGGGTCCTGGGTCACTTCGTGCCACCCGTATACCAGGCGGGGTAGATTCCGTAGCTCCGCTGCATTGTCACGTCGGCGATCGCGAAATCGACGCTGCTTGACCGAGTGGAAGGCCTGGCCGTCCAGCCTGACAATGAGGTCGCAGATCTCGTAGCGAATGTCCTCGAAAAGCTTTCGGCCGTCGACGAATACCGGAGCTTGTCGCTGTCCGGCCGGAAGACCGTGCGCCTGCTCGACGTCGAGAACGTAGCGGTGCTCGAGTGCAGAATGGACGCCGTCGCGCATCAGCGCCAGGGTGTGCAGAATCGGCTTCGAGTAACGCATCGGTCGCCGAGCTTCGATCTTGCGCGTCATAGCTGCGACGTTCACACCACCCGAGGACATGGCCGAGACCAACGCGATCGTCGCCAGCCTCGACGATGACTCTGCGACGGCCAGGTCTAGCACGGTGTCGGCGATGCTCGTCCGCGCCGGATTCGTCTCGACACCGATGTGTCCCATGGCACGGGAACGATGGACGACGACCCCGGGATGGATTTGTTCATTGCTTTCCGAGGTGAAGTTCTGCTTCGCGTGCCGCATCGTCGGTGGCCTGCTGGTCGCCGAGCATCCGTAGGGAACAGTGACGTGAATGGGGCCTGGTCCAGGCTGAATCCACCCCCATTCCTCGGCCGCACTGGCGTGGCTGAGCAGTGCGCCGCGGCCCGCGTACAGCAACGCTGCCGACAGCTGCATCTCACGAGTCAGCGGCCCGTTGGTCACCGAGATGACTCCACGAAACACCCTCAGCCACTGACCTGTTTCCACACAGTGATCGATCGAGTCCTTGTTGACGCCGTTCTCGTACATCTGCTTCGTGGTGATGATTCCGTGCTGCTCGTCCAATATTCGTTGCCAGGTACCCGCTGGTCTCGTCTTCATAGACCTCAGGATCGCCGGTTTGCGATGACCGCGTCAGGATCCATCCACAGGCTGTGCATAACTCCGGGTCGTGAGCAGAAATTCGACCCCTGCTACGAAGTTTCGTGCACGTGCGGCGAAGCCGCTCTACATACGCCGACGTCCGGTCAGAGCGCGGCCCAGCGTCAGTTCATCGGCAAATTCGAGGTCTCCGCCCATCGGCAGGCCCGAGGCGAGGCGGGTAATGGCCAGGCCGGGGAAATCACGCATCATGCGCACCAGGTACGTGGCCGTTGCTTCGCCCTCGGTGTTGGGGTCGGTGGCGATGATGACCTCGGTGACGTCGACACCGTCGTCCTGCGTTCCCACGCGAGTCAACAATTCTCGGATGCGGAGCTGATCCGGTCCCACTCCGTTCAATGGATCGAGCGCCCCACCGAGCACGTGGTAGCGGCCCTTGAACTCTCGCGTACGTTCCACGGCCTGAACATCTTTGGGCTCTTCGACGAC
Organism: Rhodococcus sp. 14-2496-1d; assembly: GCF_002259365.1. Taxonomy (NCBI): domain Bacteria; kingdom Bacillati; phylum Actinomycetota; class Actinomycetes; order Mycobacteriales; family Nocardiaceae; genus Rhodococcus; species Rhodococcus sp. 14-2496-1d. Next base: position 80,245 of record NZ_NPFV01000017.1, on the reverse strand, counting down.
GCAGATCATGGATCGGTCACGCCGCGAGTCCGAGCAGATTCGGCACAGTTCCTTGTCCGAGACCGTGCCGCACACGACGCAGAACTGCACACCGTCACGAATGCGCTGCAGCGCGCGCATCAACCGGTCCACCTCGGGAGGTTCGACGCCGAGGAGGTGAAAGGCTATGCGCTGAGCGCTTTTCGGACCGACCCCGGGGAACTTGCCGAGTTCGTCGATCAGATCCTGAACCGGACCTTCGTACACTCTTCTCGCCTAGAAGCCGGGTAGTCCGAGTGAGCCGCCGCCGAGACCACCGGCGAGAGGGCCGAGCTTCTCGCTCGCTACGTTCTGAGCTGCCTTCGACGCATCGGCGATCGCACCGATCACCAGATCCTGCAGAGTCTCGACGTCGTCGGGATCGACGACCTTCGGATCGATGGTCAGGCCGACCACCTCACCGGTTCCCTTGATGGTGGCAACGACGAGTCCGCCGCCCGCCTGGCCGGTCACTTCGGTTTCCGCGATCTCGGCCTGCGCCGCCATCAACTGCTGCTGCATCTGCTGGGCCTGCTGCAGGATCGATGCCATGTCGGGCTGTTCACCGGGTTGCACTGTGCCGTCCTCTCGCGTGGGTCGAAGCGGACTCAAGCGTAGCCGCACCGTGGATCGCTGTGATTCACTGCGCGTCGAATCGACATACCGACCTTAGTGTCTACAATTTCGCGGCAGACACGGGATCGCGCCTGCGGTGACGAATAGTGGACACTCAGCGCAGTGCCTTCGGGCGATGCCGCACGACGGTTCGCCCTCGGTAACGAGAATCAGCGTTGCTCCGCGCGATGGTCGTATCCGGCGGGGAGGAGTTCGCCGGCGAGAACGCTGACGAGGCCGTCGGGCGAATCGATGATCACGCGCATCAGGGGATAGAGGTCGGCAAAGATCTGACGATCCTTGCCGCACGGGCTCTTCACTCCGCGCCCGTGGTTACCGACCGCCACGATGTGAGTCGGCTCGGTCGCACCGGCGGCCCGAGCCGCTGCAAGCGCGACGGTCTCTGCGCACGGGCCACCGGTGAAGTGATAGAGATTCACCCCGGCGAAGGTTCGGCCGTCCGCCACTCTCACCGCCGCACCCATCGTGTGGATGCCGTCCTCATCAGGTCCCGCATCCGTCGATGAATCGATTGTCTGCCTGGCCAGTTCGACCAGCGTCCGATCACCGTCAGTCGCGGGTAGTGCGGACGAGAAGGACACGATGCGATTCTAGAGCCCCGCGCCTGAACATCCGTCAGTACTGAGCGCCCGTAGTCTCGTGGAATGGATCAGTCGGCGGCCCCCGAAGGACGCCAGTCCCCTCGCAAGCGTCGGGTGACGCCCGAGACCATGGCCGAGGCCGGTATTGCGCTGACTCTGCCCAAGGTGACGGTGAAGTCCGTGGCCGAGAGCCTGGGCGTCTCGATCGTCGCGATCTACAACAACATCGACGATCTCTGCGCCCTCAAGGCCCTCGTGGCGGAGGAGATTCTGCGCCGCTGGTCCCCGCCACTCCCCGCCGACGACGAATCGATGCACGACGCGTTGCTGACACTCGCATCCGCGATGCGCGAGTTGGTTCACTCCAACCCCGGGATCGCGGAGTATCTGATCGGCCTGACTCCCAGCTCGATCGATGCTCTTCGTATGGCCGACGCCGTCCAAACGCGCTACCGACTGCGCTACGACCTCACTCCGAAGCAAGCGACCTGGGCCGTCATCACCGTCGTCGAGCACGCTCTGGCCTTGGCGGAGATGGTCTACAACGATGCCCGACGCGATCGTGAGTACGACGACGCGATCGCGGCGCGCACCGACCTCGACACCCTGCCCGGGGCCTACGACACGGTCGACCGTGGGCCCGACGGGATGTTCCTGTGGTCGATGCGCACCGTCGTGGTCGGGACTCTGGCGCTCATCCAGGCTCCCGACTTCGAGCGGGTCTAGATCAACTCGCGACGCAGGTTCTCCAGCGTCGCGGCCTGGATCTTCTTCAGTCCCAGAGGTGCGAAGGTCTTCTCGAAGAATCCGCCGATTCCACCTGCACCCTTCCATTCGGTCGTCGTGGTGACCGTGGTGCCTGCGCCTTCCGGGGCGACCGACCAGGTGGTGACCATGGAGGAATTGGCGTCGCGTTCGGTGATGGTCGACCCGGCGACGGTGACTGTCGCGGCGACGTTGCGCACTCGCTTCTCGGTGGCCTGCAAGGTCCACGTGGCCACGGTTCCGTCTCCTTGCCCGCCCTGGACCACCTCGTAGTCGCGGTACTGCTCGGGCAGGATGCGTGGGCGCACCGTCTCGTAGTCGGCGAGCGCGGCGAGCACCCGATCCGGTGTGGCAGCGATGGTGGCGGAACTGGATGCACTGACCTGAGCCACGAAGACGTACTCCTTCTCTAGCGGACGGGATGTCTATCCATCCTGCCTCTCTCCGCGACCACGTTCGACATCGCGCCGACTCATGTGTGATGCGCTTCACAGAACAATTCTGGACGCGCAAACCACATGCATGCCGCAACCATTTGTCCGATTTACTCCGATTCCTCACCCGGATTCGGCAACAGTTGCGTGAAGTTTCACCGGTCGGACGCCGATGCCGGTGGATACCGTGCGGTACGAGATATAGCGTCTGAATGTGGCTTCAGTGAATGCTCTCCTCGGACGACGGCCAGAACCGAGGGAGAGCGGTTACGCAGCGCACCGGTCGGGTGTCGAGCAGCTGCTTCGCAGCTACCGCGCGATTCCGACCGATGCGACGGTGCGTCTGGCGAAGAAGACGTCCAACCTGTTCCGGGCCAGGACGACCACCACCACGCCGGGGCTCGACGTGTCGGGCCTGAGCAAGGTCATCTCCGTCGATCCCGACTCGCGTACAGCCGATGTCGCCGGCATGTGCACGTACGAGGACCTGGTCGACGCGACGCTTCCCTACGGTCTCGCGCCCCTCGTCGTCCCGCAGCTCAAGACGATCACCCTCGGTGGAGCCGTCACCGGACTCGGTATCGAGTCGACGTCGTTTCGTAGTGGACTTCCCCACGAATCGGTGCTCGAGATCGACGTACTCACCGGCAGCGGCGAGATCGTCACCGCAACACCGGAGGGCGAACACTCGGATCTCTACTGGGGCTTTCCCAACTCGTACGGCACCCTGGGCTACTCCACTCGACTGCGGATTCAGCTCGAACCCGTGCTGCCGTATGTCGCGTTGCGCCACCTGAGATTTCACGATCTCGACACCCTCCAGTCCACGATGGACACCATCGTCGAACAGCGCGAGTACGACGGCATCGAGGTTCAGTACCTCGACGGTGTGGTGTTCAGCGCCGACGAAAGCTACCTCACCCTCGGCGTTCAGACCGACGAACCGGGACCGGTCAGCGACTACACCGGTGCCGACATCTTCTATCGCTCGATCCAGCACGCGTCGGACACACCGAAGACCGACCGCCTCACCGTTCACGACTACCTGTGGCGCTGGGACACCGATTGGTTCTGGTGCTCCCGGGCCTTCGGAACACAGAACCCGAGAATTCGACGCTTCTGGCCACGCAGGTACCGGCGCAGTAGTTTCTACTGGAAGCTCATCGGCTTCGATCGCAAGTACGACATTGCCGATCGACTCGAGAAGCGCAAGGGAAATCCGCCACGCGAACGCGTCGTACAGGACGTCGAGGTTCCGATCGAACACACCGCCGGCTTCGTGGCGTGGTTCCTCGACAACATCCCGATCGAGCCGTTGTGGTTGTGCCCGTTGCGCCTTCGCGAGCCTGCCGCGCCAGGTGCGAATCCGGCCCGGCCGTGGCCGCTGTATCCACTCGAACCGAAACGCACCTACGTCAACATCGGCTTCTGGTCGTCGGTCCCGATCGTTGCAGGCGAACCCGAGGGTGCCGCGAACCGCGCCATCGAGAAGAAGGTGACCGAGTTCGACGGGCATAAATCGCTGTACTCGGATGCTTACTACACCCAGGATGAATTCGCCGTGCTGTACGGCGGCGAGAGATACACACAGCTCAAGAAGAAATACGATCCCGAATCCCGATTGTTGGATTTGTACTCGAAGGCGGTGCAACGCAGATGACGACGTTCAAGGACTCCGGCAATCGCACGGTGAGCGGTGCCCAGAAGCTCAAGATCTCCGAGATTCTGGAACTGATCTCCGACGGCAACATCCCACTGCGTTTCACCGCATACGACGGCAGCACCGCAGGACCCGAGGACGCGAGAATCGGCCTCAACCTCAAGAGCCCTCGCGGAACCACTTATCTCGCAACCGCTCCCGGCGATCTCGGCATGGCGCGCGCGTACGTCTCGGGTGATCTGGAAGCAACGGGCGTTCATCCGGGCGATCCCTACGAGTTGCTGGCACTGATGGGAGACGAACTGCACTTCCGTCGCCCCTCGGCGATGACACTGACGTCGATCGCCCGTTCGCTCGGCTGGGATGTGTTGCGGCCCATCGCTCCCCCGCCTCAGGAGGCGATTCCGCGGTGGCGTCGCATCGCGGAAGGTCTGCGCCACTCCAAGACTCGCGATGCAGAGGCGATCCACCACCACTACGACGTGTCCAATGCCTTCTACGAGATGGTGCTCGGCCCCTCGATGACCTACACCTGTGCGGCGTTCGAGAGCGCAGATCACTCGTTGGAAGCAGCGCAGGAGAACAAGTACCGTCTGGTGTTCGACAAGCTCGGACTGAAGCCGGGTGATCGTCTGCTCGACATCGGCTGCGGTTGGGGCTCGATGGTGCGCTACGCCGCGCGCAGGGGCGTCAAGGTCATCGGCGTGACGCTCTCTCAGGAGCAGGCGTCGTGGGCACAGAAGGCCATCGCCGACGAGGGTCTCTCCGAGTTGGCCGAGGTGCGCTTCTCCGACTACCGCGACGTCGCCGAGACCAACTTCGACGCCATCTCTTCGATCGGACTGACCGAGCACATCGGCGTGCACAACTACCCGTCGTATTTCTCGTTCATCCAGTCCAAGCTGCGGGACGGCGGTCGGCTGCTCAACCACTCGATCACCCGTCCGGACAATCGTGCGCATGCCAAGGCCGGCAGCTTCATCGACCGGTACGTCTTTCCCGACGGCGAGCTCACCGGCTCGGGCCGCATCATCACCGAGATCCAGGACGTCGGACTCGAGGTCCGTCACGAGGAGAACCTACGTGAGCACTACGCGCTGACCCTCGCCGGATGGTGCCGGAACCTCGTCGAGAACTGGGATGCGTGCGTCGCCGAGGCCGGTGAGGGAACAGCCCGCGTCTGGGGCCTGTACATGGCCGGCTCCCGGTTGGGATTCGAGCGCAATGTGGTTCAGCTGCACCAGGTTCTGGCGGTCAAACTCGGGCCGAAGGGTCAGGCGAACGTTCCCCTGCGGCCGTGGTGGAACGGCTGAGCCTCGTGAGTGGAACTTCGTAGCAGGCTACGAAGTTCCACTCACGTGGGAGCTAGCGACCGGTCGCCCGCAGGATGACCCGCGCTGTCTCGGTCGGCTGATCCCAGTGCGGGAAGTGTCCGCATTTCTCGAACCAGTGCAGGGTGGCGTCGGGGAATCGCTCCAGCGCCACCTTCGCCTGGCTGGGCAGCGTCACCTTGTCCTGGCGACCCCAGCCGATGAGCAGCGACCCCTGCAACGTCCCCTTCGGCGCACCGATCTGCTTGGGCCCGTTGATCAAGGCTTTCCGGGCGGCGTCCAGCGAGGGTGATGTCTTGGTGGAGAAGCCTTTGAGCTCCCGCTCGACCAATCCACTCGGCAGCTTCCACGGCGCAGCCGAGAACTGAGCCAGCGCAGCCGTTCTGGTCACCGGGTTGCCGGCCAGGAACGGCACCAGTGGCTGCACGTTCTTCATCAGGGCCAGCGACGCGGTGATCGTGGCTCCGAAGATCTTGACCTGGCGGTCGTTCCAGAACCCACCGGGATCGAGAGCCACCATCGACCCTCGGTGACCACGGCGGCCGAGCTCGACGACCATGCGTGCGCCCATCGAGCTGCCGACGAGATCTGCGTCGGACAGGCCCTCGTCGTCGAGGTACGTGCGCAGAGCGTCGGTGAGCGAGGCGATGGAGACCTCGGGCAGCGGCGGGGTCTGCCCGAATCCCGGCAGATCGAGGGCGATGACCTCTCGATGTGCGGCCAGGGCGGGGACGATCGGATCCCAGTTACGGTGCGAGGACCCGAGCCCGTGCACGAGGACGAGCGGCTTACCGGTTCCGGTTCTGACGTTGTACATACCCCCCGCTGTACCCGGAGCTCGTCGATCTAAACATTGGGGCTGTAGTGCGACGGGTCCGATCGGCGCTCGACCGGTGGCAGATTTCGGGCCGGCGTGTGCACCAGCGGTGATGTCGCCGGAGTCCGACCCCGGGCGCGATCCCATCCGGCCCGCCCCCGCGGATGCAGGCGGAGGCGCGGTGGCACCAGCCCGAACAGCAGGTTCACTGCCTTACCGAACAACGCGAACCGTTGCGCGTCCCGCGCGGACCAGCGGTAGCCGAGGAGCTCGCGCACCGGCGGGTCGTAGAGCCCGACGGTGATCCACACGAACAACGCCGCGACCGGACGCCTCAGCACCGCCCACACTCGTTCCGGCAGCCACGCCGCGTAGGGCGGTGGTCCCAGCTTCGAGAGGTCGAGCACCCCGCGGGCAGCCATGTTGTCTTCCAGGACGTTTCGGCACATGTGGTCCCAGTACTTCTGAAACTCGGGCCAGGTTGCGGGCACCGGACGCATGCTCATGCCGTACAGGCGGTACCACTGCACGTGCTCGTCGAACAGTTGCACTTTCTGTTCCTCGGTCAGCCCGCCCATGAAGTGGTCGGCGGTGAGCACCGTGCCCATGAAGAAGGTGGCGTGCGCCCAGTAGAAGGTGTCGGGATCGAGGGCGTGGTACTTGCGGCCCTTGGCGTCGATTCCCTTGATGTTCGTGTGATAGCCACGCACTTCGAGCGCGGTCTGCTCGGCGCGGTCTCCGTCGAACACCACCCCACCGATGGGATACAGGGATCGGTAGAGACGCTGCCAACGCTCGTCGAAGAACGTCGAATGCTGCTCCACCCCGGCACCGAGGCCTGGGTGCATGTTCTGCATCGACCCTGCCCAGATGCCCTGCAGCATGCCCCGCCAGTCGCCGAAGTACTTCCAGGTGAGTGAGTCGGGACCGAGCGGAACGGGTCGATCGGACTGACTACGCATGTTGTCACACTAGAGTTGACAACATGCGTAGTCAACAGTTGGAGGAACGCAGATCCAAGCGGTACGACGCACTGCTCGCCGCAGGGGTCGAGCTCCTCGGCGCGCCCGACGGACCGGCAGTGAACGTGCGAGCCGTCTGCCGTACCGCCGGGCTGACCGAGCGGTACTTCTACGAGAGCTTTTCCGATCGCGACGCGTTCGTCCGGGCCGTGTACGCCTGGGTGGGATCGAGAGCCCAGAAGACGTTGATCGACGCCGTCGCGACGGCAACCACCCCCGAGGACACCATCGCCGCGCCCGTGCGCGCATTCGTCGAACTGATCATCGACGAACCACGAACGGGACGGGTTCTGCTCATCGCACCGTTGGCCGAGCCTGCGCTCAGCCGACGCGGACTCGACCTGCTGCCGGGCTTCGTCGAACTGGTGCACGCCCAACTGCCCGACTCCGCCGACCGACAGCTGATCGCCGTCGGAACCGTCGGGGCGCTGACTGCCCTGTTCATCGGCTGTCTCGACGGCACGCTCGCCGTCACCGGCGAAGCCCTCGTGGCGCACTGCATTCGGCTTGTTTCCGATGCTGCCGTGCAAGGATGGCACCACCTCTAGCAGAAGGAGTTCTTCCATGTCCGATCTCGACCAGTCGTTCGCCGACGCGCAGGTGGACGTCAAGAAGCTCACGTCCAAGCCGAGCAACGACGACCTCCTGCGCCTGTACTCGCTCTACAAGCAGGGTTCGATCGGTGACGTCTCGGGTAAGCGGCCGGGACGACTGGACATGGTGAACCGTGCGAAGTTCGATGCCTGGGCGAAGCTCGAAGGCACGAGCCAGGATTCGGCGAAGCAGCAGTACGTGGATCTAGTGACCGAACTCCTCGCCGGCTGAGCCGAAGGCTATGGTCGAGTGCGGGGGTAACGCAACGAAGGGACCCGCATGAGACGCACCGACAGCGACGTCGACGAGGCCGAGCTCGATATCGAGAAGCCGAAGACCCATGCCGCAGGTGCCACCGCTGTCGCGGTGTCGATGAAGCGAGCACTCGGGCACATGGGGCCCAAGCGCACCGCGCAGACGCTCCTCAAGCTGAACCAGGCCGAGGGTTTCGACTGCATGAGCTGCGCGTGGCCGGACCCGGATCCGGGCCATCGGCACGCAGCGGAGTTCTGCGAGAACGGAGCCAAGGCCGTTGCCGAGGAGGCGACGACGACCCGGGCAACCCCGGAGTTCTTCGCGCAGCACAGCATTGCCGAGCTCGACGGTCACACTGAGCACTGGCTCGGCCAGCAGGGCCGGATCACGCATCCGATGATCAAGCGGCCCGGTGGCACGCACTACGAACCGATCGAGTGGGACGACGCGTTCCGCCTGATCGGCGACGAGCTGAAGTCACTTGCCAGCCCGGACGAAGCCATCTTCTACACCTCAGGCCGCGCCTCCAACGAGTCCGCGTTCACCTACCAACTGTTCGCCAGGGCATTCGGCACCAACAACATGCCCGACTGCTCCAACATGTGTCACGAGTCGACGTCCATCGCGCTGCAGGAGTCCATCGGTATCGGCAAGGCCAGCGTCACGCTCGACGACGTCCACAACGCCGAGCTGATCATCCTGGCGGGCCAGAACCCCGGCACCAATCACCCGCGTATGCTCTCGGCCCTCGAGCTGGCGAAGCAGAACGGCGCAAAGATTCTGTCCATCAACCCACTTCGCGAAGCGGGTCTGCTCAACTTCAAGAATCCACAGACTCCGCGCGGCATGGTGGGACCGGGAACGGACCTGTCGAATCTGCATCTGCCGATCAAGCTCAACGGCGACCTCGCACTCTTCCAGGCCATCGGCTCGCTGCTGGTGAAGTGGGACGCGCTCGATCACGAGTTCCTCGACACCTACACCGTCGGTTTCGACGCGTGGAAGGCGCACGTCGCCGAGGTCGACTGGGATCTCGTCACCGAGGTGACCGGATTGTCGGTAGCGCAGATCACCGAGGCCGCCGAGATGCTGCGCGACTCCAAGGCCACCGTCTTCTGCTGGGCGATGGGCCTGACGCAGCACCGCAACGCCGTCGCCACCATCAAGGAAGTCACCAATCTCGCGTTCGCGCAAGGCAACATCGGAAAGGCAGGTGCGGGTCTGCTGCCGGTTCGTGGCCACTCGAACGTGCAGGGCGACCGCACGATGGGCATCTGGGAACGCCCTCCGGTGAAGTTTCTCGACGCGATGGCCGCGGAGTTCGACTTCGAGCCGCCGCGCGAGCACGGCTTGGACACCGTCGATTCCATCCGGGCCATGCGCGACGGCAAGGCGCACTTCTTCCTCGGACTCGGCGGAAACTTCGTCCAGGCAACTCCGGACAGTGACGTCACCTTCGAGGCGCTGCGCAAGATGCGGATGACGGTGCAGATCTCCACCAAGATCAACCGTTCGCACCTGGTCTGCGGCGAGACCGCACTGATTCTGCCGACCCTGGGCCGCACCGAGAAGGACGTGCAAGCCAGTGGCGAGCAGTGGATCTCGGTCGAGGACTCCACCTGCTCGGTGCACTCCTCACGCGGACCGCTGAAGCCCGCGAGCGAATTCCTTCGTTCCGAGGTCGCCATCGTCAGCGGTATCGCCGAGGCGACCCTCGGTGACCGATACGGTCTCGACTGGAAGGGCTTCCGCGACGACTACCGCAACATCCGCAAGCACATCTCCCGCGTCGTCGCCGGTTGCGAGGGCTACGAGGTCAATGTTCGACGCCCCGGTGGCTTCGTTCTTCCGCACCCCCCGCGCGACAGTCGGACGTTCGAAACCAAGAGCGGCCGAGGTGAATTCGCGGTCTCACCGATCGACGTGCTGCAGGTTCCGCCGCGCCATCTGATCCTGCAGACGCTGCGCAGCCACGATCAGTTCAACACCACCATCTACGGCCTCAGCGATCGGTACCGCGGCATCGAGAACGGTCGACGCGTCATCTTCGTGCATCGGGAGGACATCTCGTCTCTCGGCTTCCGCAACGGCGACATGGTCGATCTCGTCACCAAGTGGGACGACGACGACGTGGAACGGTGTGCGCCGTCGTTCCGCATCGTCGAGTACGACACCCCGCGTGGGTCGGCTGCTGCGTACTACCCCGAGACCAATCCGCTGATTCCGTTGGATTCGACTGCGCTGCAGAGTAATTGCCCCACCTCGAAGTCTGTGATCATCTCGATGGTTCCGGCGGGGACGGGCGTGCAAGGCACGGTGAACGGTCACCAGGACGACGAGGGATCGGACGAGGGGCACAAGTCGCACCCGCAGCCGCACCACCTCAGCTGAGGCCTCGAGCTAGACCAGCGCCCGGCCCGAGCGCATCCGTCGCCGGACATCGTGCAGTAGAAGGTTGAACGGGAGTGCACGAACGGCGGGCGGCAACATCCGGTTGAGCAGGGACGCGCTGCGCAGAACAAGCGCAAACCGTCTCTGCTTGACCGGATCCCACGGCAGTTCCATCTCGTCTCGGAAACGCTGGGGCAAGAATCCAGTGGTCACGAAACGGAAGAACGGCCCGATCAACGGGTGCAGCACTGCGGGTCGGGCGAACGTTGCCGAGGCAATGCCGTGCAGGTAGCGCCGGATCGTCGGGTCGATGTGAATGTCGTCCAGTGCTGCTTCCCAGTACTTCTCGAACGCCGATCGATCGGTGGGCCACATCTCGGGCGGCATCTGCAGTGTCGATCCGAGTACGTGACACGACCGGTACATCTCGTCCGCGTCGTCCGGATCGAGCGGCCCGTACAAGGCGACATACACATCCTCGAAACCTCGGTAGAGGCACGCCGCGACCCACAGCTGCAGGTTCGGGTCGAAGGCGTTGTACTTCACCGGGCTGTCCGCCGTCGAGCGCACAGCGGCATGAGATCTGTTGGTCGCCTTCCGGTACGCGGCCTTGGTCCGATCGTCTCCCATACCCGCAACCGCCAGGTAGGACAACGTCGTTCGGGTGCGCTTGATCGGGTGCCGGTTGATCTGCCCGGATTCCACGCGGCTTTCGAAAACCCCGTATCCGACGGCGGGATGCCCGAGTTGCATGATGACGTTCGCCGAACCGGCGAGCAGGCCGACGCCGGTCATGGACTTGCGTAGAAGGTCGTTGTCGACAGTCATGATGCAGTCGAGCCCTCCCCTGTCGGCAATCTGAGTACGTGCGTGTTCAGATCAAGCTAGGCGCGGGTGCCGAGCGGTGTCAAGATGTGTTCATGCCCGATTCACCCCGTACCTACGGCGGCGTGGACGGTTCGGCCCGAGTCGCCGACCGTCGACGCATCCTCATCGAGACCGGACTCGATCTGCTCGGAACTGCCAAGCCCGACTTGACGGTTCGAGGGGTGTGCCGCCGGGCCGGCGTCGCGAGCCGCTACTTCTACGAGAGTTTCGCGGACCGGAGCGCGCTCATGGAGGCCGTGTACGACCACGTCGTCGAGGAGGTCGCAGCCATCGCGCTCGACGCGGTCGCCGCAGCACCGAGGGACGCCCGAGAACGGGTCCACGTCGGAATTCGTGCGATCGTGCGCGCGGTCGCGGACGACCCCCGCCGTGGGTTCCTCCTGTTCTCCGCCACTGCGGTCGGCGACATCGTGGTGGCGAAACGGGCCGAGTCGACGAAGATGTTCGCCCGTCTGCTCGCCACTCAGGCCACCGAGTTCTACGGCACCACCGGAGACCACGATCTCGATCTGACAACCTATTTCGTCGTCGGCGGATTCGCTCAGGTGCTCACTGCGTGGCTCGGCGGCGAACTCGAGATGGACGAGGAGGCCGTGGTCGTCCGCTGCGCCGAGCTGTTACTGGCCGCATCACCCCGTTAGCCGGGTCACCAGCTCGGCTCCGGAGAGGAAGTGCCGGCACGTCAGGTCACCGACGAGCTCGACGTCTCGCCGCTGGAATGCCTCGATCAACTGTTCGTGATGGCGGACCGCGTGCTCACCCCACTGCCTGTTCGACGCATACAGCCGCGAGGGTGTGTATCTCACGGCACCGAGGAGAAACCAGGCCAGCTTGGTTCCTCCGGCGAATCTGTTGATGTACCTGTGGAATTCGAACTCGCAGGACTCCACCGATTCGAAGTCGGATCGGGCCACGGCGTCACATAATCGATCGTTCACGGCGCGAAGCGCCTCGATCTGTTCGTTCGTGATGTGCTGCGCGGCGCGGCGGGCCAACGCTGCCGCGATCGTGCCCTGCAACCAGAAGATGTCCTCGATGTCGCGTTCGGTCAACTCGTTGACCCGGTAGCCCCGACGCGGCACCAGTTCCACCAGACCTTCACCGCGCAACGCCACCAATGCTTCTCGCACGGGAGTGGCACTGACCCCGAGTTCGCCCGCCGTATCGTCGATGCGCACGAAGGTGCCCGGTGTCAGTACGCCCGTGACGATCTGCTGGCGAATACTTGCGGCGACGTCCTCCGAGAGCTGCGGGCGGCGATGCAGCACGACTGCCTAGAGTCCGTACGTCTTGCCGATGATGTCACGCTGAATCTCGTTGGTACCGCCGTAGATCGAGGACACGAGAGTCGTCCGCACGTGCTTTTCCATGTCGAATTCGGTGGCGTAACCGTAGCCGCCCATCATCTGCATGCCCTCGAGGGCCACCTTCTTCGCGGTCTCGGTGAGCTTGAGCTTGGCCATCGAGGCTTCTCGCGGGAACAGCTTCGTCGGGTTCTCGTCGACCAACCGAGCCACGTGGTAGACCAGCAGCCGTCCGCATTCGATCTCGGTCGCCAGATCGGCGATGCGATGTCGCAGTGCTTGGAACGTCCCGACGGGCCTGCCGAATTGCTTTCGCTGGGTGACGAAGTCGAGTGTGTCGTCGAACGCTCGTTGCGCAGTGCCGAGCATCATCGCCGCCAGGATCAGGCGCTCGATGTTCAGGCCGGTCATCAGCTGCGACCATCCTTGACCTTCCACTCCGACCACCGCGTCCTCGGGCAGCACACAGTCGGTGAAGTAGAGGTCGTTGACTTCCTTGCCGCCCATCGTGTCGATGCCGACGATGTTCAGGCCCTCGATATCGGCCGGGACGTCGAACATGGTCAACCCGTCGTGCTTCCCACCGTCTTTGCCGGTGCGTGCCACCAGCAGAATTCGGTCCGCGAAATGCGCGTTGGAACACCAGGTCTTCTGGCCGTTGATCAGCCAGCCGGAGTCGGTCTTCTCGGCGCGGCAGGTCAGATTTCCCACATCAGAGCCGGCTTCGGGCTCGGACATGGAGATCGAGTAGCTTCGGCCGGCGACGATGCCACCGAGAACTGTGTCCTTCTGCGCCGGGGTGCCGAACTTCTCGTAGGCCGCACCGGTGATCAGGGTGGGACCGATGCCGCCGATGGGCGCCATGGCCTTCGCGGACTCTTCGAGCAGAATGCACAGATCGACGGTGCTGCCGCCCGCTCCGCCGTGCTCCTCGGAGATGATCGCGCCCAACCAGCCCAGCTCGGCCATCTTGTCGTAGAGCGCCTGGTTGTGACTGTGCGCGCCGTGCTCGGTGAGCGCGTCCCGCTGCGCCCTGGTGCCGGCCTCTTTCGCGCAGAACGACGCAACCGCCTGCGCGAAGGCGGTCTGTTCCCGAGTGAGATCGATGCTCATGAATTGCTCCTGCACGTCGAGGCAGCGGGGGTTGTCGCAACCGGACACGACGCATAGTGTGTCCTGGACAACATTGAATCACATCAAATATATGTGATGCGATCCGCTGGAGGATAGAGCCCATGACGGACCAGATCGAACGAACGACCGAGAGCAGCTTCGAAAGCCTCGATCCCCGAACGGGTGTCGCACTCGCCACGTATCCGATCGCGGGCCCCGCAGAGGTCGACATCGCCGTCGCTCGAGCCCGGTCGGCCGCACGCTGGTGGGACGTACAGGGCTTCGTCGGACGCAAACGATGGCTGCTGGAATTCAAGTCCGCCATCGCCAGGGACGCCCCGAGCCTCGCCGCCGTCATCGCCGCCGAAACCGGCAAGCCCGACGAGGACTCGCTGCTCGAGGTCATGCTCGGCGTCGAACACCTGGACTGGGCGGCCCGCAACGCCGAGAAGATTCTGCGGCAGCGCAAGGTCGGATCGGGCCTGCTCGCGGTGAACCAGAAGGCCTACGTCGGATACCGACCGTTCGGCGTCGTCGGAGTCATCGGCCCCTGGAACTACCCGCTCTACACACCGATGGGTTCCATCGCGTACGCCCTCGCCGCAGGCAATACCGTCGTATTCAAACCGAGCGAACTGACGCCGGGCGTCGGCACCTGGTTGGCCGAGAAGTGGCAGTCACTGGCCGCTCCGCACCCGGTGTTCCAGACCATCACCGGCGACGGATCCACCGGTACCGCCCTCGTCGAATCCGGCGTGGACAAGATCGCGTTCACCGGCTCCACCGCCACCGCCAAGAAGGTCATGGCAACCTGCGCGAAGTCGCTGACCCCACTCGTCGCCGAGTGCGGCGGCAAGGACGCGATGCTCGTCGACGCAGACGCGGACATCACTGCCGCAGTGGAATTCGCGACGTTCGGGGCGATGGGCAACGCCGGTCAGACCTGCGCAGGCGTCGAACGCATCTACGTCGCGGCTCCGGTGTACGACCGGTTCGTCGGTGAATTCACCGCCGCGGTGAAAGCGCTGAAGCCCGGAGGAACGAAGACCTCGTCCTACGGCCCGATGACACTGGGCAAACAGAGCGACATCGTGCGAGGCCAGATCGAGGACGCTCTGGCCAAGGGCGGCAAAGCCGTCGTCGGCGGCCTCGAGTCGCTGCACGGGCCGTACATCGACCCGGTGGTTCTCACCGACGTACCCGAGGACTCGACCGCGATCACCGAGGAGACCTTCGGTCCGACCGTGGTGGTCAACAAGGTTCGCGATCTAGACGAGGCCATCGAGCGGGCCAACGCGTCCAAGTACGGACTCGGCGCATCGGTGTTCACCCAGGACGGAGCAGTGGGCAGACGCGCCGCCGAGAAGCTCGATTGTGGTGTCGTGACGGTCAATTCGGTCCTCGGATTCGCCGGCGTTCCGGCGCTGCCGTTCGGCGGCACGGGCGACTCCGGATTCGGCCGCATCCATGGGGCCGACGGCCTGCGCGAGTTCAGCACCGTCAAATCGTTGACCGTGCAAAGTTTCGCAGCTCCGATCAATCTGCTGACGATGAAGCGCAAAGCGCGAAACATGAAGCTCTCCGTGCTGGCACTTAAGCTTCGGCACGGAAGAGGCTGACCATGGACATCACGCCGAAGAAGGGGCGCTTCGGCTGGCTTCGACGCATCGAGGAACTCGACCCGGTGCGGGATTGTCACACCATCCACCGCATCACGGCCGGCTACGAGTTCCCGTGGGACTACCAGCGTTCACTCGAGTTCGCGCTGTTCCGTACCTACTGCGTGCCGACCATCTCGGCACTGTTGGCCGAGACCGGCGAATTCGAGAACCGACCGCAGAAGCGCTACGACGACACCTCGCTGTTGATGGCCGAACTGCTCGAGCACGGATACGACTCCGAGCGGGGGCGTGAATCGCTTCGGACGGTCAACCGAATGCACGGTCGGTACGACATCTCCAACGACGACATGCTCTACGTGTTGACGACGTTCGTCTACGAGCCGATCGAATGGATCGACACCTACGGATGGCGTCGCCTGCACCCCAAGGAACGACTCGCGACGTTCCACTTCTACCGCGAAGTGGGAAAGCGAATGGGGATCAAGAACATTCCCGAGTCGTACACCGAGTTCGCGCAGTTCAAGCTCGACTACGAGGAGCGGACGTTCCGCTTCACCGAGGACAATCGTCGGATCGGCACGTACACCCTGGATCTGTACTGCTCCTGGTACCCCGCTGCACTGACCCCCGCAGTGAAGCAGGGAGTGTTCGCACTGTTGGACGACCGGATGGCCGGTGCCTTCGGGTTCCCTGCAGGCTCACCGACGGTCGAGCGGGTGGCCGTGCGGGCTCTGCGCGCCAGGGCCCGCGTCGAGCGGTTCCTGCCCAAGCGAACGCGATCGCGGGCCACCGCCGACGCGTCGAACAGGACCTACCCCGGCTATCCCGTCGGCTACCGCCCCCGAGATCTGGGCACCGAAGCATGCCCGTACTCCGCTGTGCCGACTCCGGCCTGAACGCGGAGGGTTCATCCCAGAAGTACCGCCGTCATCGTCTGCTGCACCCGCGCCATTGTTCGGTCGGACCGCTCGAACCGCACCGTCCGACCCACGTCGAAGACCAACCCGAGAGCGGCGTGGATCAGAAATCGTGAGACCACCACGCTCGTGTTCGGCCGGGCCTCACGCAGCAGCTGCGCCCAGCCGTCGACGTTGTGGCGCTGAATCCGGCGCAGTGTCGCGCGCCGATCGGCCGGTAGATTTCCGATCTCGGCGAAGTACACGGCCACCAGTTCGCCCTGCCGGAAGGTCAATTCGGTGTACAGCCTGGCGAACGTCCGCACCGCATCGACCGGGGAGTTCGAGTGCTCCAGCGCGCCGGCGAGGGTGTCGGTGAGCTGGGCGTTGGCACGATGCAACGCGGCCTCGAGCAGCTCGGCCTTGCTGGGGAAGTAGCGGTACACGCTCGAGGCGGTGATGGATGCTGCTGCGCCGATGTCGTCGAGGCCCACCTCGTGGTACCCGTGCAGATAGAACAGCCGAATCGAATGGTGCAGCAGCTCTTCCCGTTTCGATGCATGCTCGAGCACGCAGTCGCGGTGGGGCGATTCGCTGCCCTGCTGCGGAAGTTCGGTCCGCAGGACCGACCGTGCGGCAGCGAGCATCGACTCCTCGATCTGCTTGGCCGACAATGCCGATCGGTGCGCGGTGATGCTGGCGACCACACTGATCGACGCCGTGGCCAGCAGAGCGGCGTCCGCCTCGGACAGATCGGGGCGAAGCTGTCGCAACGGCACCGTCACTCGCTCGTGCACCGTGCGCAACGCTCGCCGTAGGTATTCGCGGTCCGAACCGACGAGATAGCGTCCCTCCCATCGATACAACCCACCGGTGCGGCGATTGTCGATGGTGGTGGCGATGATGGCACCGATGACCGCGTCGATCCGGGACTGTGGATCCTCCACATCGTCGACGGACGGATCGATGACGGCCGGATCCGTTGCCGCGACCAAGGAGTCGGTCATCCGCATGACGGTGTCGACGAACAGGGAGTACTTGGTCGGGAAGTGCCGGTACAGCGCGGGCCCGGAAATACCGACGGTGGCAGCGATGTCCTCGATTCCGACGGGGTGATAGCCGCGCTCGCTGAAGGCCTCGGCCGCGGCCACCAGAATCTGCGACTTCCGATTCCGTGGCCGACGCCGCGGCTCCGTGGCACTCGTCTCGCTCATCGCCTCACCTCGCCGGTCGTCTCGAGTGCTCATAGTAGCGGGATCGATGCGAATGATCACAAACTTAATGCGTCACTGACCTGCCGAAATGCAGTCAACAGAGTTCCGGACAAAGCGGCCAACACTCTGTAAGCTGCATCACATTCGATCCCCGCTCATACGGCTGACGAGAGGAACCGGCGATGGCCGCTCACCCCAACGAACCCGGATTGTCCAACCGAAACAATTGGAACAACCACGTTCGACGGCACGCCCTCATGCAGCCCGAGGCAGTGGCGCTTCGGTTTCAGGGGCGATCGATCGGCTGGCGCGAACTCGACGACCGCGTCGCGCGGCTCGCGGGCGCGCTGCAGAGCCGCGGAATCGGATTCGGTGACCGGGTATTGATCGTGATGCTCAACCGCCCCGAATATCTCGAGGCGGTCCTGGCGATCAACGCGCTCGGCGCACTCGCTGTCCCGGTGAACTTCCGGATGACTCCGCCTGAGGTGACGTTTCTCGCGCAGAACAGCGGCTCGTCCCTGGTGATCTCCGACGAGACGCTCGCTCCACTGGCCGAAGCAGTTGTAGCGCAGAGTGATTCACTGACCGGAATCATCGTCGCCGGAGACGCGTACGAGGCGCTGCTGTCCACCGCCGAACCGGCGGACCCCGTCGACGTGCCGGACGACGCCCCGGCGCTGATCATGTACACCTCGGGCACCACCGGAAGGCCCAAGGGCGCGGTACTCACACACGCGAACATGCAGGCGCAGGCGTTCACCTGTGTCCGGGCACTGCAGATGAGCGCCACCGACGAGGTCGGCTTCTGCGCCTCACCGATGTTTCACATCGCCGCACTCGGCAGCCTCGCGCCGAGCCTGCTGCTCGGGATTCCCACCGTCGTCCACCCGGTCGGGGCATTCGATCCGGGCACCCTGCTCGACGTACTCGCCGCCGAACGTGTCACCAATCTGTTTCTCGTCCCCGTGCAGTGGCAGGCGATGTGCGCCGAGCAGGCGGCCAACCCGAGAGAACTTGCCCTGCGGGTCATTTCCTGGGGCGCCGCCCCGGCATCGGACACCGTTCTGCGCGCGATGTCGGACACGTTCCCGGGTGCGATGAACGTCGCGGTGTTCGGGCAGACCGAGATGTCGCCCATCACCTGTGTGCTCGACGGCGTCGATGCCCTTCGCAAACTCGGCTCGGTGGGACGCGTCGTCCCGACCGTCGCAGCACGCGTCGTCGACGACGAGATGAACGACGTGGCGCAGGGCGAGATCGGCGAAATCGTCTATCGAGGGCCCACATTGATGCGCGAATACTGGGAGAACCCCGACGCGACCGCGGACGCGTTCCACGGCGGCTGGTTCCACTCCGGCGACCTCGTACGCCAGGACGAGGAAGGCTTCGTGTTCGTCGTCGACCGCAAGAAGGACATGATCATCTCCGGCGGTGAGAACATCTACTGCGCCGAGGTCGAGAACGTCCTGTTCTCCCACCCCCGAATCCTCGAGGCCGCAGTGATCGGCCGACCCGACGACAAGTGGGGCGAGGTGCCCGTCGCGGTGGTGGCACTGCACGATTCCCCCGACACCCCCGACCTGACTCTCGACGAGCTTCTCGTGTGGCTCGGCGACCATCTCGCGCGGTTCAAGCACCCCAAGGAATTGGTCGTCGTCGACGCCCTCCCGCGCAACGCGAGCGGCAAGGTGGTCAAGGTCGCACTCAGGAAGACCTACTCGCCTGCACCTGCCTGAGAGACCGGCAGGGAGGCGTCGGACATGCCCGGTACACGACGCCCTTCGAGAGCCGACACGGGGCCGAAGTGCTGGTCGGGGCACACCCCGAATCGGATAGGACGTAGCCTGGCTGGGAAGGTTCGGTGGCTCGACCGGAATGACAGCCGTGTTGTTCGGTTAGATTGGAAGAGCCACCAGGCACGATGCAAGAGGGTCGAGACCTGTCAACGAGCGACGGGTCACCACAATCGAGGAGAACAGGCCATGGCTTTACCAGTATTGACACCGGAACAGCGCACCGCGGCGCTGGCCAAGGCGGCCGAGGCACGCACTGCGCGGTCGAAGCTGCTCGCATCCGTCAAGTCCGGCGAACTCAGCGTCGCTGACGTTCTCGCCAAGGCGGAGAACGACGAGATCGTCAAGAAGACCAAGGTGTCCGCCCTGATCAAGGCCCTGCCGGGTGTTGGTTCCGTGCGCGCCGCACAGCTGCTCGAGCAGCTGTCCATCGCCGATACCCGCCGTATCGGTGGCCTCGGCGCAAACCAGCGCGAAGCCCTCCTGGCTGCCGTCGCATCCTGATCGAGACGGGTCGGGCTGCACGCCCGATCCTTCGATAATGCGCTGCCTGCAGGGCTAGCATTTCGACCATGAACGTCGAAGTGACCCTGCTGCCGGGAATCGGAGTGCGAAAGGATTTCGCACTCGCTTCCGGGCGTCGCATAGGCGTCATCACCCGCAAGGACGGCGTCAACGAGTTGATCGTCTCGCGCAAGGACGACCCCGATGCGACGCAGGAATCCATCACGTTGAGCAATGAGGAAGCGGCGGCCCTGGGCAATCTGCTCGGGTCGCCGCAACTCATCGCTCAGCTCGGGGAAGAGCATCGTGACCTTCCCGGAATCAACACCCGTCGGCTTCCCATTCGCGCCGACTCACGGTTCGTCAGCCGCACACTCGGCGACACCGCCATGCGCACCAAAACCGGGGTATCGGTCGTCGCTGTCATGCGCGCCGGTCAGGTTCAACCGTCCCCCACCCCCGACTTCACGCTGGCCGCAGGTGACCTACTGGTCGCCGTCGGTACCGCGGACGGACTGGACGCAGCGGCCAAGTTGCTCGGCAATGCCTGAGATCAGTCGGGGCTGAACAGTGGCCGAGAGCGCACTTGCCCTCACCGAGCTGGGTGCAGTGTTCTTCGTTCTCGGACTACTCGCTCGTCTGGCGGGTCGAATAGGTGTCTCCCCCATCCCGTTCTATCTGCTCGGCGGTCTCGCGTTCGGAAACGGCGGCATCGTCAATCTCAGCGGCATCGACGAGTTCAGCGAGATCGCGAGCGAGATCGGCGTCGTTCTGCTGCTGCTCCTGCTCGGACTCGAATACACCGCCGCCGAACTCGTCACCGGTCTGCGCCGATCCTGGATGGCCGGTCTGGTCGACATCGTGCTGAACTTCGCACCGGGTGCAGTGGCCGCGTTTCTGCTCGGCTGGGGCGGAGTCGGAGCGCTGGTGATGGGCGGTGTCACGTACATCTCGTCCTCGGGCATCATCGCCAAGGTCCTCACCGATCTGGGCCGACTGGGAAACCGCGAAACCCCCGTCGTGCTGTCGATTCTGGTGTTCGAAGACCTGGCGATGGCCATCTATCTGCCGATCCTGACCGCGGTCCTCAGCGGCGTGAGCTTCCTCGGCGGACTCGAAGCGCTCGGCATCTCACTGTTCGTCCTCACCGTCGTGCTGGTCGTCGCACTGCGCTACGGCAACCTCGTCTCCGCAGTACTCGACAGCCCCGACCGCGAAGTGGTGCTGCTCAAGGTCCTCGGATCCGCGTTGCTGGTGGCCGGCATCGCGTCGGAACTGCAGGTCTCGGCCGCCGTCGGCGCGTTCCTGCTCGGTATCGCCATATCCGGGTCGACGGCCGACAACGCCACCCGCGTGCTCGAGCCACTGCGCGATCTCTTCGCCGCGATGTTCTTCGTGGTGTTCGGACTCGCCACCGACCCGGCGACCATCCCACCCGTGCTCGGCTGGGCCGTCGTGCTCGCGGTGACCACGACAGCCACGAAGGTCGCGACCGGCTGGTGGGCGGCGGGCCGTCAGGGAATCGGACGACCTGGCCGGTTGCGCACCGGTGCGGCACTGGTGGCGCGGGGCGAGTTCTCGATCGTCATCGCCGGACTGGCCGTGGCCGCAGGCGCGGTGGAGGGCGAACTCGCGGCTCTGGCGACGGCATACGTGCTGCTGATGGCAATCCTGGGGCCCATCGCGGCCCGAGTCGTCGAACCGGTCGCGCAGGTCCTCCTTCGCGCGAAGCCCGCCGTGTGATTGGCTTTCGGAATGGTGGACAAGCGTCGAGCATCGGTTCTGCGCCGACGGCCGCAGCTGTCGGAGGAGGTGGCCAGCCACGTCCGGCACCTCGTCATGTCCGGCGAAGTGAGTCCGGGCGACTTCATCCGACTCGACGAGACCGCCGCAGAACTAGGCGTCAGCGTCACCCCGGTCCGCGAGGCACTGCTGACGCTGCGGGGTGAGGGCATCGTCGAACTCGTCCCGCATCGCGGCTACAAGGTTTCGCCGCTGACGCCGAACGACATCGTCGACATCTTCTGGTTGCAGGGCCAAATCGCTGTCGAACTGGTGCGCCGCGCAGCACCGAAGATCACCGAGGCCGAACTCGCCCGACTCGCCGAACTCACCGCACTGCTGTCCGCGGCCGTCGAGAACGGCAGGCCGGAGGATGTCGAGAACTGCGAGTTCGAGTTCCACCGCGTCCTCAACCGACTCGCCGACTCGGCGAAACTGGCGTGGTTTCTCAACAACGCCACCCGCTACACACCCACCCGCCTCTATGCCACCGATCGTGACTGGGGCCGAGCGGCCGTCCGCAACCACGAGGAACTCATCGAGGCACTCGTTCGAAACGACATCGACGCCGCCTGCGAATTGATGAAGCAACAATTCACAGACGGCGCCGAGAGGTTGATCGCGCATCGCGGGTAGATGCCTTCGGCAGTGGTGCGGTTATGTGCCACCGGGGGCACTCGATCGCACCACTGCCTCGGCACTAGCGCAGCGAAGCAGGAACCTGGAAGCGATCGCCGTACTTCTTCGCCAATTCGTCTGCACGAGTGACGAATCCGGCCTGACCTCCCGGGTAGCCGACGACGTACTGGTGCACGCCTCCGGTCCAGGCGGGGAAGCCGATGCCGAAGATCGAGCCGATGTTGGCGTCGGCGGTGGTGTTCAGCACACCCTCGTCGAAGCACTTCTGCGTCTCGATGGCCTCGATGAACAGCATGCGTTCCTTGAGGTCCTCGAACGGGATGTCCGCCGAACCCGACTTGAACGCATCACGCAGTCCGGGCCACAGTCCGGTGCGCTTGCCGTCCTCGTACTCGTAGAAGCCCGCGCCCTTGGCCTTCGACGGACGCTCGAACTCGTCGACCATCTTGTCGATGACGGCACCGGCCGGATCCTCGGGAGGAGTCTGACCCGCGGCGATGAGGGCGTCGTAGGTTTCCTTGCGGATCTTCTGCATCAGGTTGAGCGTCAGCTCGTCCGAGAGCTGAAGCGGCGCAGCCGGGTAACCGGCCTGCAGACCGGCCTGCTCGATGGTCGACGGCTCGACGCCCTCGCCCAGCATCGCAATGGCCTCGTTGATGAACGTGCCGATCACACGCGAGGTGAAGAAGCCGCGGCTGTCGTTGACGACGATCGGGGTCTTCTTGATGATCTGCACCAGGTCGAATGCCTTGGCCAAGGCCGCATCCGACGTCTTCTCGCCGCGAATGATCTCCACCAGCGGCATCTTGTCGACGGGCGAGAAGAAGTGGATTCCGATGAAGTCTTCCTGACGCTTGATGCCCTGAGCGAGGCTCGTGATGGGCAGCGTCGAGGTGTTGGAACCGAGCAACGCCGTCGGATCGACGAGGTCCTCGATCTCCTGGAACACCTTCTGCTTCAACTCTTCCGACTCGAAGACGGCCTCGATGACGAGGTCTGCGCCTTCGACGTCCTTGGCGTCGGCCGTCGGGTGGATCCGCGCGAGCAGAGCGTCGGACTTCTCCTGGGTGGTCTTGCCACGCGAGAGTGCCTTGGCCTCGATGGCCTCGGAGTACGCCTTGCCCTTCTGCGCCGCCTCGAGAGCAACATCCTTGAGCACCACGTCGATTCCGGCCTTGGCACACACGTACGCGATGCCCGCGCCCATCATGCCTGCGCCGAGAACCGCAACCTTGGTGAAGGTGGTCTTCTCGATGCCGTCGGGACGGGACTTGCCGGCGTTGATCGCCTGCAGATCGAAGAAGAACGCCTGAATCATGTTCTTGGACACCAGGCCGGTGACCAACTCGGTGAAGTACCGCGACTCGATGGTGCACGCGTTGTCGAAGTCGACCTGCGCACCTTCGACCGCCGCCGCGAGAATCGCACGCGGTGCAGGCATCGGAGCGCCCTTGATCTGCTTGCGCAGATTGGACGGGAATGCGGGCAGGATCTGTGCGAGCTTCGGATTGGACGGCGTGCCGCCGGGGATCTTGTAGCCCTTGACATCCCACGGTGCGACGCCACCCTCGGGGTTGGCCTTGATCCAGGCCTTGGCGGTGGGCACCAATTCGTCGATGCTGCCGACCAACTCGTGAATCAGACCGATCTCGAGTGCCTTCGCCGGACGGAACCGGGTGCCCTGCGCGAGCACGGTCATGAAGCCGGTCTGGATGCCGAGAAGTCGCGTGATGCGGGCGACTCCACCGCCGCCGGGCAGCAGGCCGAGGGAGACCTCGGGAAGACCGATCTGGACGCCGGGAACGTCGGCCGCGATGCGGTGATGAGTCGCGAGCGCGATCTCGAGTCCGCCGCCGAGTGCTGCGCCGTTGATGGCGGACACGACCGGCTTGCCGAGCTTCTCGATACGACGCAGCTGGCCCTTGACTTCCTGCACCTCGTCGAACACCTGCTGAGCGTCCTCGGGCTTGGCAGCGATGAGCGTGTGCAGATCGCCGCCGGCGAAGAACGTCTTCTTGGCGGAGGTGATCACGACGCCGGTGATGGAGTCGACCTCGGCCTCGAGGCGGTCGACGGTCGCTCCCATCGAATCCTTGTACAGCTGGTTCATCGTGTTGGCGCCCTGGTTGGGGTCATCCATCGTCAGAACGACGATACCGTCGGCGTCCTGGTCCCACTGAATCATGTTGTCAGACATCGTAATACCTCAGACTCGCTCGATGATGGTGGCGACGCCCATGCCGCCGCCGATGCACAGGGTGATCAAGGCGTACCGGCCGCCGCGACGCTCGAGCTCGTCGAGCACGGTGCCGGTGATCATCGCTCCGGTCGCTCCCAGCGGGTGGCCCATGGCGATGGCACCACCGTTGACGTTGAGCTTCTCGTTCGGGATGTTCAGATCCTTCTGGAAGCGCAGCACCACGGAGGCGAACGCCTCGTTGAGCTCGAAGAGATCGATGTCGTCGACGGTCAGGCCCGCGGTCGCGAGAACCTTCTTCGACGCCGGGGTGGGTCCGGTCAGCATGATGGTCGTATCGGCACCGCTGGTGGCGGTCGCGACGATGCGCGCCCTCGGAACCAGGTTCAGATCCTTACCGGCCTGCTCGCTGCCGACGAGGACGAGTGCAGCGCCGTCGACGATGCCGGAGCTGTTTCCGCCGGTGTGCACGTGATCGATCTTCTCCACCCAGTGGTACTTCTGCAGCGCCACATCGTCGAATCCGCCCATGGCCGCGATACCGGTGAAGGCCGGGTTCAGCTTGCCGAGCGATTCCACGGTGCTACCCGGACGCATGTGCTCGTCCTGGTCGAGGATGAGCAGGCCGTTCTGGTCGGTGACCGGAACGACGGACTTGGCGAAGTAGCCACCCGACCACGCTGCGGCGGCGCGCTCCTGCGACTGGACGGCATATGCGTCGACGTCCTCGCGGCTGAACCCCTCGATCGTCGCGATGAGGTCGGCACCGATGCCCTGCGGGGCGAAGTAGGTGTCGTAGTTGGTGACGGGGTCCATGGCCCACGCGCCGCCGTCACTGCCCATCGGCACACGCGACATCGACTCGACGCCACCGGCGATGACGAGCTCGTCCCAGCCCGAGCGCACCTTCTGTGCAGCCAGGTTGACGGCCTCGAGACCGGACGCGCAGAAGCGGTTGAGCTGGAAGCCGCCGACGGTGTCGGGCATCTTCGCTGCGAGCACCGCCGTGCGCGCGATATCGGCACCCTGATCTCCGACGGGTGAGACCACGCCGAGGATGAGGTCGGAGATCCGGTTCTCGTCCATGTCGGGGAACCGTCGACGAAGCTCGTCGATCAGACCGGTCACCAGGGAAATCGGCTTCACCGAATGCAGGGAGCCGTTCTTTCCCTTGCCTCGGGGAGTCCTGATGGCCTCGTAAATGAATGCCTCTGTAGTCACAGCGCGCAGTTCCTTCCAGATACTCGATCTTCTTGCGGTCGCCGTGCCGGCCGACCGCGTCGGTGCGAGGCCATGACAGACCTCAGCTCATGCCACAGTAGGGCGGGCGATGGATCCGGCGTAAGGACCGAAACGAGCGTTGTACATGACCGACGCGAAGGTTCACGTTTGAACGACCTGAGCGTGGGACACTCCGATAGATCAGATCTACCGAGCGCGGAAGAAGACCTCCATGGAAACCAACAACGAATTGACCGTGGGCGCTCGCGTCAAAGTACGCATTCACACCACCGGCACCGACGACGAAGCTGCTCAGGACACGTACGAGACCGGGGCGATCGTCGAGGACTTCGGTGTCCAGACACCCGAGACCACCTCACGGGACTGGGCGGTGGCACGGCGTTGGGCCGTGGCGCTCGACAGCGGACGCCTGGTGTTCGCCGACAACAAGGACCTCACCGTCGGCTGAATCACCCGTCGCTCAGGTCTCCTTGAGCGGTACCGCTCCCAGTTCGCTGACCAGCAGCTCCATCGCGACGGTCTCCGGATCGCGTCGAACCGTCGGATCGGCAGGCTCGGCCGCGGCCTTGAGCAGCTCTTCCTCGTCCTCCGGGGTCTCCGGTGGCGGTGGCCCTACCGGCTCGGGCTCGTCGGGATAGTCCGGCGCTTCGGGCATCGGAATGTCGTCCGCCCCGATGCCGGCCGAGGATCCATCGCCCGCTGATCCGAACCCGTCCGACGTGGGACGGGAAGCCCCTGCCTGGCTCGGCCTCGAGAACTTCGGCAGCGACGCGGGTTTCGCTGCCGGTTCATCTTTTTTTGCTGATGACTGTTCCGGCGGTGCCGCCGCACCGACCAGGCACACCACCGACCATTCGACGCCGAAGACGTCACGCAGAGCGTCGCGAATGACGTCGGCGTTGCGCGGTTCCTCCAGCCGCTTGGCCAGCGGTGCCGAGTCGTGACCGAGCGTGATGGTGCCGTTCTCGACGGTGCGCACCGAGGCACCGGAGAGCATCACCTCGACGGTCCGGCTGCGGTCTCGTACCTTCGTGCGCACCTCGGACCACACAGCTCGAACCGCGGCTGCGTCGGGCTCGCTCGACACGGCGGCGGGGGCCGCCACGGGTTCCGGTTCCGACTCGAACACCGGATCCGGCTCGGGGCCGTAATCGTCCTCGGGCTCCGGCGGAAAATCTTCGTGGGAAACCGAGGCAGCGGGGGCCGGTTCCTGTGATGCCGAAACCGGTTCCGGAGTCGGCTCGGGTGTGGGAGCGGGCTCGGGTGTGGGAGCGGGCTCGGGTATCGGGGCCGGCTCGGGTCGTGCAGGCTCCGGTGCCGGTGTGGGAATCGAGGCAGCGGGTGCGGGCACCACTGGAGCAGGTGCCGGTGCGGGCGCTGCCGGCTCTGCGGCCGGTGGACGTTGCGACGGTCGTTGGAACTTGCTCACCGGTGCCGGCCCCGGGGGCGCGGGTTCCTCGGTGGGTTGCAACTGCGGTCGCGTCGGATCTGCGGCTGCCTGCGCCACTGCCGCCTGCTCACCGGCAGGAAGGGTGACGTCCAGGCGGCGCTCGACGCGTTCGAGCCGTTGCAGCACCGCCGATTCCGCGTCGGACGCCGAGGGCAGCAGCATTCGGGCACACATCACTTCGAGCAGCAGACGCGGGGCCGTGGCACCGCGCATCTCGCCGAGGCCCGAGTGAACGATCTCGGCGTACCGAGTCAGTGTCGCCGAACCGAGCAGATCCGCCTCGTCACGCAGTCGCTCGAGGACGTCGCCGGGAACGTCGACCAGACCGCGTTCTCCGGCGTCGGGCACGGCCTTCATCAGGATCAGATCTCGCATGCGATCGAGGAGGTCGATGGCGAAGCGGCGTGGGTCGTGGCCCGCGTCCATCACCTTGTCGACGGTGCCGAACAGTGCGCCGCCGTCGCCCGCGGCCAACGCGTCGACCGCTTCGTCGATCAGTGCGACGTCGGTGACGCCGAGAAGCGAGAGTGCGCGCGGGTACGTGACGCCCTCGGGTCCGGCTCCGGCCAGGAGCTGATCCATGACGCTGAGCGAGTCACGGGGCGAACCTCCGCCGGCGCGGATGACCAGCGGGTAGACCGCATCCTCGACCGGAACCTGTTCCTGGCCACAGATCTTCTCGAGTAGACCGCGCATCGTCGACGGCGCGAGCAGCCGGAACGGGTAGTGGTGGGTACGCGAGCGGATGGTGGGGAGCACCTTCTCGGGCTCGGTGGTGGCGAAGATGAAGACGAGGTGCTCTGGTGGCTCCTCGACGACCTTGAGCAGCGCGTTGAAGCCCGCCGGGGTCACCATGTGTGCCTCGTCGATGATGAAGATGACGTAGCGCGATTCGGCCGGGGCGTACACGGCCTTGTCTCGCAGATCTCGCGCATCGTCGACGCCACCGTGGCTGGCCGCGTCCATCTCGACGACGTCGAAGTTGCCGGGTCCGCCCGGTGCGAGGGCGACGCAGGAGTTGCACACGCCGCAGGGGGTCGACGTCGGACCCTCGGCGCAGTTCAGCGATCGGGCGAGGATGCGCGCCGAGGAGGTCTTTCCGCAGCCACGCGGCCCGGAGAACAGGTACGCGTGGTTGATTCTGTTGCTGTCCAACGCCACGCTGATCGGCTCGGTGACGTGCTCCTGACCGACGACCTCGGCGAACGTCGCGGGACGGTACTTCCGGTAGAGGGCCACGCCCGAAAGGGTACCGGCGACCACGGACACAGTTGCATCGCCGGTCATTGTGGACGGGTGGATACCGCTCTGATGTTCATGATGGCGAAGCTCTCGCGGCTGCCGGTCGATTCCGAGAGCGCGTGCAGCCAGTGGCCGTCCTGCAGCGCATCCGAGATCGCGTGCCGAACGATGGCTCCTCTGGAGTTCTGGTAGTCGATGGAGACGGGTGTGCCGCGCGCTGCGGCGTCGGTCAACAGATCCAGCTCACGCGGCAGCAGCCGGCTGTGTGAATCGAGTGCAGACCGCACTCGTGCCTCGTCGACGGCTCCGTCGCCGCCGGCCAGCAGGAGCCGCGCGAGCTCGCGTGGTTCGCGGCGGTGCCGTGCCGGGTGGACGGCACGATGGGTCTCCCGAGTCTCCCCCGTGCGGATTCGAGGCGCGCTGTCGAGTTGGAGTTGCCCGGTGTCGGAGTGCCGCACCGGGGAGTATCCGTGCCTGCGAAGCACGGCGATGGTGTCGATGGGCGTGGCCGAACTGACCAGGACGGTGGGAGCGAGGCGCTGGAACTGCAGCACGGCCAGTGACTCGTCGGTCTCGATGTTCGTCAACAGGACGACGTCCTCGGAGACGATCGCGCACGGGATCCTCCTCACGGCCAGTGCGCCGTAGCTGCGCCAGCAGTCTCGGATCGTGTAGTCCAGTGCCTGAGGCAACTCGGTGTCGGCCATCGCGGTCAACGCATCGATCAACTCCTCGCCGGTGCCGCCGGTGTCGAAGAAGCCCCGGATGGTCGCCGGGGTGAAACGCCAGACCGACGCGACGTCCCTCGACTCGGGCTGCGCCGCCGAGCCGAGTATCGACGCCACCTCGGTACTGGGTGGTCCGGTCACCACCGCCGTGGAATCGGGCAACAGCCGAACGGAGAACGGAACCCACCCGGCCATGTCCTGCAACTGTGCTGTCAGAGCCGCGCGGATCTCGCGAGGGTCGCCGTCTCGACCCGCAGGGAACTCGGTGAGGGTGCGGCACAGATCGGTCGGCGCACCGTCGGCCAGTACCCCGAGTCGACCGGCCTCGAGCCACAGCGCGTGCACGTGACCGGCCCCGGCGCTGGTCGAGACGACCGGGATGTGCCAGTCCAGATACCGGGCAAAATCCTCCGAACCATGCAGAACCGTCGCCGGCGCGTCGGCGTCCTCGTATCGCAGCAGAGCCGTCAGCGCCGTCGCACGCAGGTCCGCTGCCGCCGGGTCGTCGAGCATCTTCTTGAGAACGGGAACGGTCTTCTGGGACGCACGGGGCACTCGGTGGGTGGGCGTGAAGGGCGAACTCCACCATGCCGTCAGCAATGTGGCCGCCTGTTCGGCCCGCGTGCTCGTGGACCACGTCTCGTACGCCGAGGTCAACGCGATTCCGGTCTTCCCGCGTTCGGCCAGCAGTCCGGCTTCGTGGGCCAGCATCAGCATCAACGCGGTGTCGTGTTCGTCGGCGAATCCCAGCCTGCTCGTCAGCGACCGAATCCCCTTGGCACTGACGCCACCGGTCTTCATCGTCGTCAGGCCGTCGGCGTCGATGGCCGTCAGCAACGCCTGCGTGTGTTCGCAGAACTGCAGCAGGGCGATCGAACGTGTGCGCCGCACGTCGTCGTGCGAGAGCACTCGGGTGTCGAATGTCGGCGGCGTGAGTTCGATGGGCAGACGCCACCGCTCCCCTCGCAGGGCGATGCTCACCTCCAACGGCATCTCGACGCGATGCCCGTCGAGTCGATACAACAATCCCCGCTCGAATGCGGCCGCGCCTGCAGTCGGAGGAACATCGAAGATCAGTGACACCGGCTTGCCATCAACGAAGCGAGACAACATCTCTCGCATCTCCTCCGGCCCGCCGTCGAACAGTTCGCGGATACGTTCGGGCGTCATGGCAGTGGCAACGGAGTCCGCGCGCGCCGCTCGCTCGAGCGTCGGGTCGATACCGAGGAGCGACAGCACAGCCACCCTGTCCTGCTCGACTGCGCAGTGCAGGAACAGCTTTCGCTGCCTGCGGGCCAGTCCGAACGGATGCGAGAACACCCCGGACAGGTCGACGGGTGAGTATTCGACAGTGCCTGCGCCGAGTGAGGAATTCGGCCAGATCAACCCGTGGGCCGTCAGTGTGGCCAGAGCTGCATCGATGTGTGGTGTCTCGTTGATCGATCCTTCACTCGCCCAGTGCCCGATCTCCGCGCGGCTCAGATCGCCCATGAGCGCAAATAATTCGAGGAGAGCGAGCGCACCGCTGTCGAGTCGACGCGGCAGCATCGACACCCGAGACGGGGCTTCGAGCAACTGCGCGAGCAAGCCGAACGAGCGCGGTGGTGGGTCGGTCGCCACGTCCGGCCGACGGTGCAGCAGATCGGTCAGCGCGTCCTCGTCGAGAGACGCCAGCCAGCCCTCGTACGTCCCGATACTGTCGGTCATCTCGCCCCCCGGTGAAAGTTCTGGTCACTGTAACGACCGGCACCGACAGACTTATTTGTTCTTGGCTGCCGCTTTCGCCGCCTTCTTGAACTCGCGCACCTCGAGCAACGACTTCTCGTCCACCACGTCGGCGATGGATCGACGCGCTCCGTCGTCGCCGTACGGTCCGGCGGCCTTGCGCCAGCCGTCGGGCGTGACGCCCATCTGCTTACCGAGCAGCGCGAGAAAGATGCGGGCCTTCTGATCGCCGTAGCCGGGGAGGGCCTTGAGTCGTTTCAGCACTTCGGCACCGTTGGGATCGTCGCGAGTCCAGATCTCCTGCGGCTTTCCGTCGTAGTTCTCGACCAGGAACGCCGCCAGCCCTTGGATGCGCTTGGCCATCGAACCCGGGAACCGATGGACGGCCGGGGTCTGCGCGCACAGGGCCGCGAATTCCTCGGGATCGGCGTCGGCGACGGTGTCGACTTTCAGGTCGCCGAGACGGTCGACGAGCTTCTTGGGGCCTGCGAACGCCGACTCCATCGGTACCTGTTGATCGAGCAACATGCCGATCAACAGCGCGAACGGATCCTCGGCGAGCAGTGCATCGGCCTCGGGATCGCCGACGAGGTGCAGTGTGCGAGACATGGCCTCGATCCTGCCACGCGCGTGTACTCGTGCGATCAGGTGATCGACACCAGTTGGGTGATGTCGTCGAAGGGCAGTGGTCCGTCGACGACGGCTCCGACCACGGCGCTGTTGAGGATGATCGATCCGCCGTGGTTGTCGAGGAAGGCGGTGTCGGATGCGTCGCGTCCGGTGGCGATGCGCACCAGGGTCGATCGCGGTGCGAGGCATGTCGCGTCCACCACTCGCCATTGGCCTTCGACGAATGCTTCGGCGACCGCGTGGAAGTCCATGGGATCGCAGCCCGGTGCGTACACCGCGACCAGGCGAGCGGGGACGTTGACCGCACGCAGCAGGGCCACCACGAGGTGGGTGTAGTCGCGGCAGACTCCGGCTCCGGCGAGGAGGGTGTCGACCGCGCCGTCGATGGGGTCGCTGCTGCCCGGGACGTAGCTCAGACGGGCACCGACCCAGGACGAGACCTCCGCGAGCAGCTTCTCCGACGGCGGGTAGGAACCGAATTCCGTTGCCGCGAAACCGAAGAACTTGTCCGCTTCGGAGTATCGACTCGGCCGCAGGTAGAGCGAGAGGTCGTAGTCGGAGACCGGAGCAGGCTCGGTGTTGCCGTAGATGGTTGCCGAATACGACGCCTCGAGCTTGCCGACGTCGGCGTGGATCTTGTGGATGCGGGTGCCGTGAGCGCCGCTGATCTCCTGCGCCTCGATCGGTTGACCGTCGAGTGTGAACGAGAGTGCTTCCCACACATCGGTTCCCGGATGAGGTGCGATTGCGATCTGGAACTCGAGGGTGCTGGCCTCGGTCACGTCGACATCGAGGTACGCAGAGACGTCACGTTTCATCGTGCCGATCCTGCCATCTTCGAGCCGTTCGCGCAGACTATGACTCGTCGGTGGGGCGATCGCCGGTCACCAGGAAGATGACGCGTTTGGCGACCTCGACAGTGTGGTCCGAGTATCGCTCGTAGAAGCGTCCGAGCAGCGTGATGTCCACTGCGGCCGGCACACCGTGCGGCCAATCGGGTGCGGAGGTCAGCATGAACAGGCTGCGGTGCAGCGCGTCCATCTCCTCGTCCTGGATCCGGAGGTCGGCTGCGAGTTCGGCGTCTCGGGTTTCCAGCACGCGTTGGGTGGCCGCTGCCTGGGCGACGGCAACCCGGCCCATCTCCTCGAACACTCCCTCGACCTCGGGCGGAAGTACGTGCGCGGGATGGCGGCGGCGAGCCAACTCTGCGACGTGGACGGCGAGTCCGCCCATCCGCTGTAGGTCAGCGACGATATTGATCCCGGAGACGACGCGTCGTAGATCGTGGGCGACCGGTGCCTGCAGGGCCAGGAAGCCGAATGCTCCGTGCTCCCACTCGGCGGCGAGGGTATCGATCTCCTCGCGGTATTCGATGGTCTGCTCGGCCATGACGATATCGGCGGTCAGCAGTGCACGGGTGGCGTCGACCATTGCCTTTTCGGCGATTCTCGACATTTCGGACAGGTTCGACGCCAAGGAATCGAGCGTCTCCGTGTAGCTGTCCCGCATGTGAAACTCACCCCTACCGACTCGGCCCTCGACGCGGGGCCTGTAGGCCTGTACCCCCAAAGGCATCTTTCTACACCAGGTCGGGGCTGTGGGAGCCTTTGTCGCATGAACATTGTGAAGTCGGTCATGCTGTTCGGGGTTGCGGCCGTGTTCGAGATCGGCGGGGCATGGCTGGTGTGGCAGGGGGTCCGCGAACATCGCGGATGGCTCTGGGCGGGAGCGGGCGTGATCGCCCTCGGCGCCTACGGTTTCGTGGCGACGCTGCAGCCCGACGCCAATTTCGGTCGGATCCTGGCGGCATACGGCGGTGTGTTCGTTGCGGGATCACTGCTGTGGGCGATGGTGGCCGACGGCTTTCGACCCGATCGCTGGGACATCGCCGGGTCGTCGATCGCACTGATCGGTGTGGCGGTGATCATGTACGGCCCGCGCTGACCCGCGCGGGCCGTACTTCGGCAGATCAGCAGTTGGACGGAGCGGGCACTCCGTAGAACCGATCCTTGATCCAGTTCTGGGCCTCACCGAGACCGAGGAGGTCCGGAATCAGGTGTCCGGCACCGGAACCCGGCACGATTGCCGGAACCTGCGCGGCACTCAGCTGCACGGTGGCACCCTTGCCGCACCAGTCACCGGCCAGCCCGACGGCCTGTCCGTGAGGCACGATGTCGTCGGACGTACCGGACTGGATCAGCACCGGAGCGTTGGGTGTGCGTTCACCGATCTTGTTCTTGGCCAGGATGTCTGCGGCGATGGGCAGCCGGTCCAGTACAACCGAGAGCGGCTCGCCGGTCTTGGTGTACTCGTTGGTGCGGTGCAGCCCGACGTTCAGAATCGTTTCTCCCACACACTGATTCGCCACCAGGTTCAGCATGGCCTTGCCTGCGTCGTTGATGTTCTCGTCGACGATCGGCTGCAGACCGGGATCGGAATTGAGCAGACCGTTGAGGGTGTAGCCGATCACGCCGGTCAGGATGGTGCCGTCGACCTGCTCGAGGGTCGCCTTCAGATCCGCCGGGGGTGCGCCCGCATAGGTGCCGACGAGGTCGATCTCCGGTGCATACTCTCCGGCGATCTCCGCGGCAGCAGCTGCTGCTCCGCCGCCCTGTGAGTAGCCGTACGCCGCGACCGGACCGTCCGCGGAGATCTTGGTGCCCTGCAGGTTCTGCGCTGCGCGGGCGGCGTCGAGCACAGCGTGTGCTTCCGAGGCGCGGTTGACGTAGGTGTGCGCACCGGGAGTGCCGAGGCCCTCGTAGTCGGTGATGACGACGCCGTATCCCTGCGACAGCAGGGAGTATGCGGCGAGCACCTCGTACTCGACCATGAAGCCGAGCGGCGGGGTGTAGGTGATGACGTTGTTGAGCATCTTCGATGGCGCGCACTGATCGCCCTGGCCCTGGGTTCCTGGAGCGAGGACGACGAGCGGACGCGGGCCCGGCCCGGTCCACGGTGCGGCAGGATCGATGTAGGTGCCCGTGACGGCATTGGCCGCATCGTTGGAGTCGGTGCTGCGGTACATGATTCGCGTCGCCGCGCCGGGCAGAGGGCCACCGATTCCGGGGACCGACAGAGCGAGATGCGACGGCTCGGACCGGATCACGTCACCCGGGGAGCCTGCGGGCAGCGGGCTCGGCGGTACGTAGAAGTCCGATTCGACGGTGGAACCCGTCGACGATCCGGAGCCCGGGGCTGCAGATGCAATCGGAGTGGTCATACCGATGAGCACCGCGGATACCGCTACTGCCGAAAAAATGACACGCGTCGAACGCAACTCGAATCCCCCAACGTCGATCCCCAGCTCCCGAGTAAGCGGTACATCGGGTAGCACTCAATTCCGTTAGGGACCCTACGTGATCGATCGCACAACGCAAAAGGTTTCGTGACGTGGACCCAGTTCACTCAGCGTCGACGACGATGCATCGCCGTCTTGGCCATGTCGACCTCGTCGCTGGTGAAGGGACGCCCTGGAAGCGCCGAGCGCGGGACACCGTCGCCCCGCAGACCGTCGAGGAGGACGGTGAAGTAGCGACGCCAGTTGGTCGCATCGACGGCGCTGGAGAATTCGACGCTCGCGCCGATCATGCCGAGCACCGGATAGAAATCGTTGACCGCGATATCGGACCTCAGCTGCCCGGACGCGAGCGCTCGCTCGACGATCTTCTCGAAGAACGGATCGATACGCGAACGAACCCGAGCGATGCCGCGACAGCCTTCGTCCGAGCCGAGGACGACCTCACCGAGTCCCCTGTCGGAGGACATCCCCTCGCACACCTCGGCCAGGAACTGCACCAGCCCCTCCCACGGATCCTCGGCCTCGAGTGCGCGCTCCGCGGTCGCGAGCATGTCTTC
Organism: Rhodococcus sp. 14-2496-1d; assembly: GCF_002259365.1. NCBI lineage: Bacteria > Bacillati > Actinomycetota > Actinomycetes > Mycobacteriales > Nocardiaceae > Rhodococcus > Rhodococcus sp. 14-2496-1d. The sequence continues at coordinate 44,914 of NZ_NPFV01000017.1, read as the reverse complement.
GAGTCGCTGCTCGAAGACGCCGTCGATCAACTCTTCCTTGCAGGAGAACCGTCGGTAGACGGTTCCGACGCCCACTTTGGCGTGGGCAGCGACGTCGTCGAGTGTGATGTCGATTCCGCGTGAGGCGAACAGTTCGCGCGCCGCGTCCACGATGCGTCGACGGTTGCGTTCGGCGTCCGCACGGAGGGGCTTCGCTGCCGATGTGTCGGCTCTCACACTCATTCGATGTCCGTTTCACCCGATAAGCGGAGGACAGTCCTCCACTTCGCTGCTACCTTGTTCTACAACCGGAGGATACACCTCCGCATAGTCGAACCGAGGACACCATGACCACCCTTTCATCGGAGAACGTGGGCGACGCGACGTCGACCACGACACCGGCGGACGAACGTGCGCATAGGAATCGATGGCTGATTCTCGCCACGCTCGGCCTGGCCCAGCTCATGGTCGTGCTCGACGCGACCATCGTGAACATCGCACTCCCCGCTGCCCAGCTCGACCTGGGCTTCGACAACGCCGATCGCTCCTGGGTCGTCACCGCATACGCCCTCGCGTTCGGCAGCCTGCTGCTGCTCGGCGGACGGCTCAGCGACCTCTTCGGTCGCCGCAACACCTTCCTCATCGGCCTCGTCGGCTTCGCGTTGATGTCGGCGGTGGGCGGCGCGGCCGTCAACTTCGGCATGCTCGTCGCGGCTCGCGCCGGTCAGGGTCTCTTCGGCGCACTACTGGCCCCCGCCGCCCTGTCGTTGTTGGCCACCACCTTCACCGACACCAAGGAACGCGCCAAGGCATTCGGCATCTTCGGTGCCATCGCAGGCGGCGGCGGCGCACTCGGCCTGCTGCTCGGCGGCATGCTCACCGAATGGGCCAACTGGCGCTGGAGCCTGTACGTCAACCTGATCTTCGCTGCACTCGCCTTCGTCGGCGGGTTCCTGTTCCTGGCCAAGCACAAGGTCGACGTCCGGCCGAAGCTCGACATCCCCGGCACCCTGGCGGTCTCGGCTGCACTGTTCTCCATCGTCTACGGCTTCGCACACGCCGAGTCCGACGGCTGGAGCAACTCGGTCACCCTCGGATTCCTCGCCGCTGGTGTCGTTCTGCTCGCGGTATTCGTGACCATCCAGATGCGCGTCGAGCACCCCCTGTTGCCGCTGCGCATCGTCCTCGATCGCACCCGTGCGGGATCGTTCCTGGCCGTATTCGTCACCGGTGCAGGCATGTTCGCGGTATTCCTGTTCCTGACCTACTACCTGCAGAACACCCTGAAGTACACACCCATCACCACCGGGTTCGCGTTCATGCCGATGATCGCGTCGCTGATCCTCACCGCCACCCTGTCGACGGCGCTGATCCTCCCCCGCTTCGGGCCGCGCATCCTGATGACGACCGGCCTGATCGTGGCCTCGGTCGGAATGGGACTGCTGACGCAGATCGACATCGACAGCAGCTACGTCACGCACATCCTGCCCGGCCTGGTCATCATGGGCCTCGGACTCGGGGCCACCATGGCACCGGCCATGCAGGGCGCGATCTCGGGCGTCGACCCGGACGACTCCGGCGTCGCATCGGCAACGGTGAACACGATGCAGCAGGTGGGCGGCTCGATCGGCACGGCGCTCCTGAGCACAGTGGCTGCCAACGCCGCCACCAGCTACGTCAGCTCCAACATGGCGACGGCAACCGACGCGGCTCTGCTGCAGGCCAATGCCGAGATCGCCAGCTACACCACCACGTTCTGGTGGGCGTCGGGAATCTTCCTGCTCGGCGCAGTGCTGTCGGCCACGCTGCTGAAGAAGGGACCGCTACCGTCGGCTCCCGAAGGTGCGGTTGTCGTCGGGCACTAGTGCGCTACGCGCAGTGGTGTGGTTATGCGCCTCAGGGGGCGCATAACCACACCACTAGCTTTCGAGGAGCTTCTCCGTCGCGGCCAGCAGTACGCAGGTCGCGACTCCGTCCATCGACTTCTCCAGCTCACCGAGCGACGGGAAGCTCGGGGCGAGGCGAATGTTCTTGTCTTCCGGATCTTTTCCGTACGGGAAGGCCGAGCCGGCGGCCGTCAGCGCGATTCCGGCGTCCTTGGCCAGCGCGATCGACCGAGCGGCTGTGCCCTCGAGCACGTCGAGGCTGATGAAGTAGCCACCCTTTGGTTCGGTCCACGACGCGATCTTCGACGCACCGAGACGGTCTTCGAGGATCTGCTGCACCAGAGCGAACTTCGGGGCCAGGATCTCGCGATGCTTGGCCATGTGGGCCCGCACGCCGGCGGCGTCACCGAAGAAACGCAGGTGCCGCAGCTGGTTCAGCTTGTCCGGCCCGATGCTCTTCTTGCCGAGATGCTTCTGGTACCAGGCGAGGTTCTCCTCGGAACTGCCGAAGAAGCTGACGCCCGCACCGGCGAACGTGACCTTCGACGTCGACGCGAACACGAACGCGCGGTTGGGGAAGCCTGCCTCGGCCGCCATGCCGAGCACGTCGTACGACGGCGCGAACTCCTCGGTCAACGGATGGACCGCGTAGGCGTTGTCCCAGAACAGTCGGAAGTCCGGTGCAGCCGTGGGCATCGTGGCCAGCGCTCGCACAACTTCCTCGGAGTAGACGGCACCGGTGGGGTTCGCGTAGTTCGGCACCACCCACATGCCCTTGATCTGCGGGTCCGACGCCACCAGGTTGGCGATCTCGTGCACATCGGGGCCGTCGGGTCCCATGGGAACAGAGATCATCTCGATGCCGAAGCTCTCGGTGATCGCGAAGTGCCGGTCGTAGCCGGGAGCCGGGCACAGAAAGCGCACGTTCGGCTCGGCCGACCAGGCCCGCGGCGAGTCGGGCAGACCGTGCAGCAGCGCCCAGACCACGAGGTCCTGCATGATCTCGAGGCTGGCATTGTTGCCGGCCAGCAGGTTCTTCACCGGGATGCCGAGCAGTTCACCGAAGATGGCGCGCAGTTCCGGCAGGCCCGCGAGCCCACCGTAGTTGCGGCAATCGGTGCCGTTGCCGTCCTTGTAGTCCGCGCCCGGGAGCGTCAACAGCTCGGCAGCGAGATCGAGCTGCTCGGGTGACGGCTTGCCGCGAGTGAGATCCAGCTTCAGATTCTCGGTCTTGAGCTGCGTGTACTTCGCGCTCTGCCGCTCGTGCTCGGAGGCAAGCTCCTCATGGTTCATCAGACCCAACTGGGTTTGCGCTGACATGCGGAGCGGCCTCTCGGTGACTGGGTTCCCCGGACAGTGTTGCTGCCACTGAATAAAGGGGACCCCGCGCACCCGGCAGAGCCCATTGACCCTTGCTGCCTTCCGGCCCTGGGGGAGTTCACAGGATGCGCGCCGCGCGGGATCCGTTAGGAAGTGTAGCCGCCTCCCGCCGGGCAACACATCACCACCCTTCGCGCCTCCCGATTTGGGAGATGGTGGGGGTAACCGGGTAAGCTCCGCCACGGAGGATTCGCCTAGTGGCCTATGGCGCTCGCCTGGAACGCGGGTTGGGTTAACGCCCTCAGGGGTTCAAATCCCCTATCCTCCGCCAGAGAAGCCCCCGTGACACGTCACGGGGGCTTCTTGCTGTTCGGGATGGGTCCGTTCACCCGCCCGCCCTGGTTCGCGCCTACCCCGTTCGCGTCAATGGACCCTTGCACCGGTCAGACGTGTGCAAGGGTCCATCCACCCAGTTCACGATTCCGCGTCGATGGCACATTGACACGCTCAGACGTATGCAGTGGTCCATTGACGCGGGGCGCGGACTATCGAGCCGACCAACCACCGTCCATCGTGTACGACGCTCCGGTGACCATGCCTGCGTGCTCGGAGGTCAACCAGCCGACCAATGAGGCGACTTCGGCGGGTTCGACGAGTCGCTTGATGGCAGCCTCGGTCAACAGGACCTTTTCGAGTACTTCGTCCTCGGGGATGTCGTGTGCCTTGGCCTGGTCGGCGATCTGCTTCTCGACCAGCGGCGTGCGCACGTATCCCGGGTTGACGCAGTTGCTCGTCACACCGTGGGCGGCACCTTCGAGGGCCGTCACTTTCGACATGCCTTCGAGCGCATGTTTGGCGGTGACGTAGGCGACCTTGAATTCCGATGCCCGCAGTCCGTGCACCGAAGACAGGTTGACCACTCGACCGAAGCCGCGAGAGTACATGTGCGGCAGGGCAGCTCGGATGAGCAGGAACGGAGCCTCGACCATCAGGGTCTGAATTCTGCGGAACGCGCCTGGGTCGAAGTCGACGATCGGTGCGACGGTTTGAATGCCCGCATTGTTGACCAGGATGTCGACGTCCAATCGGAGGTCGTCGAGAGCGGTGGTGTCGAGCAGATCCACCGACCAGACGTCACCGCCGATCTCCGACGCCAATTCCTTTGCCGCAACGTCGTTCACATCGGCGACGGTGACGCGTGCGCCCCGGCCGGCCAGCTCGCGTGCACACGCGGCCCCGATGCCGGACGCTCCACCGGTGACGAGGGCGGAGCGTCCGGTCAGGTCGGTCACTGCTTCACATTCTGATCGAGCAGACCAGCCTTGGCCAGCTCGGCTTCGGTGGCCAGGTTCTTGGCGTCGGCGATGTCGATGCTTTCGAGCGCCAGTCCCTTTGTTTCCCTCGCGATGACGACGGCAACCACGGTGATCGCGCAGGCCACGGCGAGGTACACCGCGATCGGCACGGACGAGCCGTAGACGTCGAGCAGCTTCACCGCGATGATCGGGGCCAGCGAACCGGCGACGATCGAGGTGACCTGGTAGCCGAGGGACACACCGGAGTAACGCATCCGCGTCGGGAACATCTCGGCCATGATGGCCGGCTGCGTGGCGTACATGAAGGCGTGGAACATCAGGCCGATGATGATGGCCAGCATGATGACGACGTTGTGTCCGCTGTTCATCATCGGGAAGGCGAAGAAGCCCCACGTCGCGGCGGTGATGGCACCGGCGAAGTAGACGGGGCGACGCCCGACGCGGTCGGCGAGCTTGCCCACCAACGGAATCGTGCAGAAGTGGATCGCGTGGGCGATGAGCATCCACCACAGAATCGTGGAGGTATCCGTTCCCACTTCCACCGAGAGGTACGTGATCGAGAAGGTGACCACGAGGTAGTACATGACGTTCTCACCGAAGCGCAGGCCCATCGCGGTGAACACGCCACGCGGGTAACGCTTCACGACCTCGAAGACGCCGTACGACGCAGCCTTGATGACCTCGGCCTGCTTGTGGGCCTCGAGGAAGATCGGGGCGTCGGAGACCTTGGTGCGGATGTAGTAGCCGACGAAAACGATGACGGCAGAGAGCCAGAACGCGACGCGCCAGCCCCAGCTGAGGAAGGCCTCGTCGGACAGGGTGGTCGTCAGGACGAGCAGAGCGACGGTGGCGAGCAGGTTGCCGGCGGGCACGCCTGCCTGCGGCCAGCTGGCCCAGAATCCGCGGGACTTGTTGGGGCTGTGTTCTGCGACAAGGAGAACCGCGCCGCCCCATTCGCCGCCGACGGCGAAGCCCTGGATGAATCGCAGCGTCACCAGCAAGGCCGGTGCCCAGTAGCCGATCGCCTCGAAGGTGGGCAGGCAGCCCATGAGGAACGTGGCTCCGCCGACGAGGACGAGGCTGAACTGCAGCAACTTCTTGCGGCCGTACTTGTCGCCGTAGTGGCCGAAGACGATGCCACCCAACGGTCGTGCGACGAAGCCGACGGCGTAGGTGACGAAGGCAGCGAGGATGGCGTCGAGCTCGCTGGTTCCGGCGGCGAAGAAGATCTTGCTGAACACCAGTGTCGCGGCGGTTCCGTAGAGGAAGAACTCGTACCACTCGACGATGGTGCCTGCCATCGATGCCCCGACGACCTTCTTGAGGCCTGCGGGGGTGGCATCGGGGTCCGGTTCGGACCGTTCTGCCAGCGGCTGATCGACGCTCATTGACTCTCCTGTGTTACTCGGCACTCGATGGTCACTGTTGTGACAGACCACACATTGGCGGGTTGCTCTGAGTATTGGTGCAGATGTTTCTCGGCGCAAGAGCCATGAACGCAGGTCGGATCTGCAAAACTGCAGACATGACGCTCGGTGGCGCGAAGATCCCCAGTGCAGACGACCTGCTGGTGCTGCTCGCTGTCAGTCGAACAGGTCGCTACAGTTCTGCTGCCGACGACCTGGGCATCAACCACACGACCATTTCCCGACGCATCGCCGCGCTCGAGGACACCCTCGGTGGCCGGGTCCTGACGCGGGGTGCCGGTGGCTGGGAGCTGACGCAGTTGGGCCGCGGCGCGCTGGCCGCTGCCGAGGCCGTCGAGGACGCGCTGCGCACCCTCGTCTCGAGCGACGCGGGTGCGTTGGAGGGCGTCGTACGCATCTCGGCCACCGACGGATTCAGTGCCTACATCGCGGCCCCGGCCGCGGCGCGGGTGCAGCGCGCTCACCCGCGGGTGAGTGTCGAGATCGTCGCGGTCACCCGACGGGCATCGCAGCAGCGATCGGGCCTGGACATCGAGATCGTCGTCGGCCAACCGCAGGTGCACCGCGCGGAGGCCATCCGGCTGGGGGACTATCTACTCGGCCTCTACGCATCCGAGGCCTATCTGAAGGACCACGGAACTCCGCAGGTGCCGGCCGACCTCTCCGCGCACCCGTTCATCTACTTCATCGACTCCATGTTGCACGTCGACGATCTCGATCTGGCCCCCAACTTCACCCCGACGATGCGCGAATCGGTCACCTCCACCAACGTCTTCGTCCACGTCGAGGCGACCCGCGCCTCGGCCGGCATCGGACTGCTGCCGTGCTTCATGGCCGACCGCCACTCCGACCTACAACGAATCCTGCCCGACGCCATCGCGGTGAAACTGACCTACTGGCTCGTCACCCGAAGCGAAACATTGCGACGGCCGGAGGTGTCGGCGGTGGTCGACGCCATCCGCGCGGTGGTGAACGAGCAGCGCGCGGCTCTGTTGGGCGAGAACTGACAGCGTCGGCGCGGGTATACCGTCGACCACACGGAACTTCCGTCCCAGAAGGAGCGTCCCCTCGATGGCCGATATCGACTTCTACTTCGATCCGGTGTGCCCGTTCGCCTGGATGACCAGCAAATGGGTCCGTAAGGTCCAAGCCCAACGCGACTACACCGTCGACTGGCGGTTCATCTCGCTGCGGCTGCTCAATTCGCACATCGATTACGACGCGCACTTTCCACCCGAGTACGAGGCCGGTCACACCGCAGGTCTGCGACTGTTGCGGGCTGCCGCCGACATTCGTCGCGAGCACGGGTCGGACGCGATCGGGCCACTGTACGAGGCCCTCGGCACGCACATCTTCGACACCGAGGCGGTGCCCGACGACGCTGCGAGCCACGGACATCGCGGCACCGCGGAATTCCTCGGGCCGATCCTCGAAGAACTCGGGCTACCCACCCGTCACACCGCAGCACTGGATGATTCGTCTCTGGACGAGGAGATCCGAGCCGAAACCGATCATGCGCTGTCACTGACCGGCAAGGACGTCGGCACACCCATCATCGCCTTCGAGCCGCCGGACGGAGTTGCCTTCTTCGGCCCGGTGATCAGCCGACTCCCCAGCGACGAGGAGGCAGTAGCACTGTGGGACAACGTGATCGGCCTCGCTCGGTTCCCCGGCTTCGCCGAGATGAAGCGCAGTCTGCGTGAGCTTCCTCAGTTGAAGGCCCTCGGTGTGCAGGACGACGAAGCGGGCGTGGTCCAGGACTGGCACGGCGGGAGCCGACGCCAGAAGAAGTGATGGTGCGGCCGGCTTGCTCGTTGTTCGTTTTCACCCCAACGCTTTTCGCAGGCTCTCGGCGAATCGGCTCCGATCAGGTGACCGCAACGCACGTGCCGTCGTGATCGGGTGAACCTCGGCCCGAGCGAAAAATCACCGGAGAGTGTCGCCTAGTCGTAGAGAACGGCAGTTCCCGTTCGCCGCAACGCCTCCAGTCCGTCTCGGAAACGCTGCAGGTATTCGGGCGAATGACCGACCCAGTCGGTCATCTCCGCGATGACGCGTACCGGTTCTGCACTGCGATAGGAGTGGGTCGGGTTGCCGGGAAACTTCTTGTCCGTGACGTTCGGGTCGTCCTCCGCACTGCCGGTCGGCTGCACGATGTAGACCCGCGGATTCCCCTCGCCGACGGCCATTTCGGCCGCGAGCACGGCACCGTCGAGCACCTTGGTCATGTAGACGTAGTTCGAGATGTGCTCGGGACGATAATTCGAGCGATAGCCCGGGACCAGAAGATCACCGGCCTCGAGATCGGCCTTCGTGCCATGAAAGTAGGCACCGGACTCGTGCACGCGAAAACGCTCCGGTGTATCGGCCATGTCTGCCATGGAAACTCCTCCGTGTCGGTAGCCGGAAGAGTGTGCACCGCCGATGGGGTCTTGCCGCAAGCCCCCTACCCGGCGATACACTGAAGGCAACGACAGTTGTGCGACCTTCAGTAATTCGGCTCTGCGAGACGGGAGCCGACAGTCCCGACGCGAATCTGGACATGGCCGCCGCGGACAGCGCGGGCCGAAAGATTCTGCAGTAGTGGCGTCATCGCCGTCCACGGATGAGCCTCGATGTCCGACCCTCCCAGTCGACACGCAAGCTTCGCCAGCGGGGTCCACCCCGCCGCCCGTCCGACGGGACGCTGCATGTCGACGACAGCCACGACGCCGCCCACTCTCGTCGCCGCGATCATCGCATCGAGGGCCGCCTGCCATGGCGTCATCAGCGACAGCGCGTAGGTGCTCAGGGCCGCATCGAACGGGGCCTGTTCCCCCAGATCCGCGGACGTCAGGGCGGTGGCGTCGGCTGCGACGAGCGTGACGTTGCTCCAACCGAACCGGTCGGCTCGCCGTCGGGCCTGTTCGAGCATCTGCGGGCTGGCGTCGACTCCGGTGATCGAGCCGGTCGGGCCGATCATCCGCTGCAGCCCCGCGAAATTCAGCCCCGTCCCGCAGCCGAGGTCCAGAACATCGCTCCCCACAGGCAGATTCAGCAACTCGAACGCCGCCTCCCGCCCGGCGCGATACACCGGCCATTCGAAGGAGATCACGTCGTACAGGCGCGCCGAGACGGTGTACTTGGTCGGTCGTCTCATCTCGGGTCTCTCCAAGGCGCAGGCATAGTGGGAGGTATGGGAATACGTCGTTCGTCTTCGAGTGTGCCCGAGAACCGCGCCGACGTGGTTGTGGTGGGCGGCGGTACCGCCGGCATCGTGGCAGCGAAGACCGCGGCGGGCTTCGGTATACGCGTCGTACTGATCGAGCGTGACCGCACCGGCGGCGACTGCCTGTGGACCGGATGCGTTCCGTCCAAAGCATTGCTCGCGGCGGCTTCGGTGGCCGCGACGGTTCGATCCGCGTCCCGCTTCGGCATCGACACCGAACCGCCGCGCGTCGATTTCGCGCGCGTGATGCGGCACGTGCACGGTGCGATCGCCGAGATCGCGCCGATCGATTCACCGGCGGCCCTCACCGAGGCCGGAGTACAGGTGATCAGCGGCGACGCGGTCTTCACCGGTCCGAACACTGTGAGAGTCGGAACGCGGATACTGCATTTCGGTCAGGCGATCGTGAGCACCGGCGCGCATCCCACGGTGCCGGCAATCGACGACATCGAGCACGTGGACTACCTGACCAGCGATACCCTCTGGGATCTGACGGACTTACCGCAGCGACTGCTGATCGTGGGAGCCGGATCGGTGGGTTGCGAGATGGCGCAGGCATTCTCGCGTCTCGGGTCGGACGTGACCCTCGTCGGGCGGTCGGCCACGATCCTTCCCCGCGAGGACCGGTCGGCCTCGTCCGTACTGACTCAGACCCTCACGGACGAGGGCGTGCGGGTCCTGACCTCCACCGCCGTCGTCCGCATCGACGACGGCTCGGCCACCACCGACACGGGCGTCGAACTCGGATTCGACCGGGTTCTGATCGCCACCGGACGAACGCCGCGCACCGCGGCACTCGGCTTGGACACGGCCGGAGTGGCTGTGAGCGACAACGGATTCGTACAGGTCGACGACAATTTGCGGACCACCAATCCTCGCATCTGGGCGGCCGGGGATCTCACCGGCCATCCGCAGTTCACCCACACCGCAGGCGTGCACGGCAGTCTGGCCGCGAGCAATGCAGTCCTCGGCCTTCGGCGAAAGGTGAGTACCACGGGAACTCCACGAGTGACGTTCACCGATCCCGAGATCGCCTCGGCCGGAATCGATGTGCGCACCGCCAGGCAGTACGGGTTACGACTGCAGACCCTCGACCACCACCACGTCGATCGAGCCGTCACCGAGGGGGCAACGAACGGATCGACGACGCTGGTGCTCGACGCCAAGCGTCGTATCGTCGGGGCCTGCGTGGTCGGACCGCGAGCGGGCGAAACCATCGGGGAGCTGATCATCGCCATCGAGCAGGGCCTGCGTACCCGAGACCTCGCCGGAGCCACCCACCCGTATCCGACGTACAACGACGGGCCGTGGAACGCGGCGATAGCAGATGTGAAGGCGCAGTTGAGTTCTCCCGTCATCTCGCGGGCAACCGCCGTACTGGCGAAAGGGCGGAGCAGATGGATCAGGAGAGGGCGCGATAGCCGGCGATGATTCGCTGGCCGGAACTGACTGCAACCACTGCCGCCCAGACCACCGCGATCTGCCATGAGATACCGGGCAGCAGCAGCCAGAGGCAATGCACCGCAATCGTTTCCGCACCCTCGGCCAGGCCTCCGAGGAACGACAGCGAGCGGCCGTCGTCGATGGTGCGGCCGTTGCGTTCGGCGATCGAGGAGAACGCGAGAAACGCGGTGCCGTTGATGTAGTACGCCAACAGCACCAGCAGGAACGGCCACCACGGGGCGTCGTATGCGGCCGAGGCACCGACCGCGACGCCCACCACGGTGGTTCCGTAGACCACGAAATCGGCGGTGATGTCGAAGAATCCGCCTGCACCTGAGCCCGTCGCGCGCCTACGGGCCAAGGGTCCGTCAAGACCGTCGGCGATGCGGGAGACGATCCACAATGCCAACGCGAGCAACCAGAACTGCAGGCCGGCCGCCAGTGCACTACCGAGGCCGAGCACCAGTCCGGCGGCGGTGATGCGGTCGGGCGTGATCGACGGGCGGTCGAGCGTGCGGGCACAGCGATCGAGCGGGCCTTCGAGATGGCGGCGCAGAAAGCTGTCGATCATTCGGCAGCTCCGGTGAGTCCCAGACGTCGCGCCAACAGGGCCGAACCGGCCGCGATCGCCAGCACCGCGAGCAGTGCGATGGCGAACGGCCACGACAGCGGAGACGTTCCGTAGGCCCCGAGTGCCGTGTAGGCGACGGTCGCGGGCACGATGCCGATCATGGTGCCCACCACGTAGTCGCGCTGGCCCACCGCACTGACTCCGGCCGCGTAGTTGACCAGCGAGAACGGCAGCGGCACCAGTCGCACGAGCAGAACCGACAGCAATCCCCGACGGCCGAGCATGGCGTCGAGCCGGCGGAGCCTGTCCCATTCGGTGCGGGCCACCTGCCCGCGGCCCAGCGCCCGCGCTCCCCAGTACCCGAGATACGCCCCCATCGTGGCGGCGAACACCACAACGGTTGCACCCACTGCCAGACCGAACAGCAGTCCCGACGCGATGGTCAACGTGCTGGCGGGGAACGGAGTGGCGGACAGGACGGCGTAGAGCACGACGAACAACGCGATGCCCCAGGGCCCGGCCGACGCCACTCGGTCTCGGATGTACGACGGATCGGGCAGGTCGACGGTGCCGAGCACGATCACCAGAGCGACGACGACCACGGCGGCCCCGAGCAATTTCAGGGTCGTGCCTCGCCGGCGACGCGTCGGGCGGTCCTGCGTCACGGTGTGTGCCTCTCGTCCGACGGTTCACGCTCCATTGTGCACACGGCCGGTCTGCCCGCGTGTTCAGCGGTTGTCTCATTCGACCGATTACGGTGGTGAGGGCAGCGTCGTCGACGGCTGCTTCGGTTGATCTGGAGGCCCACGGTGATTCGTTCGGTACGGTGCGCAGTGACGATTGCCGCGAGCGCAGGGCTGCTGCTCACGGCCTGCGCTGCGCCGGATTCGGAAGCTCCGATCGCCGAGGCGCAGTCGTGGAGCGAGATCGAACAGCAGGCGCAGGGGCAGACCGTCTCGCTGTGGATGTACGGCGGCGACGAGCAGGGCAACGCCTACGTCGACGATGTGCTCACGCCCGCGGCGGCCGAGGAAGGCGTCACACTGCGGCGCGTACCGGTGGAATCGACCACCGACGCCGTCAACCGCATCCTGTCCGAGCGGCAGGCCGGGGTCACCGACGGCGAAGTGGACCTGGTGTGGGTCAACGGCGCGAACTTCGGCACCGGCAAGCAGGCGGGCGCGTGGCTGTGCGGGTGGACGCAGAACCTGCCGAACATGGAACTGACCGATCCCGAGGATCCACTGTTGCTCGACGACTTCGGCACTCCGGTCGAAAACTGTGAATCACCTTGGCACAAGGCTCAATTCACATTGGTCTACAACGCGGCGGCCATCCCCGATCCGCCGACGACATTCGACGGCGTGCTCGACTGGGCTCGCGCGAACCCGGGCCGCTTCACTTACCCCGCTCCCCCGGACTTCACCGGATCGGTGTTTCTGCGTGAGGCGTTGATCAATGCCTCGGGCGGCGTCGACGAGGTACCCGCTCGGTTCGATCAGGACTCCTACGACCGCTTGGCCCCGGCATTGTTCGATCGACTGAACGAGCTCGCCCCGTCACTCTGGCGAGAAGGCACGACGTATCCACAGTCCTCCTCCGAGCTCGACGCCCTCTACGCCGGCGGCCAGGTCGACATGACCATGACGTACGGCCCCGCGACCCTCCCGAACCTCGTCGCCGACGGCACCTTCCCGCCGGAGACTCGCGTCCTGACTCTCGACGAGGGAACCGTCGGAAATGCGAGTTTCCTTGCCATCCCATCGACATCGGGGAAGTCGGCAGCGGCACAGGTGGTCGCCAACCTCGCGTTGTCGCCCGAGCAACAACTCGCGAAGGCGACGCCGGACGTGTGGGGTCAATTCACCGTTCTCGACCTGGATCGGTTGACGCCGGAGTCTCGCGCGCAGTTCGAGGCGTTGCCGAGTTCGACGGTGCTGCCCTCCTACGAGGAGTTGTCGGCCAATGCGCATCCCGAACTCTCGGCGGACTGGGTCTCGCCGCTCGACGAGGGTTGGCGTCGAAGCGTGCTCGCAGGTCAGTGAGCGCGTCCACGAAGAGCTTTCGCGGCACGGCGGCGGTGCTGCCTGCCGTCGTGTTGGTCGTTCTCGTCGTCGGCGGCGGTCTCGGGACGGTGGTGCTGCAGAGCTTGGGTCTGATGCCATTGGTCGGCACCCCCGAACTGTCGGTCGGCGCGTATTCGGCGCTCGGCGATGACCTGTGGCGCTCAGTGGGGCTGACGCTGTCGATTGCCATCGTCTCGACGGCTCTTGCCGCGGTGATCGGGCTGGCCGTTGCACTGACGGCTCTGTCGGGTGGACGCGCCGCGTTGGTCGCGGCCGGGGTGACGGTCACGGTGCCGCACCTGATCGGTGCCGCCGCGATGGCATTGCTGCTGGCCGATTCGGGGATGCTTCCCCGAATCCTCGGCATGACCGACGGTGGCTGGCCGGAATTGATCGGTGGGAAGTGGTGGATCGCCGTGATCCTCGAATACGCCTGGAAGGAATCGGCTTTCGTGGCCGTCGTCGTGGCGGGCACGCTCGCCACCCGAATAGCAGCATTCGACGAGACGGCCGCGACCCTCGGCGCAGGCCGGTGGGCTCGGCTCCGTTTGGTCACGCTGCCGCTGGCTCGGCCCGCACTGATCGCGTCGGCGGCCATCGCGTTCGCCTACACGGTCGGCTCGTACGAGGTGGCCCGTATTCTGGGTCGCCCGTATCCGGAGCCGTTGTCGGTGATGGCGATTCGCCTGTTCACGTCGATCGATCTCGAGACGCGTCCGCAGGCTGCTGCTGCGGCGACCGTTGCCACCGCGCTGACGGTGGTAGTGGCCGCGGTGGCACTGCATTATCTGCGCAGATCGGCAGCGTGGAAATGAATCGCGTTCCTCCTTTCGCCGGCCGGGCCGTGCTGGTCCTGTGGTTCCTGCTGCCGCTGATTCCGGTTGTCCTGTGGGCCATCAGCAATCGCTGGTCGTTTCCCGGTTCGGTTCCCCAGGAATGGGGATTCGACGGCGTTCGCAGCGCCCTCGATGCCGGGGGTACCGATGCTTTCATGCGCTCGACGCTTCTCGCTCTCGCCGTCGCCGCCATCGCAACGCCATTGGGCGCATTGGCCGCTCGCGCCCTGGTGAACGGTACCGTGCGCTTTCCTGCTGTCGTGGCCGGTGTTCTTTTCGCGCCTGTGGCTCTACCCCCGTTCGCCGTGGCGTTGGGGCTCGACGTTCTGGTGCTGCGCTCGCGCATTCCGAGCACGGTGGCGGTGATCGCTCTGCTGACCGTCGCGGCCATTCCGTACACGACGTATCTGATGCGAGTGGCATTCGGCGCGTACGACATCGGCTTCGAGGAAGAAGCTCGCACACTCGGTGCGTCGAATGCCATGGTGCTGAGACGGATTCGCATTCCGCTGTTGGCTCCGGCGTTGGCGGGGGCGGCGTTGCTCGCATTCCTCGTGGCGTGGAGCGACTACGTGATAACCCTGCTGATCGGTGGAGGCAGACTGGTCACCGTGCCCATTCTCGTCGCCTCGTTCGCTGCCGGGACCGGCAACGATTCGGTGGTGGCCGCGCTGTCGGTCGCCGCCGTGGTGCCGCCGTTGTGGCTGGTGCTCATGCTGGCCCGGTTGCGTCGTAGGAGTGCAAGATGAGCGTCGAACTGTCCGTTCACGGACTCACGAAAGTCCATGCCGGTCAATCGGTTGCGGCGTTGGATTCGTTGGATCTCACCGTGTTACCGGGTTCGTGCACGGCGATTCTCGGGCCGTCGGGATCGGGCAAGAGCACTGCACTACGACTCATCGCGGGACTCGATTCACCCACTGCCGGCACGGTGCGCATCGACGGACACGAGGTGAACGACGTCGCGGCCGAAAATCGCGGCGTCGGCATGGTGTTCCAGCGTCCGATGTTGTTCCCGCACATGTCGGTACTCGACAACATCGGCTTCGCCTACCGCGCCGCCGGGGACAGTCGCAAGCGGTCGCGCGAACGTGCCCGGGAGTACCTGGACCTGGTCCACCTCGGCGATATCGGAGGTCGTGCGGTGTCCGAGGTATCGGGCGGGCAGGCTCAGCGGGTGGCGTTGGCGCGTTCGCTCGCCGGCTCCCCGCGCGTGTTGTTGTTGGACGAGCCCTTCAGTGCACTGGATCCGTTGTTGCGCACCGAGATGCACGACCTGGTTCGCGAACTGCGTTCGACGTTGGATCAGACTCTGTTGCTCGTCACTCACGATCAGCAGGAGGCGGCGGTGCTGGCCGATTCGGTCGCGGTGCTCATCGACGGCCGATTGGAGCATCACTCCGATATCGCCACGGCCTACACCCGGCCGAGCACCCTGGCAGTCTCGCGACTGATGGGCGGGATGAACGAAATCGAAGGCGAGTGGGACGGGGTTGGAGTCCATCGCTCCGAGCTCGGGGAGTTGGAGGTCGAGGGAGTTTCTCTGCCGGCCGGGCCTGCCGTGTTACTGGTGCGGCACGAGCTTATCAGTCTGGATGACAACGGGATTCGTGGAGTTGTTTCGGGTTTGAGGCCCACCGGATTTCGCAGCATTGCCGACGTGACCGTGGGGTCGGTGACCGTGAAGGTGGAGTCGTCGGCGGGATCTGCCGCCAAGATGGGGGATTTGGTGGGGTTGCAGATTCCAAGTGAGGCGAGGTTCGTTGTCACGGATTGAGATCGAGGATGTGGCGGTTCTCAGTCCGAACGCTCTGGGATCCGTCGCTAGAGGTCACATCACCCACCTACGAAAATGCAGTTTCCGCATCGTTGGGTTTCGTGACGCGAGGCTTCCGATAGCTCGGTTGTGTACCGGCGCGCGGAGAAGAACTGGCCTCTCGGGCTACGGCATCCCTCGTCCTACCGCTTGACGAATGCCATTCTGGATGGGACAGTCACAGTGCGGCAGAGCTATATTAAAACCAAGTCCTTCCAGGTTCCTGGGGGGATATTTTTATGCCTTGAGCCGCGGAGACTAGTACTCGTGCCGAACACAGCCGCTGACGCGCGTTGCAGTGTCACACTTGCGTTGGGGGTGAGGGGCATGACTGGAAGAGCCCGTGTGCACGAGCTGGCGACAGAGTTGGGCGTTAGCGCCAAAGAAGTGCTCGCAACGCTGAAGGCGCAGGGCGAGTTCGTAAAGTCTGCTTCCTCGACAGTCGAGGCACCGGTCGCACGTCGCGTACGCGAATCGTTCCGACCCACAGCCGCGCCGTCGACGAATCCATACCTGGCAGACCTTGGAGTATGGCCAATGCAGAGAGGAGGAGCTCGTCCGTATTCTGCTCAAGCACGAAAGGTGTCGCGGTACCCCCAACCTGATCCACCCCGCCCTGTACCTCCACCACTTAGGCCGCGCCCAGCAGCGCGACCGTTCCCCCGCACCTCCAGCGCTCCGTCCTTGAGCCAACTCGTCACTGCACTCGAGGCCAGCGCGGTAGCGGGCGTCACGCCAGAGACAATCCGGAAGTGGGCCTCCCGCGGCTACTTGCCGAGTCGAGGCAAGCGTGGCCGGGCGAAACTCTACGACCGCGATGACGTGTTGAGAGTTCGCAATGAGACGCGCGCCAGAACCGTTGATGCCGCCGTGTCTTCGCAGTTGGACGTGCCACCCGCCTACTACAACCGGCTCATCACCACCAACGAGGTGGCACGTCTCTTCGAGGTTGCACCGTCGACCGTCCGGAGTTGGGTTCATCGTGGTCACCTTTCCCCGAGCCATCGTGGGACCCACGGTTGGCTGTTCAAAATTGGACTTGTACTGATCGCCGCAGATGACCGCGGGCGAAAGGTCTACCGCGCTCAACGCGCCGCGTACTTCTACCCGGATTGACCCGGACCGGAAGTCACAGCCCGCTCTTCGGAGCGGGTTTTTTCATGCCCGCCTGGCATGCCGAACTCCGCAACGGTCCACGTTGCGGTTCAGGTCCACCGGTATCTACTGGTGGCGACCCCCAGAAGCGGAGGTGCTCATGATGCTCGCGACAATTGCGGACCATCAGGTGCTCGTCCCTGCTTCGCTTTACGCAGCCGGATGGTTCGTGTTGCGACTTCTTCCCCTGGTGTCGGATCGCGCGAACAAGCGTGCCGTCCGTCTCGCCAAGGCGAAGAACAAAAGCAAGTAGGCCGAGCAAAAAGCACGACTTCTGTGGGAGGGACAAGTCTGTCCAAAATCAGCCGCAAAACGCCAGGTCGGCTCCGAAAAAGGCAATTTGTTGTACCGGTCCGACTATGGTCAGACAAGAACCAGATGCGGTCCGCACACCCGCTGCGAAACACTCGGCCTGTGGCGGAAGGCTATAACCGCATTCTCCCGCCACAGACGGGGATGTGCGTCGAACCCAATCTCACGATTCCCGGGCCCTCACATCACGAGATGAGGCGACCAGTCGCCATTCAATCGGCTTGTGAGAAGCCAACGGCTGCCTGCCCCAGTCCGGGCGCTGGCAGAGTTGGCAGGAGTGTTATGAATCGCGTCGCGAAATGGACCGAGTCGGTACCTACAAGATTCAGAACAAACAGCTAGCTTGAATCCGTACATCTGGAGAGGTGGCGTGGTGGGTGTAGGAAGAAAATCTGGGTCTTTTCGCGGCGCATTGGAACCACACGTAGGACTGGCATTGAGTCTGGCGGCCCGGCCGGGTAACTCGGTAGTGGTGGCGGGTGCCGGGCTCTCAGTGGGTGCTGGCGTGCCCGCAGCCTGGCAGATCCAGGAGCGCCTGTTGACAAGGATCGCCGCTGCGAACGGAGAGCGTCCTGAGGACGTATTCGAGTGGTGGAAGAGCAGGACTGGTTTGGATGCGACGTACGACGAGCTGCTTCACGCTGCGGCACCCACACCTCTTGGGCGCAAGGACCTTCTACGTGAGTTTTTCGAACCCACGGACAGTGAACGTGAGGCTGGTCTCAAAGTACCTTCCGCCGCTCATCGAGCTATAGCGAGGATGATGGCTGATGGCTTGATACGCATCGCGATCACGCTCAATTTCGATCTTTTGATCGAGACCGCTCTACGAGACCTGGGCATCGAACCCACCGTCGTCTCCACGCCGGCGGACGTGATGGGAATGGAACCGCTACACGCCCAGCGACACCTTGTGTGGCATCTGCACGGCGACTACACGAACCCGGAAATGCTCAACACCCCAGACGAGCTGGGGACGTACCCCACCCACGTCGTTCACCAATTAGATGAGGTGTTCGATCAATACGGTCTGCTTGTTGTTGGTTGGTCGGCCCAATGGGATCCCGCTCTGGTCGACCCATTAGCGAGGTGCTCAAGTAGGCGGTATCCGACGTTTTGGCTTGATCGTTTTCCACTGAACGACAGGGCTTCAAAGTTAGCGATGGGCCGCGACGCGACGGTGGTGATCGAGGATGCCGGGGAGTGGCTACCGAAGGTGGTTGAAGCGTGTGATGCGATACAGCTCCGCGCAACGGACCCTGTCAGCAGTGCGGGCGCAGTCGCCGCTGCCAAACGCGATCTGGGTTTCAAGCGTATACCGATCGCGACACACGATCTCCTGCTCAAAGAAGTTCAACGGATCAGAGAACTGCCAGCGTTCTCGACCGATGAGAACACCTGGAGAACGTTGCCATATCGAGACCGAGTACCAGCGATGGAGAACGAACTCGAATTGTGGGGTGCACTCGTAGCAACCCTGGCCTACTGGGGAGATCAACAAACCGACGATTGGTGGATTTCGAGCATCTCCTATCTGGCCGTAGTTCCTGTATTTAGCGGATCCACAGATGCGAACGATGCATTGAAAGCGCCGACAATTCTCGCCCTGTACGCCGCCGGAGTCGCGGCAGCAGCAGCGGGTCGGTGGGAGACTGTGGTCAGAATCTTGACAGACATTCCGGTTCTAAATCCCTACTCGGGCAGGAGGAGTCCAGTTGCTGCATTGTTCAAACCCGACGATATGTACCCGCACAGCAACTGGGCCAGCCGGAAACTGTTCCGTCTTCTGCAACCTTTACTGGCTGATGTAGTCGGCCTGGGCTCAATGGTCGACGATGCATGGGAGAAATTCGAATATATCGGCTACGCATTGGATTTGGCACGGGGAACAGAAGCGAAGCCAGTGTCGTTACCTTACTTGCAGGTCGACGACGATCGCTCCGACGGCAGAAGGGAAACCGTGCCAGTGGTAGCGGGTTCGGTGAGAACGCTTAGCGCCCTCATCGAGGGAGTAAATCCACATATCGACAACACTCGATTTGCAGACTTCTTCGCTGCGATGGACGCCGCGGACAGCCGAATAAATAATTCTGTCGAGAACATCGAAAGACGTGCTATGCCGGCGGGGGTCGCGGTGTGGTTGCCGAGTGGCCGCCGCTATGCCGCCATCACTGAAGACGTTGCATGAGTGGCCGGGGCTCGGCGCACACGAGGCAGTTCATCAACGAAGCGGGCGGACGTTTTCGTCGAGTTCCATGGCGGGGTCGGCCAGCCAATTCGGGACATTTAACAGTGTCCTTAAGCGGCAGCTGTCGGCGGCGCTCGCGCTACGATGCTGCACGCATCTGTCGCTTAGGTCAATGTGCTTTGACCCGCGTCTCCACGGTGCTTAGGACGCAACTTTCATTCCGAAGCGGAGCAACGCGGGACGCCTATTCAAAGCGAATTAGAGATACCCCTGCGTCCTGAAGGTCCTCGTATAGCTCTCCAAGCTGTGCCGGCCTGCCCCGCTCGTCACACTGGGTGAAGATCAAGCGTTCGGCTGCCCGAGAGACTCCCACGAAGAATGTCATCGTGGACCCAACGATGTCTCGTGCGTGCGCCCACCACTGGTCGCTATCGAGTCCAACGAAGAATACGGTGTGGTACTCCAGTCCTTTGCTCCGGTGAATTGTCAGAAGGGGGACTGCGTCTTTGTCGAGAAAGGTCCCGGCCACAGCGCTCCACGAGTCAACTCGTGCAAGCGTTTGGGCGAGCCTGATACGGAACGCCTCAAGAGTTACTGTGAGGTCCTCAGGCCTGTCTCCAAAGAGACGCTTGTGCCCAGCGGTCTCTACCCGAGCAAAGTCCGTCAATTGATCGGCCAGCGAAGTCGCGATGTCCTCGCTCACGTCAATACTTGGGTCTCCGTGGAGGGTCGTCCTGGCCATCCACCTACGAAGGTTCCGAAGGTAGTCCGTGAGATCGTCCTCAACCTGTGTTCCGACTTCTCTGCTGCTTTGCCCTGGAGAGACTCGCAACAGCATTGAGGTGACATCACGCCAAACCTGTGGCTGCCCGCCCCTGCTGGCCGCGAGGGCGAGGATGCCCAGCAGAAGACTTACGAGGTCATCGGTAAGCAGATCTTGCAGTCTGATCTTCCCAATCTGCGCATCGTCGTTTCGTAGTCTCAACCCGACAGCTGACAGTGCTCGGGTCAGCTCAGGTTCCAGCTTGGAGACTTCCTGCCTCGCGATCAGGGCATAGTCGGCGGGGTGTCGACCTGTCTCTTCCATGTCGACCGCGATCCATGCGGCGATGGCATCAGCTTCGCGCTCGGCGGTAGCAAACGACCATGCTTCGACAGGCGTTTCACCCACCGGTAGGGCGACCCGTGAATGCTGAGGCGGGGATTCGGGGTCAAGTCTGATCGCGAAGCGGTGCTGGAGGTCCACGAGCTGCTGGGTGGAGCGAAAATTAGAGGTGAGGGCGAACGGCTCGGCACCAAAGTCAACTTCGAACTGTGCAAATGCATCACCCAGAGCCCCGGCCCAGCCCATGATGCGTTGCTTGCGATCACCGACGACGGTCACAGTCGTTCCTGTATTAGCGAACACCGTCTTGAGGAATGAGTATTGGGCGTAGGTGGTGTCCTGGAACTCATCGACGAACACAAACGGATAAGTGGCACGGAGAGCGCGTTGAAGCTGCGGACTGGTCCGAATGATTAGGTCGGCGAGCCGATTCAACATGACGAAATCGAGTACCGGGGTGTCAGCGTGCAAGTAATTGCGCTTCCACCATTCTTGAACGGCGTACTCGCCCGCCGATGTCGGAGCCGATTGTTCGGACGGGACGGCCGGGAGTTCTGCTGCACCTAAGACATTGGAGAGGAACGAGTCTGCTGAAAGCGCGTTGACTGCTTGCGCCGCAGTCGGATCCAGCCCACCAACGATGTCAGCGAAAAAGCCCCCTACCTCTTTTTTCGTTGAGAAGCCGATCTTGTAGTCCGCACCCAGTGCCCATTCTGTCGGCAGCAGTCCGCGGAACCGGTCCACGATCGACTTGGTGAAGGCGTCGAAGGTCATAGAGGCGAACCGGTGAGCATGTTCAGGAAGACGTCGTTGGACGCGGTCTCGCAAGTTCGTCGCGGCTGAACGTTTGAAGGAGATGGCCAGGATCTGCTGGGGTGGCCGGCAAATGCCCGTCTCAAGGAGGTACCCGGCCCGTTGCGCCAAGAACTCCGACTTCCCGGCACCTGGACCTGCTGTCACTGAGGCTGTTCCGGCCCGCAGGGCATCCCAAGCGGCCGGTTCAAGGTCCTCGATGTCATGCGGGTGCCAGTCCTTGGGGGACGCGATCATGATGGCGTCACTGCTTTCTCAATGCGGTCCAGGAGACGGCTGAGTCGCGGTGGCGGCTTAGCAAGCTCGTCCTTCGACACGAACGACAATGCTCGAAGGTGCGTGCTCGGCTTGGAGTTCGACAAGAAGAGGTATCGATACCATCGGAGTAGGTCCATCTGAGCGGGGCTGTAGTAAAGCGTGATGTCAGGTCGATCCTCGGGGTCGCCAAGTACCGAGTCACGCGGGTCGCCCTTGCTGCTCGGCCCGGACTTGCCGTCTTCGAGGTGGTCGGTGTACGCGCTCTTGTAACGGGCGAGCAGTTCCAGGTCTAGATCCAGCGGTGCAGAGAAGTAGACCCCCCATTTTTCAAGGTGCTCAAGCCACGCCTTCAGCTGGTCGATGCTGAGCTCGTCGATGTTCTCCACACTGGTGGCGTCGCCGATGGCCTCACTCCCATCGAATGGTGATTTGCCGAACTCTGAAAGTCGATTGCATGCGTCTCGGATGCGGCCTTCGCCTGCACCGTCCCGGCCGTAATCCAGGTCCAATAGCGTTGCGTGCGGGATGTTGAGCTGGTTGAGCAGGCGCCAAAAGTGGTTTGTGTGACGTCCGCCGAGGGGGACAACGGCAACGAAGGACTGGTCTATATGAAGGTTCCGCGCGGCCGCGAGCTTGGGGATGACCAGTTCCTCGGAAGCGCCCTCGCCGAGGACAACAAAACGCGCGAAGTACAGCTCGGGGTGAGCCTGGACTGCTTCGCGGATGTACTTGCCCGCGTCGGTTGCATCATCAGGAAGAACGATTGGGCTGACGGCGGTCGACCGCGTCGTTTCGTCGATACGGAAGTGCCTTACCCGGTCGGGTGGGATCCGTGACATCACGCTGGCAGAGTGGCTGGAGATCAGGGCCTGTGCCCGCCCTGAACCGGTGACCGCGACGAGCTGTTCGACGACTCTCGACAGGAAGTAGGGCGATAGGTTATTTTCCGGCTCTTCGATCGCCAGAAGCGTCAGGGTTGGCAGTGTGGAGGCCGGCATGTCGAATTTGTCGTCGTGCTTGCCCGAGGCGATCTCTGACTCTAAGTCGAGGGTGGCCGCGGTCAGAGCAATGTGCAGGAGTGACTGCTGACCGTCGCTGAGCTCCCGGGCAGAACGCGTTCGACCGGTAGCTGTGGGCTCAAACAGCATCTCTGCATTGCTGACCAAGACAGTCATGTCTCGGGTGATCGGCTCGAAGGTTGGGTTCTGATCCGTGGACTGATGGTGGAGCTCCTGCCACCGCGACGCGATTGCCTTGGTCACAGCGGCGACGACGGCCTCGGTCTTAAAATTGACGGACAGGTCATCAGCAGCACCGGCTATGTGGTCGCGGAAACCTTTCGACCACGTACTCGCCCGCCACAGACGTCCTCGGAGGAACGAACTGACCTGCCGACCGCCATCTCTCGTTGCCGGCACATACACGGCCTGAATACGATTGCGGTCCGATGCCCTCAGATCAACGCATTGATCTTCAAAGTCATCATCGAAGGTATAAGCAATTCGACGCTGGTCCTCAATAAGACCACTGGCCGACCCGTCCGCAGTCCAGGTCGCATCCAGGACGATCCTCAGCTTGAGTTGGCCCTCGAAGTCAGCTGCCATCTGCGCAAAAATTTCAGGGACGGTCACGGCGGCATCGGCTCCCCCTTCTTTAGGGTTGCCGTCGTCGGCGTCGGCGTCGGCGCTCGTGTCGGCGGCGTCGTCGGCGTCAGCGCTCGTGTCGGCGTCGGCGCTCGTGTCGGCGGCGAGCTCGGGGAAGGCGAAAATCGCATCCACCCGCAAAGTTCGGTTTGTCACCGGTTTGGTCTCGTTGTGCGGAACGTGGAAGTCCTCGACGTGGATCTCTCGCTGTTCGGCTACTACGCTGAAGAGTCTGAGCAAAGCCTGGAGTGCCGCCGTCTTACCTGACGCATTCACTCCCAATAAGGCAGTCAGTCGATCGTCGAAAGTAACCGTGTGTGGGTTCGGCCCAAAGCACTGAAAATTGGTAAGTGTGACCCGTTCGAGATACATTTGCTCAGACCCTCTGCTCGAACCGCCCCTTCAAATAAGACCTTAGTGGACGAGCCGTCAGGGATCATGTCTTTTACAGACAGTGGACGTGCCAGCTGCCTTCACGCATTCATCGCGAAGAGCCACACTGCTTCAACACGATGTCTGTGACGGCATTTCCGACAAGGGGCGCGTGTTCGCGGCGCTAGACCTCGACGCAGTCGATGCAGGCGTGCCCGGCCTGTCGTGCAGTTGCGGATCCGTCGGCTCCTTGCGGGCGCACCTTGGGTAACCGTACCCAGCGCGCAGAGATTACCCCCCCCCGATTTGTTTATCGCGCCGGGGTCGTAGCCGGCCTGTTAGGCACGAAGACGGCTGGTGTCTAGGATCGCGGCCCCAGAAAGCCCCGTGGCACCGAGGTTGCCGTTCGTCGCGATCGCCCCAAACAACGGTGACCGCGCGGCGGTGGGTGCTTCCCTACGGCATTTGTGTCCATCGAATGCAGATACGAGCAACCAACGCCCGTCGTTCGAGCACCCCGTAGTTCACCAACCCGTCTGAAACTACGATGTCCCCATGCCCGCCGGACGCTTCGCTCCCAGTCCCTCCGGCGATCTCCATCTCGGCAATCTGCGCACAGGCTTACTGGCCTGGCTCTTCGCCCGCTCCACCGAACGGCGTTTCGTGATGCGCGTGGAAGACCTCGATCGCGTCAAGGCCGGCTCGGAGCAACGCCAACTCGACGACCTCGCCGCCCTCGGACTCGACTGGGACGGGCCGATCATGCGGCAATCCGAGCGTCGGGAAATTTACGACGCCACGATTCGCACGCTGACCGCCGCCGGGCTGACGTACGAGTGTTTCTGCACGCGTCGGGAAATCCTCCAGGCCGCCTCCGCCCCGCATGCTCCCGACGGCGCGTATCCCGGAACCTGCCGCGACCTCACCGCAAACCAGAGAGCAGCGAAGGACCGCCCACCTGCCATTCGATTGCGTTCACAGGTAACCGAATTCACCATCGTCGATCAGCTGCAGGGCCTGTTCCGAGGCCAGGTGGACGACTTCGTCCTGCGTCGATCCGATGGCGTGCCCGCCTACAACCTGGCTGTCGTCGTCGACGATGGCGCGCAGGGCGTCGATCAGATCGTGCGCGGCGACGACCTGCTCACCTCCGCGCCGCGACAGGGCTACCTCGCTCAGCTCCTCGGCCTCACCCCCGCGACGTACGTCCACGTGCCCCTCGCGCTCAACGTCGAGGGCAAGCGTCTAGCCAAGCGAGACGGCGCGGTGACGCTACGCGAACGACCCGACGCGTGGGCACTCATCACCACTTCCCTCGGTGTGCCCGACGTGAAGAACGCCGAGGAATTACTCGAGCGGTGGAAGCCGACGCAGGCACCCCGCGAACCGTGGGTGTTCGACCCCGCGAATCCCTGATCCACGAACCGATCGAGATCACGTTGCAATGTGACGGGACCCAACTCGGGATCGATCGGACGTACAGTGACCGCGACAACTCTTCCCGAGGGAGAAGGACACGATGACCTCAGGCGGTTACGACCCCGACAAGGATCCACAGAACCCCGGTGGCTATCCGCCGCCGCAGGGCGGTTACCCACCACCTCCCCAGGGCAACTACCCACCTCCCCAGCAGGGCAGCTACCCACCACCCGGCAACTACCCGCCGCCCCCGCAAGGCAACTACCCACCGCCCCCGCAGGGCAACTACCCACCACCCGGGAACTACCCGCCGCCTCCACAGGGCAACTACCCGCCGCCTCCGTCGTTCGGTGAGTCGCCGATGCCGACGCAGTTGTCGGTCGGTTCCGCCATCGGATACGGCTTCGAGAAGTTCAAGCAGAACGCCCTCGTCTGGATCGGCATCGTCCTGATCGCCGCGATCATCCAGGGCGTCCTGAACTTCGTGCTGACCTCCGACAACTTCGTCCTCAGCTTGATCTTCAGCGTCATCGTCGGAGTCGTCGCCCTCCTCATTCAGGCAGCACTCGTCCGCGGCGCTCTGCACGAGGTGGACGGGATCAAGCCCGCTTTCGGGTCCTTCTTCCAGTTCAACAACGTCTTCGCCATCGTCATCGCCGGCGTCCTCGTGGGCATCGCAACCGGCATCGGCTACATCCTGTTGGTCATCCCAGGACTCGTCGTCACGTTCTTCACGTGGTGGACCTTCCAGTTCGTCATCGACCGCGGCGACGAGCCGATCCCCGCCATCAAGGCCAGCGCCAAGGCGATCGCATCGAACGGCGGGACCATCTTCGTCCTCGCGCTCGCCCTGTTCGGCCTCAACATCGTCGGCGCGATCCTGCTCGGCATCGGTCTTCTGGTGACCATTCCGATCACGATCATCGCCGGAACCTACGCCTACCGCGTCACCGTGGGCGGCCGCGTCGCCTGACCGGTGATACGCCTCGATGGGCGCGCATCCCTCACCCGGGATTCGCGCCCATCGTCGTCTCGGTGCTTGGATCGAGCGGTGACTACTACCGAACACACCGCCCCCGACGGCGGCACCGAGTCTGGGCAGGCCACATTCGCTCACATCAGCCGGGGCTACTACCCCACCATCGTCGCGCTCTTCGTCGCGACGCTGCTGATCTCGAATGTGGCCGCCAGCAAAGGTGTCGCCTTCTTCGCCTCGTCCG
Organism: Rhodococcus sp. 14-2496-1d; assembly: GCF_002259365.1. Lineage (NCBI taxonomy): Bacteria > Bacillati > Actinomycetota > Actinomycetes > Mycobacteriales > Nocardiaceae > Rhodococcus > Rhodococcus sp. 14-2496-1d. Next base: position 18,561 of record NZ_NPFV01000017.1, on the reverse strand, counting down.
ACGTCATGCTCGGACCCTTCCAAATCCTGCCGATCAACACCGACGGCGCATTCTTTCTGTTCCCCCTCGCCTACATCCTCGGCGACGTCCTCAGCGAGGTGTACGGCTTCAAGGCCGCACGCCGCGCGATCTACCTCGGCTTCGGATCGTTGCTGCTCACCTCGGTGTGCTTCTGGATCGCCATCGAACTTCCCGCCGCGTCCTTTTACGAGAACCAAGAGGCCCTCGAAACCGTCGTCGGTGTCGTCCCCCGCCTCGTTCTCGCCGGTCTCGCCGGCTATACCGTCGGGCAGCTCCTGAACTCGGTCGTCCTGGTCAAGATCAAGGAACGCACCAAGGAAAAGCACCTGTGGGCGCGACTGATCGGGTCGACCATCGTCGGCGAATTCTTCGACACCCTGATCTTCTGCTCCATCGCCGCCGGAGTCATAGGCATCAGCACCTGGACCGACTTCATCAACTACGTCATCGTCGGATTCCTGTGGAAGACCCTGGCCGAGGTCATCGTCATGCCGATCACGTATCGCGTCATCTCGTACATCAAGAAGCGCGAACCGTCGTATCGACCCATGCCCGACTGATCTCCAGGTAGCGCTCACGCGCCGCATCGAAAGTCGCGACGGCCCGGGTCCCCGGCCAGTCCTCCGGTGTCATGCACGGAGGCAGGCCCGGGTCGACGTAGGGAATGACGCGCCACTCGTCGAGCAACGGCACGAACGTGACGAACGCGTCGCGGGGGTTCCGGGCCGGCGACCCGCCGTCGTGAGCGGCAAGGAATGCCCGATGCCGATCGGCGATGCCCGCCAGGTCCCACCACTGGGCGGCGCTCTCACGCAGTGTGGCGGGTGGCGCTACCTCGGAGGCCACGAAGCTCGTCACGTATTCCGACAACTCCAACGCGTCGATGATGTCGCCCGCCTCACCCGCGAGGTATTCGGGCGCGATCCACAAACCGGGTGAGACCGTTCCGCATCCGATTGCGGTGAGTCGACGCCTCAGTCGGTGGCGCGCGGCACGTTGCGTCTCCGGAATGGTGAACGAGATGAGCCGGAACGGATCGCCGTCGGCCATCCGACGGAACCCGAAGATCCGACCGTCACCGCGCGCGAACATGGTGTCGGCCTGCTCGGTGATGCGATAGCCGGTGCGGCCCTCACGATTATCGGATTCGACGACGCCCTTCTTCTTCAGCCTGGTCATCGCGATGCGCGTACTCTCCGGTGCCACTCCGAGCGCATCCATCCACACGACGAAGTCGGCGATGGCAAACCACCCTCCGAGGGGCCAAACGTACGCCCCGAGCACCGTGCGAACCAGTGAGGTGGCGCTTCCCGGACGAGAGTCGAAATCGTCGAGAATTGCCCCGGCGGTGCTAGGCGCGGAGTTCGTCACGGATCGCCACGATTCCCAGGTACACCTCGCGATACGAGGTGCTCAGTGGGCTCAGGCCCAATCGAATACCCTGTGGCGCACGGAAATCCGGGATGACACCCTGATTCCACAGACGAGCGGTGATGGCCTTGAACTCGGGATGGTCGATGGTGACGTGACCGCCGCGTCGCGTCGAATCCTCGGGTGAGGCGATCTCCACTCCCAACGGCACCAACATCTCACGCACGAGCTCGAGGGCATACTCGGTGAGCGCAACGGACTTCGCGCGTATCGCGTCCATCCCCACCTCGGCGATCATCTCGATGGTGTCCTGCATCGCGATCATGCCGAACACCGACGGCGTTCCACTGATGACCCGTCGAATACCCTGTGCCGGAACGTAACCCTGCGCCATCTCGAACGGATCGGCCCGACCCATCCAGCCCCAGATCGGCTGGACGAACTCGCCCTGAAGATCACTGCGCACGTACGCGAACGCGGGCGATCCGGGACCGCCGTTGAGGTACTTGTAGGTGCACCCGACGGCCAGATCCACTCCCCAGGAATCGAACTCGAGCGGCACCGAACCGACGGAATGGCACACGTCCAGCAGCAGCAGTGCGCCGGCCTCGTGCGTGATACGCGTCGCCTCGGCCACGTCGACGAGGAAGCCGGAACGGTAAGCAACGTGGGTGATCACCACCAGGGCGGTGTTCTCCCCCACCACCTCGGCGAGTTGTTCCGGTTCGATACCGCCGCGGCGGTCGGTCTCGATCCATCGCAGCGTCATGTTCGACTCCGCCGCAATGCCTTCGAGAAGATAGCGATCGGTCGGGAAGTTGTCGCGGTCGATGACGATCTCGGTGCGACCCGGCCGCATGGCGATCGCCGCCCGTGCCAGCTTGTACAGCAACACCGTCGTCGAATCGCCGATCGTGGTCTGCCCGGGCGCGGCTCCCAGGGTGGCGTCGGCCAGGGCGTCGCCGATGGCGACGGGCAGGTCGAACCACTGCTCGTCCCAACCGCGGATCAGGCGTCCACCCCAGGCGTCGGTCATGAAGGTGTTGATCCGTTCGACGCTGGCCTTGGTAGGCCGGCCCAACGAGTTTCCGTCGAGATACGCGCTGATCGACGGGTCGTCGCTACCGAGGAATCTGTCGCGGTAGCTACGGAGTGGATCCTGGGCGTCCAGTTCGTCTACGCGTTGCGTCATCGTCCGATATCCGTTCTCACAGCGAGCAATTCGGGAAAGAAGGTGAGCTCGAGCGCCTTCTGCAGAAATCCGACTCCACTCGATCCACCGGTTCCGCTCTTCATTCCGATGGTACGGAGCACCGTCCGCATGTGACGGAAGCGCCAGAGCTGGAAGTTCTCCTCCAGATCGACGAACTCCTCGAAGGCCTCGTACACCGCCCAGTGCTCGGTGTGGTTCTCGTAGACGAATGTGATCAGCGGCATCAGGTCCTCGTTGAACGTGTATGCCGCAGTGACGTCGCGATCGAGGGCTGATGCCGGTGCGTCGTACCCCTGCCGCGCCAGCGACTGCCACAATGCGTCGTACAGGCTGGGCTCGTGCAGCAGAGTCGAAAGCTGTTCGTGAGCAGCAGGATCGGGCTCGAAGACCTTCAACATGCCCGCATTCTTGTTGCCCAGCACGAACTCCACTGCCCGGTACTGGTACGACTGGAAGCCCGACGAGTTGCCGAGGAAGTCGCGGAACTGCGAGTACTCCGTCGGGGTGAGTGTGGCCAGCACCGACCACTGCTCGGTCAGTGTCTTCTGTATGTGTTTGACCCGGGCGACACATTTGAGTGCGGTGCCGATGTCGTCGACGTCCAGAGCTGCTCTGGCGGCCAGCGTCTCGTGAATGACCAGCTTGAGCCACAGCTCGGTGGTCTGGTGCTGAATGATGAACAGCAGTTCGTCGTGATGCTCCGGTCTACTCACCGGCTTCTGGGCGCTGAGAAGAATGTCGAGGTCCAGGTACGAGCTGTAGCTCATGCGGTCACTGAAGTCGGTGACGACGTTCTTCTCTATCGCGCGAGTATTGGCTTCGACGCCCATGGATGGTCCTCGAGATCGTGGGCTGATAGCGCCAGAGTATTACATGATCGCGCCGCCCGCTAGGATTACGAAATATCTCAGCGTTGCACGCAAGCCCGTTACCTCGATCTTCAGCCGGACGGTCGATCAGATCCCGGCCACTCCAGCCAGTTGGCCGATCGCGTAGGTGACGGCCATCGCGATCGCGCCACCGATCACGATTCGAGTCACCGCCGGGCGACTCGGCGCTCCACCGAGGCGCGCGCTGACGGTGCCGGTCAATGCCAGAGCCAGCAACACGACAACAAACGTGACCGGAATACGTTGCGAAGCAGGCAGAAGCAGGATCGAGAGCAACGGCAAGAGGGCACCGCTGATGAACGACACCGCCGACGACGCGGCCGCTTGCCATGGATTGGTCAACGCGTCGGGGTCGATCCCCAACTCGACGTCCACGTGCGCGGCGAACGGATCGTGGTCGGTCAGTTCCTGCGCAACCATCTGCGCGGTCTCCGTCGAAAGCCCTTTGGCTTCGTAGAGTGCAGCCAGCTCGGCCAACTCCTCCTCGGGTTCCTCGGCCAGCTCCCGCCGCTCCTTGATCAGCAGAGAACGCTCGGCGTCGCGCTGCGTGCTCACCGAGACGTATTCGCCGAGCGCCATCGACACCGCTCCGGCGACGAGACCGGCGATGCCCGCCGTGAGCAGCGACCCACGCTCGGTGGTGGCAGCGGCCACGCCGACCACCAGGCCCGCCGTGGACACGATGCCGTCGTTCGCGCCCAATACGCCTGCCCGAAGCCAGTTCAGCCGACCCGACAGATCACCGTGCGGTTCGTGCTCGTGCAGGGCCGGCTCGGGCTCAGACATTACCGACCGCTGTCACGTCTTTCCACGCGGCACGCGCGCCGGACTCTCCGATTCTGTACACCTGCACGATTGTCGTCGTTCCGATCTGTTACCGCCGTGCTGGTGTGAGACCGAGGCTCCTAGAGTTCATTCGTGCCGCCGAACAACCACTATCACCACTTGATGTTCGGTCCTGCCGCGATTGCGCGGCAGAAGGTCGACGGCAGCTACACCGCCTATGGCTCGCAGACCGAGCGTCCCGACGACGGCCCGACGCCTCTCGACACTCGCGAGAAGGCCATGATTCGCGCGTTGGATCAGTTCCAGATCGCCACCGTCGCCGAGACCGGGTGGCCCTACATCCAGTATCGAAGTGGCCCGAAGGGCTTTCTGCAGGTCCTCGACGATCACACTCTCGGCTTCGCCGACTTCGCCGGCAACCATCAGTACGTCACGGCGGCCAATCTCGACCACGATGACCGCGTCGCACTGTTTCTGGTGAATTACCCTCTGCGGCAACGTCTCAAGCTCTACGGGCGGGCCCGTACCGTCGAAGCGGCGGACGATCCCGAGCTGTTGGCCCGACTGAGAAGGATCGGCGACACGACCGTCGCCGCCACGTGCGAACGCAGCGTCGTCATCGACGTCGAGGCCTTCGACTGGAACTGCACCCGCAGCATCATTCCCCGCTACGACGCGAACTACCTCGCGGAGCTGTCCGAGGTCTACCAGCGCAAGGCCACTGAGCGGGAACAGGTACTGCTACAGCGTATTTCGGAGCTGGAAGATCAGCTCACGCAGTCTTCGCAGCATAGAACCGACCCAGAAACTCCGTCCTGAATTCGGCGAAGCGCCCCTGCTCGATCGAGGCGCGAATGTCGTCGACCAGTTTGACCGTGAAGCGCTCGTTGTGGATGGTGCACAGCGTCGAGGCAAGCATCTCCTTGGCCTTGAACAGGTGATGGATGTACGCCTTGGTGTAGTGCGCGCAGGTGTAGCAGTCGCAGCTGTCGTCGATCGGGGTGAAGTCGCGTCGATGCTTTGCGGTGTTGATGTTGAAACGGCCCGTCGGCACGTAGATCGCCGCATTACGCGCCACCCGTGAGGGATTGACGCAATCGAAGGTGTCGGCACCGTTCTCGATGGCCGTGAAGAAGTCGTCCGGCTCGCTGATGCCGAGCATGTGCCGCGGCTTGTGCTCGGGCAGTTCCTCGTTCACCCACCGGGTGATGGTGCCGAGGTTCTGCTTCTCGAGTGCGCCGCCGATGCCGTAGCCGTCGAATCCTCGGCCGGTCTCTCCGGTGATGGTCTCGAGATCGTGTGCGGCCTTGCGGCGTAGATCCTCGTACTGCGCGCCCTGGACCACCCCGAACAGGGCCTGGTACGGCTTGTCGGCGCGCTCGACCGTGAGCCGTTCGTGTTCGAGGACGCATCGCTCGGCCCACGCCTGCGTCCGATCGACCGACTTCTCCTGGTACCCGCGGGTATTCATCAGCGTCGTCAGTTCGTCGAACGCGAACATGATGTCGGCACCGAGGCGATGCTGAATCTGCATCGAGACCTCGGGGGTAAAGCGATGCTTGGAGCCGTCGAGGTGGGACTTGAACGTCACCCCGTCGTCGTCGACATGCGCGAGGCGTTCCTTGCCCTCGGCGATGACGTCGTCGGACTCCACCCGCGAGGCGTCCATCGAGATGACCTTCTTGAAGCCGACGCCGAGCGACATCACCTGGAATCCGCCGCTGTCGGTGAACGTCGGCCCGTCCCAGTTCATGAACTTACCCAGCCCACCCGCCTCGTCGACGATGTCCGAGCCCGGCTGCAGATACAGGTGGTACGCATTGGCGAGCACCGCCTGCGCGCCGAGTTCCTTCATCGCCTCCGGCAGCACTGCTTTGACGGTCGCCTTGGTACCCACCGCGATGAACGCGGGGGTGGCGATGTCACCGTGCGGGGTGTGGATGGTGCCGGTACGACCGAGCTCACCGTCGAGCCGGGTGCCGATATCGAAGCCGAAACTGGAGGAACTCACCGCGTCAGTATGCCGCTCCGCGGCTTGTGAGTGGAAATTCGTAGCCTGCTACGAATTTCCGTGCACCTGCGGCGCAGCCGCTCCAGCCGCATTCAGCCGGAAGTAGGCACCCCTGGCCGCGAGCAGTTCCTCGTGATTGCCCTGCTCGACGATGCTGCCGTTCTCCATCACCACGATGGTGTCCGCGTCACGGATGGTCGAAAGCCGATGTGCGATAACGAAACTGGTGCGATCGGTGCGCAGCTTCGCGGTGGCCTTCTGCACCAGCAGTTCGGTGCGGGTGTCGACGGAGCTCGTGGCCTCGTCGAGGATGAGGATCAGCGGCTTGGCCAGGAAGGCGCGGGCAATGGTGATGAGCTGCTTCTCACCGGCGCTGACGTTGTTGCCTTCCTCGTCGATGATCGTGTCGTAGCCGTCGGGCAACGAGTGCACGAATCGGTCGACGTAGCTCACCCGCGCGGCCTCGAGGATTTCCTCTTCGCTGGCACTCGGGTCGCCGTAGGCGATGTTGTCGCGAATGGTTCCGCCGAACAGCCAGGTGTCCTGCAGCACCATTCCGGTACGGGCTCGCAATTCTTCGCGGGTCATCTTCATGGTGTCGACGCCGTCGAGGGTGATGCGGCCGGAATCGATCTCGTAGAACCGCATGATCAGGTTCACCAGCGTGGTCTTGCCAGCACCGGTCGGTCCGACGATCGCGACCAGATGCCCGGGATCGGCAACCAGCGACAGGTTCTCGATCAGCGGGCGGTCGGGCGAGTAGCCGAACGAGACGTTCTCGAATTCGACGCGTCCTCGGCGCTGAGTGGGTCGCACGGCATCGGCCGGGTCCGCGTCCTCTTCCTCGGCGTCGAGCACCTCGAAGATGCGCTCGGCGGACGCCACACCCGACTGCACCAGGTTGACCATCGAACCCACCTGGGTGAGCGGTTGCGTGAATTGACGCGAGTACTGGATGAACGCCTGCACCTCACCGAGCGTGAGCGTGCCCGACGCCACCCGCAGCCCGCCGACGACGGCGATGACCACGTAGTTGATGTTCCCGAGGAACATGATGACGGGCATGATCATGCCGGAGATGAACTGCGCCCGGAAGCTCGATTGGAACAGCTTCTCGTTGCGGTCGCCGAATTCGCGTTCCACGTCGGCCTGACGGCCGAAGGCCTTGACGATCTCGTGACCCGTGTAGGTCTCTTCGATCTGCGCATTCAGCTTGCCGGTGTGCTTCCACTGCGCGACGAAGTGCGGCTGTGAACGCTTGGCGATGACGGCGGTGACCGCGAACGACGCCGGAATGGTCAGCACCGCAACGAGAGCGAGCAACGGCGAGATCCAGATCATGACGCCGAGGATGCCCAGGACGGTGAGGATGCCGGTGATCAATTGGCTCAGCGTCTGCTGCAGGCTGGTCGAGACGTTGTCGATGTCGTTGGTGACGCGGCTCAGCGTCTCGCCGCGAGCATTGTTGTCGAAGTACTTCAGCGGCAGTCGATGTACCTTGGCTTCGACACTGCCGCGCAGCAACAGGATTCGACGCTGCAGCGCGATGTTGAGGATGTATCCCTGCGCCCAGGCCAGCACCGCAGAGAGCACATACAGAAAAAGGACCCACATCAGTACGGTTCCGACTGCACCGAAGTCGATTCCGGCTCCGGGAGTCAGGTTCGTGCCGGACACCAGATCCGCGATGGAGTCGTTGCCTTGGGCGCGCAGCTGGTCGATGGCCTGGTCTCTGGTCTGACCCGGATCGAGCTCGCGGCCGACGACGCCGTTGAAGATGAGGTCGGTCGCGTGTCCGAGGACGCTGGGCGCGGCGACGGTGAGCACGGTGCTGGCGATACCGAACGCCAGCATGATCGACAGGAGCACTCGCTCGGGAGCGAGCAGGCCGATCAGTCGTTTGAACGAGCCCTTGAAGTTGCGGGCCTTGGTTCCCGGCTTCACAGTCTTGGAGACGGGAGCGATGTCCTCCTCTTCCGCCTTCTCCACCTGCGCGGTCACAGTGCACCCACGGCGTGCTGCGAGTCGACGATCTCGGCGTACGTGGGACAATCGGCCATCAATTGGTCGTGGGTACCCACACCTACCGGCTTTCCGTCGTCGAGTACGAGTATCTGATCGGCGTCGATGATGGTCGAGACGCGTTGAGCGACAACGATCATGCACGCATCTCGCGTCACTGCCTTCAGCGCCGCACGCAGATTGGCGTCGGTGGTGAGGTCCAGCGCGGAGAACGAGTCGTCGAACAGATAGATGCTGGGTTTGCGGACCAACGCGCGGGCGATGGCGAGGCGTTGCCGCTGACCGCCGGAGACCGTCGTACCGCCCTGCGCGACGGGTGTTTCCAGTCCCTCTGGCATGGCCCGAACGAAGTCGGCACCCTGGGCGATCTCGAGTGCCTCCCACAGTTCCGCGTCGGTGGCGTCGGATTTGCCGTAGCGCAGGTTGCTCGCGATGGTGCCCGAGAACAGGTACGGCTTCTGCGGAATCAGACCGATCTCCGAGCGCAGCAGGTCCAGATCGAGTTCACGGATATCGACTCCGCCGACGCGTACCTCACCGCCGGTGACGTCGATCAGTCGCGGAATCAGGTTGACGAGAGTGGACTTTCCCGAGCCGGTACCGCCGATGATGGCGGTGACCTTGCCGGCCTCGGCCCGCAGGTTCACCCCGCACAGCACCGGATATTCGGCCCCGGGGAAGGAGAATTCGGCGTTGACGAGCTCGACCGTTCCCGGGGAGGACGTGAACGTCTTCGGCTTGTCGGGCAACACGACCGAGGATTCGGTGGCGAGTACCTCGCTGATGCGATCGGCGCACACCGACGCACGGGGCACCATCATCGCGATGAACGACGCCATCATCACCGACATGAGGATCAGCATGATGTAGCTCAGAAGTGCTGTGAGAGAGCCGATCTGCATCGTGCCGTCGTCGATCGCGTGGCCGCCGAACCAGATGACGGCGACGCTGGTGACGTTGCTGATGAGCATGACCGTCGGGAACATCAGGGCCATGAGCCGTCCGACGCGAAGGGCGGTATCGGTGAGCGCGCTGTTGGCCGCCCCGAAACGGTCGACCTCGAAGTCCTCGCGAACGAACGCCCGTACCACGCGGATACCGGTGATCTGTTCACGCAGAACACGATTGACGGCATCGATGCGCTTCTGCATGGAGCGGAACGCCGGCACCATCTTGACGATGATCAGACCCATCGAGATGGCCAGTCCCGGCACTGCGATGAGCAGGATCCAGGACAGCCCGAGATCCTCGCGCAGCGACATCACGATGCCGCCGACGCACATGATCGGGGCCATCACCACGATGGTGAACCCCATGACGATCACCAACTGCACCTGCTGAACGTCGTTGGTGTTGCGGGTGATCAGCGACGGCGCACCGAACTGGCCGACCTCACGGGCGGAGAACGTACCGACGCGATGCAGGATGGCACCGCGCAGGTCGCGTCCGACACCCATGGCTGCGCGCGCACCGATGAACACCGCCGCGACCGAGCTGATGATCTGCACCGCCGACACCAGCAACATGACGCCACCGGCCGAGAGGATGTAGCCGGTGTCGCCGGTGGTCACACCCTTGTCGATGATGTCGGCGTTGAGACTGGGCAGGAACAGGGCCGCCAGCGTGGCGACCAATTGCAGCAGAACCAGCGCGACGATCGGCATCTTGTACGGAGCCAGATACGTGCGCAGCAGGGGAATCAGCATGATGGCCGAAGATTACTCGTACACATGGATAACAGTCTCTCCGTTTTTCGAGTGTTGCGGGTAATCTTCGGCCGACCGGCTCAGACCGTTACTCGGGCGTCCTTCTCCGGTGCCGTCTTCAGCTTGGCACCTTCGATGTCGACGTTGGGCAGGATCTTGTCCAGCCACTTCGGCAGCCACCAGGCCTTGTCGCCCATCAATGCCATCACCGACGGAATCAGCACCATCCGCACGACGAACGCGTCGAAGAACACGGCCGCGGCGAGCGCGAATCCGATGGACTTGATGAACGAGTCCGGCTCGGCGATGAATGCGGCGAACACCGAGATCATGATGACCGCGGCCGAGGTGACCACGCGTGCGCCGTACTTGAACCCGTTGACGACGGCATCCTTGGCGGCGGCTCCGTGAACGAATTCCTCACGCATACGCGAGACGAGGAACACCTGGTAGTCCATCGCGAGACCGAACACCACACCGATGAGGAAGATCGGCATGAAGCTGACGATCGGCTGCGGGTTGGAGATCAGGCCGAGGCCGCCCTCTTGGAAGATGAACACCGTGGCACCGAAGGTCGCGAGCACGCTGAGCAGGAACCCGAGCGTTGCGGTCAGCGGCACCAGGATGGAGCGGAACACGAGCATCAGCAGAACGAAGGCCAGACCGACGACCACTGCCAGGTACGGGATCAACGCGTCCTGCAGTCGTTCGGAGACATCGAGCTCGAGTGCCGTCTGACCGGTGACTCCGTAGGAGACGCCGTCACTGGCCACCACGCCCGGTTCGGCGTCGCGCAGATTCGCCACGAGGTTCTTCGTCTGCTCACTGTTCGGTGAGGACGACGGAGTGACCAGGATCTGTGCGGTGTCCCCGGCCTGGTTGACGGCGATGATCTGGGCGTTGGTGACGTCGGGCTGGCCGGTGATGGTCTCGACGACCTTGCCGAACGACGCCGTGCGATCGGCCTCGGCCACGCCGGAAGCGTCGGCGATGACCAGCAGCGGGCCGTTGCGTCCGGGACCGAAGCCCTCGTCGACGACGTCGTAGGCCTGACGTGCAGGCGTCGACGGGTCGGCGGTGGCGGTGGACGGCAGTGCCAGCGACAGACCGGTGGTGGGTCCTGCGATGACACCGAGCAGGACGATGCCGCCGACGAGTCCCAGCGCGGGCCTCTTGACCAGGAATCGGGCCCAGCGAAGTCCGTTGGTTGGCGTGGCGTTCGGGTCTTCCGGGTCGGTTGTGTTGACGAACTTGATCTTGCCCGCGAAGGCCTTTCCCTTGTAGAGGCCGAGCATCGCCGGCAGGAACGTCAGCGCGATCAGTACCGCGATGAACACCGCGAAACCTGCGGCGAGGCCCATCTGGGAGAGGAACGGAATCCCGACGACGCGCAGGGCGACGAGGGCGATGAGCACGGTGGCACCGGCGAACACCACAGCCGAGCCCGCGGTTCCCACGGACCGTCCGACGGCTTCCTCTCGGTCGTCCGTCAACGTCAGTTCGTGGCGATAGCGCGCGAGGATGAACAGCGAGTAGTCGATCGCGACGGCCAGACCGATCATGATCGCGAGCACCGGCGTGAACGACGACAGGCTCGCGAAGCCGGACGCCGTGGTGATCGCCAGGCTCGAGATACCGATTCCGACGATGGCGGTGATCAGCGGCAGGCTGGCGGCCGCGGCGGATCCGAACATGATGAGCAGCACGACGGCGGCGACGGCCAGACCGACGATTTCCGACGTACCACCGGGCGCGACGTTCTCCTGCGCGACGGTGCCGCCGAGGAGGACGGTCAGTCCGGCGTCACGAGCGGGCTGCGCGGCCTCGTCGAGTTCGGTGCGGATCTGGTCGGTGACGTCGGCGAGTTCGACGTTGATCGGCACGGTGACGGTGCCGACGTTGCCGTTGGGGCTCAGCGGTGACGTGGCTGCCGCGTCGGCGGCCACCTGGTCGGCCGGGGTGCCCGCTTCGGTTGCCGCCTCGGTGTATCGCTCGATGATCGACTGATTGGCCGCAACCGGATTCGCCAGCGGCTGCGCACCTTCGGCGGGTTTGGCGGCGTCGATCTTTTCGATCTCGGCGATGGTTGCGTCGATCGCCGAGGTGTATTGCGGAGTGTCCAGCGTCTGCCCGTCGGGTGCCTGGAACACGTACTCGGCGCTGACGGCGGTGAGCGGGTCCTCGGCGGAGCCGAACCGCTCGGACTGCAGATCCAACGCAGCCTGCGCGGGCGTTCCCGGGATGCTGAACGAGTTCGCGGTGGGGCCGGACAGCGTCGCTGCGCCCACTCCGGCGAGCACCAGAATCGCCAGCCACAGTCCGAGGACGATGCCCTTGCGTCGGTACGCGAATCTTCCGATTCGGTAGAGATAGGTGGCCACTGTCAAGCTCCTCGTTTGGGTTCGGACGGTTGCGGCTCGGGAAGTCCAGCGCGCAGTTGGTCGAAGGCGTCCTCGATGAGGGCCCTCGGCGTCGATGCGCCTGCAGAATCGGTGACCCAGATGTTCAGTGCTGCCGTGACGGCACCACCGACGGCCATCTGGAGCAGGTTGGGGTAGAGGTCGGTGTCGATGTCGGTACCGGTTCGCTCGGCGATGGCTTCGCCGAGTTTGCGGGTCAGCGATTGGTGCATCTCGAGCTTGCGGGCCATCAGGGCGGGGTTGGCTTCGATCAGCCGCGCAGCCGCGAAGGTGTCGTCCAGATCCCGGCCCGGGTCCGCGACGAGGTCGATTGCGATGTGCCGCAACGAGTCCCAGATCGGTTCGGTCGACGGCCTGGCGCGCAGGAGCTCGAACCATTCGAGGGCAGACACTTCGATGTGGTGAAGAACTGCTTCTTCCTTGTTGGAGAAGTAGTTGTGGAACGTGCGGGTGGAGACTCCCGCTTCGTGCGCGATGGCGTCGGCGGTGACCGCGTCGATGCCGTGCTCCTTGCCCAGACGCACGGCAGCCATTCCGAGCGCGTCGCGGGTGGCCGCCTTCTTCAGATCGCGAAGGCCAGTCGGAGAAGTCACGATTACCAACCTACGGAACTTGCACTGTTCTGCAAGTTTGCAGTGGTGTGCAATTTTGTCGATCCCGCCACAGCCGGCATTGGATGTGACTCAGGTCATCGACGCGCCCACGCGGTCGGCTCGCTGATCAGCTCTCCGACGAAGTCCGGCAGCTCGTTGTCGACGATGTCCGCCAGCGACACCGCCTCGAGCACCGCACGCAGATTGACGCGTACCGCCAGCCAGACCCGGGTGAGCGGCTCGGCCGGACCGGAATACTCCGCATCCTCGGGCCGCTGTCCGCGCACCGACGCCAACGGGCCTTCGACGGCTCTCATCACATCGGCAACCGAAATGTCCGACGCCTCCCGCGCCAACCAGTAGCCGCCGTCGGGTCCCCTCCTACTGCACACGAGATCTGCGCGACGCAGATCCGAGAGCACCGATTCGAGAAACTTGTGCGGGATGCCCTGCGCCATGGCCAGCGCCTCGGCCTTCGCGGGCCGCTGACCACCGACGGCAGCGAGTTCGACGAGCGTGCGAACCGCATAGTCCGCCTTGGCCGTGATGTGCACGTTCAATTCCTACCATCGCAGTAGGGAATTAGCGAGCACGTGCGGGACACCCCGACGCGTCAGGAACCGTCCGGTACCGCCACGACCACCTCGTTACGACGCAACGGCGCCAAGGTCCACGGCGGATCGTAGAACCAGGTCATCGGCTCACCCAGCATCTCGATGCCCTCGGCGCGCAACGCTTCGGTCAACGCCGCGATCTGCGGTTGGACATCGCCTCGGCCGCGGCCACCGCTGAAACGAAGTACAGCGACCGTCTCCGCCGGAACCTCGGTCAACGTCACGCGGTCGTCGTCGGGCTCGGGCAGCGTGTCCATCGTCCACTCGGCAGGCATGAAGAACCGGACAACCCACCCGTCGCTGCCGGGCGTACTCGATACCGGCGCAGTCATGGCGATCTTCTGCGACCCTGCCGGCGATTGACTGACGGGAGCGGTCATCGCGACCCGTTTCTTGCCTCCGTTCCCGCCGAAGATGTAGCGAGCCAGGCGGCGGAAACCCTCCTGCCGTGCCTCTTCCTCATCGGCGTCGACGACTGTCTGTGCCGCGATGCGTGGTCGGTAACGACGGATCTCCACCGCATCGGTCAGTCGACGGCTCGTATGCGGCGGTTCCTCGGTACCGACCCGGATACCGACGACACCCAACGCCGACCCGACCACCTGTCCGATCGTGGACGCGATTTTCTGCAACAAGTCCGACTCCGCTCTCTCGGCCGATTGGTGCGCCGTCCTCCACGGTACGAGCCCTGGGGAAACCGAACAGAAAAGCGTTACACTCAACCTCTAACTGTCACGCAGGAGGTTACGATGAGCGAGTGGATCGGTTCGGCGTGGAATGCACTCCCCGAACCGCTGCGCGATCCCGTGGCCCTGGCCATTCCCGCGTTCGCACTGTTGTTGGCGATCGAGTGGATCGCGGCCGCGAAGCTCGAGGACGGTGAACGCGGTAGCTATTCCGCCAGGGATGCGCGCTCGAGCCTGAGCATGGGACTGGTGTCCATCGCGACCACCACGGCATGGAAGGCGCTCGCCCTCGTCGCCTACACGGCGATCTACGTCTACGTCGCGCCGTGGCATCTTCCGGCCGACGCCTGGTACACGTGGGTGATCCTGATCCTGGGCGTCGACCTGCTCTTCTACGGATATCACCGCATCGCGCATCGGACCCGAATCATCTGGGCGACGCATCAGTCCCACCATTCGAGCGAGTACTTCAACTTCGCCGCGGCGCTGCGACAGAAGTGGAACAACAGCGGCGAGGTCATCATGTGGCTACCGCTGCCCCTGTTGGGCATGCCGCCGTGGATGGTGTTCGTCGGATTCTCGATCAACCTCGCCTACCAGTTCTGGGTGCACACCGAGCGCATCGACCGGCTGCCGCGTCCGTTCGAGTACGTCTTCAACACGCCCTCGCATCACCGCGTCCATCACGGCCGCGATCCGCAGTATCTCGACAAGAACTACGGCGGCATCCTCATCATCTGGGACCGCCTGTTCGGCACCTACGCCGAGGAGGTCGAGCGCCCCAACTACGGACTCACCAAGCCCGTCGACACGTTCAACATCTGGACCCTCCAGACACACGAATACCGCAACATCGCGCGGGATGTTGCGGCATCGCGGTCATGGAAGGAACGCATCGGATATCTCGTCGGACCGCCGGGATGGACGCCCGAGCCCGCGCGAGAACCCGCTACTGCTGATTCAGATTGATCAGGAAATCGATGGTCCCGGACGGATCGACGGTGACGAAGCCGAGTGACGGCGGCTCGATCTGGTAGTCGGTCCACGTCGTCGGAATGGCACCCGACGCGATGAGCGTGTCGCCGGACTGCAGCACTTCCATCTCCACCGAGACCGGACGTGTCTGATCCTTGAGCGTCAACGTGCCCTCGGCGGTGACCGTCATGGTGGTGCCGTCCTTGGGCAGTGCGGACAGATCGATCGGCGAGTCGATGTTGAACGTCGCCGTCGGATAGGTCGCGGTGTCGAAGATATTGCCGCGGAACTGACTGTCGCGACGGTCGCTGTCGGTGCTGATCGAGTTGGTCATGACGACCACCTGTCCCTCGGTGAGCGTGTTGTCGGCTATGACGACGTTGCCCGCGACTTCGGTCGTCGACCCGACGACCGTGACATCGGACCCGTTCAACAACTCGTCGACGGTGTAGCCCGCGGCAGTCGTGTTGGCGGCGTCGCCCGGAGTGACGATCCACCGTCCGTCGATGTCCTGTGTGGTCGCGGCCTGCGCGCCGGAGGTCGACACGGTTGCCGCCGGTGCGTCGTCGCCCTCGAACGAGGCATAGATCTTGGGGCCGAAATACAGTCCGAGCGCCACTACGACAACGACGATCGCGCCGACAATCCACCATTTCTTGGTCATGACTGCCGATGGTAGTTGCAGCTTCAAGCCTATGGGGAGTGAGCGACCTGGTAAGTCCCTGAGAGTTTTGTCCGTTTACCCCGTGAACACGTGTCGGTACCGCCAGGCACAATGGACCGCATGGATCCGGTGGACGCACTTCGAGAGATCGGCTTCTGGCTCGAACGCTCCCGCTCGGACACCCATCGAGTCAAGGCCTACCGTCGGGCCGCAGATGTGGTCGAATCCCTCACGCCCGCACAACGATCCGAGCACGAGAAGGCAGACAGCTGGTCCTCGCTGACGGGCATCGGAGCCAAGACCTCGCTGATCATTCGCCAGGCACTGACTCAGGACGTCCCGGACTATCTCCGCGAGCAACGAGACGCGGCAGAACCCATCGGAGACAACGACCTTCGCGGTGCATTGAAGGGCGATCTGCATACCCATTCCAACTGGTCCGACGGCGGCAGCCCCATCGAGGAGATGATGCGCACCGCCGCGAGGCTCGGTCACCAGTACTGCGCTCTCACCGACCATTCCCCACGCCTCAAGGTCGCCAACGGCCTCACCGCCGAGCGTCTGCGCGCACAACTCGACGTCATCGCCGAACTCAACGAGCGGCTCGCACCGTTCCGCATCCTCACCGGAATCGAAGTCGACATTCTCGACGACGGATCGCTCGACCAGGACGAGGGTCTGCTCGCAGAGCTGGACGTGGTGGTGGCGAGCGTGCACTCGAACCTGCGAGCCGACTCCAAGACCATGACCAAACGTATGGTCACCGCCATCGCCAACCCGCATGTCGACGTACTCGGTCACTGCACCGGACGGCTCGTCGAGGGTGGCCGCGGAACCCGACCCGAATCGACGTTCGACGCCCCCGTGGTGTTCGAGGGATGCCGCCAGTTCGGCACCGCAGTGGAGATCAACGCCAGACCCGAGCGCCAGGATCCCCCGGAGCGACTGATCGACATCGCCCTCGAGCGCGACTGCCTGTTCTCCATCGACACCGACGCGCACGCACCCGGACAGCTCGACTGGCAGGGCTACGGCTGCATCCGAGCCGAAGAGCGCGGCGTCCCCGCGGAGCGCGTGATCAACACCTGGCCGCTCACCGAACTGCTCGACTGGACGGATCGGCACGCGTGAATCGTCGCCACTTCCTCTCCGGCCTGCTGGCGGTCGCGCTGGTCGGCTGCAGCTCGGCCGACACCGACTCCTCACCGAGTACCGCAGAGACGTATTCGGCTGCGCTGCAACCGGTATCGGGCCCGGCCGGGGATCCCATTCGACTGAACTACGGATACGAACCGGACAACATCGGCGACCTGTACCTCCCCGACAACAACGCCACCTCCCTCCCGGTGGTGGTGATGATTCACGGCGGCGGATGGCAGGAAGACCTCGACCTGTCCTACTTCCAGCAGATGTCGACGGCCATCGCCGACGAAGGCATCGCCGTGTGGAACGTCGAATACCGACGCGGGCCGAACAACTGGGCCAACACCCTCTCCGACGTCGACGACGCCACCGAGGCACTGGCAACCGTCGTCCAGAATGCTGCCGATGGTCGGCTCGATCTCGATCGCGTCCACGTCGCCGGACACTCGGCAGGCGGCCAACTCGCCGCATGGGTCGCGGCTCGACACCTCATGCCGGTCGACGCGCCGGGCGCGGAACCGAAGATCCGACCACGCAGCGCCACCATCATGGCCGGCGTCTTCGACATGAAGCGGGCAGCCGACATCGGCGGCGACAAGTTCGTGCCTGCCTTCCTCGGCGGCATGCCGAACGAGGTGCCCGGACGCTACGAGATCGCCTCCCCCATCGAATACCTCCCCCTCGACGTTCCGCTCACTGCGCTGCACGGTGACGCCGATCAGACCGTCTCGGTGAACCAGAGCCGCGTCTACATCGACGCATCGACGAAGGCGGGCAGCACCGACCCCGAGCTCGTCGTCCTGCCAGGAGCGGGGCACGGAGCATTCCTCGACCCGAAGAACCTCGCCTGGTCGACGGCGCTGAGCACCATCACCGGACGTGCGCAGACCCTGCTCTGACGTCGGTGGTTCCGCCGGGGTGGTACACAGTTGCGATGAACGGAAAAATCGCGACCGGATTGCTCGGGCTGATCGTGGCCGTCTCGATTGCCGGATGCAGCAACGACCCGACGAGCGAGGAAGCGTCGAGCACCACCGTCGCCGCAGCGACGACGACTGCGACTTCCACGACTGTCCCCGCGACCACCACGGTCGACGCGCCCTCACCCGAGCCCGCTCCTGCGTCCGAGTTAGCGCCCGCTGCCGAGCCTGCAGCTCCGACCGACGCGACCTCCGGCGTCACCGGTGAAGCGCTCTACCAGCAGACCTGTACACAGTTTCTGCCGTCGATCGATGCGCTCGAGCAAACCGGAATCTCCGATCGCGCCAAGTCGGTCGAGGGTCTGCGCAGCGAAATGACCACCGCACCGAGCTGGAACGACGTGCCACCCGGCGATCAGAACGAAATTCTGCGCGGACTCGACGCCGCAGGTGCGGGGCAATGCTGAGCATGTGAGTCGCTGCGGAGTTGGGTGGCCCGCGCCCACTCCCGCCCACTGATCCCACC
>NZ_NPFV01000044.1:0-1353 GCF_002259365.1 Rhodococcus sp. 14-2496-1d | reverse complement strand
ACTGCGGTTGGGATCGGTGCGCTCGCAACCTTCTGGGGGCTCGACAGGGCGATCGTGGTGGCGATGCCGACGCTCGCAACACTCAGTGTCGCGAGCGGGGTGTTGGTTCACTGGTTCGCACGACCGAGAGCTGACGTCCGACTGGCCAGCTGAACGATGCACCGACGCTACCCCTGGGGGGTATGCCCTGTTACCGTCGAGAGCATGAACTCGACGATTCGTCGCACTCGACGGGGCACAGCCTCGGCGATCGGATTGTTGATTGCAGTGACGGTGTTCGGGGTGTTGTTGATGCATTCTGTGACACCGGCATCGTCGATGGCTGGCCCGATGTCGGAGTCGATGACCGGTGGTCATGCCGCGATGGCGTCGACAGCCCCGGGCAGTAGCTCGGCTTCGGTGATGTTCGGGGAACACGATTGTCCGTCGGCGCATCAGATGATGCATCCCTGTGTGGGAACTCCGGTGTCGTGGGCCGCGTTGTCCGTCCCGACGATGAGCACCGAGACAGGCCAGTCGCCGACAGCGGTGGACGGGATCGCCGGGCGCACAGACTCCATCC
Organism: Rhodococcus sp. 14-2496-1d; assembly: GCF_002259365.1. NCBI lineage: Bacteria > Bacillati > Actinomycetota > Actinomycetes > Mycobacteriales > Nocardiaceae > Rhodococcus > Rhodococcus sp. 14-2496-1d. Next base: position 791 of record NZ_NPFV01000044.1, on the reverse strand, counting down.
TGGAGCGCGCACCGCCGTGGACCTTGTGGGAGTTGGACAGATCGGTGACCTTGCGAGTGTGACAGGGAGCCCGGTAGACGCGCGTCGACCGGCGGACCGAAACACGTCACACACCCCTGATTGTCCACTCTTGCAAGGAGATTCCACATGCGTACCAAAGTCATGGCTTCACTCGCTGCTGCCGCCGCCAGCGCGTTCCTCGTCGTCGGCTGTAGCAACGACTCGACCGATTCGTCGATGGACGGGCATTCCATGGGCTCGATGTCCTCCGCACCGATGTCCTCGGCCCAAGCAAGCGCGTCCGCAGAGTTCAACGATGCCGACGTGATGTTCGCGCAGATGATGTATCCGCACCACGCACAAGCAGTCGAGATGGCCGACATGGCGAACGGCCGCACCGACAACCCGGACGTGCTGTCGCTGGCATCGGCGATCGCCGGCGCACAGCAGCCCGAGATGGACCAGATGACGGCATGGCTGACCGAGTGGGGCCAGCCCATGCCCGACATGGACATGAGTGACATGGGCGGGATGGACCACAGCTCTGGCAGCGGCATGATGACCGCTCAGGACATGGACGCGTTGATGGCAGCGTCGGGACCGGAATTCGACCGCCAGTGGTTGACGATGATGATCGCCCACCACACCGGTGCCATCGAGATGGCGAACACCGAAATCGCGGACGGTTCCAATCCTGACGCCCTGGAGATGGCACGCGCCATCGTCGCCACTCAGCAGCAGGAAATCGAGACCATGCAGCGGCTGCTCGGCTGACCCGGCCCGCCACACAA
>NZ_NPFV01000042.1:0-1442 GCF_002259365.1 Rhodococcus sp. 14-2496-1d | reverse complement strand
TCTGGAAGACTTCGCCGTCATGCGGGGAATCATTCTGGCGGGCGGCACGGGCTCGCGTCTTCATCCGATCACGATGGGCGTCAGCAAGCAGCTGGTCCCGGTCTACGACAAACCGATGATCTACTACCCGCTCTCGACTCTGATCCTGGCCGGGATCCGCGAGATCCTCGTCATCACCACACCCCAGGACGCCGACCAGTTCACGCGTCTGCTCGGTGACGGCTCCCAATTCGGCATCGACTTGACCTACAAGGTCCAACACGAGCCCAACGGCCTCGCCCAGGCGTTCGTGTTGGGTGCCGACCACATCGGCACCGACTCCGCGGCATTGGTGTTGGGCGACAACATCTTCTACGGCCCCGGCCTGGGCACCCAACTGTCTCGCTTCGACACCATCGACGGCGGAGCCGTCTTCGCCTACGAGGTCTCCGACCCCACCGCCTACGGCGTCATCGAATTCGATGCGAACCGAAAAGCCATCTCCCTCGAAGAAAAACCCGCCGCCCCGAAATCGAACTACGCCGTCCCGGGGCTGTACTTCTACGACAACGACGTCATCGCCATCGCCCGCGACCTGCAGCCGTCCGCGCGTGGGGAATACGAGATCACCGACGTCAACCGCCACTACCTCGAGGCCGGCCGCCTCCAGGTCGAAGTCCTCCCGCGCGGTACCGCCTGGCTCGACACCGGCACCTTCGACTCGCTGCTCGACGCCTCGAACTACGTGCGCACCATCGAACAACGTCAGGGCCTGAAGATCGGGTCCCCCGAAGAGGTGGCGTGGCGACGCGGATTCATCACCGACGACGAACTGCGCGCCCGCGCGGAGACACTCGTCAAATCCGGGTACGGCCGCTACCTGCTGGACCTGATCGACCGAGGACACCGAGCATGAGCTTTCGCGAGTTGAGCATCGCCGGTGCCTACGAGTACACCCCACGCCAGTTCGGCGACGATCGCGGTGTGTTCTTCGAATGGTTCAAAGCCGGCCTCTTCGCCGAGACCACCGGGCGGTCGTTGGACCTGTTGCAGGCGAACTGCTCGGTCTCCGCAGCCGGGGTCCTGCGTGGAATCCACTTCACCACCAACCCACCCGGACAAGCGAAATACGTCACCTGCGCCCGCGGAGCGTTCCTCGACGTGATCGTCGACCTCCGCGTCGGGTCACCGACCTTCGGGCAGTGGGACAGCGTGCTGATCGACGACATCGACCGCAGAGCAGTGTTCCTGTCCGAAGGACTCGGCCACGCCATCCTCTCGCTCGAGGACAACTCGACCGTCATGTACCTGTGCAGCCTCGAGTACACCCCGGACCTGGACCGCGACATCAACCCACTCGACCCCGCCCTGGGCATCGACTGGCCCACCACCGCACGCGACGGATCGCCCCTGACCTACGAACTCTCCGACAAGGACACAGCCGCCCCCACCCTCGCCGAAGC
>NZ_NPFV01000028.1:0-290286 GCF_002259365.1 Rhodococcus sp. 14-2496-1d | reverse complement strand
CCGCTCGTGTACCCCGAAAGGCCTTACCGCTCGACTTGCATGTGTTAAGCACGCCGCCAGCGTTCGTCCTGAGCCAGGATCAAACTCTCCGTAAAAGACTCTCGATCAACAGCCGAAACTGCAAATCAGTCATAAACATAAAGAGTCAAATCACTAGCAAAAAAACTCAACTAGCAAAACAAACAAAACCCTCTCACCTCAGACGGGAAGAATGAAGCAAGAAGATGTCACACCCATACCCCAAAAGGCATGAGCGCCAAAAACATTCGGCACTGACATTCATCGACACACTGTTGAGTTCTCAAAGAACACGCACACACCATTCACCATCGAGCTGAAGCTCGTGGGTGTCCGGGGCAACCGTTCCAGCTTAGATCAGATGATCGAGCGCAGTCAAACTGGCTTCTCATCCGTGAAGGGGTCGAAATCTTGCGATCCGATCGACTTCATCTTGTCGAAGGCGAACTCCGCGTCGCTCAGGCCTTGCGGTCTGGGCTGGCGTCCGTGTCGCTCTGACCTGGACAAAGTTACGCCCCGGATAACAACGCGTCAAATCCCCAGGTCGTTCACGGATAGTTCGCGTGAACGACCTGGTCGCACCGCGTCACTTACCCACCTGACGGGCGTCGTAACCAAATTACACGGATGTGACTCCGGCCACTGGCAGCCATCGAAAATCTAGCCGAGGATTCGGGCTCCGGCGAAGTTCCGCTTTCCGCGTCGCACCACCAACCACCGGCCGTGCAGGAGATCGTCCGCGCCGGGCGTCCACTCCTCGTCGGAGATCTTGACGTTGTTGACCGATGCGCCACCCTCCTTGACCGCGCGTCGGGCAGCGCCCTTGCTTTCGCTCAACCCGGTAGCGACGAGCAGATCGATGATGGTGTTCGGCGCACCCGCTTCGATATCCGCCACAGACGCTTCCTGTAGCGCGGCGGCGAGCGTCTTCTCGTCGAGTTCCGTCAGTTCGGCCCGCCCGAAGAGCGCCTGGCTGGCGAGTTCGACCGATCGCGTCGCCGCTTCACCGTGGACAAGCGTGGTCATCTCTGCGGCCAAGCGCTTCTGCGCTTCGCGCGCGTGCGGACGCTCGGTGGTCGCCGACTCGAGTTCTGCCAACTCGTCCTTGGACAGGAAAGTGAACCAGCGCAGGTACTTCACCACATCCGCGTCACCGGTATTCACGAAGTACTGGTACCAGGCGTACGGGCTCGTCATCTCCGGGTCGAGCCACAGGCTGCCGCCGCCGGTGGATTTACCGAACTTCTTCCCATCGGCGGACGTGACCAGCGGAACCGTCATTGCATGGACCGACTCGGCGTCTTGACGCCGGTTGAGTTCCACCCCGGCGATGATGTTTCCCCACTGATCGGAGCCACCGATCTGGAGGCTGCAGCCGTACTGGCGGCGAAGCTGCACGTAGTCGTTCGCCTGCAGCAGCATGTAGCTGAACTCGGTGTACGACATTCCGTCGCTCTCGAGCCTGTTCTTGACCGTCTCGCGAGCAAGCATCACGTTGATCGAGAAGTGCTTGCCGATGTCGCGGAGAAAGTCGATCGCGGACAATTCCCCCGTCCAGGCCAGGTTGTTCACCACCACTGCGCCAGTCGGGCTCTCGTCCATATCGACGAACCGCTCGAGCTGGCCACGGATACGCGACGCCCAGTCGGTGACGACCTCGCGGGAATTCATGGTCCGCTCCCCCACATCGCGCGGGTCACCGATGAGTCCTGTGGCACCACCGGCGAGAACGATCGGACGGTGGCCTGCCCGCTGAAAACGCTTGAGCGCCAGCAACGGCACGAGGTGCCCTGCGTGTAGCGAAGGACCGGTCGGATCGAAGCCGGAGTACAGCGTGATCGGGCCCTCGGATGTGGCCTTCTTCAGCGCGTCCACATCTGTGGACTGCGCGATCAGTCCACGCCAGGTCATTTCGTCGATGATGTTCTCACTCACGACGTCGATTCTCCTGCATGGACGCATCCACACGTCGGTCAGGCCTCCGAGCCACCGGGCGCGGCGGCGCGAGGACTCCGTTTGTAGCTCGATACCGACGGTGACCCGAGCACCCAGAAGCGCCACGGACGATCGGCCGCGGCACTCACCCCCACCCGTGGGCCGGATCCAACTACCTTCTCGTGCAGCGGGCGTTCGAGAAGGTCGAGGGTGAGGGGCGACGACGCGTCGAACACGTCCTTTCCGTTGTCTTCCAGCGAGACGCCCATTGCTCGACCGAGATTGCCCGGCCCGCGGGCCCAACCGGCCTCGACCCGCGCCGATCGTGGGCCGCGGTCGGCACGCCTGCTCTCGACGACGTGGTGGCCCGCCACCACCTCACCCGCACGAAGCAACACAGCAGCGGCCGTACCGTCCGGGCCGCAGCTCACGTTCACACAGAGATGCATTCCGTAACTCAGGTAGACGTAGAGACGACCTGCAGGACCGAACATCACCTCGTTGCGAGCGGTCTGCCCCCGGAAGGAATGCGCGGCCGGATCGGGCCACGGACCGTCGAGCGGACCACCGTAGGCCTCGACTTCGACGATGCGCACGGACACGTCGCCCACGGTGATGGTTCCACCGAGGATGCGTCGCGCTGCGTCGTCGGGCTCCCCGGTCTCCAACTCAACGGCATTCATCCCTCCCATGATGCTTCGCCCTTGACCACCGAGCGCGACGGGGCTACTACTGCAACATCCGACGAGTCTGGAGGCCGACATGGCGTTCACCGGTGAACACGCCGTCGACATCACAGGGCTGACGGTTCGCCGCGGCAAACGAACGGTGCTGCGCAGTTTGTCCCTGACGATCCCTCGTGGAGCCATCACGGGACTTCTCGGTCCGTCGGGCTGCGGCAAGACGACTCTGATGCGTGCGATCGTCGGCACTCAGATCGTGGACAGCGGAACCGTGACAGTCCTCGGATCTCCGGCTGGCTCGGCACCATTGCGCCGCACGGTCGGCTACGTGACCCAGGCGCCGAGTGTCTATCGAGATCTCACCGTTCGGGAGAACGTGCAGTACTTCGGGTCGCTGTACGGTCGCCGCGGCGCGGACGTGGCGTCCGCCATCGAGTCGGTCGGCCTGGCCGACCACGCATCGTTACGGGCGGGCGAACTCTCGGGTGGTCAACTGGGGCGGGTATCCCTGGCCAGTGCGCTCATTGCCGAACCCGAGCTGATCGTGCTCGACGAACCGACCGTCGGCTTGGATCCCGTGCTGCGCTCCGAGCTGTGGTCACGTTTCGCCGATATTGCAGCACGAGGCACAACGGTGCTGGTCTCGAGCCACGTGATGGAAGAGGCCGAGCACTGCAGCCGTCTCGTTCTGATGCGCGACGGCACCGTGCTTGCCCAATCGAGCCCTGACGCGCTACTCGCACGCACGAACGAAACGACCCTCGATCGCGCATTCCTGTCTCTCGTCAGATCCATGGAACAGACATCGTGAACGCGCGGATCTATGCAGCCGGCACCGGCCGCATCCTGCGCCAGCTCAGAGCCGACCATCGATCGGTCGCCATGGTGCTGCTCGTTCCGTCCCTGCTGATGGTGTTGCTGTACTACCTCTACCAAGACGTGCCGACCCAGCCGAACCAGCAGTCGTTGTTCGATCGGGTCGCCATCACGATGCTCGGCATCCTGCCGTTCGTCGTCATGTTCCTGATCACGTCGATTTCGATGCAGCGTGAACGCACCTCCGGAACGCTCGAGCGCCTGCTGACGACGCCGATGTCCAAATTGGACCTGCTTGCAAGCTACGGGTCCGCCTTCTCGCTCGCCGCTGTCGGTCAAGCGCTGCTCGCGTGCACCGTCGCGTTCGGATTTCTCGGGCTCGACATCGAGGGCTCGGTCGGATGGGTTCTGGTGATCGCAGTCCTGGGAGCGATGCTCGGCGTCGCCATCGGACTGCTGTGCAGCGCGTTCGCTCGCACCGAGTTCCAAGCCGTTCAGTTCATGCCGGTCGTCGTGATTCCGCAGCTGTTCCTGTGCGGACTACTGGTGCCACGAGACCAGATGCCGAACTGGCTGAGCGCGATCAGCGATGTTCTGCCGCTGAGCTACCTGGTCGACGCGCTCCAGGAGATAGCCCGGTACCCCGCGGCCACCGGCCGTATGTGGACCGACCTCGCCCTGGTCATGGCTTTCACCGTCGCCGCGCTGATCGGAGCCGCCGCGACATTGCGTCGTAGAACCCCGTAGTCGTAGAACGCCGTAGTCGACGAACCCAGTGGTCGACGAACGCGGGGTGACCGACGGAAAGTACTAGGACGTGGCGCGCGACAGGATCGACTCGTGCTCGGCGTCGTCGACATCGCGGGCGTCGTCCGCGAGCAACACCGGGATTCCGTTCTCGATGGGATATGCACGCCGAAGTCGCGGGTTGTATAGCAGTTCCCCTTCGATCAACAACAGCGGTCCCTTGTCCACTGGGCACGCAAGAATGGAAAGCAGTGTCGAATCGATTGCCACGGGTGTCCTTCGTTCTGATCCGGTCGAACCGGAAGTGGTGTACTCGCTTACGCTACCGAACACGTTCCGTTCTGCACTGAGTCATTGCTATGACGTCATTGCTACGACGATTGTTCGGCGGCGGCTTCTCGTCCGACGAACCGCTCGGCCACAACAGCTTTCGTCATTCGACGATAGCTGTTCGACTCGGAGTCGTAGTACCACGAACGCGCACTCGGCGTCGGAATGCCGACCTGCTTCAACGCCGTCGCGGTCGGTCGGTACGCGCGACCCACCGGAATTTCGGGCACCACGTGCACGATCGCCGGACGCTCCGCCGGCAGGAGCACGCCGAGAGTGTCCGTCAACGCGCGAGCAGTGATCACGGCTTCCGGTTGCAGCGATATGGCGCAGACGGCCACCTCGGTGGCCGATGCCTCGACGCGCACCGATCGTGGCCGATCGGACGTCACCCGCACTCCGTACACCACAGCCGAATCGACCTGATCCAGGTCACCCACCGCGTCGACGATCGGTTGGGTGTACACCGGCCCGCAGGCCGATCGCACGACGGTGTCCTTGCGGTCGACGAGCCAGTAGTCGCCGTCGGAATCGCGACGGAACAGGTTCTCGGTGGGGATCCACGCGTCCGCGGGTTCGAATACTCCCCGCATGACGTGACTGGTCGCTTCGCCGTCTCCGCTCGGTCGGCCGAGGAGTAGTCCGATCTCGTCGTCGCGGCACTGTCGGACGAAGCCCTCGTCGTCCTCTTCGAGACGCCCGGTGATCGGGTCGTAGGCCGCCAATGCAACCCGTGCGCTACCGGGCAACGGGCGGCCCTTAGATCCGATCTTCGAGCCTGCGACGTTGGCCAGAATCACGTCGTTCTCGGTGGAGGCGTAGAACTCGAGTACCCGAGCCGGGCTGAATCTTGCGAGAGTGCGTCGCCACAGCCCCACCGGCATGCCGGATCCGATGAACAGCCGCACCGGGTGACCGGAGTCGACGGGGAATCGGCCGTCGTCGAGGATCTGACGCATCATCGTCCAGGTGTAGCTCACGACCGTGACGCCGTAGCGGTAGACCTCTTCGCTGAACCTCTCGGGCTCGAGACCACGCGACAGTGCGATCCGCGATCCGCCCGCGAGTGCACCACCGATCGTGACGAGGATTCCTGCCGAATGATGCAGCGGTGCAAGGCAATACACAGTATCGCCGGGACCGAGAGCAGCAGTGGTGGCCGTACCGAAAGCGGACAAGGCCCAGCGGTGGTTGGTGATGTATCGCGGTTCGAGACCGTGATCGGTAGTCGTGAACAGGATCATCGCCAGTTCGCGGGCACGACCCGGGTCCGGCTCGTACCACTGGGGCAAACGCACCGTGTCGGGATCGATGGCCTCGAGATCTGTGACCTCGTATCCGGACGGGACGTCGAGCGTCCGCGTGTCTCCGCCGCCGAGCACCAGGACGTTCGGTGTCACCGACACTGCAGCTGCCACGTTCTCCGGATCCGCGATCACCGTGTCGACGTCGACGGTCCGCAAGGCTGCAGTCAGGTCGCTGCCAGGCTGCAGCAGAACAGGCACCGCCCCGATCCGCGAGAGCGCCGCCATGGCAGCCAACGCGCTGGGGCGGGTCTCCATCAGCACTCCGATGCGCGACGCGGGCCGCACGCCGACGCTGATCAGACCGCGCACCACGTTGTCGATGCGAACGTTCACGGCATCGTAGGTGTGCACTCGATCGTCGAACAGGAAGCACTCGCCGTTCGGAGATTTACGTCCCTGTTCGGCGATCAAGCGGCCCAACGAGACTCGGCTGTGGGGCTGCATCTGCCCCAGGCGGGCGAGCCTCGGCAAGGTACGCACGGCTTCGGACGAGATCTCCCGGGTACCGCGCACCGCCCCCGTCGCGGCCGACGCCAGCCCGCGGCCGACACCGACGCCGACTTCGGCGATGGAGGCAGCGGTATGAATCAGTCGATTGGTGATCGACACTCCGCTGTCGCTGTCACCGTGATCCTCGCGTTCCATGACGCGGACCGCCTCGGGCCTGGGTCCGAGATCTTCCCGCCACCGAATCCAGTTTCCCGTCGTCGGCCACGTCTGCGCAGCCGCGGTACTGCCGACAACCAAGCCGAAATGGCCTGCGCGCAAGGTTGTTTCGAAGACCTGCGCACGCGGGGCAGCGCGCTGGATGCCGCGGACGGCGAGCGGTTGACCGATGTCGTCCACCTCGCCGACGAAGGCCAACACCGGCACCGTCAGTTCTGCCAGAGTCAACAGTCTGTCCTTGATGACAAACCCGCCGGTCATCATGCGGTTGTGCACGACGAACTGCTTCAACAACTCGGCAACGGCCGGGCCGGACCAGGCCACCCACCCGTCCATCGCCAGAAAGCGTCGCTGCGGCTCGCGTGGCAACAGTGCCTCACGGTCGTGCAACTGGCGTAGGAAATCCAAGCGCGACCGCACGGTCTTCGCCGGATCGAGCAATTGGAATCCCGTCCGCGCCATCCACCCCGACACGGCGAGCCGGGTGAACACATGGTCGGCCAGGAACTCCGCACCTCGCGTCGCCACTCCGGCCGGGATCCCGAGAGGCAAACCGGCGAGTGTATCGACCGGAGCCCCGAAGGTGATGAGACTGGCCAGATTTCGGCCGCCTCGGTAGGCGGCCGCCTGGTAGCAGAACATTCCGCCCTGGGAATAGCCACCCAGGTGTACATCGCGACCGGTGTGCTCGTGCACCTTGTCGACGACCTCGCTGATCGCCACCACGTGATCGGCGAGCGTGCGGCCCCATCCGCCTTCCTCGGTATCGGGCGAACCGAAGTCGACGACCCACGGATCCAACCCCATGCCGTGCAGGATTCCCGCCGCCCCTTGGTCGGTCGTCACGTCGTAGACGTCCGCGGAGACCATCATCGGAGGAATCAGCACCACCGGAGGACTGTCCGCAGGAACATCGTCGGGGAAGTAACGACGAAGCCGATACATCGGCTCGCGGTCCATCACCCGAAACGGTGACGGGTCCACCTCGGTCTCGAGCCCACCGAGACGGATGACCTCGAGACCGTTCTGCGCCGTGGCGATGGCACGGCGCAGTGGGCCGCGTACGGCGTCTGCATTCAGTCCCACAAGTACACTCCTGCGTTCGGCCCCGACGGAACGACCGGCATCGGTCTTCGCGTGACGAAAGCTTCTCACATCACACTCGACGAACCGGCAGGGATGTCGATTGCGCACTCAGTGCCGCAACACCGGTTCCTCGGCCCACGTACGCAGCATCGACGCCGTGGCTCGCACGCCCCCGAGCTGATGCGCCACCTGCACCGCGGCAGTGCCACCGCGGGCGTCCCGCGACGAGATGGAACCCTCCACCGTGAGCACCTCACGAACGGCCGGCGTGAGGGAAGGATCGATCGCGGCGAGCTCGTCGTCGGTCAGATCCGCCAGCCCGACGCCTCGAGCCTCGGCCGCTCGGACACAGGCACCCGCGGCCTCGTGAGCTACGCGGAACGCGATCCCCTGCCGCACCATCCACTCGGCGATGTCGGTGGCGAGCGTGAACCCGGCCGGTGCGAGTTCGGCCATGCGCTCGGTGTGGAATTCGAGCGTTGCCGTCAATCCCGTGAGTGCAGGCAGCAACAGCTCGAGCTGCGCCACCGAGTCGAACACCGGCTCCTTGTCCTCCTGGAGATCACGGTTGTAGGCCAACGGTTGTGCCTTGAGCGTGGCCAGTAGACCGGTGAGGTTTCCGATCAGTCGACCGGTCTTTCCGCGGGTCAGCTCCGCGACATCCGGATTCTTCTTCTGCGGCATGATCGAACTGCCCGTGGACCATGCGTCGGCCAATGTGACGTAGCCGTACTCGGGCGTGCTCCACGATATGACCTCCTCGGCGAACCGAGACAGATCGACCGCCGTCATCGCCAACACGAACGCAGCCTCGGCCGCGAAGTCGCGCGAGGACGTGGCGTCGATCGAGTTCTCGGCGGACGAGTCGAATCCGAGCTCGGCTGCGATCTTCTCCGGACTCAGACCCAGTGACGAACCGGCGAGAGCCCCGGAACCGTACGGCGACACCGCTGCTCGCGTGTCGAAGTCCGCGAAGCGCTGCACGTCGCGCAGCAACGGATGGGTGTGCGCGAGCAGATGATGCGCCAGCAACACCGGCTGCGCGGCCTGCGAATGTGTCTTGCCCGGCATGACGGCCGTCGGATGCGCCGCTGCCTGGGTGGCCAACGCGTCGACCACATCGAGAACGCCGACCGACACCCGACGGACGGCGTCGCGCAGCCACATCCGGAACAGCGTGGCGACCTGGTCGTTACGCGACCGGCCCGCGCGCAGCCGGCCCCCGACCTCGGGTCCGACGCGATCGATCAGCCCGCGTTCGAGAGCGCCGTGCACGTCCTCGTCGGAATCGGCTGCCACGAACGCACCGGAGGCGACGTCGTCGGCGAGACGCTGCAAACCGTCGAGCATGGTCTCGAGGTCCTGCGGGGTGAGCAGTCCGGCACCGTTCAGCACCCGGGCGTGCGCCATGGATGCGCGGATGTCGTACGGCGCGAGTACCCAGTCGAAGTGCGTCGACTTGCTCAACGCCGCCATGGCGGCGGCCGGTCCGGATGCGAATCTGCCACCCCAGAGCGAACCCTCGTTGGTTCCGTGTGAGATCTCCGAATTCGTCACAGGCCCAGGTCCCGCTTCGCGGCGATCTTCGACGAGAGTCCGTGCAGCTGAACGAATCCCTTGGCCGCGGACTGGTCGAACGTGTCGCCCTCGTCGTAGGTGGCGAGGTTGAAGTCGTACAACGACTCACCACTGCGGCGTCCGTTGACGATGATCCCGCCCGCGTGGAGGACCAGGCGGATGTCGCCGGAAACGTGCTCCTGCGTGTGCTGCACGAACGTGTCGAGAGCGCCCTTGAGCGGGGAGTACCACAGGCCGTCGTACACCAGCTCGGCCCACTTCTGGTCGGTGTGGCGCTTGTAGCGACCGAGCTCGCGCTCGAGGGTCACGTGCTCGAGCTCCTCGTGGGCCCGGATGAGCACCATGGCACCGGGTGCCTCGTAGATCTCGCGACTCTTTATGCCGACGAGCCGATCCTCGACGACGTCCAAGCGGCCGACACCCTGCGCTCCGGCACGAGTGTTGAGCTCCTGGATCGCTTCGAGTACCGAGACCGGACGGCCGTCGATCGCGACGGGGCGACCCTTGTCGAACGAGACAATGAGCTCGTCGGGAGCCTGGAAGTTGACCGTCGGATCCTCGGTGTAGTCGTAGACGTCCTTGGTCGGCGCGTTCCACAGGTCCTCGAGGAAACCGGTCTCCACCGCGCGTCCCCAGACGTTCTGGTCGATCGAGAACGGCGACTTGGTGGTCACGTTGATCGGGATGTCGTTCTCTTCCGCGAACTTGATCGCCTTCTCGCGCGTCCACGCGTAGTCGCGAACCGGTGCCAACACCTCGAGCTCGGGGGCGAGGGTGTTGAAGCCGACCTCGAACCGAACCTGGTCGTTGCCCTTGCCCGTGCACCCGTGTGCGACAACGGTTCCGCCGTGCGCCCGCGCGTTCTCGACGAGGTGCTTGACGATCAACGGACGGCTGATGGCCGACACGAGCGGGTACCGATCCATGTACAGCGCGTTGGACTGGATCGTCGGCAGGCAGTACTCGTCGGCGAACTCGTCCCTGGCATCGACGACGACGGATTCGACTGCGCCGCAATCGAGTGCGCGCTGACGCACGACGTCCATGTCCTCGCCGCCCTGCCCCAGATCGATGGCGACGGCAACGACCTCCTTGCCGGTCTCCCTCCCGATCCAGCTGATGGCGACGGAGGTGTCGAGTCCGCCGGAATAGGCGAGGATGACGCGTTCGGCCATGGTGTTCAAGCTCCTTCGTTGTTCTTGTTGCGCATGATGGGTAACCGGATCTCAGTTACCGCGTCGAGCAAGCTTTTCGATCTTGTCCGCGACCTCGCCACCGGTATGTGGCTCGCGGGCTATCAACAGAATCGTGTCGTCTCCTGCGATGGTCCCGACGATCTCGGGCATCGCAGCGCGATCGAGAGCGCTGGCCAGGTAGTGCGCCGCGCCGGGTGGTGTTCGGAGCACGGCCTGGTTTCCGCTGTGATCGGTGGACACCAACAACTCACCCAGCAACTTCAGGAGCCGATCGGTGCCTCCGGACACTCCGCGAACCGGGCTGCCGTCCTCGGGCACGACGTACACCCCCACTCCACCGTCGGGTGCGCGCAGCTTCACCGCACCCAGTTCCTCCAGGTCCCGCGAGAGCGTCGCCTGAGTGGTGTCGATTCCCTCGGCGGCGAGCAACGACGCCAGCTGCGGTTGACTACGTACCTGATGCGTGGCCAGCAACGCGATGATCCGCGCCTGCCTGCCCGCGCGGGTCGACGCCGTCAACGGCACCGCAGTGACGTCCTCGCTCATGGTCGACTGGCCTGTTCGAGAAGCCACACCAGCAGAGCCTTCTGCGCGTGCAGGCGATTCTCGGCCTCGTCCCAGACGACGCTCTGCGGACCGTCGAGCACCTCGTCGGTGATCTCCTCGCCGCGATGTGCGGGCAGGCAGTGCAGTACAACGGCATCCGACTGGGCCTTCGAGAGCAGATCGGAGTCGATTCGATAGGGCCGGAACGGGGCGACGCGATCGAGACCGTCGTTCTCCTGGCCCATCGACGTCCAGGTGTCGGTGACGAGCGCGTCGGCACCGGTGGCTGCCTCGACCGGGTCCTCGGTGATGGTGATGGTGGCCCCGGTTTCCTCGGCGCGCGCCTGCGCCGCGTCGAGTACGTAGCCGAGCGGCGCGAAATCCTTTGGCGCGGCAATACGCACGTTCAGCCCGGCCGTGACACCGCCGATCAGCAGCGAGTGCGCCATGTTGTTGGCACCGTCACCGAAGTAGGCCAAGGTGCGGCCCTGCAGATTTCCCTTGTGCTCGATCAGGGTCTGCAGATCCGCCAGAACCTGGCAGGGGTGGAACTCGTTGGAGAGGGCGTTGACGATCGGAATGGTTGCGCCGGTGGCCATCTGCTCGAGCCGCTTCTGTCCGAACGTGCGCCACACGACCGCTTCGACGTAGCGCGAGAGAACTCGGCCGGTGTCCTGCAGAGTCTCCTCACGACCGAGCTGTGTGTCGCGACCTGTCACGACGACGGCATGGCCACCCAACTGAGCGATGCCCATCTCGAACGAGAAGCGAGTACGCGTCGAGTTCTTCTCGAAGATGACACCGATCCCCTTGGGGCCTTCGAGAGGACGCTTCGAGAACGGTGCACGTTTGAGCTCTGCTGCCAGAGCGAGGATTTCGCCCTGCTGCTGCGGCGTGATGTCGTCGTCCCGGAGGAAGTGCTGAACGGTCATGGCTGATGAGCCTCCTGTGCTGCGTCGAGAATGGCCGGTAACGCCGTCACGAACGACGCGGCTTGCTCTTCGGTGATGATCAACGGTGGTGCGAGCCGGAGCACGTCGGGCTGTGCCGCATTGAGGAGGAAGCCCGCCTCGCGCGCGGCCGCTTCGGCCGCCGGTGCGACGGCGGCGGTGAGGACCACGCCGAGGAGCAGTCCCGAACCCCGAACATGGCTCACCAGAGGGTGATCGAGACTCTCGATCGAGTGCGCGATCGTCTTGCCGATGCTGTCCGCGTGCGAGATCAGATCCTCGTCGGCAACGGTGCGCAGGACGGCCAGAGCCGCCGCAGCGCATACGGGGTTACCACCGAACGTGGTGCCGTGCTTGCCCGGATGCAGCAACTCCCCCGCCGCTCCGATGCCGATGCATGCACCGATGGGCAGGCCACCGCCCAGGCCCTTGGCGAGCGTGATCACGTCGGGCACGATGCCGACCGACTGGTGGGCGTAGAACCATCCCGTACGGCCGATACCGGTCTGCACCTCGTCGAGGATCAACAGTGCACCGTGCTTCGCGGTGATCTCACGCGCGGCGAGGAGGTATCCCTCGGGCGGAACCACCACACCGCCCTCGCCCATGATCGGTTCGAGAAACACTGCGGCAGTATCGGAATCGACCACAGCTTCCAGAGCTGCCACATCGCCGTACGGAACATGCTGCACGCCTGCAGGCATCGGTTCGAACGGGATCCGCTTGTCCGGCTGACCGGTCAGTGCGAGAGCACCCATCGTCCGTCCGTGGAAGGACTTCTCGGCTGCCACGATGTTGGGGCGACCGGTCAGGCGAGCGATCTTGAAGGCCGCCTCGTTGGCCTCGGTTCCCGAATTGCACAGGAACACCCGACCGGTGGCCCCGGCACCGAGGTGCGCGAGCAACTGCTCGGCCAGCGCGATACCGGGTTCTGTCGCATAGAGATTCGAGGTGTGTCCGAGGGTGGACAGCTGAGCGGTGACCGCCTCGATCACCGCCGGATGGGCATGTCCGAGGATGTTCACGGCGATACCAGCGAGCAGATCCAGGTACTGCTTTCCGTCGGCGTCCGTCACCACCGCACCCTCGCCGCGCACGAGCGCCACACGGGGAACACCGTAGTTGTCCATCAACGAATTCGACCACCGCTGTTGCAGATCGAGGGTGGACTCGGTGCCGGTCATGGCGTGACTCCTGACGTAGAAGAATGATCGGGGGTGACCATGGTGCCGATCCCCTCACCGGTGAACAGCTCCACCAGCACGGAATGTTCGACGCGACCGTCGATGACATGCGCCGACGGCACACCCGCTCGAACCGCACGCAAACACGCTTCCATCTTCGGCACCATCCCGGCGTCGAGCGAGGGCAGCAACGCCTCGAGCGCGGACGCGTCGATCTCGGAGGTCAACGAGCTGCGATCGGGCCAATCGGTGTACAGGCCTTCGACATCGGTGAGCACCACCATCTTCTCGGCACCGATGGCACTGGCCAGCGCCGCGGCCGCAGTGTCGGCGTTGATGTTGTGCACGACGCCGTCGCGGTCGGGAGCGATGGTGGACACCACCGGAATGCGTCCTGCTGCAATGAGATCGAACACCGCAGCGGGGTTCACCGACGTGACGTCGCCGACGAGGCCGATGTCGGTGTCGATGCCGTCGACCAGCACGGTACGACGCGTCGCGGTGAACAGGTGCGCATCCTCACCGGAGATCCCCACGGCATACGGACCGTGGCCGTTGATCAGGCCGACGAGCTCGCGCCCGACCTGCCCGAACAGCACCATCCGCGCAACGTCCATGACCTCGGGCGTGGTGACGCGGAATCCGCCGCGAAATTCACCTGCCAGGCCGAGTCTGGTCAGCATGGCCGAGATCTGCGGCCCTCCGCCGTGCACGACGACCGGATGAATTCCGACGGTGCGCAGAAACACCATGTCGGCCGCGAACGCCCGCTTCAGATCGTCGTCGATCATGGCGTTTCCGCCGTACTTCACGACGACGATCTTGCCCGAGAATCGCTGCAGCCAGGGCAATGCCTCAGCGAGGGTGAAGGCCTTCTGCGCGGCCGTCAAATCCAGTGCGGCCGAGGTCATGACGAGTACGCCGAGTTCTCTTCGACGTACGCGTGCGAGAGGTCGGTGGTTCGAATGGTGGCCGACCCCGCGCCGAGACCGAGATCGATGGTCACCGCGATGTCGACACCGGACAGATCGACCTCGCGAGCGCCGGGCGCACCGACGCCGTCGATACACACCGGATCACCGTTGAAGGACACGGCAATTCGATCGGGATCGAGCTCGATCGGGGCGATGCCGATCGCTGCGAGCACCCGACCCCAGTTGGGATCGGAACCGAACAGGGCCGTTTTGGTCAGAGAGTCCCTGGCGACCGCGCGCGCACCGATCAGGGCGTCGTCCTCGTTCATCGCGCCCGAGACGGTGATCCGTACCCGCTTGGTGACGCCCTCGGCGTCGGCCATCATCTGGTCGGCCAGGTCGTCGCACACCGCCAGAACCGCCGCGTCGAGTTCTTCCTGCGACGGTGCCACTCCGCTGGCCCCGGAGGAGAGCAGCAGCACCGTGTCGTTGGTCGACGATGCGCCGTCGACGTCGAGCCGGTCGTAGGACAATCGGGTCGCCGCGCGCAGCGCCTTGTCGAGCTGGTCTGCGGTGGCAACGGCATCGGTGGTGATGACACTGAGCATCGTGGCCAACGACGGCGCCAGCATGCCTGCCCCCTTGGCCATGCCGCCGACGTTCCATTTGTCGGCATGATGAACAGCCGCCTGCTTGGGCACGGTGTCGGTGGTCATGATCGCGTACGCCGCATCGGTACCACCGGAAATGCCACCTGCGAGTTCGTGCACGACCTCGGTCACGCCGGGCAGCAGCTTGTCCATCGGAAGCCGGTCACCGATGAGACCCGTCGAGCAGACGGCAACCTCGACAGCGCCGGTCTCGGAACCCCAATTGCTCAGTGCCGACGCCACTTCCTCGGCCGTGCGGTGCGCGTCCTGGAACCCGGGCGCACCCGTGCAGGCGTTGGCACCACCGGAGTTGAGGATCACCGCACGCAGTCGACCGGTGGACAGCACCTGCCGAGACCACAACACCGGCGCTGCCTTGACCTTGTTGCGGGTGAACACACCCGCTGCCGCGAAGTCGGGGCCCTCGTTGAACACCAGGGCCAGATCGGACTTGCCACTTGCCTTGATACCGGCCGGAATACCGGCGGCACGGAAACCCGCGGGAGCGGTGACACCCTGTGTGCGCACGAGCTTGCCCGCAACCGTGCCGACGGCCTCCGCCTGGCTCCCGACGCTGCTCATGGCGCTACTCCTACGGTAGAGAGACCCTCGGTCTCGGTGATTCCCAGTGCGAGGTTCATGGATTGGACGGCGGCTCCTGCCGTGCCCTTGGCCAGGTTGTCGATGGCCGCGATCACGACGAGCAAGCCGGCGTCTGCGTCGACCGACACGCTCATCTGTACTGCGTTCGATCCGATGACCGCACCGGTCTGCGGAAGCCGGCCGGCCGGAAGTACGTGCACGAACGGCTCTGCGGCGTAGGCCTTTTCGTACACCTCGACGGCCTGTGCCTGCGTTGCAGTGGTGATCGCGGTACAGGTGGCGAGGATCCCGCGCGGCATCGGGGCGAGAACCGGCGTGAAGGACACCGCAACTGCGCTACCGGCGACGGCCGAGAGGTTCTGCACGATCTCGGGGGTGTGGCGATGCGCGCCGGCAACCGCGTACGCCCGAACCGAACCCATCACCTCCGAACCCAGAAGATCGGCCTTGGGAGCGCGACCGGCACCCGAGGTACCGCTCACGGCAACGATATTGACGCGAGGCTCGATGATGCCTGCGGCGACCGCGGGCGCGAGCGCGAGAGACGACACCGTCGGGTAGCACCCGGGAACGGCGATGCGGGTGGCACCGACGAGCCGCTCGCGGCCGCCCGGCAGCTCCGGCAGGCCGTACGGCCAACTGCCCGCGTGAGGACTCTTGTAGTACTTCTCCCAGGCCGCACCGTCGGTGAGGCGAAAGTCGGCCCCGCAATCGATGATCAGCACGGAATCGGGCAGCTGCAGTGCGAGCTCGGCGGACTTGCCGTGTGGGAGGCCGAGGAACACGACATCGTGCCCGGCGAGTTCGTCGACAGTGGTGGGACCGAGAACGCGATCTGCCAGTGGCAGCAGGTGGGGATGGAATTCACCCAGCGTCGCGCCTGCATTGCCGCCCGCAGTCAGAGAGCCGATGATCAACGAACCGTCGCGCACTCCCGGATGCCCGAGCAGCAGCCTGAGAATCTCACCGCCGGCGTATCCGCTGGCACCCGCGACCGCGACGCGCCGCGGCGTCGCCTCCGAAGTAATCATGCGGTTTATTATGCAGCATCATGCAAGCTCATTCATGAACGGGTCCGGTGTGTCAGCGTCCACCCATGGACTTGCGGATCTCGTCGAGCTTCCTGCGGCCCGCTTCCTGCCGTTCGTTCCACTGCTCATCGAGGTCACGGCCCGCCCTCGACTCACGGTCCAACTCCTCTGCGCCGACGGCTGTGCCCGCGCGCTGTTCGACCCTGTCTCGCACACCGTCCCACGTGGGCACCCCCGAATCGGTGAAGTCACCGATCGGAGCGCTCACCGCACCGGAACCGTATCCGGCACCGCCGGGCAGGTCCTCGACCAATTCGGCGTCGATGATTCCCGGTACCGTGCCACCGAGCGGAGCCCCCGGCGGTGGATCACCGAGCGGCTGGTCGATCCGCGGCTTGGTCACCTGCGGGACGTCGACGTCGGGGACCGTTCCGGGTGGGGCTCCACGATCGGGGGTGACCGGCTCCGGATCTGCAGTACCCAGCTCGGCCGCCAGAGCCGCCGCGGCAGCCGCCACCGGGGCCAACCGCGGACGACCCGACACTGCAGCGAGGATCTGCTCGATCACCTGCACATCCGTCGCCGTACCGTCTGTCCCGAATTCACTCATGCGCTGCTCCCGTCACCTGTGGCCACTCGTGACTCCACGCTACGGACACCCGAGCCCGGGCGTGCACGGATCCAACTGCGCAGCGGCGCCGAGTCCGCTGCGCAACTGCGCTGAGTCAACTGCGCAACTGCGCTCCGACGGCCTTCGATGCCGCTTCGACCGCCGAATCGCGGGCAGCCGTCGCCTGATCCTCGGTCAAGGTGCCGTCGGCTCCGCGGAATCGCAACGCGAACGCCAGGGACTTACGACCCTCACCGACCTGTTCGCCCTCGTAGACGTCGAACAAACGAATCGACTCGAGCAGGTCGCCACCGCCGATCGTGAGTGCAGCTTGCACCGACGCCGCAGGTACGGACGCGTCGACCACCACGGCCACGTCCTGCAACACCGCCGGATACGGCGACACCTCGGGGGCAGGGAGCGATTCGACGACGGGAAGAGCGCTCAAACTCAACTCGGCGGCACACGTGCGCGGCGGCAAGCCCGCCCGCTCCAGCACCGCCGGATGCAACTCGCCCGCGTACCCGACGACCTCGCCGTCGAGCAAGACCTCCGCGCACCGACCCGGATGCCACGGAAGATGCTGTGCTGCGCGAAGATCGACGTGCACCCCGGACGCCTCGGCAACGGTCCGCACCGCTGCGAAGGCATCGGCGGCCTCGGCCGCGCGACCGGGACCCCAGGGACCCGACAATTCACGCTGCCCGGTGAGCACCATGCCCACATGCACCGGCTGCGCCGGCAACGAACCGCGAAGCATGGCGATCTGGTCGTCGGTCGGACGACGATCGACCGGCAACGCGTCCACCGCAGCGGTGGCGTCGTGTCGAAGCACCACCTGAGCAATGCCGAACAGCGAGACGTCTCGCTGGCCGCGGGCGATGTTCCTGCTCAGCATCTCGAGCAAACCCGGAAGCACTGTGGTCGCGAGCTCGGGACGATCGGCCTCGAGCGGATTGAGCACCGAGGTGGTCGCGCGCCGCGGATCGTCCGCGTCGAGTCCCCACGTGTCGAACACACCCTTGGGCAAGAACACCGGAGGCAGCACCTCGACGTACCCGGAGAACGCGAGTGCCTTACCGACGGCGCGCCTGCGCTTCTGCTCGGCGGTGAGGCCACGACCGCCCGGGGCCGACGGCAGTACCGACGGGATCTGTTCGAGCCCTTCGAGGCGCAACACCTCTTCCACCAGATCGGCGCGCTGCACCAGATCCGGTCGCCAGGACGGCGGGGTGACGATGAGCTGGCCGTGTCCGCCGTCGTCGACCGACACCTCGACCCCGCAGCCGATCTGCGTCAACCGACGGGCAGCGGTGCCGTTCGGGTACTGCACTCCGGCGATTCGATCAGGGAGGTCGAAGTCCATCGTGATCGTGGGGTACTGGGCGGCCTCGCCGATATCGGTCAGCACGGGCTCGATCCGGCCACCGGCGATCTCGACCAGCAACTGCGCGGCCCGATCGAGCGCCGCCACCGGCAGTGCCGAATCCACGGTCCGCTCGAAACGCTTGCTGGCCTCGCTGGAGAGTTTGTGACGACGACCGGTGCGGAACACCGCGAGCGGATCGAACGACGCCGCTTCGAGCACGACCTCGGTGGTCGAATCGTCGACTTCGGTGGACGCGCCGCCCATGACGCCCGCCAACGAGATCGCTCCCGATCCGTCGGCGATGACGACATCCTCGGGATCGAGAGCCCGCTCGACGCCGTCCAGGGTGGTCAGCTTCTCCCCCGCATTCGCGCGGCGGACGACGAGGTCGCCGTCGAGCTTGGACGCATCGAACGCGTGCAGCGGCTGCCCGAGCTCGTGCAGCACGTAGTTGGTGACATCGACGGCAGCCGAGATCGGGCGCACACCGGCCAGCAGAAGTCGACGCTGCATCCACCAAGGCGTGGTCGCGGTCGGATCGATGCCGACGATCTTGCGCAGCGCGAATCGCGATGCGCCCGAGTTCGGTTCGACGGTGACCGGCCACGCGTCACCGGTGACCTCGGTGGGAACCGTCCGCGCCGGATCCACGAAGGGGAGATCGAAACTGCAGGCCAGCTCACGGGCGAGGCCACGGACCGAGAAGGCGTACCCGCGATCGGGGGTCACGTTGAGCTCGATGACCGAGTCCTGTAGGCCGAGAACAGCTTTGGCGTCGTCGCCAGGAGCGGCCGTGCCCTCGGGCAGCACCAGGATTCCGGAGTGATCCTTACCCAACCCCAGTTCGAGCGTCGAGCAAATCATGCCGTTGGAGTTGCGGCCGTAGGTCTTGCGCGACGCGATGGCGAATCCCCCGGGCAGAACGCTGCCCGGCAGAGCCGCCACGATCAGGTCACCCTCGGCGAAGTTCCTGGCACCGCACACGATTTCCTGCGGCTCGGCACCGCCGACGTCCACCAGGCAGAAGCGAATCGGCTTCTTGAACTCGGTCAGCTCCTCGATCGAACTCACCCGACCCACCACCAATGGGCCGGTCACGTTGTCCAGCGAGTCGAGTTCCTCGACCTCGAACCCGACCCGCACGAAACCGGCATCGAGCTCCTCGGGCGAGACGGCCCAGTCGGGAGTCCCCGCGTGCAGGACCTCGGTCAGCCAGGATTGTGGGACTCGCACGTGTGCTCAGCTCTTTCTTGTATCCGTGAAGAAGTGGGGCGGGTGGGAAACTTCCGTCAGGCCTGAACACCGAAGGGCAACGTGAACCTGATGTCGCCCTCGACGATGTCACGCATGTCCGGGATGTCGTTGCGGAACTGCAGCGTCCGCTCGAGACCCATTCCGAACGCGAATCCGGTGTAGACCTCGGGGTCGATGCCGCTGGCCTGCAACACCTTCGGGTTGACCATTCCGCAGCCACCCCACTCGACCCAACCGGCCCCGCCCTTCTTCTTCGGGAACCACACGTCGACCTCGGCGGACGGCTCGGTGAACGGGAAGTAGTTGGGTCGCATGCGAGTACGGGTGTCGTTGCCGAACAACGCCTTGGCGAACGCATCGAGTGTGCCGCGCAGGTGCGCCATGGTCAGGCCCTTGTCGATGGCAAGACCCTCGACCTGGTGGAAGACCGGAGTGTGCGTCGTATCGAGTTCATCCGTGCGAAACGTCCGTCCCGGGCACACGACGTAGATCGGAACCTCGCGCGAGAGCATCGACCGGACCTGCACCGGTGAGGTATGGGTGCGCAGTACCTGCCGCGAACCTTCCGGTGCGATGTGAAACGTGTCCTGCATCGTGCGTGCCGGGTGGTCGGGCAGGAAGTTGAGCGCATCGAAATTGAAGTGCTCGGTCTCGACCTCGGGTCCTTCTTCGACTTCCCAGCCCATAGCGACGAAGACGTCGGCTACCTGTTCGGAAATGATCGTGATGGGGTGCCTGGCACCGACGGGAGCTCGGTCGGTCGGCAGGGTGACGTCGATGGTTTCCGCGACCAGGATGGCGGCATCACGCTCGGCCGACAGCACGGCGCGGCGCTCGTCGAAGGCCTTCTGCACTCGGTCACGCGCTGCCTTGACGCGTTTGCCCGCGTCCGCCTTCTGGTCCCCCGGGATCGACCCGAGTGCGCGCTGTGCCAGTGCCAACGGTGCCTTGCCGCCCACATGGTCGATCTTGACCTTGGTCAGAGCATCGAGGTCCGACGCGTCGGCGAACGCCTGCTCGGCCGAGTCCACTGCGGATCCGAGCGCGGACTCCTCGAGAACGCTCGGATCCACCGGCTCGGTTCCGACATCTTTCTTCGCCACGACAGCTGCACTCCTCGAGTAATAGTCGGTGTCTGCCACGAAGGGTCGTTGCGCAGGCTTCACTCCTGCGCGGAGCAGACAGGTATCGATCCTAGGCGAGACGCGCTCACGAAGTTTCGGAGCGTCGCTGCACTCGGGCACTCGCGTACAGGCAGATCGCCGCGGCGGTGGCCAGGTTGAGGCTCTCGGCACGGCCGTGGATCGGGATTCGAATGCGGTGATCGGCATTGCGCGTCACGAACTCGGGCAGCCCGTGCGCCTCGTTGCCGAACAACCACGCGGTCGGTTGCACGAGGAGCTCATCGGCGTCGTCCAAGTCCACTTCGCCGTCGGCGGCCGTGGCGACGATGGTCAGACCCGCTCCGCGCAACGCATCGATTCCGGACTCGATCGACCGCTCCCGAGCGATGGGGAGATGGAACACGCTGCCGGCCGATGCGCGGACACATTTGCCGTTGTGGGGGTCCACCGAGTCGCCCAACAGAACGACCGAATCCGCTCCGGCTGCGTCGGCGACGCGAATGACCGTCCCGGCATTGCCCGGCTCGGCCATCTCCACCGGTACGGCCACCAGCCGCGGTGTTCCGGCCAACGCGCGGTCGATCGGGACGTCGACCAACTCGGTGACCGCGATCAGGCCCTGCGGGGTGACGGTGTCGGACAGCGCCTTTGCAGCACGGTCGGTGATCGGATGAACTCGTGCGCCACCGGCCTCGACGGACGCGATGAGGTCGTGGTGGCGCTCGCGGGCATCGGCGGTGTAGAAGAGCTCACGAATCAACCGGGACCGCGCCGCCTCGGACACCGCGTTGAAGCCTTCGGCGAGAAACAACCCGGTCTTCTTGCGTTCCGCGGCTCGAGCGAGCTTGACGGCCGAAACGACCCGCGGAGTTCGCTCGGTCAGCGAATCCACGGGCCGTTTCGGTGTTGAGTCGTCGTACGTCGACTCGCTCAGGCTGCTTCTCCGGCCGGAGCGTTGACATCGGCAGGCAGTGCAGCCTTGGCGATGGCGACCAGGCTTGCGAACGCCGCAGCATCCGACACGGCGAGCTCGGCGAGAATCTTGCGATCGACCTCGACGCCCGCGGCCTTGAGGCCCTGGACGAAGCGGTTGTACGTGATGTCGTTGGCCCGAGCTGCAGCGTTGATACGCGTGATCCACAGCTTGCGGAAGTCACCTTTACGCGCGCGGCGGTCCCGGTAGGCGTAGGTCAGCGAGTGGAGCTGCTGCTCCTTGGCCTTGGTGTACAGACGTGAGCGCTGTCCGCGGTAGCCCTTGGACGCTTCGAGAATCGAACGGCGCTTCTTCTGGGCGTTGACGGCCCTTTTTACGCGTGCCACTGGTAAATCCTGTCGATCTGGGGGCTTGTGAAACCCCGAATGGTAATGGGATGAAGCCGACCGCTATCGGTCGGCGGCCGGTCCAGATCAGATGCCGAGCAGGCGCTTGATCCGCGGTACGTCGGGCTTCTTGACGACGGCAACACCATCGAGGCGACGAGTCACCTTGGTGGGCTTGTGCTCGAGCAGGTGGCGACGGCCGGCCTTCTGGCGCAGGATCTTGCCGCTGCCGGACACCTTGAATCGCTTCTTGGCACCACTGTGGGTCTTCTGCTTGGGCATGAAATCCTCTTCTTCTTCTGATAGCTCTTCGGTGTTGCATGGCACAGCCGTACATCGCCACGGAAAAGCTGTGCACCGAAGCAGATGTAGGGCTGTCTTACTGGTAGAGCGCGAGGCTCAGTTGGTCTGCGCCGGAGTAGCCGGAGCTGCTGCGGCCGGTGCCTCGGCAGCCGGGGCTGCGTCGGCGGGCTGTTCCGGCGCGGGGGCCGGTGCGCGCTGGGCGGGCGGAGCCGCTGCGCTCTCCTGTGCCTTGACGCGAGTCTTGGCACCCTTATGCGGTGCCAGCACCATCGTCATGTTGCGGCCGTCCTGCTTGGCCGAGGTCTCCACGAAGCCGAGCTCCGCGACGTCCGCGCCCAGGCGCTGCAGCAGCCGGAAGCCGAGTTCGGGACGCGACTGCTCGCGGCCACGGAACATGATGGTGACCTTGACCTTCGAGCCGGCTTCGAGGAAGCGAACGACGTTGCGCTTCTTCGTCTCGTAGTCGTGCGCGTCGATCTTGGGACGGAGCTTCTGCTCCTTGATGACGGTGAGCGTCTGGTTCTTGCGCGATTCGCGCGCCTTCTGCGCAGCCTCGTACTTGAACTTCCCGTAGTCCATGATCTTGCAGACCGGCGGACGTGCGTCGGGAGCTACTTCTACAAGATCGAGGTCGGCTTCGAGAGCCAAGCGGAGTGCATCTTCAACACGCACGATCCCCACCTGTTCACCGCCCGGTCCGACAAGCCGGACCTCGGGAACTCGGATGCGATCGTTGATGCGGGTCTCAGTGCTGATGGGGCCTCCTAGGTAGTGCGGTGTGGTGTGTAACCCGACCGCCTGCCACTGGCACAGCCCGTCGCCGTCGATCCTCGACATTCCCTGCAGCGGTGCGTACCACTGCAACGAAAAAACCCTGCTCTCGGTGTGATCCGATAGCAGGGCCCGATGTCGACCGGTCGACCAGCACGACAACTATCGTCGTACAGTCTCCTCACTGGGAGGAAGCACGCAGGAAATCTGTGAGGATCTCCATCGTGCGACCGGACCGGAAGTAACTTGTTGAAGGCTACGTGCCGGTGGGAGTCGGGCTCCACTTGCTGCCTCCGTGCGGTGAACTCCATCGAGGAGCGCACGCCGAAGACGGTCGTCGAGTCACACTACCAGCAGATTCCCGAATCGAACAATCGAGCGGTGTCGGCCCCTTCTCTGCGGATACCCGATGCTCTCCCCAGCGGGAGGCGTGGGATTCTCGTAGGCATGACCAGCTCCCCCAATCCCGACGATTCCGCAGGCGCCGATCCCCTGGGTGCCGAGCCCGAAGTCCGTGAACTCGCCGAGGTCCCCGCTGTGGAGGTGATCAGCCGCGCTGCGGTGATGCTGATGAGTTCTGCGGCCGAGAAGCTGGGACTCTCCGAGCCGGATCCCGCGGAGAGCCCCTACCTGGACCTCGACGAGGCACGACGCGTCATCACCGCACTGGCCGGCCTGGTCACCGCATCGGTGGAATACCTCGGCCCCCATGCCGGGCCCATTCGCGACGGATTGCAGGCACTGCAGCGCGCATTCCGGGAAGCATCGGCCCACCCGGACGAGCCGGGAAAGGGCCCGGGCGAGAAGTACACCGGCCCGGTGCACTGAGCAGAACGCCGGCGAAGTCGACAGAAGCACGAAGCCGCATCCGGTGAGCACCGGATGCGGCTTCGTCGTTGCCGGGGTGTGAATCCGGCGGGTGCCTCTATCGGGCTGCTCCACTCATCGGACGGCGGCGACCTTGCGAGGCCTGCGCTTCTTCGGAGCCGTCTTCACCGGAGGAGCGACCACCGACTCGCGGGTGAGCGCCTCCTGTAGGAACTTGCCGGTGTAGCTTTCGGAAACGGCCGCAACGGCCTCCGGATCACCTTGCGCCACAACCATTCCGCCTCCGGAACCACCTTCGGGGCCCATGTCGATGACCCAGTCCGAGACCTTGATGACGTCCAGATTGTGCTCGATCACGATCACCGTGTTGCCCTTGTCCACCAGGCCGTTCACGACGCCGAGCAGCTTGCGGATGTCCTCGAAGTGCAGGCCGGTGGTCGGTTCGTCGAGAATGTAGACCGTGCGGCCGGTCGAGCGCTTCTGCAGTTCCGCGGCCAGTTTGACGCGTTGCGCTTCGCCGCCGGACAGCGTCGTTGCCGGTTGGCCGAGGCGGACGTACCCGAGACCGACCTCGACGAGCGTCTTGAGGTAGCGGTGAATCGAGGTAATCGCCTCGAAGAAGTCGGCAGCCTCCTCGATCGGCATGTCCAGGACCTCGGCGATGGTCTTGCCCTTGTAATGCACCTCGAGTGTCTCGCGGTTGTACCGCGCACCCTCACAGACCTCGCACGGAACGTAGACGTCCGGCAAGAAGTTCATCTCGATCTTGAGTGTGCCGTCTCCCGAGCACGCCTCGCACCGGCCGCCCTTGACGTTGAACGAGAATCGGCCGGGCTGGTAGCCGCGCACCTTGGCCTCGGTGGTCGCCGCGAACAACGTGCGGATCTTGTCGAACACCCCGGTGTACGTTGCGGCGTTCGAGCGTGGCGTGCGTCCGATCGGCGACTGATCCACCCGCACGAGCTTGTCGAGCTGATCGAGGCCGTTGATGCGCGTGTGCCTCCCTGGAACCTGACGGGCACCGTTGAGCTTGTTCGCCATCACCGTCGCGAGGATGTCGTTGACGAGGGTGGACTTGCCCGAACCCGACACCCCTGTGACCGAGGTCAGTACGCCGAGCGGAAAGCTGACGTCTATGCCGCGGAGGTTGTGTTCGCGGGCTCCGACCACGGTGACCTGACGCTTCTTGTCCACGACCCGGCGGGTGTCGGGCAGCGGAATCTCCATCCGCCCGGACAGGTACGCACCGGTCAGCGATTCGTCGTTCGTCAGCAGGTCCTCGTACGAACCGCTGTGCACGACGCGTCCGCCGTGCTCACCCGCCAACGGACCGATGTCGACTATCCAATCCGAGGTGCGGATGGTGTCCTCGTCGTGCTCGACGACGATCAACGTGTTCCCGAGGTCACGCAGCCGGGTCAGCGTGTCGATGAGCCGGCGGTTGTCACGCTGATGCAGTCCGATCGACGGCTCGTCGAGGACGTAGAGAACGCCGACGAGTCCCGATCCGATCTGGGTCGCGAGTCGAATGCGCTGGGCCTCGCCACCGGACAGCGAGCCGGCGGTCCTGGCCAGTGACAGATACTCCAGACCGACGTCCAGCAGGAAACCGAGACGAGCTTGCACCTCCTTGAGAACCTGACCTGCGATTGCCTCCTCGCGGCGACCCAGGGTGAGGCTGTTCAGGAAATCTGCGGTGTCGGCGATCGACAACTCGCACACCTCGGCGATCGACTTCGGCCCGAAGTCGCCCGCGGAGATCGTCACCGACAGAATTTCGGGCCGCAGCCTGGCGCCATTGCACGTGGGACACGGCACGTCGCGCATGTAGCCGTCGTAGCGTTCCTTCATCTGCTCGGACTCGGTCTGCTCCAACCGACGGTGCAGGAACGGCATCACACCCTCGAACTCGGCGTAGTACGACCGCGTGCGGCCGTAGCGGTTCTTGTACTTCACGTGCACCTGGTGGTCGCTGCCCTCGAGGACCGCGCGCTTGACCTTGGCGGGCAACTTGTTCCACGGCGCGTTCAGATCGAACCCCATGGCGTCGGCGAGCCCGGACAGCAGGCGGCCGAAGTACTCCGACGTCTGGCCCATCGACCACGGTGCGATGGCACCGTCCGCGAGGCTGAGATCGCCGTCGGGAACGACCAGTTCCGGGTCGACCTCCTTGCGCACGCCGAGGCCGACGCAATCCGGGCACGCACCGTACGGCGAGTTGAAGGAGAACGACCGCGGTTCGAGATCGTCGATGGACAACGGGTGACCGTTGGGGCACGCGAGCTTCTCGGAGAACCGGCGCTCACGGTCCGATGCGTTCTCGTCACGATCGACGAAATCGAGGACCACGATGCCGTCGGCCAATCGCAGGGCGGTTTCCACCGAGTCGGTCAGACGCTGCTTCGAGCTCGACTTGACGGTCAGGCGGTCGACGACGACCTCGATGTCGTGCTTTTCCTGCTTCTTGAGCACCGGCGGGCTCGTGAGCTGATGCACGACGCCGTCGACGCGAACACGTGAGTAGCCCTGAGTGTTCAGCGAATCGAACAGGTCGACGAACTCGCCCTTGCGGGTGCGCACCACCGGGGCGAGCACCTGGAACTTCAGGCCCTCCTCCATGTCCAGCACCTGATCGACGATCTGCTGGGGAGTCTGCTTCGCGATCTGTTCGCCACACACGGGGCAGTGAGCCGTTCCCGCACGCGCGTACAACAGACGGAGGTAGTCGTAGACCTCGGTGATGGTGCCCACCGTCGAACGCGGGTTGCGGTTGGTCGACTTCTGATCGATGGAGACCGCAGGCGACAGGCCCTCGATGAAGTCGACGTCCGGCTTGTCCATCTGGCCGAGGAACTGCCGCGCGTATGCGGACAGCGACTCCACGTAGCGACGCTGCCCTTCGGCGAAGATCGTGTCGAAGGCGAGAGAGGATTTGCCCGATCCGGACAGACCCGTGAACACGATCAGCGCATCCCGAGGCAGGTCTATGTCGACTCCTCGCAGATTGTGCTCCCGCGCACCTCGCACTATCAGGCGATCCGCCACTGTGTTCCCTTCTTTCCGAACGAGCACGTCCAGCCGAGTTGCTGCGTCGCAGCACTGCATGACCTTCGAGTCGCGTGATGACGTGTGATGCCGACGCATCGGTCACACGTCGTGTAACCGTGGACCCCACGTCGAAAACCTGTTGCGGTGAGGGACGAACCTCACCCGGTTGCAATGGTAGATCCAGGCACCGACAGACTTTTCCACGTCCGCGACCCCGCCGCCCATCGTGCCGTCGACGACGGTAGCGTCCTCGAAATGGACGAGCACCTCATGGTCATCGATGACAACTACACCGGCGTCGTCTCGCAGGGTTCGCAGCCGCAGCGGCGAACGATTCCCGGAGCGACGATCACCAAGATGTCGGTCGGCCCCATGGACAACAACACCTACCTCGTCGTCTGTTCCGCGACAGGTCAGTCGGTTCTGATCGACGCCGCCAACGAGGCCGACCGCATCTCGTCGCTCATCGACGAGAACGCGCCGACGCTCTCACTCATCGTGACGACTCACCAGCACGCCGACCACTGGCAGGCGCTGGCGGACATCGCCGGCGGTACCGACTCCCCGACGGCAGCCCACGAACTCGATGCCGAGCCGCTGCCCGTCACGCCGGACCGACTGCTGGCCGATCGAGACACCGTGTCGGTGGGCGAGCTCACGTTCGATGTTGTGCACCTGACCGGACACACCCCCGGCTCGATCGCCCTCGCACTGACCGATGCCGACGGCGCTCGAACCCACCTCTTCACCGGAGATTCACTCTTTCCCGGTGGCGTGGGCAAGACCGGCAGCCCCGAGGATTTCACCCGCTTGCTCGACGACGTAACGGCGAAATTGTTCGACCGCTACGACGACGAGACCGTCGTCTACCCGGGCCACGGAAAGGACACGACGCTCGGGGCCGAGCGCCCTCACCTGGACGAATGGCGCGCCCGCGGCTGGTGACGATCGGCGTGCTTGAGACCGCGAACCACGGGGTATGAATAGTGTGACAAAAGGACGCACAGCGGTAGGTTTTCGGATCGCCGTGCCGTCCAACGTTCCACCGCCGATGACACGAGAAACTACGCAGGAGGCTGTCAATGCTGGTCCGCCGTATCGCCCGTCCGCTGATGTCTACGATCTTCATCGCAGGGGGCGTCGACGCACTCCGTAATCCCACCGGCAAGGCGCAGGTCGCCACTCCGCTGATCGAGCAGAGCAAGGACGCCCTTCCCAACGACGTCACTGCGAACGTGCCGAACGACCCGGAGACGCTGGTCCGCATCAACGGCGGTATCCAGGTTGCCGGCGGTATTCTGCTGGCCACCGGCAAGGCACCGCGGATCGCCTCTCTCGCCCTCGCCGGAAGTCTCGTACCGACGACACTCGCCGGACACGCCTTCTGGAACGAGACCGACCCGGAGGCGAAGGCTGCGCAGCGTATCCATTTCTTCAAGAACCTGAGCCTGCTCGGCGGACTGCTCATCGCAGCCGTCGACACCGAGGGCAAGCCGTCCGTGGCATGGCGGAGCAAGCGAGCAGCACGTCGCGCGCAGGAGAGCGTCGTCTCGGCACTGCCCGGACACTCCACCCACGAGACCGGTGAGCGTGTCAAGGAAATCGCGTCGATCGCCGCAAGCCGCAGTGCCGATCTCGCCGAGGCTGCACAGCCGAAGCTGGCCAAGTTCGCCGACGCCGCCCAGCCCAAGTTGGCCAAGCTCGCCGACATCGCCACCGACAAGGGCTCGGAGCTCGCCGACGTCGCTCAGCCGGCACTGAACCGCTGGGCTCACCTGGCCGCCGACAAGGGATCCGTGCTCGCCGAGGAAGCACAGAAGCGTGGATCCAAGCTGGCCGAGCTCGCCGCCGACCGCGGCAGCGACTTGGCCGACGAGGCGCAGAAGCGCGGCTCCAAGCTCGCCGACAAGGCAGCGCATCGCGGAACCGACCTGGCAGAGCTCGCGCAGAAGCGCGGCTCCAAGCTCGTCGACCTCGCCGCCGATCGTCGCAGTGAATTGGCCGATGTCGCGCAGAAGCGCGCGTCCAAGCTCGCCGATCTGGCCGCCGAGAAGGGTTCCGTCCTCGCCGACGAAGCACAGAAGCGCGGGGTCACGTGGGCCGATCTGGCGTCCGATCGCGTCGAGACGCTGAGCAAGCGCGCCCGCAAGCGCGCCGAGAAGCAGAGCAAGGAACTCGAGAAGGTGACCGAGCAGGCTCGCGCCAAGCTCGAGAAGCGAGTCGCCAAGGCTCAGAAGAACTTGGACAAGAAGCTGCAGCAGTACGCGAAGTAGTTCCTCGCGACAGCACGAACGACAGATGCGGCCCTGCCCCGGAACCAGCGGTTCTGCGGCAGGGCCGTTGTGCGACGTAGACTGCTCTGGCTGATTTCGAGGCGATATCTTCGCCTCGGCCGAACTCCCGAGGAGACCCTTTGCCGGACGACGGCCACACATCGACGAACCCCGATGTGCCGATCGAAGAAGACTTCGAGCAAGCGCATCTGACGCGGCTCTACACGCAGCTCGACGCGTTACGCGAATACGCCGCGAACCGATTGCGCGCAGTGCTGCTCGAGACCGGCGGCACCCCGCAGGCCCGTAGCGAACGCGAATCGTTCAACCAGATGTACACCGAGGACATCGCCAAGTACGACGCGGCCGAGAACGGACTGTGCTTCGGGCGCATCGACCTCGATCCCGAGTCCCTCGACCCCAAGGTCGACGATCGGCCCGAGCGCTACATCGGCCGCGTCGGAATTCTCGACGACAAGAACGACTACGAGACTCTGCTGTTGGACTGGCGAGCACCGATGGCCCGGCCGTTCTACCTGGCCACACCCGCCGCACCCGAAAACGTGTTGCGGCGCAGACACATTCGCACCCGTGGTCGTCGAGTGACGTCGATCGCCGACGAATTTCTCGACCTGAACTCTGCCCGATCGTCGAGCGATGCCGCCGTGGCAGGCGGTGTCGCGAGCGAAGGTGCGCTGCTCTCGGCTCTCGATGCCGCACGTACTGGTCAGATGAACGACATCGTCGAGACGATCCAGAGCGAGCAGGACGCGATCATCCGTTCGCAGCATCGCAGCGTGTTGGTGGTTCAGGGCGGACCGGGCACCGGTAAGACAGCCGTCGCGCTGCACCGCGCCGCGTACCTGCTCTACACCTACCGCCAGCAGCTCGGTAAGAGCGGTGTGCTGATCATCGGACCCAACGCCACGTTCCTCGATTACATCGGGCAGGTGCTGCCGTCGCTCGGCGAGACGGGCGTCCTGCTGTCCACGATCGGTGACCTCTACCCGGGAGTTCGTGCGCAACGGGAAGATTCGGCCCTGGCCACCGAGGTCAAGGGCAGACTGTCGATGGTCGAGGTGCTGACCCAGGCGGTACGCGACCGTCAGGAAGTCCCCGCGCAGCCCCGTCGACTGAAGTTCGACACCTACGACATCACGCTCGATCGCAAGATCGTCACCAGGGCTCGTGGTCGCGCTCGCTCGTCCCGGCGACCGCACAACCTGGCTCGGCCGCTGTTCGTGTCCTCGGTCATCGACCAGTTGGCCAACCAGCTGGCAGCGAAACTCGGGCAGAATCTCGTCGACGGGTCCAGCCTGCTCAGCGCCGACGACATCGCGGACATGCGCGACGAGATGCGCGAGGATCAGGACGTCATGGCCGCCGTGGACGAACTGTGGCCGGATCTGTCTCCCCAGCAGGTTCTCCGCGACCTCTACGCATCTCCCGAGAAGATCGCGTCGGCCGCGCCTGCGCTCGATGAGGCGGAGCGTGAGGCACTCGTCCGTCGGGGCAACGGCTTCTCGTCGGCCGACGCTCCCCTGCTCGACGAGCTCGCCGAACTGCTCGGCGTCGACGACGCAGCCGAACGTGAACAGGCGCAACGACAATGGCGCGGCCAGATCGCCGACGCTCAGGGTGCCCTGGACATCCTGACCGGTTCGGCACCTCAGGACCTAGAGGACGAACTCGATCCGGAGATCCTGATGGCCTACGACCTCATCGATGCCGATCAGCTTGCACGACGCCAGAATTCGGGTCAGCGACTCACGACGGCCGAACGGGCCGCCGGTGACCGAACGTGGACCTACGGGCACGTGATCGTCGACGAGGCGCAGGAACTGTCTGCGATGGCGTGGCGAATGGTGATGCGGCGCATACCGAATCGGTGGATGACACTGGTGGGCGATACGGCGCAGACCGGTGATCCCGCCGGAACCTCGTCGTGGGGTTCGGTTCTCGAACCGTATGTCGCCAAGCGCTGGAAGCTGACCGAACTGACGGTGAACTACCGAACACCGTCCGAGATCATGGCCGTGGCACACGATGTGTTGGCTGCCATCGATCCCGAGCAGTCCGAGCCGCGGTCCATCCGCAGCACCGGAACCCGGCCGTGGGCTCAACGGGTGGCAGCGGCAGATCTGGTCACCGCGGTGGAGAAGCGAGTGGCCGATCACCCGCGCCCTGGCCTCAGCGCGGTGCTGGTTCCCGCAGACCACGTCGACCGATTCCGCCATCTGGCCTCGGAACTGGTCACCGTGTCGACTGTCAAGGATGCCAAGGGACTCGAGTTCGACTCGGTGCTCATCGTCGAACCCGGTGCCATAGTGAACGATTCGGTCAAAGGCATGAACGATCTGTACGTTGCCCTCACCCGGGCCACGCAGCGACTCGGCGTGGTGCACGTGAACGCACTGCCGGGTGAACTCTCGGCGCTGCAGCCGTTCGAGCCGGAAGCGTAGAGAACCGCACACACCAACGGCCCGCTCCGTCGATTCGACGGGCGGGCCGTTGGTGTGTGCGGGGTGAGATCAGCGGACGGTGTGCACGATCAGAACATCGCAGGTGGACTTGCGCGCGGCGTCCGACGGAACCGAGCCCAGCAGGCGGCCGGTCAACGAGTTCAGGCCGCGGTTGCCGACGACGAGCAGGTCGCCCTTCACCTCGTCCACGAGTGCCAGCAGCGACTCGACGGGAGCACCGACGATCGCCTTCTCCTCGATGTTCTTCGCACCGGCCTTGGTGGCGTGCTCGCGCGCCGTGCGCAGAATCTCACGCGTCGGTGCCGACCCGGTGATCTGATAGGCGTCCTCGCGCAATGCGTCGGCGGCAGCGGACGTGTCCTTCGGATCGGCAGGGTAGTACGCGCAAGCGATCACCAGGGTGGCATCGGCGTCTCCCGCGAGAGCCGCGGCCTTCTCCACTGCCCGCAGTGACGATTCGGAGCCATCGGTCCCGACGACGACGGTGCGGTAGGCGCTCATTCATTCCTCCATTTGTCGGTCACACACAGATGTGACACTTCTGGTCGAACTCGATTGGTGCAAGTCACAGGACCGAAAGACGTGGTCCGGGGACTGATTCGCTGACATTAGCCGGAACCGGCCGATCGGCACGTGAACTTGGGGAACAACACGATCCGCGCCACTCACATACATTGGTTTCCATGCCGATTCCCCGCCCGCCACTGTCGAGACGGGCCATGACTGTCGGTGCCGCCGTGATTGCGGTTCTGGCGCTGGTCGCCCTCGCATTCGTCTTCCTCCCCCAGGATTCGAGCGCCGACACATCCACGCGTGAAGCGCGCATCACGCTACCGGACGACCCCGGGTCGACGGGCACCGTCGACATCGACGCTCGTCTCTACGTACCCTCCGTCACGCCCGCGCCGACGGTGCTGCTCGCCCACGGCTTCGGCGGCAGCAAGGACTCGGTCGACGGGGAGGCACGTGATCTCACTGCTCGCGGGTACACGGTGCTCGCCTACAGTGCACGCGGGTTCGGCGACAGCACGGGTTCGATCTCGCTCAACGACCCCGATCGCGAGGTCGCCGACGCACGCGGACTCATCGACTGGCTCGCCGAACAACCGGAGGTGGAACTGGACGCTCCCGGCGACCCGCACGTCGGAGTTGCCGGCGGATCCTACGGCGGCGCACTGGCACTGAGCGCAGGCGGCACCGACCCCCGGATCGATTCGATAGCCGCAGCGATCACCTGGAACGACCTGGGTCAGGCCCTGTTTCCCAACTACGGCGTCACCTCGGTCGAAGGCCGAGAAGCCCTCGGCGACATCGCCACTCCCGCAGCTGCCGAGTACGGCGGACCCGGCGTCCTCAAGCGCGGCTGGGCCGGAGTGTTCTTCGGAGTGGGCGCAGCGAGTGCACCACCCGGCGGAAACGGCGACGACAGCACCGATTCCGGCACCTCCGAGGGCACCTCGGCCTGCGGACGATTCGCACCCGAATTCTGCGACGCCTACACCGAATCCGCCGTGACCGGAATCCCCAGCCAGCAGTTGCTCGATCTGCTGACGGCTCACTCGCCGGTCGCGGTGGCGTCGAACATCACGGCACCGACGCTGCTGGTTCAGGGCACCCAGGACACACTGTTCGGTCTCGACCAGGCCGACGCAACGGCACGTCAGATCGCCGCAGCCGGTGGGAACGTCACCGTGCGATGGTTCGACGGTGGCCACGATGCAGGCGGAACCGACGGCACGAGCGATCGAGCCATCGCCGACTTCTTCGACACGACATTGCGGGGCACCGGCACCGGCACCGACGCCGAGCCGTTCGTCTACTCCACTCAGCGGGCAGCCGACGAGCGCGGCGGCGATCGTGACCGCCGAATGACGGCTCCTGCTTACCCGGGACTGACCCCCGCGTCCGATCCCACGCAGACCCGATCGGTGACGTTCACTCCCACCGCCGAGAACCAGTCGATCATTCGTCCACCCGGAGCATCGCCGTCGGCGATCTCGTCGGTACCCGGTTTGGGCTCGGTGCTCTCGACTCTCGGATCGACCGGGGCCGGAGCAGCCCTGACCGCGGACCTGCCGGGCCAGTCGGCAACGTTCACCAGCGATCCCGTCGAGTCGTCCGTGACGATCACCGGTGCCCCGCGGGTGAACCTGCGCGTGGCGTCGCTGGCGTCACCCGATCAAGCCGTTCTGTTCGCGAAGCTCTACGACGTTGCGCCGAACGGCACGAGAACGCTTCCGGGCGGGGCGGTCTCGGCGATCCGACTGCCCGTTACCGAGGGCATCGATCCCGTCGACGTCACGGTTGCGCTTCCTGGCATCAGCTACACCGTGCAGCAGGGTCATCGCCTCGAACTGAGCATCTCCACCACAGATCAGGCCTACGCCGTTCCACTCGAGCCGGCGCAGTTCAGTGTTGCCCTGACCGACGACACCATCGCGTTGCCCACCGTCCCCGCCGAGGCGAGCGCCGACAGCACCGTTCCGGTGGCACCACTCGTCGGCATCGGAATCGTCCTGCTGGCGGTCGCCGGTGCGATCGTCGCCGGAATCGTGCGGACCAGACGTCGCGCAGTCGCCGAAGTGGACGAGGACCTCATCGACACTCCCCTGGTGATCACCGATCTGGCCAAAACGTATTCCAACGGCTTCCGCGCCGTCGACGGCGTCAGCTTCGAGGTGAAGCAGGGCCAGGTTCTGGGTCTCCTCGGGCCGAACGGCGCAGGAAAGACCACCACCCTGCGCATGCTGATGGGCCTGATCACGCCCACCGGCGGCGACATTCGAGTCTTCGGCCACAAGGTGACCCCCGGAGCCCCGGTGCTGTCCCGGTTGGGCTCCTTCGTCGAGGGATCCGGCTTCTTGCCGCACCTGACCGGAACACAGAATCTGCGGCTGTACTGGGAAGCGACAGGTCGCCCGATCGAGGACGCTCACCTCGAGGAAGCCCTCGAGATCGCCGACCTCGGCACCGCGATCGAACGCAAGGTCAAGTCCTACAGCCAAGGTATGCGGCAGCGGCTCGCGATCGCCCAGGCCATGTTGGGGCTGCCGGACCTGATGGTCCTCGACGAACCGACCAACGGACTCGACCCACCACAGATCAGGACGATGCGCGATGTGCTGATCAACTACGCGAAAACCGGTCGAACCGTGTTGGTGTCGAGCCATCTGCTCGCCGAGGTGGAGCAGACCTGCACCCACGTGGTCGTCATGAATCGCGGATCGGTGATCAGTTCCGGTACCGTCCGCGAACTGACCGCGGCCGGCGGACAGACGGAGATCAGGGTCGACGACGCCACCCGCGCGCAGTCGGTGCTCGACGCCTCCGGCCACGACGGCGCGGTGATCGTCGACGACGGCACCGTGACCGTCGACCTGACCGATGCGGATGCCGCAGTAGTCATCAGAGAACTCGTCACCTCGGGGGTCTCGGTGCGCGGATTCTCGCAATCGACGCGCCTGGAAGACGTCTTCCTCGACCTCGTCCACCGAGACAACCCGGGGACCGACACCAGCAAGGATCGCGCATGAGCACCACACACGCAGACGGGCGCGCTGCCGGGTACACCGGCGGCAGCACCTTGCCGTTCCGTACCGAGTTGCGCAGGCAACTGGGACGTCGCCGCACTCAGCTGGCCATCGGCTTTCTGGCCCTGCTTCCGGTGATCCTGGCCATCGCCTTCACCGTCGGCAGCTCGAATGCGGACTCCGATGCCGACGGGCTCATCGAGCTCGGCACTCGCGGCGGTATGAACTTCACGGTCTTCGCTCTGTTCATGTCGGTCGGATTTCTGCTGATCGTGGTGGTGGCCCTGTTCTTCGGCGACTCGGTGGCAAGCGAAGCGTCGTGGTCGAGTCTGCGGTACCTGCTGGCCATTCCCGTGCCAAGGAGTCGACTGCTGACGCAGAAGGCTCTGGTGTCGGCGACGCTGTCCGGCGTGGCGATCGCCGTGCTCGTCGGGGTGTCGCTGTTGATCGGAACCGTGCTCTACGGAGCCGAATCACTCATCACCCCGCTGGGTGAGGGACTGCCCTACGGCACCTCGCTGGTGCGGCTGCTGATCGCAGTCGCGTACATCGGCATCAACCTGCTGTGGGTGGCCGGCCTGGCGATGCTGCTGTCGGTACTCACCGACGCCCCGCTCGGGGCCGTCGGTGGTGCCGTGATGACGTCGATTCTGATGCAGATCCTCGATCAGATCACGGCGCTGGGATCGCTCCGCAACTACCTTCCCGGGCACTACGCGAACTCGTGGATCGACGCATTCGGAACGAGCATCGACTGGAACGACATGGTGGTCGGATCGTTCTCCGCCATCACGTACGCGGCAGTGTTCGGGTTGATCGCGTGGCGACGTTTCGGCACCAAGGACATCACCAGCTGAGGCGGATCACTTCTTCGTGAGCGCGGGCCCGAAGACGCCGGCGGGAATGACGCCCTGGCCGACGATCGACTCGCGCCACGGCGTCGCGATCGAGACCAGCCGAGCAGCACCGTCCTCACCGAGGGCGGCCCAGGGCGCAACAGCGAGGTCATTGGTGATGTCCTCGACCAACGTTCGGAGATCCTTGCCGTCCTGGGTCAGTGCACCGTCGGACGAGAGCAGCTCTCGATCGGCCAGAGACGCGACCGCCGCGTCCCACTGCTCGGTCGACCACCCTCGACGCTTGCGGGCGAACTCCTTCTCGAACCCGTATCCGGTGGCGGTATGGGTGATCAGCGCTTCGAGACCGCTCAGGCCCGCCGTCTGCAGCGCCGCGATGTGACCGTCACCGCGGTATTCACGGATGAGAGTGAGGGCGTGCCACAGCACGAGATGCGGAGCTGTCGGCCAGTCGAGCTCTGCATACGCCGCGTACAGGGGTCGACCGTCGTCACCGGGAATCCCCCGGGCCGCGATCGATGCCAGGTCCGCGGCCTCGGCCATGTCCGCGGATTCGAGAACCTCGGGGCCCAGCAGTCGACCGAAGGCGGCATCGAGAGTGGCGTAACGGATGGCCATGATCTCGTCGGGTGACGTGATGTCCCAGGCCGCCGGGATGAGCGGTGCCACCAGCTCCCGATTGAAGTTGTAGAACGTGGCGGTCACGACGCCCGCACCGACGCGCCCCAGTGGTGCAGCTCGACCCGCGAAATAGCAGGCCCGCGGCGCCAACCCGGTTGCGACCAGAGCATCCTGCGTCTCCGGAAGGAAATAGGTCATCGAGTGGATCAATTCGAGCGCGCGAGAGGTGCGGCCGGCGGTGGTTGCGTCCATCACTGAACCGTAACCGAACCATCTCGAACCACTCCGCAGGCTCCACTCGCGCCCCCCTGGCTCATTCCGCTGGCTCCACTCGCGCCCCCCCCTGGCTCATTCCGCTGGCTCCACTCGCGCCCCCCCTGGCTCATTCCGCAGGCTTCACTCGCGCCACCCGCCCGACCTACTTGAGGCCGGCCGCGTCCATGCCTCGGAGCTCCTTCTTCAGATCCTGGATCTCGTCGCGCAGCCGGCCGGCGAGCTCGAACTTGAGCTCACGTGCCGCGTTCATCATCTGATCGGTCATGTTCTTGATCAGATCGGCCAGCTCGGCGCGGGGCATCGACGACACGTCCTGACCCTCGTACACACCGGTGCTGACCGACCTGCCCGCCTCGCCCTGCGCTCGCCGTCCGCGGCTGGCGTTGCGACCGGATCCACCGACTTCGACGACGGACTCGGTGTCCTCGGCCTCCTGGTACACCTGGTCGAGAATGTCGGCGATCTTCTTGCGCAGCGGCTGCGGATCGACGCCTCGCTCCTTGTTGTACGCGATCTGCTTCTCGCGTCGACGCTCGGTTTCCTCGATGGCGTAGGTCATCGAATCGGTCATCTTGTCGGCGTACATGTGGACTTCACCGGAGACGTTTCGCGCGGCACGGCCGATGGTCTGAATGAGACTGGTGCCGCTGCGAAGGAAGCCTTCCTTGTCGGCGTCGAGAATCGCCACCAACGAGACTTCGGGTAGGTCGAGACCCTCACGGAGCAGGTTGATGCCCACCAGTACGTCGTACTCGCCCAACCTGAGTTGCCGGAGCAGTTCGACGCGGCGCAGCGTGTCGATGTCGGAGTGCAGGTAGCGGACACGAATGCCGAGTTCGAGGAGGTAGTCGGTCAGATCCTCCGACATCTTCTTGGTCAGCGTTGTCACCAACACACGCTCGTCCTTCTCCGCGCGTTCCCGGATCTGATGGACCAGGTCGTCGATCTGCCCCTTGGTCGGTTTGATGACGACCTTGGGGTCGACGAGTCCGGTGGGACGAATCACCTGCTCGACGAACTCTCCCCCGGTCTGGCCCAGCTCGTACTTTCCCGGAGTTGCCGAGAGGTAGACCGTCTGACCGATGCGCTGGGTGAACTCCTCCCACGTCAACGGTCGGTTGTCGGTCGCGGACGGCAAGCGGAACCCGAAGTCGACGAGATTGCGCTTGCGCGACATATCGCCCTCGTACATGGCTCCGATCTGCGGCACCGTCACGTGGGACTCGTCGATGACCAGTAGGAAGTCCTCGGGAAAGTAGTCGATCAGCGTCGCGGGCGCGGTGCCTGCACCACGGCCGTCGATGTGCCGCGAGTAGTTCTCGATACCAGAGCAGAACCCGACCTGCTTGATCATCTCCAGGTCGTATTGCGTCCGCATCCGCAGCCGCTGAGCCTCGAGCAGTTTTCCTTTGCTCTCCAGCTCGGCGAGCCGATCTTCGAGTTCGGCTTCGATGTCCTTGACGGCTCGTTCCATTCGCTCCGGACCGGCAACGTAGTGCGTGGCCGGGAAGATGCGCACCGAATCCACCTGCCGAACGATGTCGCCGGTGAGCG
The DNA here is from genome assembly GCF_002259365.1 of Rhodococcus sp. 14-2496-1d. Taxonomy (NCBI): domain Bacteria; kingdom Bacillati; phylum Actinomycetota; class Actinomycetes; order Mycobacteriales; family Nocardiaceae; genus Rhodococcus; species Rhodococcus sp. 14-2496-1d. The sequence continues at coordinate 251,825 of NZ_NPFV01000028.1, read as the reverse complement.
GATGCAGGTAGTACAGCGCTTCGATCTCGTCACCGAAGAACTCGATTCGAATCGCGAGTTCCTCGTAGGACGGAATGATCTCGACGGTGTCGCCGCGGACCCGGAACGATCCGCGGGTGAAGGCCATGTCGTTGCGGGTGTACTGCACGTCCACCAGCAGCCGGAGCAGCGCGTCACGCTGCACTTCGACGTTGACCTCCAGCTCGATCGACCGATCGACGTACGACTGCGGGGTGCCGAGACCGTAGATGCACGACACCGACGCCACCACGACCACGTCTCGGCGCGAGAGCAGCGATGCCGTCGCCGAGTGCCGCAGACGTTCGACATCGTCGTTGATGGACGAGTCCTTCTCGATGTAGGTGTCGGTCTGCGCGATGTACGCCTCGGGCTGGTAGTAGTCGTAGTACGAGACGAAGTACTCGACTGCGTTGTTGGGCAACATGTCTCGCAGCTCGTTCGCCAACTGCGCCGCCAGCGTCTTGTTCGGTGCCATCACCAGGGTCGGGCGCTGCAGCTTCTCGATGAGCCAGGCGGTGGTGGCCGATTTGCCGGTACCGGTGGCACCGAGCAGGACGACGTCCTTCTCGTCCGCCTTGATCCGCCGTTCGAGCTCGGCGATGGCGGTCGGCTGATCGCCTGCCGGTACGTGTTCGCTGACGACCTCGAACGCCGGTCCGGTGCGCTCTATTGCGCCCACTGGACGGTGTTCGGAGTGCGCGACAACGGGATGTTCGGATGCAAACGCCATTTCACAAGCGTAGACGCGACCACCGACAAGTTCCGTCGGACAGACCCACACGCTGGTTCCCGGTAGCTTCTACAGGCATGGTCGCTCACACGTCAGCCGGTGCGCACGCCGTCGTTCATGCCCCCAAGCACGAGACGTTCGACCTCGTCGCCAAGACGAACGTGGATCCCAAGGGGTTCGTCCGTGTCGTCGACGAATACCGCGTCGAGCCGTGGGGGCTGTACATGGCCCGCCCGTCGGATCACGCCCATTTCGACTACCTGGAGTCCTGGTTGCTGCCCGCTCTCGGGCTCCGAGCCTCGGTGTTCCACTACCTGCCTGCACACGCCCGCGATCAGGACTACTACGTCGACATCGGCGAGTACACCGCCGGCACCACCCGTTGGACATCCGTCGACCACTATCTCGACCTCAGTGTCCGTACCGGCCGCGATTACGACCTGCTCGACGTCGACGAGTTGTTCGACGCTCGGGTGGCGCAACACGTCGACACCCCGACGGCCGAGCTGGCACTGGCCAGATCGATCACGGCCATCGAAGGTCTGACGCGACACGATTACGACCTGAACGCGTGGCTCGCGTCGGTCGGAATGCCGACCGAGTGGAACGGTAAACCGTCCTGATCCACCGACCCGGGTTCTCAGGGTCCAGGATCAACCCGACCCGATTCACGCAGACCAGTTCGTCTCCTCCGCCCACTGCCATGCCCGGCGGTATGCCACATCGAACCACGGTGCTTTTGCGTTCTCGTAGGCCTCGATCGCCGATGCGAAGTCCGTGATTCCGGCAGCGGCCTCGGAGGCGCGTCGCTTGATTCCGGAATACTCGGTCCTGATGCTGTCGTCCGCCCGCAACCAGTCCCGGAACAGCAGGGCGAACGTCTGATTGGGCCAGCCGTCCACCCGGATGTGGACGTTCGCCGGCCGGCCGGGGTCTGCACTGCCGTGAAAACGCTTGGACCACACGGCCGGATCCGCTTCGCCGCCGATTCCGTATGCGGGCTTCGGATGGTCGAAGTCGCTCGCCTCTCGTCGGGGGAACCCCGCCACACGCAGCTGCTCGGCGACGGAATCAGCGTCGTCGAGGCCTCGCACGGTGATCTGAATGTCGATGACATCCTTGGCGTCGAGGCCGGGCACTGCGGTGGATCCGATGTGGTCGATTCGGAGCGCTTTGTCGGCGCAGGCCAGGGCCAGGCGCGAGATGATGCGTCGGGCCTGCAACTCCCACGTGGGGTCGGCCGTCACCTGTTCCGGATGAACACGCGCGATGACTCCCTCCCTGATGTTGCGCTCGAAGGGAATCAGACGGTCGTTCCACAGGGCTCGGACGACGTCGTCGACGCTGCCCGGCGCACCGGTGTTGTCGATCCACACGTCTGCCGCGGCTCGGCGCGCATCATCGGTTGCCTGCGCTGCGATACGCGCGCGAGCGTCGGCCTCGGGCATACCTCGCTGTCCGGTGAGACGACGCACCCGTTCCTCGGCGTCGACCCACACGATGACCACGAGGTGGAAGAACGGGCCCATCGATCCCTCGACGAGGAGCGGAATGTCCTGCACCACTACGGCATCCGGCGCTGCTCCGTCGATGATCTCGGCGGTGCGCTCACCGACCAACGGATGAACGATCGCGTTGAGTTTCTTGCGGGATTCCTCGTCGCCGAATGCTTTGGCCGCCAAGGCCGGACGGTCGAGCGAGCCATCGGGTGCAAGAATGTCGGCTCCGAAGGTATCCGTCAGGCGTTGCAGCCCAGGTGTTCCCGGCTCCACGACTTCACGGGCAAGTACATCGGAGTCGACGAGCACTCCCCCGAGTTCGGTCAGCACCTTGGCAACGGTCGATTTTCCGGCACCTATTCCACCGGTCAGTCCCAGTCTCAGCATGCACCCAGTCTGACACTCGAACACGCCGAAGCACACCAGCCTCAAATGCACCGGTTTCGGAGGCCGGTCGGTTATCTTCGACGAGCGCGACCTCGATGTGCCGACCCACAGCTATTGAAAAGGACACCCATGCGAAGCAATCAGATCCAACCGGGTCGGCACCGCCTTGGCATGGATGCAGGCGTTCATTGCATTCTCATCCCGGAAGTTGCCTCGGCGTTGGCCGACCACCGGCGTAACTGGTTCACCAACCTCCTGACCCCCGCCCGCCACAGCTTCGCCACCATGCGCAAGCGCACGGAGAGCGTCGGCCAGTGGAGTCCAGCCACCGCCGCGTAGTTCGCACTCCCCCTCCACCATGGGCCCGGTTCATCCGAACCGGGTCCATTGTCGTGTCCGCACGTTCTCTGCTCACCTGATTCGAACGAGAAAGCCCCGGTTCTCACGTGGAGAACCGGGGCTCGGTGTCACACCCTCACGGGTGGACCACTTCTATCAGGCGTTGCCCGACAGCTTCTCGCGAAGTGCAGCGAGCTGCGCATCGCTGGCCAGCGATCCACCGGTCGAGGCCGGAGCCGACGCTGCGGGAGCGTCGCCTTCTGCATCGGCGGGGGCCTGACCCGACTCGGAGGAGTAGTTGGTGTTGGCGGCTTCGGCAGCTTCGTCCTTGGCCGTCTTCTCCATCTGAGCGGTGTGCATCTTGTGGCGACGCTCTGCCTCGGCGTAGCGACCTTCCCACTCTTCACGCTGCTTCTCGTAACCTTCGAGCCATTCGTTGGTCTCGGAGTCGAAGCCCTCGGGGAAGATGTAGTTGCCACCCTCGTCGTACGAGTCGGCCATGCCGTACTTGGACGGATCGAACTCTTCTGCGTAATCCTCGTTGGCCTGCTTGAGGCTCAACGAAATCCGGCGACGCTCGAGATCGATGTCGATGACCTTGACGAGTGCGTCGTCGCCGACACCCACGACCTGGTCCGGAACCTCCACGTGGCGCTCGGCCAGCTCGGAGATGTGCACGAGGCCCTCGATGCCCTCTTCGACGCGCACGAATGCACCGAAGGGAACCAGCTTGGTGACCTTGCCGGGCACGATCTGGCCGATCGCGTGGGTGCGAGCGAACTGGCGCCACGGATCTTCCTGAGTTGCCTTGAGCGACAGGGAAACACGCTCGCGGTCCAGGTCGACGTCGAGAACCTCGACGGTGACCTCGGTGCCGACCTCGACAACCTCGGACGGGTGATCGATGTGCTTCCAGGACAGCTCGGAGACGTGCACGAGTCCGTCGACGCCACCCAGGTCCACGAAGGCACCGAAGTTGACGATGGAGGACACGACGCCCTTGCGGACCTGGCCCTTCTGAAGCTGGTGCAGGAACTCGCTGCGGACCTCGGACTGGGTCTGCTCGAGCCATGCGCGGCGCGACAGGACCACGTTGTTGCGGTTCTTGTCGAGCTCGATGATCTTGGCCTCGATCTCCTTGCCGACGTACGGCTGGAGATCGCGGACGCGACGCATCTCGACGAGCGAGGCGGGAAGGAAGCCACGAAGACCGATGTCGAGGATGAGTCCACCCTTGACGACCTCGATGACGGTGCCCTTGACGGCCTCGTCCTTCTCCTTGAGCTCCTCGATCGTGCCCCAAGCGCGCTCGTACTGAGCTCGCTTCTTGGACAGGATCAGACGGCCTTCCTTGTCCTCCTTGGTGAGGACGAGTGCTTCGATCTCATCTCCCACGGAGACGACCTCGTTGGGGTCGACGTCGTGCTTGATGGAGAGCTCGCGGGAAGGAATGACGCCTTCGGTCTTGTAACCGATGTCGAGTAGAACCTCGTCACGATCGACCTTGACGATGGTGCCCTCGACGATGTCACCATCGTTGAAGTACTTGATCGTGGCGTCGATGGCGGCGAGAAAATCCTCTGCGGAGCCGATATCGTTGACGGCTACCTGCGGTGAGGTTGTGGTTGAGGGCATGTGTTGAGTTGCTCCGGACGGGTTGGGTATCGGTTGATGGATGTTCGGTCGGACTTGGTGAAACGTGTGCAACACGAGCATCTTCGGCGAATCCCTTGACGGATCCGTATGCGCCGACGTCGAGCGAACCCGACCTGGGCGCAGCATGAACACACTCGCGTTGAACAGGGTACGCGATGCCGCAGTACCAGCACAAACCCGGTTAGAGTCGGCGTGTGACCGATCTTTCCACACCGTCGTCCACTCCCGGCCGCGGCCGAATCGATTCGGTCGCCAGCGACCGTGCGAGTCGTCTCTGGTGGGATTCCGACGCCGACAACTACCACCGTACGCACGGCGCGTTTCTCGGCGTGACGACCGAATCCGGGGAGTTCGTCTGGTGCCCGGAGGGACTGCACGAGGGCGACGTGCATCTGCTCGGTGACGTCGTGGGCAAGGACGTCCTGGAAGTGGGCTGTGGCAGCGCACCGTGCGCCCGCTGGCTCGGAGCTCAGGGTGCGCACGCCATCGGCCTCGACATCTCGATGGGCATGTTGCAGCGAGGCGTCGACGCGATGAACACGGGCGGATCGACGGTTCCGCTGGTCCAGGCCAGTGCCGAGTCCTTACCGTTCGGCGACGAGCGGTTCGACATCGTCTGCTCGGCCTTCGGGGCGGTGCCGTTCGTCGCGGACTCCGCCAATGTGATGAAGGAGGTCGCGCGGGTACTGCGGCCGGGCGGGATCTGGGTGTTCGCGGTCAATCATCCGATGCGCTGGGTGTTCCCCGACGATCCCGGCGTCGGCGGTCTGACCGCGACGATTCCGTACTTCGATCGAACCCCGTACGTCGAGTACGACGCCGACGGGACCCCGAACTACGTGGAGCATCACCGCACGATCGGTGACCGTGTGCGCGAGCTGGTCGCCGCAGGCCTCGAGGTGCGCGACATCGTCGAACCGGACTGGCCGGAGTGGCTCGACCGTGAGTGGGGTCAGTGGAGCCCACTGCGCGGGCAACTCTTTCCGGGCACCGCGATCTTCAGCAGCCGCAAACCGCTCTGACCGGGAGCGCCGCGATCAGCGCCGGTGAACTCGGGCCTCGACGGCCTCGGTGAAGGCACTGGTCGACGCCTGCCCGCCGAGGTCGGCTGTCGCGACCCCGGATTCGACCGTGGCGTCGACGGCGTGTCGGATCCTGCCGGCGGCTGCGGCCAACCGTTCGTCCCGATGCCGCGGGGCAAGCCATTCGAGCAGCATCGCGGCCGACAGGAAGAGCGCGGTCGGATTGGCTCGGTTCTTGCCCGCGATGTCCGGGGCCGATCCGTGCGAGGCCTGCGCCATCGCCTGGGTTTCCGAGGAGTTGATCGACGGCGCGGTGCCCAGCGACCCGGACAGCTCACCCGTCAGATCCGAGAGAATGTCGCCGAACATGTTCTCGGCCACGATGACGTCGTAGTCCTCGCCCCGTCGAACCAGGTGCGCGGCAAGGGCGTCGACGTGCTCCTCGGTGACCTCGACGTGCGGAAACTGTTCTCCCACTGCGCGGCACGCATCGCGGAACAACCCCGTCGTCATCGATAGCACGTTGGTCTTGTGCACGATCGTCAGTTGTCGATTGCGTCGCTCGGCCAACGAGAACGCTTCGCGTGCAATGCGTTCGCAGGCCGCGCGGGTGAACACTCCGACCGCGAGAGCCACATCGGGAGTGGGCATGAACTCCCCGCTGCCGACGAACATGTTGCGATCGGCGTAGAACCCCTCGGTGTTCTCCCGCACGACCACCAGATCCATTCGCGGGGACACTGCACGTACGCCGGGCAGTGCCTTCGCCGGCCGAATGTTGGCGAACAGACCGAAGTTCTTACGAATCCGTCCGCCCGGGGTCAGCTGAGATCGGAACGGCTGCGGGTAGGAGGCGCTGTCGTGCGGACCGAGAATCCAGCATTCGAGCTCGCCCAACTTCGCGAGCGTGGAATCGGGCATGGGCGTTCCGTGCTCGTCCATGGCACCGAGGCCCAGCGGCAGGTGCACCCAGTCCGCAGCCGGTCCACGGGCCGCCGCGAGGGCCGAATCGACCACCCGGATGGTTGCAGGCACGATCTCGTGGCCTATCCCGTCGCCGGTCATGGCCCCGATCCGTAGTGCCGTTGCATTGCGACCGTTCGTCTGCGACATCATGGCCTCCATGGTGCAGTCCGCAGAACTTCTCCTCGACCCCGGCCTCGACGCTGCGGTTCGCCGCGAGTGGGCGGCACTGTCCGACGCCGGCCTCCCGAGCCAGAACCGGCACCGCGGTGAGTCGAACCGCCCGCACGTCACCGTCGCGGTGGCGTCGTCGATGCCGGACGCGGTGGACGACGGCGATGCGGTCCGCTTCGATCCGTTCGATGTGCGTCTCGGCGGGCTCGTCGTGTTCGGTGGTCGATCGATCACCCTGGCGAGACTGGTGGTTCCGTCGAGCGAGTTGCTCGATCTGCACGCCCGGCTGTACGAGGCCGTGGGCGAACGTTCGCTCGATCACCTCGAACCCGGCCGATGGACACCGCACGTCACGGTGGCCCGACGGTTGACGCCCGAGGAGGCAGGAGCGGCGGTGCGCCTGCTCTCGGTAGACGTCGACGATCTGGTCGGAGCTGCTGTTGCGCTGCGCCGATGGGACGGCGAGGCCAAGCGCGAATGGCGGATCGGCTGACCTGGGCACCCTAGAACCGGTAATCGCCGAACTGAGTCACCTCCGCGTGGGTATCGGGAGCGACGCCTGCGACCACGAGGGCGTCGAGGGCCAGGAACAGCAGCACAACTACCAATACAATTGTCATGTCGCTAGCTTCCAACCTGCGGAGACGGTGCACGAGTGGCAGTAACGCCATATATCGACGACTTTCTGCCATACTTCTGTACATGCTGAAACGAGTGGTCGTCGCGCTGATGCCGTTGACAGAACAGTTCGAGCTTGGCGTCGCCTGCGAGGTGTTCGGATTCGATCGCTCGGACGAAGGACTGCCCACCTACGACTTCTCCCTGATCTCAGGTGTCCCACAACCGATCCGCACCCGCGTCGGCTACACCATCGACGTGCCACACGATCTCGACAGCCTCGACACCGCCGATCTGATCATCATTCCGGCGGGAGGCACCGAGGCGGCGGTCGACGGCAGCTTCGTGTGCGGCACCGAATACGACGCGTCCATCGAACCCCTGCTGGCCAAACTGCGCGCGGCGGTGGAACGAGGGGCGATGGTCGCGAGCCTGTGCAACGGTGCCTTCGTACTCGGCAAAGCGGGTCTTCTCGACGGCAGACCCTGCACGACGCATTGGCGGCACTCCGACTCGCTGGCCGCGAAATATCCCCTGGCACAGGTGGATCCGAACGTCCTCTACGTGGATGCCGGCAACGTGCTCACCAGCGCAGGCACGGCAGCCGGCATCGACCTGTGCCTGCACATCGTGCGCAAGTACCAGGGCAGCGTCGTGGCCAACGGGATCGCCCGCCGGATGGTCGTTCCTCCGCATCGCGACGGCGGGCAGGCTCAATTCGTCACCAGTCCGCTGCCCGCCACTCGCACCGAGACACTGGCTCCGCTGCTGGATTGGATGACCGAGAATCTCGACTCCGAGCTCACCATCGGTCGACTGGCGGCGCGGGTGAACATGTCTGCGCGAACCTTCGCCCGCAGGTTCGCGGCCGAAACCGGAACGACGCCGGCGCGCTGGCTCAACGACCAGCGAGTACTGGCAGCGCAGCAACTGTTGGAGAACTCCGATCTTCCGATGGATTCGATCGCCGAGGTGGTCGGCTTCGGAAATGCCGCGGCTCTGCGGCAGCACTTCGTGCGGTTGCGATGCACCACACCGAACTCCTACCGCCGCACGTTCCGCGCTGCCTACCAACCAGCCTGACCCGCCGCGCTCCTACACAGTCGGGATGATTCCGGCGAGTACCTGCGTTGAGACACAGCAGAAGCGCAATCAAACGAAAGGGACCGCGTGGCCACTCAGACTTTGACCCAGCAGAATTTCGACGAGATCGTGACGAGCAACGACGTGGTGTTGGTCGATTTCTGGGCGTCCTGGTGCGGACCGTGCCGCCAGTTCGCGCCCACCTTCGAGAAGTCGTCGGACGCGCACCCCGACGTCGTGCACGCCAAGGTCGACACCGAGGCCGAGCAGGGTCTTGCTGCGGCAGCGCAGATCCAGTCGATCCCGACGATCATGGCGTTCCGCGAAGGAATTCTCGTCTACGCACAGCCCGGCGCACTGCCTGCACCGGCGCTGGAAGACCTTGTCGGTCAGATCAAGGCACTCGACATGGACGTCGTACGCCAGCAGATCGCCGAGCAGGCTCCCGCGGCGGAGTAGTTCGCCGCAGCCGTACATAGAGCGAAGGGCCGCTCACCGAATTCGGTGAGCGGCCCTTCGCCTGGCCATGGGTCGAATCAGTGTGCAGCGGCGTCCCAGCTGCGACCGGTGCCGACCGAGACTTCCAGGGGCACCGACAGTTCGATGGCCGAGGACATCTTGTCGCGTACCAGTGCCTCGACTTCCTCGCGCTCGGAGTCGACGACTTCGAGTACCAATTCGTCGTGCACCTGCAAGAGCATCCGCGACTTCAGCGTCGACTCCGCCAGCGATCGGTGCACGTCGATCATCGCGACCTTGATGATGTCTGCGGCGGTGCCCTGGATGGGCGCATTGAGAGCGGCCCGCTCGGCGACCTCGCGGCGCTGACGATTGTCGCTGTTGAGGTCGGGCAAGTAGCGGCGCCTGCCGTACAGCGTGGAGGTGTATCCCACTTTGCGCGCTTCCTCGACGGCGTTGCGCAGGTAGTCACGGACGCCTCCGAACCGCGCGAAGTACGCCTCCATCTGCTGCTTCGCCTCGTCGGTGGAGATCTTGAGCTGCGCGGCGAGACCGAAGGCGCTCAATCCGTAGGCCAGTCCGTACGACATGGCCTTGACGCGGCGACGCAGTTCGGGCGTGACCTCCTCGATCGGCACTCCGAAGGCCCTGGCACCGACGAAACTGTGCAGGTCCTCGCCGGTGTTGAATGCCTCGATCAGCCCTTCGTCGCCGGAGACGTGCGCCATGATGCGCATTTCGATCTGGCTGTAGTCGGCGGTGAGAAGCGTGTCGTATCCGGCCCCGACGACGAAGCCGTCACGGATGTGGCGTCCCGCCTCGTTGCGCACCGGAATGTTCTGCAGGTTCGGCTCGGTGGACGACAGTCGCCCGGTTGCCGCGACCGTCTGATTGAACGTGGTGTGAATGCGTCCGTCGTCGGCGACGGATTTCAGCAGGCCGTCGACCGTCACCTTCATCCGCGTCGCGTCCCGATGATCGAGCAGGAACTTCAGGAACGGATGCTCGGTCTTCTCGAACAACCCTTGCAGCGCATCGGCGTCGGTGGTGTAGCCGGTCTTGGTCTTCTTGGTCTTGGGCATGTCGAGTTCCTCGAACAGCACCACCTGCAACTGCTTCGGTGACCCGAGGTTGATCTGCTTGTCGATCACGCCGTAGGCGGAGTTCGCAGCCTCGTCCACCTGCGCAGCGAATCCGGACTGCAATGCGCGGAGGTGATCACCGTTCACGGCGATACCCGTTGCCTCGACATCGGCCAACACCGTCAGCAGCGGCAGCTCCATCTCGGAGAGCAGGGTGGTCGACTCGATGGCGGCGAGCTCGGCGTCCAACGCATCGGCCAGGTCGATGACGGCCCGCGCCTTGAGAATCTCGCCCTCCGCGAACGCCGCATCGGCGGTGTCCTCGGCATCGAGCAACGACATCTGGCCTTCACCCGCATCCTCCACCCGGAGTTCGCGTTTGAGGTAGCGCAACGACAGGTCGTCGAGGTTGAACGACCGCTGCCCGGGCCGCACCAGGTACGCCGCAAGGGCTGTGTCGGTGGTCAACCCACCGAGGGTCCAGCCGCGGCCACGAACTGCATGCAGAGCCCACTTGGCCTCGTGCAGAGCCTTCGGCTGCGCCGGATCGGCGAGCCAGGCAGCAAGTGCCTGCTCGTCGGATTCGTCCAGAGCGGTCGTCGTGACGAACGCGCCTTCCCCGTCGGCCGCAGCGATCGCCACCGACGTCGCGTCGCTGTCGAAAGGCCGACGCGGGCCGAGGATGGACAGCCCGCTCCGTCGGCCGTCGGCCGCGTGTTCTCCCAGCCATGCGGCCAGATCGCCGGGCGCGACAATGCCGCCGCGGACGTCGAAACCTTCTTCTGCTTCGGGTTCGACCGACGCGAGCGTCTCGAACAATCGGTCCCGCAGAATGCGGAACTCCAGGTCGTCGAACAAGGCGTGGATCTTCTCGCGATCCCACGGAGCCAGTTCGAGCTGATCGGGGGTGTAGGGCAACGGCACATCGCGGACCATCTCGGTGAGCTCGCGGTTGAGCACCACACTCGACAGGTTGGCCCGCAGTGCATCTCCCACTTTGCCCTTGACCTTGTCCACGTTGTCGACAAGAGCGGTGAGGGAACCGTATTCGATGATCCACTTGGTCGCCGTCTTCTCGCCGACCCCGGGAATGCCGGGGAGGTTGTCGCTCGGGTCTCCGCGCAGGGCCGCGAAGTCCGGGTACTGCGATGGCGTCAAACCGTACTTGGTGGCGACCTCGGCGGGGGTGAACCGAGTCAGATCCGACACGCCCTTGCGCGGATACAACACCGTGACGTTGTCCGTCACCAACTGCAGCGCATCGCGATCGCCGGTGACCACCAGAACGCGGTACCCCAGTGCCTCTGCCTGGGTCACCAGAGTGGCGATGATGTCGTCGGCCTCGAAGCCCGCCTCGGCCATCACCGGGATACCCATGGCCCCGAGTACGTCCTTGGTGATGTCGACCTGACCGGCGAACTCGTCGGGCGTCTTGCTGCGGTTGGCCTTGTACTCGGGGTACCGCTCGGCGCGAAAGGTCTGCCGCGAGACGTCGAACGCCGCCGCGATGTGCGTCGGTTTCTCGTCCCGCAGCAGGTTGATCAACATCGAGGTGAACCCGTACACCGCATTGGTGGACTGACCGCTCGTGGTCTTGAAGTTGTCCGCGGGCAACGCGAAGAAGGCACGGAACGCCATCGAGTGGCCGTCGATGAGCAGCAACGTGGGCCGCTCTCCGCCCGCTTTCGCATCGGTCTCGGCTGCGGGCGCTGCACTTTTCTCCGTTACTGGGCTCACGGTTGACCAGTCTAGGGAGACAGTCCGACAACTCGTAGCCGGATGCACGCGCCACGACGCGATCGCACTCGATGCGCACGCCGCGCACCGCGAAACACAACCGATACTTTCCGGAAATCTCAGTCGCCGATTTTGCGTCGTTTCAGCGGATAGAGTCCGACAATTGCAGGAAACCCACATACCCGTGGCACAACGACAACCGTCCGGAGGACGTGCGTGGCTCCAAATGTTCGATGGACCAGAAAGGTGCAACCGCCGAGGTTGCGCGCAAGATCTGCCGTTCGGCTCCTTCAGCGAACACTCCTACTCGCCGTTCTGAGTTCCATTGCCGCGCTGCTGTTCAGTGCGCCGGCATTGGCCCAGGAACCTACCCCCACTCCCCCGGCAGCGCCGGGGACCAGTGCCGAACAGGCACCACCGGCGGACGCGGTCAGCGTCGCCGGATCCCTGAACAACGGTGGCGAACGACTCGTCGGCGTCGACGTCGCGGCGCTCGACGCGTCCGGCTCCGAAGTCGCCCGTACCACCAGTGAAACCGGGGGCCGGTGGACCCTCGAACTGTCTCCCGGCACCTACACGTTCCAGGTGGTTCAGGAAACGCTCCCCGACGGCGTCAGCGTCCAGGGCGAGGTCCAGCGCGATGTGCAGGCCGGGCGTTCCAACACCGTCATCTTCTCGTTCGGTGAGGCCAGAACCGCCACCACCATTCCGTTCTACGAGAAGTTCGTTCGCACCACCGTCGACGGCTTCCGTTTCGGCCTCGTCATCGCGCTCGCCGCGGTCGGGCTGAGTCTGATCTTCGGCACCACCGGTCTGACGAACTTCGCACACGGAGAACTCGTCACACTCGGTGCCGTCGCGGCGTGGTTCTTCAACGTCAGTGTCGGCATACAACTGATCCCGGCCACGCTGCTCGCGATAGTCGTCGGAGTCGCGATCGGCTGGCTCAACAATGCCCTGATCTGGCGGCCGTTGCGCAAACGGCGAACAGGCCTCATTGCTCAGCTGGTGGTCACCATCGGCCTGGCGATCGCACTGCGTTATCTCATCCTGATCTTCTTCTCGGATCGCTCCGAGCCCTTCGACGATTACCAGGCGCAGACCGAGAACGACTGGGGTCCGTTGTCGATCACCAACGTCAACCTCGCCTGCATCGTCATCAGCATCGTCGTCCTGGTCGGCGTCGCGCTGATGCTGCAGCGCACCAAGATCGGCAAGGCCATGCGTGCGGTGGCCGACAACCGGGATCTGGCCGCGTCCTCCGGCATCAACGTCGAGCGCGTGGTCACGTTCGTCTGGTGCCTCGGCGGCGGCCTGGCTGCCCTCGGCGGCGTGTTGTTCGGGCTCTCCGAACTCGGCGGTCGCGTCCAGTGGGAGATGGGCTTCAAACTTCTGTTGCTCATGTTCGCCGGCATCACACTGGGTGGCCTGGGAACGGCCTACGGCGCATTCCTCGGTTGCGTCATCGTCGGTCTGCTCGTGCAGTGGTCGACGCTGGTCATCAATCCCGATCTCAAATACATCGGAGGGTTGCTCGTCTTGATTCTCATCCTCGTCGTCCGTCCACAGGGCATCCTCGGCTCGCGACAAAGGATCGGGTGACCTTCACATGGATATCATCGGCGCACTTCAGATCTCACTCGCTCAGCTGGTCGGCCCGTCCGCCATCTTCTACGCCCTGCTCGCCATCGGCCTGAACCTGCACTTCGGCTACGCCGGACTGCTCAACTTCGGCCAGATCGGCTTCGCACTGCTCGGCGGCTACGGCGTCGGCATCACCACGATCACCTACGAACAGCCGCTCTGGCTCGGCATTCTGGTCGGTCTCGCCGCGGCAGGACTGCTCGCCCTGGTGCTCGGCATCCCGACTCTGCGACTGCGAGCCGACTACCTCGCGATCGTCACCATCGCCGCGTCGGAAATACTGCGACTCGTGTTTCGTTCCACCGCAACGGATTCGGTGACCAAGTCGACCAACGGCATCACCGGCTTCGCCGGCCCGTTCACCAGCATGAGTCCGTTCGAGGGTGGCAAGACGTACAGCTTCATTGGCGTGCGATTCCTGGGTAACGACCTGTGGGCCATGCTCGTCGGCTGGACGCTGGTCCTGCTGCTGTGCGGGGTGGTCTACCTCCTGACGCACAGCCCCTGGGGACGTGTGCTCAAGGCCGTTCGTGAAGACGAGGACGCGGCCCGCTCGCTGGGTAAGAACGTGTTCGTCTACAAGATGCAGGCGCTGGTTCTCGGTGGTGTCATCGGCGGCATGGGCGGCGTGTTCAACGCACTGCAAACCCAGTCCATCAACCCGGACTTCTACTCGACGGCGCAGACGTTCTTCGCCTTCGGTGCCCTGATTCTCGGTGGTGCCGCAACGGTGTTCGGCCCCGTCCTGGGCGCGATGCTCTTCTGGTTCCTGCTGTCCATTCCCGATGCCATTCTGCGACAGCTGATCTCCGGCGACGACCCGGTGCTCAACCTCACCGGCGCGCAGGTCGGTGCCACGCGGTTCGTGCTCCTGGGAATTCTGATCGCCGTCTTGATGGTGTTCAGACCTCAGGGCATTCTCGGCAACAAGCGAGAGGTTCAACTCAATGCCTGACCCGAGCAAGGATGCCGCCGCAACAGCGGCACCGAGCAAGAAAGCAAGCACCCTCGAATCACGTGCTGCCAAGGCACTGTCGAGTGATCAGCGGTCGGCGTTGTTCGCCGGTGTCGCCAACGAGCCCGGATCCCCCAAGCCCGACGCCACCCTGGTGGTCGACGGCGTCTCGCGCACCTTCGGCGGCCTGAAAGCCGTCGACGTCGCGCACCTGGAGATCCAGCGTGGGTGCATCACCGGACTCATCGGGCCCAACGGCGCAGGCAAGACCACCCTGTTCAATCTGCTCACGGGATTCGATCGACCCGACACCGGTACCTGGTCGATGGACGGCCAGGAACTGGGTCGGATGCATCCGCACCAGGTGGCACGCAAAGGTGTCGTCCGTACGTTCCAGTTGACCAAGGCGCTGTCGAAACTGACTGTGCTGGACAACGTTCGGCTGGGCGCAACCGGTCAGCGCGGCGAGCGCATGATCAACACGTTCATGCCGTGGACGTGGAAGGCCCAGGAACGTCAGATCACCGAACGCGCCTACGAGCTATTGGGGCGCTTCAAGCTCGACGCCAAGGCCGACGACCTGGCCGGCTCGTTGTCCGGCGGCCAACGCAAGCTGCTCGAGATGGCGCGTGCGCTGATGACCGATCCGTCGGTGGTCATGCTCGACGAGCCGATGGCCGGGGTCAATCCTGCTCTGACGCAATCGCTTCTGGGGCACATCAAGTCCCTTCGCGACGACGGTATGACGGTGGTGTTCGTCGAGCACGACATGGACGTCATCCGCGACATCAGTGACTGGGTGGTGGTGATGGCACAGGGCAGCATCATTGCCGAGTCCACCCCCGAGGAGCTCTCCAACAACGGAGCCGTCGTCGATGCGTATCTCGGTAGCCATCACGATCAGGCTCTGGAATTCGATGCCGACGGCAATCCGGTCGGTGCCACTGCGGAGCTCGCAGAGGCACTGAAGAAGGCCGAGGCCGAGGAACTCGAAGCGGGAGGCGACCTCTCGGAGCCGGAGTTCGTACGCCCGGTGGTAACCGACGAGACCGAAGGCGGCTCGCACCGGGCCGAGGAGGACGAACGATGAGCGAACAGACATTGACGCCGGCAGAGTTCGCCGCGACACCCGAGGAGCACGCCCGCCTCGCCGAAGGTGCATTGCTGCGCGCCGACGGCTTGGTGGCCGGGTACATCCCGGGCGTCAACATCCTCAGTGAATGCAACTTCTTCCTCAACGACGGGGAGATCGTCGGCATCATCGGACCCAACGGAGCCGGGAAGTCGACCCTCCTCAAGACCCTGTTCGGGCTGGTTGCCGTCCGTGAGGGCAGCGTCAAACTGCGAGGTGACAACATCACCTCCGCCGAAGCGCACGTCCTGGTCACCAAGGGAGTCGGCTACGTTCCGCAGACGCAGAACGTCTTTCCGTCGTTGACCATCGAAGAGAACCTCGAAATGGGAATCTATTTGCGTCCCAAGAAGTTCGGCGAGCGATTCGAGTTCGTCAGCGAACTGTTCCCGCTGCTCGGTGAGCGCAAGAAGGTCAAGGCGGGCGCACTGTCCGGCGGCGAGCGACAGATGGTCGCCATGGGACGCGCACTGATGATGGAGCCGTCGGTACTGCTGCTCGACGAACCGTCGGCCGGACTGTCACCGATGTTCCAGGACGAGGTGTTCATCCGCTGCAAGAAGATCAATGCAGCGGGCGTGTCGATCATCATGGTCGAGCAGAACGCCCGTCGTTGCCTCCAGATCTGCGACCGCGGCTACGTTCTCGATCAGGGCCGTAACGCCTACACCGACACCGGTCCGGCGTTGATGAACGACCCGAAGGTGATCGAGCTGTATCTCGGCACGCTGGCAGGAAGCAAAGAGAAGAAGTAGCTCCTCGCAACGACGAAGGCCCCGGTTCGATCGACATCGAACCGGGGCCTTCTCGCTGCCGTCGAACGTGCGGCACATACGCAAGCCACTGGGCCCGAGTCCTGATCGAGGACTCGGGCCCAGAGGCTGTGTGACAGTTACAGATCACTCACCGACGACGATGTAACCGTCCGTCGTCAGGGTGTTGTCCGGTCCGAAGACCAGGTTGCCGTAGGAACCGGTGGCGGGCTCTCCTGCGTCACTGAAGTTCAGCGCGCCGGTGATTCCGTCGTAGTCGATGTCGGTTCCGGCCTTGACGAGCGGAAGGCACTCGGCGTAGCTGGTGCACTTGGTGCCGTCCTTGGTGACGCTGTTGATGTTGGCAGCGATGTCGGTGCCTGCCGTCGACTTGGCCTGCTCGGCCGCGAGTGCCGAGATGACCACCGCGTCGTAGGACTCGCCTGCGTAGTTGAAGTCCACCAGGGCCGGATCCACGCTCTTGAGACGATCCTGGAATCCGGTGCCGACGTCGGTCAACGGGGTGGTGCCACGCATCGTGTCCAGCAGACCTGCTGCCACCGACTCTCCGAGGGCGTTACCCATGTTGCCGTCGACTCCGTAGACCAGCGTGCCGTCGGACGGTCCGATGCCGATCTCGTGCATACGGGTGATGATCTTCGCGGACTCCTCGAAGCCGATGATGGCCACGGCGTCCGGGTTGAAGTTCTTCACGCCGTCGACCTCTGCGTTGAACGACTGTGCGTTCGGGTCGTAGATCGTGGTCTGGATCTGGTCCGCCGCGATGCCGGCCTCTTCGAGGTTGTCCGCGGTGTTCGCGGCCAGGCCCGTACCGTACGGGTCGTTGAGCGCGAGGATGGCGACGCGCTGCGCACCGTCCTGGGCGATCAGCTGGGACAAGGCCTGTGCCTGCAGCACGTCGGTGGGTGCGGTACGGAAGTACTGACCCTTGTCCGGGTAGCAGACGAACTGGTCGGACGTGTTGGCCGGCGAGAACTGCACGACGCCTGCGCTGGCGATCTTGTCGATGACCTTGAGCGAGACAGAGGACGACGCCGCACCGACGATGACGTCGGCACCGCCGGCGAGCAGACGGTCGACCGTGGTGTTGGCGGTATCGGTCGTCGTGTCGCCCGAGTCACCGGGGATGAGCGTGACGGGCTGCTCGAGGACGCCACCGGCGGCGTTGACGTCGTTGACGGCCAACTGGACGCCGGCAACTTCGGGCGGGCCGAGGAAGGCCAGGGTTCCGGTCTCGGGGAGAAGGGTGCCCACCACCAGCGGTGCCGTATCCGGGGTTGCCCCGGCAGTGGCCTGCTCGGGCGTGCAGTCGGTGGAGACGGTCGTTTCCGCGGCTGCAGTGCCGCCGCTGGCACTGGTGGAGTCGGTCGAGCCCGAGTCGTCGCTCGACGAACAGCCGAACAGTGCGAGCGAGGTAACGCTCAGCACCGCAGCCGTGCGGACATAGGTCCGAATTGCCATCTAGGTTCTCCTTGAAATTGCTCGTCGATGAAGCGCACCTGAGTTACATGTCGCTCACGTGTGGGTCAGACGCTAATGCTCGGAGCTGATTCGCAAGGCCTAGAACGACGCTCGTGACCTGACTGTGACCTAGGGAGTCGAAGTTTTACGTGGCCGTAGCTTTCGAGGGCCGATCAGCTCTCTGCCACAGGCTTGTTCGCAGGGGTACCGAGCGTGTCGATCACGACCTCCGCGACGGCCTTCATCGTCGTCCTGCGATCCATGGCGGCGCGCTGAATCCACTTGAACGCCTGCGGTTCTGTGAGAGATTGCGATTCCATCAGGATGCCCTTGGCCTTCTCGATGAGCTTGCGCGTCTCGAGCCGGTCCTGCAGATCCACGATCTCGGATTCGAGCGCGGAGATCTCACCGAAACGGCTGGCGGCCAACTCCACCGCAGGCATCAGATCGGCTTTGGTGAACGGCTTGACCAGATACGCCATCGCTCCGGCATCGCGCGCCTTCTCCACGAGCTCGCGCTGACTGAACGCGGTGAGAATGACGACGGGCGCGATGCGCTTCTCGGCGATCTCCGATGCCGCATCGATTCCGTCCCGACGCGGCATCTTCACGTCCATGATGACCAGATCGGGACGCAGTTCGACGGCCAACTCCACCGCCTGCTGACCGTCGGCCGCTTCACCGACGACGTCGTAGCCCTCTTCGCGGAGCATCTCCACGAGGTCGAGCCGGATCAGGGATTCGTCCTCTGCCACCACCACACGAAGCGGGGGCTTGCCAGTACCGTGCGCACCAGGAGCGTTCATCTGTATCGGTCTCCTTTGACAGTCATCGCCCATCGGGGCCGTCGAGCATCTGAAGGGTACCGGTGCGCGACGCCGAAAGCGCATCTTCTAAACTCGTCAATCGTTGCTTGAAAGACGCCAGCCCTCGTATCCCAATTGGCAGAGGAAACGGATTCAAAACCCGTCCAGTGTGAGTTCGAGTCTCACCGAGGGCACCACGTGGATACATCCCCGTTCGCGACGTCGGTGATCGTCTTCGTCGATCGCGCCTACAGTGGGGTGATGTACATACCCAGCAGTCTTCGTTGCCACGACACCAGTGCGGGCAGTTTGTGCGCAGCGAAGGTCGACCATCGGTTCGGGGATTCGGCGGACCTGTCGGCGCAGTGGGTCTTCTACACCTGCAGCGCGGACTCCGCCCACGAGACCGGTTACGTCGACCGCCTGGTCACTGCCTGAACCATGTTCGTAGAGCGCGCGTACGTCCACACCGACGACGTCGGAGCGGATTGGCCCTTCACCGTGCCCGCAGTCGCCGACCTCGCCCGTGACGGACTCGAATTCCTGGCACCGGTCACAATTCTGGTCGGCGACAACGGTTCCGGTAAATCCACCCTGGTCGAGGCGATCGCCGAGGGTTTCGGAATCGATGCCCGCGGCGGTCGGGCGGCGCAGCAGTCGCGTCGACTCGACGAGGTGACGAGCGCTCTCGGTGAGGTACTCAAGCTCGAGACCACACCGCGGGGTTCTCGCATGCTTCGTGGTCCGCGACAGCAGAAGCGTGGCTTCTTTCTGCGCGCCGAGACCGCGTTCGAAATGGCCGAAAACCTGAGCGGGATGCCGGGATTCTGGGACGAGAACACCGCCGAGATGAGCCACGGCGAAGGGTTCCTGACCATGTTCGGTGCAATGTTGACCGAACCCGGCTTCTATGTCCTGGACGAGCCGGAATCTGCCTTGTCGTTCACCGCGAGCCTGCAGCTCGTTGCACTGATGTCCGAGCTGGGCGACGAGGGCGCGCAGATCGTCTGCGCCACCCATTCACCGATTCTGGCGTCGACCCCCGGTGCCGACATCGTCGAAGTCGGCGAACACGGTCTGCGCCGAAGCACCTGGGACGAACTCGAATTGGTCCAGCATTGGCGTCGCTACCTCGAAGACCCGAACAGCTATCTCCGTCATCTGCTCGACTGAACCGCGGCCATCGACACCTCGGGACGGCGACGCACACTTCCAGGCGAGACCCCCATCGCCCGCTTGAACGCTTTCCCGAACGCCGCCTCCGAGAGATACCCACTGCGCCGGGCCAATTCGGCCAGCGCGACGTCCTCGGAACGCAGGGTCTGATATGCGACCTGCATTCGCCACGTGGCCAGGTAGCTCATCACGGATCGACCGACCAGCTCGGTGAAACGCGCCGAGAACGCCGAACGCGACATGTTCGCGCTCGACGCCAGAGCCGCAACGGTCCACCGCTGGTGAGGATGTCGATGAATCAGGGCCAGAGCAGCGCCGATTCGATCGTCCTGCAACGCTCCGAGCCACCCCGACTGCGCTCGCGCAGTGCCGCCGATCCACGACCGCAGCGCCAGGATCACCAGAATGTCGGACAGCCGGGTGATGACCGCTTCTCCCCCGGGCTCGAGAACTCGGGCTTCGTCCGCCACCATCGCCAGGACGTTCTGCATCCTCGTTTGCTGCGGTCCTGGCTCCGCATCGACGAACACCACGGCAGGAAGCAGACGGACGAGCTGTTGCGCCGCAGGGTGATCCAGCCGCACCGCCCCGCACACCAGAGTGGCAGGCGGTCCTGCTCCTTCACCGTGAGTGATCACCGCATAGCGGTCGCTGACGTACTCGTGCGGGAGGTCGTACACACTCACCGCTCGTGTCGCCGCATCCGCGTCGGCGGCGAGAACATGACCGCGCCCATGAGGGACCAACGCGAAATCGCCTGGCACCAACTCCCGCGTCGGCTCATCGGGAACCGCCAGCAGGCACCGACCGTCCACCACCGTGTGAAACCACAGCGCATCCTCCATGGCGGGCAGGTCGAGACCCCACGAACCGCTCATCTCCGATCGTACGTAGAACGATCCGGTCATCCGTAGAAAGTGCAGGGCCTCACCGAGCGGATCGGGCGATTTCCAGGGGTCGAGTCCACGCATCGATCGATTGTCCCACGACATGGACGATCGGACATCGAATCCGGCGTTTCGAGCATTGTTCATCCCGCCGTTCCGAGCAACAGTGGACGACAGAGCAGTTCTCGACGAAAGGACCACCGACCGTGAACATCCACCGAACAGACCCGTCGTGATCGAGCGGGCGTCCTCGGTCGCCACCACCGTATCCGCCGTCGGATGCGGATCGATGGCAGGAGTGCTGCTCGCGTTCTCCGTCAGCGTGCTGCCCGGCCTGGCGACACTGCCGGTACCCGACGCGATCGCCGCGATGCAGAGATTCAATGCGGCGATTCTCGGTCCGGTGTTTCTCGGCCTCTTCTTCGGAACGGCCGTATCATGCACTCTCGCAGCGATTCTCGCCGTGTCGGCCGGTCGGGGTTCACCCCTGCTCGTCGTGAGCGGTGCCGTTCTCTACATTCTCGGCTGCGTCGCGATCACGGCCGTTCTGAACGTCCCCCTCAACGACGCGTTGGCCGGCGTGGATCCCGGCAGTGCTGCCGGCGCTCAGGTGTGGCAGAACTTCACCGACACGTGGACGCGATGGAACAACGTGAGGACGATTGCGGCGACTGCCGCCTGCGCCGTCCTGATCGTGGGTCAGGGCAGATCGGCACTGGGCTGATCGGACACCGAATCCTGATGTCTCCTGCGGATTTCTTCCTCGAACCGCGCGATGAGGTGGTCGGTGTCGGCGGTCGAGACATCCCGCGCGCCTTCGTCCATCGCGGCGTCACGCCCCCGACGCAGTGCGGCGAGTTCGGCTTCGAGTTCGTTGTTGTCGAGTACGCGTGGATCCAACATGACCTCCATTGTGGTCCCCCGTCCGCTGCCCCCGCGGGGATTTGCTGTAATCGCGCAATGAACGTCGTGCACAGTTTCGAGCCGATCGTCGGACCGGGCGCAACCATCCTGATCCTTGGGTCGATGCCCGGCGTCGCGTCGCTGGCCGCGCAGCAGTATTACGCGCATCCGCGAAATGCGTTCTGGCCGATCATGGGAACGCTGTTCGGTGCGGGCCCCGAGCTACCCTACGACGAACGCACCGAGCGTCTGCGCGGCCATGGCGTCGCCGTGTGGGATGTGCTGAAGCTGTGCACGCGAGAGGGAAGCCTGGACTCGGCGATCGTCGAATCCTCGATCGAGGCAAACGATTTCGGGAATCTGTTCGCCGAGAACCCCGGCATCGACAGGGTGTTCTTCAACGGAGCGAAAGCGGCCGAGAGCTACCGTCGCCACGTGAGGACGGTGACGCCCCACGTGAGATTCACCCGACTGCCGTCGACCAGCCCTGCGCTCGCCACGCTCGATCTCGCCGCGAAAACGCTGGAGTGGTCGAATGCCCTCAGGCCCGCTCCCGCTTCGGGAAGTGCCGGATGAGACCCTCCTGCACAACAGTGGCCAACAATTGGCCGTCCATCGAGAAGAAGCGTCCGGTGGCCAGCCCACGGGACCCGGCCGCTACCGGCGATTCGGTGGCGTAGAGAGCCCACTCGTCGAACCGGAACGGGCGGTGGAACCAGATGGAATGGTTGACCGTCGCCGCGACGATGCGATCGAGCCCCCACGACAGACCGTGGGTGGTGATGATCGAGTCGAGCACAGTCGTGTCCGACGCGTAGCCCATGGTCGCGGCGTGAAAAATCGAGTCGTCGGGCAGATCGCCGTCGGCCTTCATCCAGACCCGATTGTGATTGAGTTTCTCGCCGGTGCCGTGCATGATCCACGCCGGATCGTTCGCGTAACGCATGTCGATCGGTTTGAGTGCATCGACGAACATCTGCAGCCGGTCCTCGTACCCGACGAAGTGATCGCCGAGCGGAGGCAATGCATCGGGGTACGGAACCTCGGGCACCTCCACGCTGTGCTCGAGTCCCTTGCCGAAATCCTGGAAAGCGGCGAGCATGACGAACAGCTCATTGCCGTCCTGGACGGCGGTGACCTGGCGGTTGGCGAATGCTCGGCCGTCGCGCTGACGGGAGACCCGGTATTCGATGGGCTTCTTCACGTCACCACCACGGATGAAATGTGCGTTGATCGCATGCACGTCACGCGACGTACCGGACACCGTGCGCCCTGCCGCGATCAGGGCCTGAGCGACCAGTTGCCCCCCGAACGTCCGGCTCCCCACCTGCTCGGGGTGAACGCCGACGAACACGTCCTCCTCGATCTCCTCCAGTGCGAGGAGATCGAGGAGCGTCTCGAGATCGGTCTTGCGTACAGCTGTACTACTCGGCGCGCTTTCGCTGACGCCGGTTCCCCCCGCTTCGACCACTTACCGGTCCTCTTCTCCGATTCGGTGCACATGGATCAAGTTGGTCGAGCCTACTGTGCCGGGAGGGGCACCGGCCACGATCACGACCTGATCGCCCTTGTTGTACCGACCGAGTTCGAGCAGAGCCTTGTCGACCTCTTTCACCATCGCGTCCGTCGAGCCCACATCGGGGACCAGGAACGTCTCGGTGCCCCAGCTCAGCGACAGCTGGCTACGGACCTCGGAGATCGAGGTGAAGGCGAGCAACGGCAGCTTGGTGTGCAGGCGAGCCAACCGTCGAACGGTGTCACCCGACTGGGTGAACGCTACGAGCGCCTTCGCGTCGAGCCGCTCGCCGATGTCGCGAGCAGCGTAGGAGATGACGCCACGCTTGGTGCGCGGCACGTGAGTCAGCGGAGGAACGCTGTCGCCCTCGGTCTCGACGGTCTCGACGATGCGCGCCATCGTCCGCACGGTTTCCATCACGTATTTGCCCACCGAGGTCTCGCCGGACAGCATGACCGCGTCGGTCCCGTCGAGCACTGCGTTGGCGACGTCTGACGCCTCGGCGCGCGTCGGCCGGGAGTTCTCGATCATCGATTCGAGCATCTGGGTCGCAACGATGACGGGCTTGGCGTTGGCGCGGGCGATCTGGATGGCGCGCTTCTGCACCAGCGGCACCTGCTCGAGGGGCAGCTCGACGCCGAGGTCACCGCGGGCGACCATGATCGCGTCGAACGCGAGCACGATGGCTTCGAGGTTGTCGACGGCTTCGGGCTTCTCGAGCTTCGCGATGACCGGAACTCGGCGGCCGACGCGGTCCATCACAGCGTGCACGAGTTCGACGTCGGCGGGAGAACGCACGAACGACAGGGCGATGAAATCGACACCGAGGGCGAGGGCGAACTCGAGGTCGGCGATGTCCTTCTCGCTCATGGCGGGAACGGACACATCCATGCCGGGCAGGGACACGCCCTTGTTGTTGCTGACCGGTCCACCTTCGGTGACGCGGCACAACACGTCGTTGCCTTCGACACCGGTGACCACGAGGCCGACCTTGCCGTCGTCGACGAGCAGGCGGTCGCCTTCTTTGGCGTCCTGGGCCAGCTCCTTGTAGGTGGTCGACACCCGGTCGTGAGTGCCCTCGCACTCCTCGACGGTGATGCGAATCAGCTCGCCGGCCGCCCAGGTGGTCGAGCCCTCGGCGAAACGGCCGAGACGAATCTTCGGTCCCTGCAGGTCGGCCAGAATGCCCACGGCTTTGCCGGTGGCGTCCGATGCTGCTCGAACCCTCTCGTAGTTGGCCTGATGATCGGGGTGATCACCATGGCTGAAGTTCAGTCGCGCGACATCCATTCCACTCTCGACGAGTTCGCGGATGCGCTCTGTGGTTGCGGTTGCGGGTCCAAGGGTGCAGACAATCTTCGTACGTCGGCTCACGAAGGCGAGCCTAGCCGCTGGACGCCGCGTTCTCTATCGCAGACGAGTCCACTCGAATACTACCGATCGGTAGCCGCGCTACCTTGCTGCTGAGACGGTCTGTACCGGTTCAGAGACGGGCGTCACACGACGGCGAGAGGCAGTGCAGTCGGGTGTACCGGGGACGGCAATTCCGAGTGTCCGGTGAGGAAGGCGTCGACTGCGTGAGCCGCCGAACGACCCTCCGCGATCGCCCACACGACCAACGACGCACCACGGTGCGCATCGCCACACACGAACACCCCGGGTGCGGTGGTCTGCCAATCCGGACCACACGAGAGCGCACCGCGCTTGGTCAGCGTCAGGCCGTACTCGTCGAGCAACGGACCATGCTCCACACCCTCGAAACCGATGGCGAACAACGCCAGATCGCACGGCAGTTCGACTTCCTCACCGATGGGCGTGACGATGCGACGACCGTCCGCGTCGCGCTGCACCTCCACCTCGGCGAGCACCATCGCGCGAACGTGCCCGCGCTCGTCACCGAGGAATCGCTGGACCGCGACCTGATGACGGACGACCCCACCCTCGGCGTGTGCGGGTGAGGTCCGCAGTACCAGCGGCCACGACGGCCAGGGCGAGAGGCTGTCGTCGCGGGCCCCGGGCAGAGCGGGGTTGTAGTCGAGCTGCGTCACCGACGCAGCACCCTGTCGGTGGGCCGTTCCCAGGCAGTCGGCTCCGGTATCACCACCGCCGATGATGACCACATGCTTGTCCGCAGCGGAGATGGAGGTGGGACCGTCGCCCTCGCACTCCTTGTTCGACGGCACCAGATGCTCCATGGCCAAGTGGATGCCGTCGAGTTCCCGACCGATGACCTCGGCATTGTCACGGGCCCGCAGAGCTCCGACCGCGAGAACGACCGCGTCGAAGGATTCGCGTAGTTGCTCGACGGTGAAGTCGATGCCGACCTCGCATTCGGTGACGAAATGCGTTCCCTCGGCCCGCATCTGCATGAGGCGCTGATCGAGAACAGACTTCTCGAGCTTGAACTCGGGGATGCCGTAGCGGAGCAGTCCGCCGAGACGATCGTCGCGCTCGTAGACGGTGACGTCGTGTCCGGCGCGGGTGAGCTGTTGCGCCGCAGCCAATCCCGCGGGACCCGATCCGACGACGGCGACTCGCTTGCCGGTGGTGATCGTCGGCGGCTGCGGAACGACGCTGCCTTCCTCCCACGCCAGATCCGCAATGGTCTGCTCGACCCGCTTGATCGTCACGCTTCCGCCGGTGGCCGCCTCGGAGATCGACAGCACACACGCCGATTCACACGGGGCCGGGCACACCCGCCCGGTGAACTCCGGAAAATTGTTGGTCGCATGCAGTCGGTCACTGGCCGCGTCCCAGCGGCCACGGCGCACCAGGTCGTTCCACTCGGGAATCAGATTTCCCAGCGGGCAACCCGCAGTTCCCGAGTGGCAGAACGGGATACCGCAGTCCATGCAGCGACGCGCCTGATCGGAGACCTCGGCGGCACGCTCGCTCGTCGGCTGGTGCGAGTACACCTCGTTCCAGTCCTTGACGCGCTCGCCGATCGGACGCTTGGCGGCCTCACGCTTGACGACTTTCAGAAATCCCTGTGGATCAGCCACGTGCAGCCTCCATGATCGCAGCATCGACGTCGCGCCCTTCGGCGCGCGCCATTCTTGTCGCTTCCAGCACTCGCTGGTAGTCGACGGGCATGACTTTGGTGAACAGCGCAGACCGGCGGGGCCAGTCGGCCAGCAACGAGGTCGCGACGGTGGAACCGGTCCAGCGCCGATGATTCTCGACGGTCTGGCGTAGCCACACCAGATCGTCCGGGTCGGGTGCCTGCAATTCGACCATCGCCGGGTTCACGTCCGCGGGATCGAGACCGAGGACGAACGCGATGCCACCGGACATACCCGCAGCCAGATTGCGACCGGTCGGCCCGAGAACCACGACACGACCGCCGGTCATGTACTCGAACGCGTGGTCGCCCACGCCCTCGTTCACCGCGATCGCTCCCGAGTTGCGCACCGCGAACCGCTCCCCTGCTTTACCACGCAGATACACCTCGCCCGAGGTGGCACCGTAGAGAATCGTGTTTCCTGCGATCACGTTGTCCTCTGCGACGAACGGCGCATCCTCGGCCGGTCGCACGACTATTCGGCCGCCCGACAATCCCTTGCCGACATAGTCGTTCGCGTCACCGACCAGGTCGATGGTGATGCCCGGCGGCAGGAAGGCCCCGAGAGACTGACCGGCCGATCCGGTGAAAGCGATGCGAATGGTGTCGTCCGGCAACCCGACCGCGCCGTAGCGACGGGTGACCTCGGATCCCAGAAGCGTTCCCACCGTGCGATTGACGTTGCGTACCGGCAACTCCAACGTGACCGGGTGGGCGTCCTCCAGCGCTCCCTCGGCCAACTGGATCAGAGTCCGATCCAGCGCGAGATCGAGACCGTGGTCCTGCGCGCGAAGGCGTCGACGCTGCGTCATCGGGGCTCCGTGGCGGTCGACGGGCATCGCGAAGATCGGCGCGAGATCGAGTCCTTTGCTCTTCCAGTGCGCCACTCCGGCTGCCGTCTCGAGCACATCGGCGCGACCGACGGCCTCGTCGATACTCCGGAAACCGAGCTGCGCGAGGTACTTTCGCACGTCCTCGGCGATGAACTTGAAGAAGTCCTCGAGGAACTCGGGCTTTCCGGTGAACCGCTTGCGTAGCTCCGGGTTCTGCGTAGCGACACCGACCGGGCAGGTGTCGAGGTGGCACACGCGCATCATGATGCACCCCGCCACGATCAGCGGGGCCGTCGAGAACCCGAACTCCTCCGCGCCGAGCAGTGCCGCGACGATGACGTCGCGCCCGGTGCGCATACCGCCGTCGCACTGCACGGTGATGCGATCACGCAGGCCGTTGAGCACCAGCGTCTGCTGGGCGTCGGCGAGCCCGATCTCCCACGGAGCGCCTGCATGCTTGAGCGAGGTCAACGGCGCAGCTCCGGTTCCGCCGTCGTATCCGGAGATGAGGACGACATCGGCGTGCGCCTTGCTCACGCCCGTCGCCACCGTGCCGACGCCGACGGAACTGACGAGCTTGACGTGTACGCGCGCCTTCTCGTTGGCGTTCTTGAGATCGTGGATCAGCTGCGCGAGATCCTCGATCGAGTAGATGTCGTGATGCGGGGGCGGCGAGATGAGGCCGACGCCCGGCGTCGAATGTCGGGTCTTGGCCACCCACGGATACACCTTGTACCCGGGCAGCTGACCGCCCTCACCCGGCTTGGCACCCTGAGCCATCTTGATCTGAATGTCCGTGGCATTGACCAGGTAGTCGCTGGTGACACCGAACCGACCACTGGCGACCTGCTTGACGGCACTGCGTCGCGTCGGGTCGTAGAGCCGGTCGACGTCCTCGCCGCCCTCCCCCGAATTGGACCGTCCGCCGAGATTGTTCATCGCCACGGCCATCGTCTCGTGCGCCTCGGCGGAGATGGATCCGTAGCTCATGGCCCCGGTGTTGAACCGCGTGACGATCGACTCGACCGATTCCACCTCGTCGAGCGGAACCGGCGGCCTGACGCCGTCCTTGAACTCGAACAGACCGCGCAGTGCGCCGCCTTCGCGTGCGAGCCGGTCCACCTCGTCGGTGTACTTCTGGAACACGTCGTATCGGCCGGTACGCGTTGCGTGCTGCAGCAGGAACACCGTCTCGGGGGTGAAGAGGTGCAGCTCGCCTTCGCGGCGGAACTGGTATTCGCCGCCGATCTCCAACCGACGATGGACGCGGTCGGTCGGATTCTCGGGGTACGCCCGACGATGGCGCAGCTTGACCTCCTCGGCGAGCACGTCGAGACCGACGCCGCCGAGCTTGCTGACCGTGCCCTTGAAGTACTCGCGCACCACCTCGCGATCGAGACCGACGGCCTCGAAAACCTGTGCGCCGGTGTAGGACCCGACGGTCGAGATGCCCATCTTCGACATCACCTTGAGCACGCCCTTGCCGAGCCCGTACAGATAGTTCCGTACCGCGATCGTCGGTTCGACTCCGGTCAGCTCGCCCTCGCCGACCAGATCCTCGATCGACTCCATCGCCAGATACGGGTTGACCGCTGCGGCACCGAAGCCGATGAGCAGCGCGAGGTGGTGCACCTCGCGTGCGTCGCCGGACTCGACCACGAGCGCGACCTTGGTGCGCTCCTTGGTGCGCACCAGGTGATGATGCACCGCGGACGTCGCGAGCAGCGACGGAATCGGCGCACGCGTGTGGTCGGAGTCGCGGTCCGAGATGATCAGCGTGGTGTACCCCGCAGCGATCGCCTCCGACGCCCGGGCACGCAACTCCTCGATGGCCTCGGCGAGACCCTCGCCGCCGCGCTCGACCTCGTACAGCCCACGCAACACCGTGGCCGACAGTCCCGGATGATCACCGTCGTCGTTGATGTGAATGATCTTGTTGAGCTCGTCGTTGTCGAGCACCGGCCACGGCAACACGATCTGCCTGCACGACGCCGCCGTGGGCTCGAGCAGGTTCTGCTCCGGACCCATCACCCGCGCGAGCGAGGTCACGATCTCCTCGCGGATCGAATCCAGCGGCGGGTTGGTGACCTGGGCGAACAGTTCGATGAAGTAGTCGTAGAGCTGACGCGACCGCTGCGACATCACTGCGGCCGGGGTGTCGGTACCCATCGAACCGAGCGGCTCGCCCCCGGACGCGGCCATCGGCGTCAGCACCACGCGTAGATCCTCCTCGGTGTAGCCGAAGGCGACCTGCCTGCGCACCACCGAGTCGTGGTTGTACTGGATGTGAGCACGCTCGGGCAGGCTCTTGATCTCGAGCAGACCCGCATGCAGCCACTCCTGGTACGGATGTTCGGTTGCCAGTTGGAGTTTGATCTCCTCGTCCGGCACCAGACGTCCGGCGACGGTGTCGATCAGGAACATCTTTCCGGGCTCGAGGCGACCCTTGGCGACGACCTCGGATTGCGGCACGTCGAGCACGCCTGCCTCGCTGGCGAGGATGACTCGGCCGTCCGCCGTCTGCCACCAGCGGCCGGGGCGAAGACCGTTGCGGTCCAGCACGGCTCCGACGTAGCTGCCGTCGGTGAACGTCACGCAGGCCGGACCGTCCCAGGCCTCCATCATCGACGAGTGGAACTGGTAGAACGCTCGCACCCGCGGATCCATCGTGCGGTGGTTCTCCCACGGCTCGGGCACCATCATCATCACCACGTGCGGCACGCTGCGGCCGCCGAGGTGCAGTAGTTCGAGCACCTCGTCCAGGGACACCGAGTCCGAGGCGTCGGGGTTGCAGATCGGGAACAGACGCTCGAGGTCCCCGGGGATCAGGTCACTCGACAGCAGCGCTTCGCGAGCCCGCATCCGGTTTCGGTTGCCCTTGACGGTGTTGATCTCGCCGTTGTGCGCAACGTAACGATGCGGGTGTGCCAGCGGCCACGACGGGAACGTATTGGTCGAGAAGCGACTGTGCACGATGGCAATGGCGCTCGTGCACAAAGGATTACGAAGTTCCGGAAAGTAGAGCGGCAGCTGCATCGTGGTGAGCATGCCCTTGTAGACGATGGTGCGCGAGGACAGCGACGGAAAGAACAGCCCCGAGCCTTCGGCCTCGATCTCGGGGGTGACCCGCTCGGAACGCTTGCGGAGCCCGTAGACGAGACGGTCGAGAGCGAGACCGGCCGGACGCGTGCCGTCGACCTCGGGGGTGGTGACGAAGAGGTAGCTCATGTACGGCATGCAGCCGAGGGCGGTGAGGCCGACGTCTGCTCGATCGGGATCGACCTCGACCGGAACCCAGCCCAGGATGTCCAGACCTTCTTCGGCCGCAACGGATTCGACGCGCTCGACGGCCATCGCTCGCTCACGGATGCCCTGCGGCAGAAAACACACTCCGGCCGCGAACGTGTTGTCGCCGTCGGCACCGGCCGCGGGCAGATCGAACGGCGCAAGGGAGGCGAGGAGTTCGACCGGCAGCTGAATCAGAATTCCCGCGCCGTCACCACTGTTGGGCTCGGCACCGGCAGCTCCGCGATGTTCCAGATTCTCCAGTGCCAGAACCCCGTCGGCGACGATCGCGTGGGAGCGGCGACCGGCGATGTCGGCGATCATCGCCACGCCACAGGAATCCTTCTCCGCGCTCGGGTCGTACAGACCTTGCTCCGCAGGCATCCGAGAAAACAGCACCACGATCACCTCCACGTAGGCCGGTGGGGTGCGTGAAGGGCGGTGCAGTGTGTTCGACGCTGCACCGGAAGTCTCGGCAACCCCGCCGGCTGGTCGGCTCGAGTCGACCGGAACGGTCGGAAGAGCCGAATTGAACTGCCTGTCGGGAACTCACCGGGACAGCTCTGGCCCGCGAAAGAAACCGGGATCTCTCCCGGATGGCGAAATCGTAGCAGCTGTCATTCGCATCGATGCAATCGCGAATGCCGGCTGCGACGAATGTGATGGTCAGTCGCGCAACGGCCGACCGTGCTGATCACGGACGCTGCCGGTAAGCATCATGATGCCGTCGATCAACGGCCAGATTCCGCCGATACCGCAGGTGAGCCACGTGACGGCGATCTGCGCAACCGCCATGCCCGGCTGGTTGAGATAGAAGCGCCCGGCTCCGAACGCGCCCAACAGAATGCCGAGCAGACCGGCCGTCAGCTTCTGCTTGTCGGAGAACGGCTCACCGGTGACCGGGTGCCGACCGTACGGAGCCATCGGGTCCATGTATCCGGGCCCGCCTGCGTACTGGGGACCACCGTATTGGGGAGCGCCGTATTGGGGACCACCGTATTGGGGAGCGCCGTACTGCCCGCCCTCATACGGCGGGGGCGGCGGCGCACCGTACTGACCGGAACCATCCGATGGTGGTGGGTAACCGGCACCGGGGGGAGGTCCGAACTGCCCCCGATCGTCGGCATCGGGAGTGCCGTGGCTCGGAGCGCTGTAGTTCGGAGCGCTGTAGTTCGGGTCGGGAGCCCCGTATACGGGACCCGAACCTGCGGGAGAGCCCTTCTCGAACGAGATGGTCGGCTCCGACGGAGTGGATCCGTCGCCTGGGGATCCGTCCGATGACGATGTACCCGATTCACTCACGTCGAACTCCCTTACTCCCGATGCACTACCAGCAAGGGCATCAGTCTCTCAGTTTTCGCCCCTGAGCATCGGTCACATTGCCCACCAGTATCAGGACGCCGTCGACCACGTGCCATACGAAGAGCCCCAGAAGCAGAATCACTCCGAGGCCGAACACCGCCGTGAGGAGAAATCCGAAGAAGAACAAGAGCAACTGCGCGACGCCGATCCCGATACTTCCGATGTAGAAGCGGCCGACTCCCAACC
This sequence comes from Rhodococcus sp. 14-2496-1d, assembly GCF_002259365.1. NCBI lineage: Bacteria > Bacillati > Actinomycetota > Actinomycetes > Mycobacteriales > Nocardiaceae > Rhodococcus > Rhodococcus sp. 14-2496-1d. Next base: position 220,075 of record NZ_NPFV01000028.1, on the reverse strand, counting down.
AACCGAGAAACAGCTGCAGCAATCCGCCGACGATCTTCGACTTGTCCGACAGCGGCACGCCGGTCACCGGATCGCGCCCGTACGGTGCATCTGGGCCGACGCCGAATGCGGATCCACCCGGATAGCCGACGGGTACGCCGTATCCCTGCTGGCCGTATCCCTGCTGTTGGTAACCCTGCTGCCCGTAATTCGGCTGTTGATAGCCCTGCTGCGGGTAACCCTGCTGCCCGTAGTTCGGCTGCGGATAGCCCTGCTGCGGGTAACCCTGCTGCCCGTAATTCGGTTGCGGATAGCCCTGATGGCCGTGATTCTGCTGCTGGTAGCCCTGCTGACCGTAACTCTGCTGCTGGCCGTACCCCTGCTGCGGGTAGCCGGGGGGTGCCGGAAATCCACCGAGCGGGTTGTCGGTACTGCCGTCCGGGCTCGGTGCCGGGTAGCTCGGCGTGCTGGACCAACCGGGGCCGTTTCCGATACCCGAGTACGTGTCCCACCCCGGGCCCGTGGGACCGGTCGGACCGTGCGAGGGCGCGGACTCCGACGTTCCCGGTGCCTCCGAGAGCGACGCTTCGGCGGTGGCGTCGTAATCGAAAGGCGTACCGAACGACGCGGTCGGATTCGACCCGTTGTCGCTCGAATCGGCGGTGGAATCCGGTTCGGGGTCGGGCTGAGGGGTCTTGTCGAAATCAACCACGCGTACTGCCTTCTTCCTCGGCTTTCTTGTCGGACGCCGGACCGGGCTGCGCGTCGACGGTGCTTGCGTCCGTGGTGCTGTCGATCGGTGCCGAACGCGAACCTTCTGCATCCGATGCGGTGTCCTCGGAAGAGGTCTCGCGATCCACGTCGTCGTTCGATTTCAGCGTCGCCGGATCTTCACGGCCCTTGGTGGCGATCACGAAGTACGCGAGCGCCAGAACGAAGATGATGGCGGAGGTGAAGGTGTTGATGCGTATACCGGCGATCGTCGTGGCGAAATCGTCGCGCATGAGTTCCACCCAGAACCGTCCGGCGCAGTATCCGGCCACGTACAGCGCGAACAGTCGACCGTGGCCGATCGTGTACTTGCGGTCGACGAGAACCAGAAGCACCACGACCGCGACGCTCCACAACAGCTCGTACAGGAACGTCGGGTGCACCACTTTTTCCACGAATCCGGTCGAGATCCCGTTGAGTGGATCGAGCCGCCCGTCGGAGTCGACCCGTTCGTAGATCTCCAGGCCCCACGGCTGGGTGGTGGCGCGTCCGTACAGTTCCTGATTGAAGTAGTTGCCGATGCGGCCGATCGCCTGGGCCAGCAGAATCGGAGGACCGACTGCGTCACCGAACGACGGCAGCGGAATCCCGCGTCGACGGCACGCGATCCAGGCACCGACGCCGCCCAGGAACACCGCTCCCCAGATTCCCAGCCCGCCGTTCCAGACGTACAACGCTTCGACCGGGTTTCCGCCGGGACCGAAATACGTCTTCCAGTCGGTTGCCACGTGGTACAGACGCCCGCCCAGCAGGCCGAACGGGACGGCCCAGACCGCGACGTCGAGGACTGTTCCCTTGGTTCCACCTCGGGCCACCCAGCGGCGATCACCCCACACGACGGCAACGACGATGCCGATGATGATGAACAGGGCGTAGGCCCGAAGAGCCAGCGGTCCGACGTGCCACACCCCCTGCGGCGGACTGGGAATGTAGGCCAGGATCGCGGTCGAAGTCACGACGCTACGTTAGCCGAACGGACACCCTCGGCGAGTTCCGTCGTCAGGTCGCGCACGGCGTCGAGTCCCTTGTCGACGGCACTGACCAATGCCGAACCGACGATCACGGCGTCGGCGTAGCGGGCGATCTCGGCGGCCTGGGCACCCGAGCGCACTCCCAGACCCACGCCGATGGGAATGTCGGAGTGTTGACGGATGCGTGCCGAGAGTGCGGGGGCCATCGAGGACACCGCGTCGCGGGCACCGGTGACGCCCATCGTCGAGGCCGCGTACACGAAGCCGCTACTGGCTTCGACGGTGCTGACCAGCCGCTCCTCGGTGGACGACGGGGCGACGAGGAAGATTCGGTCGAGTTCGTACCGGTTCGAGACCTCGATCCATTCCTGAGCCTCGTCGGGAATGAGATCCGGTGTGATGATCCCGAGCCCACCCGCACTCGCGAGGTCGCGCGCGAAGTTTTCGATGCCGTACTTGAGGACCAGGTTCCAGTAGGTCATGACCACCGCTCGGCCGCCCGCTGCAGCGACCTGCTCGGTGACGGCGAAGACGTCCTTGACTCGGGCCCCGGCTCGCAGCGCGACATCGGCCGCGGCCTGGATCGTGGGGCCGTCCATCACCGGATCGGAGTACGGGATGCCCACCTCGACGATGTCGCATCCGGCGTCGACCATCGTCTTGAACACCTCGACCGATCGCGGCACCGTCGGAAATCCTGCCGGGAGGTATCCGACGAGTGCTGCGCGCCCTTCGGCACGGCACTGCGCGAAGGTTCCCGAGAGGCGGGAGTCGTTGTTGCTCATGGCTTGATACCTGCTTCGTCGTCCACGTTCGCTTCGCCGTCTCCGTCGATCAGCCCGAACCATTCGGCTGCGGTGTCGACGTCCTTGTCGCCGCGGCCGGAGAGGTTGACCAGGATGATCGCGTCCTTGCCCAACTCCTTGCCGAGGGTGAGCGCGCCTGCGATGGCGTGCGAGGACTCGATGGCCGGGATGATGCCTTCGGTGCGGCACAGCAGCTTGAAGGCGTTCATGGCTTCGGTATCGGTGATGCCGCGGTACTCGGCCCGACCGATGTCGTGCAGGTACGAGTGCTCGGGACCGACGCCCGGGTAGTCCAATCCCGCTGAGATGGAATGAGATTCGACGGTCTGACCGTCCTCGTCCTGCAGCAGGTAGGAGTACGCACCGTGCAATGCTCCCGGAGTTCCACCACTGATCGTCGCAGCGTGGCGGCCGGTCTCGACACCGTCACCCGCCGCCTCGAAACCGATCAGCCGAACATCGGCGTCGTCGATGAAGGCGTGGAAGATGCCGATTGCGTTGGAGCCACCGCCGACGCAGGCGGCGATGGCGTCGGGCAGCCGACCCGTGGACGCGAGCACCTGCTGCCGCGCTTCGAGGCCGATGATGCGCTGGAAATCGCGCACCATGACCGGGAAGGGGTGTGGCCCGGCGACGGTGCCGAAGCAGTAGTACGTGTTGTCCGCGTTCGTGACCCAGTCGCGCAGCGCCTCGTTGATAGCGTCCTTGAGGGTGCGCGATCCGGACTTCACGGCCACGACACTGGATCCGAGCAGACGCATCCGGGCGACGTTGAGGGCCTGCCGTTCGGTGTCGACCTCGCCCATGTACACGACACACTCGAGCCCGAGGAGCGCGCACGCCGTGGCGGTGGCCACTCCGTGCTGGCCCGCGCCGGTCTCGGCGATGATCCGTGTCTTGCCCATACGCTTGGCCAGGAGCACCTGTCCGAGCACGTTGTTGATCTTGTGAGAACCGGTGTGGTTGAGGTCTTCTCGCTTGAGGAGAATCCGAGCGCCGCCTGCGTGCTCGGACAACCGCGTCGCCTCGAAGACCGGCGAGGGGCGACCGGTGTAATCGCGCTGCAGTCGGTCGAGTTCACCGAGGAACTCGTTGTCGCTGCGCACCTTCTCGTACTCGGCGGTGACTTCCTCGATCACGCCCATCAGTGCCTCGGGCACGAATCTGCCGCCGTAGACACCGAAATGGCCGCCCACATCGGGCTCGTGCGCGCTGCGATCGGTGAGGCCGATGCTGCTCTGCGGCAGATCAGCGCCCTTGAAACGGACTGCCTGCGGGGCGTCCGTGATGGAAGAAGAATTGCTGGTGCTCACCGGTCCAGTGTGCCCCAACGGCGGACCGCCGCCGCGTTCGGGTCGGGTGCCGGGTCAGCGGTGCAGGGTCAGCGTGCGGGCTTGGGGCACGACGGATGCGTGCCCGCCGTCACCAGGTCCGAGACGGCCGTACGCGGATCTCCTGCGGTGACCAAGCCCTCGCCGACCAGTACCGCGTCGGCACCTGCACCGGCGTAGGCGAGCAGATCCGCCGTGCCACGCACTCCGGACTCCGCGATACGAATGACCTCGCTGGGCAACCCGGGAGCGATACGGCCGAAGCTGTCACGATCGATCTCGAGCGTCTTCAGATTGCGGGCATTGATGCCGATCACGCTGGCACCGGCCTCGAGGGCGCGGTCCGCCTCGGCCTCGGTGTGCACCTCGACCAGCGCCGTCATGCCCAGCGACTCGGTGCGGTCGAGCAAGGACGCCAACGCATCCTGCTCCAGCGCCGCGACGATCAGCAGGATGACGTCGGCACCGTGGGCCCGAGCCTCGTGGATCTGATAGGGGCCGACGATGAAGTCCTTGCGCAGCACGGGAATCGACACCGCGGCACGCACGGCATCGAGGTCTGCCAGAGACCCGTGGAAGCGACGTTCCTCGGTGAGAACACTGATGATGCGCGCGCCGCCCTGCTCGTACGCGCGGGCCAGAACGGCCGGATCACCGATGTCGGCCAACGCCCCCTTGGACGGGCTCGCTCGTTTCACCTCGGCGATGACGCCGATGCCGTCCTCACGGAGGGCAGCTGCCGCGTCGAGGGGGGCCGGTGCTGCCTTCGCTGCTGCTTTCACGGCGGCGAAATCGACCACCGATTCACGCGCGGCCACGTCGGCTCGCACACCGTCGAGAATCGAGTCGAGAACAGTCATGGTGCCCCCAGTCCTTTCTGAGCGTCGACGTCCGATGTGAGGAATCTCATCGGGGTCGGATCTAGCGTAGAGGGCCGATTCAATCCGACGAACGCCGGGTACCGGACTCGTCGGTAGGGTCTTCGCCGGCGTCGAGCGCGTCCCACATCATGCGTTCGGTGAGGTCCTCGCCCTCGTCCTGCACACCGGCACCGGAGGCACTGCTGCGCGCACGACGAGCAACCTCGTCACGACGCACCGCCGGGGCGTCGTACTTGGACGAGAGTACCTGCGTGGCAAACGTTTTCCGAATCGACACCACAGCCGCAGCGAAGGCGCAGAGTGCACCGACGAGGGTGACGATCGCGGGCAGAACCGACACGTCCGTCATCGACACCTGGGCGCGGGCCGGAAGCTCAGCCAGCGCCGCGGACTCCGAATCGGACGCCCCGGCAGTGAGCAATCGAACTGCCGGAATCGCGGCCGCCACGGCCACCACGGCGATCAGCAGGGCCAGCACCCGCGAGGCCCACCCCCGCACGGCGAACGAGGCGGCGATCGCCGCCACCAACACCAGTGCCAGGGGGGTCGTGGCAGCGGCCCAGGTGCTGCCGAGCAGGTCGTCGGTTCGGCTCTCCCCCAGCCCGTCGAACGACGTCACCCGAACCCACGTCATCCTCGACGCGCCCCACAGGCACACGGCAGCAACGACCAGAAGGGCGACGGGCAGAGCGGCCGACCCGCGGCGATTGGATCGCTCGGTCATCGGCCGCCGACCTCACGGAGCGACTCCGCAGCGGCGACGGCTCCCAGCACCGCCATCGCCTTGTTCCGCGCCTCGTCGTCCTCGTACTCCGCAACCGAGTCGGCCACGACGCCTGCCCCGGCCTGAACGTAGGCGGTGCCGTCCTTGATCAGTGCGGTGCGAATCGAGATCGCCGTGTCGGCGTCTCCCGCGAAATCGAGGTAGCCGACGATGCCGCCGTAGATGCCGCGTCGGGTCGGCTCCAGTTCGTCGATCAGTTCCATCGCGCGCACCTTCGGTGCCCCGGACAGGGTGCCTGCCGGGAAGCAGGCCTTGACCGCGTCGAGGGCACGCTTGCCCTCGGCCAACCGTCCGGTGACCGTCGACACCAGGTGCATGACGTGGCTGTATCGCTCGATGTGGCGGTAATCGCTCACTCGCACGGTGCCGGGAGCGCAGACTCGCCCGAGATCGTTGCGGCCCAGATCGACGAGCATCAGGTGCTCGGCGTTCTCCTTCTCGTCGGCCAGCAGATCCTTCTCGAGCAGCACATCCTCCTCCTCGGAGGTGCCTCGCCACCGCGTGCCCGCGATCGGATGCGTGGTGGCGAGACCGTCGACCACCGTCACCAATGCCTCGGGGCTCGATCCGACGATGGAGAAGGCCGTCTCATCGTTCTCCCCCGGTACGTGCATCAGGTACATGTACGGGCTCGGATTCGAGGCCCGCAGCATCCGGTAGACGTCCAGCGGTGACGCATCGGTGTCCATCTCGAAACGTTGGGAGAGAACCACCTGGAACGCCTCACCTGCTTCGATCTCCTCCACCAGGCGAGCGACGTCGGCACCGAAGCCCTCGGACGTGCGCTGCCTCCGGAACTGCGGCTTCGGCCTGGACACGGTGGAGACGGTGGAGGCGGCGGGCTTCGACAGGTCTGCGCACATGCGATCCAATCTGCGCACCGCGTCGTCGTACGCCTCGTCCACATGCTCGTCGGTGCCGTTCCAGTTGACCGCGTTCGCGATCAAGGTGATCGCGCCCTCGTGATGGTCGACGGCCGCGAGATCGGTCGCGAGCAGCATGACCAACTCCGGAACACCGAGATCGTCCTGCGCATGCTCGGGCAGCTTCTCGATGCGCCGCACCGAGTCGTATCCGAGGTAACCGACCATGCCGCCGGTCAACGGAGGCAGACCTGGCAGCCGCTCCGAGTGCAACAGCTCCAGAGTCCGCGCCAGCACTTCGAGAGGATCGCCGCCGCTCGGCACCCCTGCAGGAACGTTGCCGCGCCATGCGGCCTCACCGTCGATGACGGTGAGCGACGCCGGAGAGCCTGCACCGATGAACGACCACCTGGACCACGAACTGCCGTTCTGTGCGGACTCGAGCAGGAAGGTTCCGGGTCGGTCGGCACCGAGCTTGCGGTACGCCGACAGCGGGGTCTCGGAGTCGGCGAGCACTTTTCGCGTCACCGGCACCACGCGGTGCTCGGCGGCGAGATGCCGGAACACCTCACGCGAGGTCGTCGAGTCCGAGTTCTCGGTGTCGGGAGTGGGGCTGGGGTCGGTGGTCGTCTCGCCGTGCATGCCACCATCCTCCCAGGTTCGGCACGAGCGTCGGCGCTCGCGGTAACCTGCCGAGCATGAAACCAGGCGAGCTCGTTCCCGATTTTTCCCTGCCGGACCAGACCGGAGAGACCCGAACGCTGACCGAATTGCTGGCGGACGGTCCGGTGGTGCTGTTCTTCTACCCCGCTGCCTTCACCCCCGGCTGCACCGCCGAGGCGTGCCATTTCCGGGACCTGGCGTCCGAGTTCGCCGAGGTCGGTGCCACCCGGGTCGGCATCAGCGCCGATGCGGTCGCGAAGCAGGCAGAGTTCGCCGCCGCCAAGTCCTTCGACTACCCGCTGCTGTCCGACGAGGACGGCACCGTCGCCACCGCGTTCGGCGTCAAGCGTGGTCTGCTGGCCAAGCTCTCCCCGGTCAAGCGTGCGACGTTCGTCATCGGCACCGACAGGAAGGTCCTCGAGACCTTCTCGAGCGAGGTCCGGTTCGAGGCCCACGCAGACAAGGCTCTCGACTACCTGCGGGCACATCGCACCTAGAGCACTGTCCGACGCGATGCCTCGGGTGGGGGAACCTCGAGGCATCATGTGCAGACCACAACTATCTGGGCAGGAGTGGAGCCTGCAGGAACGACCCACGGATAGGAATGGAGCCTGCAGGAACGACCGAGACAGATCATCGGAGCCTGCAGCAACGACCGAGAGATCGAGAGGTTCCCTGGGATGGACACGTCGGCGACACCGCAACACACGGTGGATCCCCGTTGGCTCACCGAGAGTCAACAGGAGGCCTGGCGGTCGCTCGTCGCCCTGGTCACTCGACTTCCAGCAGCGTTGGATGCTCAGCTGCAGCGCGATTCGCAGCTGACCCACTTCGACTACTTCGTCCTCGCGACGGTCAGCGAGAATCCGCAGCGACGGATCCAGCTCCGCGACCTCGCCGAGTACGCGAACGCGTCGCTCTCGCGCCTCTCGCACGTGGTGACCAAGCTCGAGAAGGCCGGTTGGGTGCGGCGCGAGTCGATCCCGGGTAGCCGCGGGTCCTATGCGGTGCTGACCGACGCAGGCATGGCGAAGGTCGTGGAATCGGCACCGGGGCACGTCGGCACGGTGCAGTCACTGGTGTTCGAGGGGCTCTCGGACGCGGAGGTCGAGCAGCTCGCGACCCTGAGCTCGACTCTGCTGACGCAGTTGGACAAGGGAATCGCGGCCGGAACCGGTCAAGCCTGAGGGTCTGGGCCCAACAGGACGTCGGCATCGAAGCAGGTGTGCGTGCCGGTGTGGCACGCGGCGCCGACCTGGTCGACGACCAGAAGCACGGTGTCACCGTCGCAGTCGAGTCGGACCTCGTGCACGTACTGCGTGTGACCCGACGTCTCACCCTTGACCCAGTACTGCTGCCTGGACCTGGAATAGTAAGTGCCCTTGCGGGTTTCGAGGGTTCGTGCCAGCGCCTCGTCGTCCATCCAGGCCACCATGAGTACCTGACCGGTCGACCGTTCCTGCACGACGGCGCTGAACAGTCCGGCCTCGTTGCGCTTGAGCCGCGCGGACAGACTCGGGTCGAGTGTCATCGGAAATCCTCTTCGCTATCGGACGACGATGCGTTCGGCACGCATCGCATCCTTGACCTGGCCGATGGTGAGATCACCGAAATGGAACACGCTCGCGGCGAGAACCGCGTCCGCGCCGGCGTGCACTGCCGGCGAAAAGTGTTCCACGGCGCCTGCTCCGCCACTGGCGATCACCGGCACGTGCACCGCGCTCCGGACGGCGGCGATCATCGGCAGATCGAATCCGGCTTTGGTTCCGTCGGCGTCCATCGAATTGAGCAGGATCTCACCGACGCCCAATTCCGCTCCCCGTACTGCCCATTCGACGGCATCGATGCCGGTGCCGCGTTTGCCGCCGTGGGTGGTGACCTCCCAGCCCGACGGGGTGTCCTGCTGACCGTCGGGAACGGTTCGTGCATCGACCGAGAGCACGATGCACTGCGAACCGAATCGTTCGCTCAGTTCACGCAGCAGTTCCGGTCGCGCGATCGCTGCGGTGTTGACACTGACCTTGTCCGCCCCGGCTCGCAGCAGTCGATCCACGTCGGCGACGGTGCGCACTCCCCCGCCGACGGTGAGCGGGATGAACACCTGTTCGGCGGTGCGGCTCACGACGTCGAGCATCGTGCCTCGGTCCGACGTCGACGCGGTGACGTCGAGGAAGGTCAGCTCGTCGGCCCCCTGCGCGTCGTAGGCGGCCGCGAGCTCGACGGGATCGCCTGCGTCGCGGAGGTTCTCGAAGTTCACTCCCTTGACGACGCGTCCGGCGTCGACGTCGAGGCACGGGATCACTCTGACCGCGACGCTCATCGCACCGGTCCTTCCAGGTAGTCGACTGGATCACCGAGTTCGGTGATCACCTTCAGCAATTCTTCGTGCACTCCCGGTCCGGCTGCGAGCACCGACGCCGAGTCGACCGTCCAGGGTTCGCCCGCGAGGTCGGTGACGATTCCGCCTGCCGCGCGTACCAGCAGTGCGCCGGCTGCGTTGTCCCAGGCCCGGTGCCCGAAGACCACCGCGCCGCCGAGAACTCCGCTGGCGGTGTAGGCGAGATCGACTCCGGTGGCACCGTGCATCCGCAGTCGCGAGGAATGCATCGACAGCTCTTCGAGGATGCGGAATCGGAACCGACCCGGCAGCGAACCGCGGCTGGCCACATTGAACGCACCGAACCCGATCATGGACTCGCGCAATGCTTTCGGCTGCAGCGCCGGAAGTGCGGCACCGTTGAGCAACAGGGGGCCGCCTGCCACAGCGGCGAAACGCTGGTCCACCAACGGCAGCCACGTGAGCCCGAGGATCGGCTCGCCATCGTCGAGCAACGCCAACAACGTTCCGGCCGACGGCAATCCCGACGAATAGTTGAAGGTGCCGTCGATCGGGTCCAGCACCCAGACGAGTCCCGAGTTCAGATCCGGTCCCCCGAACTCCTCACCGTGAACAGCGATTCCGGTGGCTTCGTGCAATTCCGCACCGAGCCGCCGCTCGAGCTCCAGATCCACTGCGGTGGCGAAGTCGTCGGGGCCCTTCTGCACTGCACTCGGTGCGCCGACGCCGGCGACGAACCGATCGTGGATGCCGTCGAGCAGACCTCCGGCGATCTCGAGCAGACGAGTCGGTTCCTCGGGAAGGGTCATTCCTGCGTTACCGAGACACCGCAGCGAGAGCGTCCGGAAGCGTGAAACGTCCGGCGTACAGAGCCTTTCCGACGATGGAACCTTCGACACCGCGGTCGACCAGTCCGGCGATCGCTTCCAGGTCGGCAATCGTGGACACGCCGCCCGATGCGATGACCGGCTTGTCGGTCTTGGCGCACACGTCGGCGAGCAGTTCGAGGTTGGGCCCGGTCAACGTGCCGTCCTTGGTCACGTCGGTGACGACGTAGCGCGAGCACCCGTCGCGCTCGAGCCGCTCCAGAACCTCCCACAGATCGCCGCCGTCGCTCACCCAGCCGCGGCCGCGCAACCGCGGTGCGCCGTCGACGATCAGCACGTCCAGACCGACGGCGACGCGATCACCGAACTCGCCGATCGCGCGGGAGCACCACTGCGGATCCTCGAGCGCTGCGGTGCCGAGATTGACTCGCGCACAACCGGTCGCCAGCGCCGCGCGCAGCGACTCGTCGTCCCGAATTCCGCCGGACAGCTCCACCTGGACGTCGAGCTCGCCGACGACCGATGCCAGCAGCTCGCGGTTGGATCCGCGTCCGAACGCAGCGTCGAGATCCACCAGATGGACCCACTCGGCACCGTCGTTCTGCCACGCGAGGGCCGCGTCACGGGGCGACCCGTACTTCGTTTCGCTTCCGGCTTCTCCTTGAACGAGACGGACAGCTTCGCCGCCTGCGACATCGACAGCAGGCAATAAGACCAGGCTCACGTGCGGTTATGCTACGGGCCGAGCGTCCGTGAACTCAAAACGGGTCGCCTGTGGTCCTACCGGAGTTCCTTGCGCGTCATGCGCGTGGACACCACACCCATCGCCGCGATCGCGCCGACCACACCGGCCAATGCGATGACCAAGCCCACGCCGGCACTCGGCTGCAGCACAGCGATCAGTGCCGTCGCGATGGCCAGCACGGCCACAGCCGCACCGAGTGCGCGAACCGCCAAGCGACCCAGTGAGAACTCGCGGTCGCTCACACCGATCGGACCCAGTTCTCGAGCAGCGCGGCCCCGGCGTCGCCGGACTTCTCCGGGTGGAACTGGGTGGCCGAGAGAGCGCCGTTCTCGACCGCGGCGAGGAACCGGCCGCCGTGATCGGCCCAGGTGAGCAACGGGGCGGCGATGGTGTCGCTGGGTTCGAGCTCCCACTGTTGCGCGGCGTAGGAGTGCACGAAGTAGAACCGAGTCTCGGGATCGATGCCGTCGAACAGCACGCTCTTCTCCGGTGCCTCGACGGTGTTCCATCCCATGTGGGGCAGCACCTCGGCCTGCAAGCGCTCGACCGTTCCCGGCCACTCCCCGCACCCGTCGGCCTCGACCCCGAACTCGACCCCGCGGTCGAAGAGGATCTGCATTCCGACACAGATGCCGAGGACGGGGCGTCCGCCCGCCAGGCGTCGCCCGATGATGCGCTCGCCTTTCACCGCCAGCAGCCCTTCCATGCAGGCGGCGAATGCGCCGACACCGGGAACGACCAGCGCTTCTGCATTCAGTGCCTCGTCGAAGTCCGAGGTCACGGTCACATCGGCACCGACTCGGGCGAGAGCCCGCTTCGCCGAGTGCAGATTGCCCGAGCCGTAATCGAGCAACACCACAGAAGTCATGCGGGAAGTCTATCGGGGCGTGGTCTCGCGACGAGCGCCACCGCCGCGACTGCGACCACCGCCGTTGCTGCTGCGGTGAATCCCGCGGTGTAACCCACACTCGTCGCCAGGACACCGAGGGCGAGTGCGCCCGCCCCGGTACCCGCGTCGAAACTGATGTTCCAGACGGCGCTCGCGCTGCTGTATCGGGCCGGACCGGCTGCGTCGAACGCCATCACGAGACTGTCGTTCTGGCACGCGCCGTACCCGATTCCGAACAGGACGGCTGCGACGAAGAACAGCGCAGCGGGCATGCCGCCGAGCGCGGCGATCGCGAACAGAGCGATACCGATTGCCGCCGACACCAACGCCGGAAACACCGAGCGTCCTATTCCGATGCGGTCGGCCACCGACCCCGCGGCGTAACGCCCGACGAGCATCGAGGCACTGACGACGGCCAGTGCTAGTCCGATCATGGCGGCTCGGTTCGATTCGGCGATCGGCAACAGACTGGTGATTCCCCCGTAGGCCGCGGACACCGAGGCCACCACGAGACAGGGCACCAGGAATTGGCGCTTGTCGAGGCGAACTCGCTCGATTCTGGGCGGCTGCGGGGCGGGTCGGGTGGGCGGCAGGAGCGCGACGCCGATCAGGCCTGCGGCGGGCACGAGAGCACCGAGTACGAACACGGCCGTCGGACTCGCCGCGAAAATCACCAGACCCAGTGGCAGCGTGACCATCTGAGCCAGAGCGACGGCGATCCCCTGCGCACCCGTGGCCCGGCCGAGCAGCGCTGTCGGGGCGAGCTCGGCGACGATGGCCGCGCCGGCAACCGTCAACATTCCGAAACCGGTGCCCCGCAGCGCGGACACCGCCAGCGCCGGTACGGCATCGACGGAGACGATGAACAGCAGGGCGGGCAACCCGAGTAGCAGACACCCGGCGGCCAGAACCGCGCGGTGGCCGACTCGCATCAACATGCTCGGCACGAACAGCTGAGTGATCACCGTCGTGGCCATGAAGATCGCGGTGCTGGCCGCTGCCACCGCGTCCGATGATCCGGACTGGGACACCGCGAGGGGAACCACCGGGAGCAGTAATCCCCAGCCGCCGAACGATGCCGCGCCCATCGCCATCGCGGCCGGAAGACCACGGACGGAGCTCAGGCCGTTCAACGCACGAGCGCCGATCGACCGGTCACAGACTTCCCTTGGTGGACAGCACACCGGTCACGCGAGGGTCGTACTCGGTGGCCTGGCGCAATGCCCGAGCCACGGCCTTGAACTCGGCCTCGGTGATGTGGTGCTGATCGCGGCCGTAGATCACCCGGACGTGCAGTGCGATCCGAGCGTTCGAGGCCAGCGTCTCGAACACGTGCTTGTTGATCACGGTGGAGTACGGAACACCGGGGTAGCCGCCGATCACCGAGTGCACCATGTAGTCGGGCTCACCGGTGTGTACGCAGTACGGACGACCGGACACATCGACAGCCGCGTGCACGAGCGTTTCGTCCATCGGAATGAACGAGTCGCCGAACCGAGTGATGCCCGCCTTGTCGCCGAGGGCCTGGCCGAGAGCTTGCCCGAGCACGATCGCGGTGTCCTCGACGGTGTGGTGCGCCTCGATCTCGATGTCGCCCTTCGCGCGCACCGTCAGGTCGAAACGAGCATGGGTGCCGAGCGCGGTGAGCATGTGGTCGTAGAACGGAACGCCGGTGGAGATGTCGACGATGCCGGTCCCGTCGAGGTTCAGCTCGACCGAGATGTCGGATTCCTTGGTGGTGCGCTCGATCTTGGCGATGCGGGGAGCGGGTGTTGTCACTTCGGTGCCTCTGCTGTTTCGGTCGATGCGAGTGCTGCGCTGACGGTGAGGAATCGGTCGTTCTCGTGCGCCAGTCCGATGGTGACGCGAAGATACCCGGGAATTCCGACGTCCCGGATGAGCACGCCGTCGTCCAGGTACCGCTGCCAGGTCGCGGCCGCATCGGAGAACCGGCCGAAGAGCAGGAAGTTGGCGTCGGACGGCACCACGTCGTACCCCTGGTGGCCGAGAGCCGCTGCCACACGATCTCGTTCGGCGGAGAGTTCGGCCACGCTCCCGAGAGTGTCCGAGGCGTGCCGTAGCGCCGCCCGCGCAGCTGCCTGCGTGACGACCGAGAGGTGATAGGGCAAGCGCACCAACAGCATTGCGTCGACGACGGCCGGGGCAGCCACCAGATATCCCAGCCGACCGCCGGCGAACGCGAACGCCTTGCTCATGGTTCGGCTGACCACGATCTTGCCGGGGTAGCTCTCGATCAACCCGATCGCGCTGGGCGCAGAGGAGAATTCCGCATAGGCCTCGTCGACCACCACGATTCCCGGTGCGGCGTCGAGGATTCGGCGCAGATCCGCCTCGTCGATGCTGTGGCCCGTCGGATTGTTGGGGCTGGTGACGAACACGACGTCGGGCTTTCGTTCTTCGATCGCCTGCACTGCGTAGTCGACATCGAGAGAGAAATCTGCCCGACGCTTCGCCGGAATCCATTCGGTCTGGGTCCCGGAGGAGATGATCGGGTGCATCGAGTAGGACGGCACGAAGCCGAGCGCGGTGCGATCCGGTCCCCCGAAGGCCTGCAGCAACTGCTGCAGAATTTCGTTGGAGCCGTTGGCCGCCCACACGTTGGCGGTGTCGACAGCGAAGCCGGTCTGCTCGGTGAGGTAGCGAGCGAGGTCGGCCCGCAACTCCTCCGCATCGCGATCCGGATAGCGGTGCAGCTGACCGGCGGCGAGCCGAACGGAGTCCGCCACATCGTCGATCAACGCTTGCGTCGGCGGGTGCGGATTTTCGTTGGTGTTCAACTGAACCGGCACGGTGAGCTGCGGCGCACCGTACGGCGTTTTGCCGATCAGTGCCTCACGCAGCGGGAGGTCGTCCAGCGAGACCGCTTGTCCCAGGGCATCGGTCATGATGGATCACCGGTACGCAGCCCTTCGAACCGCAGCCGCACCGCTTCTCCGTGAGCCGGGAGATCCTCCGCGTTGGCCAGCGCAATGACATGCGCCGCAACGTCTTTCAGCGCGGCTTCGCTGTAGTCCACCACATGGATGCCGCGCAGGAACGTCTGCACACTCAGGCCGGACGAGTGGCGTGCGCATCCCGCCGTCGGAAGTACGTGGTTGGAGCCGGCGCAGTAGTCACCGAGGCTCACCGGCGACCACGCTCCGACGAACACGGCACCGGCGCTGCGCACCCGGGATGCGACGTCGGACGCGTCCTTCGTCTGAATCTCGAGGTGCTCGGCGGCGTAGGCGTTGACCACGGCCAATCCCTGAGTGACGTCGTCGACCAGCACGATGCCGGACTGACTGCCGTTCAGCGCAGTGGCCACCCGCTCGGCATGCCGCGTCGATGCCATCTGTGCGTTGACGGCCTGGT
The DNA here is from genome assembly GCF_002259365.1 of Rhodococcus sp. 14-2496-1d. Taxonomy (NCBI): domain Bacteria; kingdom Bacillati; phylum Actinomycetota; class Actinomycetes; order Mycobacteriales; family Nocardiaceae; genus Rhodococcus; species Rhodococcus sp. 14-2496-1d. Next base: position 204,852 of record NZ_NPFV01000028.1, on the reverse strand, counting down.
CCACGGCATCGGCCAGTTCGATACTGTCGGTGACCAACACACTGGCCGCCATGACGTCGTGTTCGGCCTGGCTGATGAGGTCCGCCGCCACGTGAATCGGGTCCGCGGTGGCGTCGGCGAGAATCGCGATCTCGGTCGGTCCTGCCTCGGAGTCGATTCCAATGAGCGAGCGACACAGCCGCTTGGCCGCCGTGACGTAGATGTTGCCCGGACCGGTGATCAGATCGACCGGTGCCAACTCGCCGCCGTCGGTGTCGACGCCTCCGTAGGTGAGCAGCGCGACACCCTGGCCACCGCCGACCGCCCAGACCTCGTCGACGCCGAGCAGCTGCGCCGCAGCCAAGATCGTCGGGTGCGGCAGTCCGCCGAAGTTCTTCTGCGGCGGCGACGCCACCACCAGAGATCCGACGCCGGCGATCTGCGCGGGCACCACGTTCATCACGACCGACGACGGGTACACAGCGTTGCCGCCGGGCACGTACAGGCCGACGCGATCGACGGGGATCCAGCGTTCGGTCACGGTGCCGCCGGGTACCACCTGGGTGGTGTGGTCGGTTCTGCGCTGATCCGAGTGCACCAGGCGGGTCCGTTCGATGGCGACCTCGAGGGCCGCGCGAACATCGGAGTCGAGCTCTGCGAGGGCCTTGACCAGTTCTTCCTGCGGGACGCGAACGCGATCCGGCCGGACGCCGTCGAACTTCTCACTGAACTCGAGCGCAGCCTCGGTGCCGCGTTCTCGGACGGCGTCGACGACAGGGCGAACCTGATGCAGCACCGAATCGACATCCACTCCGCCTCGGGGAAGTGCGCCGCGTAGTTCGGCGGTGGATGGAGTTCGTCCGCGTAGATCGACGCGGGCGAGCTCGATGCGGGCAGGCATAGTGGGCCCCTTCGTGAAGTCGGTTCGGTGCCGGGGTTCGGTCGAAACAGTGTGGTTCGAACACCCAGGATAGTTCCACCGAATTCGGCTCAGCCCCGCACGTCCCACAGATGATGGATGGGGTCGTGAGTGTAGTAGGCGGCCAGTGACTCGACCGAGAAGTTCGATCCATCACTTCGTCGACCGGTCCGCTGCCGGTTCTCCGGCGGAACGGCAGCGAAATCGTCCGCGAGGGCGCGCGCAGCGTCACCGAGTTCGGATGCCACCTTCGCTGGGTCCTGGGCGTTGTAGTTCTCGGCCAGCGCCGTGGCGTCCTGATCCCAGTTGGCGAACTCGGGATCGTCTTCGGCCAACACCAACGCCAGCCGGGTGCGGAAGATGCGGTGCGCGTCACGTACGTGCGCGGCGTACTCGAGCGCGGACCACGTCGAGTCGTCGGGGCGCAGTGCTGCGTCGTTGCGCTGCAGCACCGCCTCCCAACGCTCGACGTCGGCGCGGATGAGGTCCGGGATGTCGTCGTACACGACGGCGCTCGAGTCGAACCCGCAGTCCGGGCACGCTCGCTCGAGTACCCAGGTCCAGTTCTTGGTATCGGGATCGATCGGCATGCCGGTCAGAATAGATTCGGGTCAGGCGTAGCGAGCAGCGAGGTTGTGCAGCGTGCTCGTGATGCCCTGCGCGTTCTTCTGCGGCATCTTGAACAGCTCGAGCATTTTCGGGACCTTGGCGGTGCCGTACTTGAAGCTCTCGGTGACCGTGGTCAGGCCCGGCTGCTTCTCCTCGAACTCCCAGCGCCAGCTGTGCCCCATCGGATGCTGCCACTCGACGACCTTGTGCCGATCGGCGTCGACGAACTCGGTGACGGTGCTGGTGATCTTGTAGGGCACGCCGTACTGCTTCATGCCGACGGAGAATTTCGCACCGGTGCTGAGTCGATCGGGACCGCGCACGGTGTCCTTGACGGTGCCGGATCCGTCGAGCTCGCCGTGCCGCTTCGGATCGGCCACCATGTCGAACAGTTCGGACGCCGGTGCCCGCACCTCGGTCTGACGGGTGACGTGCTGCGGGCCTGTGTCGATGGTTCTGATGTCTGCCATGTCCGCGGTCTACCCCACAGCGCCCGGTTCGACACACCTACCGGGCCGAATCGGAGTTGACGGCCGTAGTTCAATGAACCCATGTCCTGGTCAGTGTGGCTCGCCTTTCTCGGCGCGAGCATCGTCATCAGTCTCTCCCCCGGCGCCGGTGCCATCGCGTCGATGTCCACCGGGCTCCGCTACGGCCTGCGCCGCGGATACTGGAACATCTTCGGGCTGCAGATCGGTCTGCTGATTCAGATCGGCGTCGTCGCCGTCGGACTGGGAGCCGTTCTGGCGAGCTCGACGCTGGCCTTCTCCGTCATCAAATGGTTCGGCGTCGCATACCTGGTCTACCTCGGAGTTCGACAGTGGCGGGCAGCCCCGACCGAGGTCGCCGACGCCCCGGCAGTAGCCGACCGTGGCACGACGATGCTCGCCCGAGGCTTCCTCGTCAACGCCAGCAACCCGAAAGCCGTCGTCTTCATGGTCGCGGTGCTCCCCCAGTTCCTCGATCCGACACGGCCTCTCGTCGTCCAGTACCTGCTGATCGCCGCCACGATGGTCGCGGTCGACATGCTCGTGATGACGGGGTACACCTCGCTGGCGTCGCGGGTGTTGCGCTTGATGAAATCCCAGCGTCAACAGAAGACGATGAATCGCACGTTCGCCGGGCTGTTCTTTGCCGCCGCAACGTTTCTGGCGACCGTCCGGCGGGTGACTCCGTGAGGAAATATCGCGTGATCATGAAGAATGCCCTCGGCGGCGATCCGATTCCACTGGGACTGTTCGACACGCTTCTGGAGGCCAACACCTGGATTCAGGACGTCGGCAAACGGGACGAGCACGAACTGGGCACCTATTCCGTCGAAGTTGTCGACGAGTGAGCGGGCGGTGTCCGTGTTCGAGTGGTGACACGTTCGATGCCTGTTGCGAGCCGTATCTGCGCGGGGAGGCGAGCGCGCCGACGGCGGAGAAGCTGATGCGATCGCGATTCACCGCGTTCGCCGTCGGCGATGTGGCCTATCTCCGCGCGTCGTGGCATCCCGACACCGCACCGGCCGAGCTGGAATTGGACCCCGACCAGCGGTGGTATCGACTCGACATTCTCGCAACCGACGCCGGTGGCATGTTCGACGACGCGGGAACGGTCGAGTTCCGAGCTCGGTACAAGCATCCCGACGGGGCGGGCTCGATGAGTGAGGTCAGCCGCTTCGCCCGCATCGACGGCCGGTGGCGCTACCTCGACGGGATCGTCTCGCGTTAGAGGTTGCGCAGCTTGGTCGGTCGGTTGCCCGAGGTGCGACGCGCTTCCTGCTTTTCCTTGATGCGTTCGGCATCCTTGCGCACCTGAATCTGGGTGCGACGCTCGCGAACGAGCCACTGGGGCGGGCTGGCGACGAGTTCGTCGATTGCCTCGGTGGTCAGCGCTTCGGTGACACCGCCGCGGGCCAGCCCCGCGATGGACACGCCGAGCTTCTTGGCGATGACGTCGCGGGGGAAGGGTCCGTTGGTCTGCAGGTCGGTCAACCACTGCGGCGGATCGCTGCGCAGTGCGTCCAGGTCGGACCGGCTGATCATCGAGTTCTGGAATTCTTCGGGTGCTGCGGGAAGGTAGATGCCGAGCTTGTTCGCCGCGGTCAATGGCTTCATGGTCTGCTGTTTGTTCTCCGGGCTCACCGGACCAGCTTATCCGGCCGCCGGCGCTCTCGACGCCACCGTCCCTCACTGCCCTCCTCGTCCCATAGGCTCGACATCGTGAACATCGATGTGCAGACACTGCGCTGGTACGCGGCGGTGGCGCAGCAACTGCATTTCGCGCGCGCTGCTCGGTCGCTCGGAATTTCGCGGATCCGCTTGAGCAAGACGATCGTGGAACTCGAGGAACAGCTCGGCGTCGACCTGTTCGTGCCCGGGGCATCCCCCACCGAGCTCACCGCGGAAGGCCGCGATCTGCTCGAGCGAGCCCTGGTGGAGATCGCCGAGGACGATCGGCTCTCGGAACTCGCGCAGGTCGCTGCGGCAGAGCCGACGACCTTCACCATCGGATACGCCGAAGGCGTGACGCTGACGAAGTGGACACGCATCTGGGCGGATCGGTTCCCCGACGTCACGCTGTCCGTGGTGGCGACGACGCCGCAGACACAGGTGTCGGCCCTGCGCGACGGAACGGTCGATGTGAGCTTCGTTCGTCCGCCGATCGATCGCGATGGGCTCAACGCGATCGGTCTGTACCAGGAAGTGCAGGTGGTGGTGGTCCCGAAAGACCACGCGGTCGCCGCATTCGATTCGGTCACCGCGACCGATCTCGCCGACGAGCATCTGCTCGCCGAACCAGCGACCGTGCCCGAATGGGCAGCGGTGGCAACCGAACTCGTGTCCGGGAGTCGACCGGAACTGCCGCCGATGAATTCCGTTGCCGAGACGTTCGAGTACGTGGCCGCCGGGCTCGGGGTGGCGATCGTGCCGCACTCGGTCGCCCGATTCAACGCCCGCAAGGACCTCGTCTACCGCCCCGTGACCGATGTCGAGCAGTCACAGATTGCACTGGCCTGGGTCGCCGAACGCGAGGACGACCGCATCGAGGAATTCATCGGTATCGTCCGCGGCCGCTCGACCCGCAGTTCACGCGGACCGTCGGACGAGGCACCGGTCAAGAAGAAGAAAGCGCAACCCTCCAAACCCGCTCGCCCCGTTGCCAAGACGAAGACGAACGCCCGACGCAGCGGGAAGCGTCGCTGACGTCTGCATCTCGCTCCGCCCCGAATCCATGAGAACGTGTGTTCGAAAGTGTGTCGGTGGGTCGCGATAGATTCTGTGCATGCTTTCGGGGGACGGCGGATCAGGGGTGGACGGCATCGAGACGGTGCCGCCCGCCCCCGAGGTGTCCGATCCCGAACTGTCGGCGCTGGTCGACCGGATCGAGTCCGCGATCGCGGAATTAGCGGAACAGTCGTCGGTGTCGTGGACGAACGCGGACCGGCGCGCAGTGGTTCAGCGGATGGAAACAGCGACCAGGTCGCTGACCGCGTATTCGTACACCTGGCTCAACGAACTGATCTCTCAGCACGGCCTCGATGTGTATCCGGGATCGGTGCCGTCGTCGGTGGCGTGGATGCTGCGGATCACCCCACGAGCAGCAGGAGCACGGGTCCGTCTGGCTGCGGAGTTGGGTGACCGCACCGCCTTCTCCGGTGAAGTCCTGCCGCCGTTGCTGCCGCACACCGCGGAAGCGTTGCGGGCGGGGTTACTCGATGCCAAGCATGTGCAGATGATCCGCGAGTTCTTCCGCCATCTGCCCCGGGATGTCGATCCGCAGACGCGCGAGCTCGCCGACGAGCAATTGGCGGGCTACGCCTCGACCAGGCGACCCGACGATTTCGCACCGTTGGTGGCGCACCTGGATTCGATCCTCAATCCCGACGGCGACCACGACGAGGACGAGGACGAGGACGGGAAGCCACCGAGACCACCGAAACGCAGGGATGCGTTCTTCTACCTCGGCGAGCAAGGTGCCGACGGAATGTCGGAAGGAAAATTCTGCGTCGACCCCGAGCTACGGGCCTACCTCGAAGCCTTGTTCTCCAAAGCCGCGAAACCCGGAGTGAACAACCCCGCAGACCCCACATCGATCATCCACGACGAGACCGGCGGCAAGGACAGCACGAGCCCTGCCGCTGCGAGCGACGGTGCGCGTCCCGATCCTGCAGCAGCCGAACCGGATTCGCCCACACCGAGTGGCGTCTGCGATACCGACACCCCACCGCCACCGCTACCGGAGCCGGACGACCGTTCGACGAGCGATCAGGGACTATGGAGCGATGCGGGACTGTGGAACGACGGTTCATTCGACAGCGACGATCCCTGCGACGGTGACGGCCGGTGCGGTGACGGCCTCGACTGTGGTTGCGGCACAAGGCCCGACGGCACCATCGAACCAGAGGACACTGCTGAGCCCGGCGACACAACCGACCCGGACGACGCAACCGATCCCGACGACGCCGTCGGATCCGACACCGACGACGCACCGGACACCGCAGCACGCGACGCTGCCGCCGCGCGGGATATCCGCACCCAACGCGAACGCCAACACGACGCCCTCAAACTCGCGCTCCGGCACACCCTGGCCTCCGGGACACTCGGCACCCACCGCGGCCTACCCGTCACCGCCATCGTCACCATGACCCTCAAAGACCTCGAAGCCGGCTGCGGCTACGCCATGACCGCCACCGGATCACGCGTGTCGATCCGCGACGCGATCCGCATGGCCTCGCACGCCCACCACTACCTGACCATCTTCGACGACCACGGCCGAGCCCTCTACCTCGGCCGCTCGAAACGCATCGCCTCCGCCGACCAACGCATCGTGCTCATCGCCCGAGACCGAGGCTGCAGCTTCCCCTCCTGCACCCGCCCCGCAACCTGGTGCCAAGCCCACCACCTCACCGACTGGAACACCGGCGGCTACACCGACATCGACTCCCTCACCTTCGGCTGCGACATGCACCACGCACTCGTCGGCACCGGACCCGGCACGTGGGCCACCACCAAAACCGGAGCCCGACATCGCTACCCGGGCCGCACCCTGTGGCACCCACCCACCGGAATGGACCCAAAACGCCGCGGGCTGGTCAACCACGCCCACCACCCAGAAGAAGTCCTCTACCCACCCGACCAGCACAACCACAACCACAACGACACCGGCGACGAAGAACCACGACAACCCGCCTGACGACCCATATCACCGTCAGGGCACAGCCCTGCCGTCGAACCGGCGCGAATCAGCGGGCCGGATGACGCTGTCGATGGCGAATCAGAACCGCGATTCCGAGCCCCACCAGTATCACCAGCAGTGGAGCTGCGATGGTGAGGGAAGCGTCGATGGCCAGAAACACAACGAGCAGCAGCGCTGCTGCCAGGAAATACACTGCTGCGAAACGTGGAGTCCACAGGACGGAGTCCATGCCCACCTCCTTGCGCGTACGAACTACGTGTCGTTACCGAAGGTAACTGAAAGGAGCCGGGCGAACTAGAGGCCAAGGCCCCGCAGTCGGTCGATTTCACGACGGTCGCGCTTGGTGGGCCTGCCCGCCCCGCGATCACGCCTCGGTACCGAGGCCAGAACTTCTTTCGGTGGCGGCGGCGGACTGCGATCGATCAAGCACTCGGGAACGACCGCTGCGCCTACTCGTTTGGTGATGGCCCGCAACACGACGACGATCTTCTCGACTCCGTCGGCCCGCAGTCTGATCTCGTCGTCCGGGCCGATGCGATGCCCGGGTTTGGCGGGAGTTCCGTTGACGCGGACGTGCCCGCCGCGGCAGGCAGCAGCCGCGGCAGACCGCGTCTTGAACAACCGAACCGCCCAGATCCAACTGTCGAGGCGGACGCTCTGAACTTCCATCTTCGAAAGAATCCCTCACATTGCGTGGCTCGACTACATGTCCAGGCCGAGGTCGAGCACAGTAACCGAGTGTGTCAGACCGCCAACCGCAAGGAAGTCGACCCCCGTACGCGCGTAGTCCCGTGCCACGTCGACAGTCAGGCCACCTGAGGATTCCAGCTTCGTCTGCGGTGCGAACGTGTCTCGGCGCTGCACCGCCATCTGTGTCTGCCAGAGCGGAAAGTTGTCCAGCAGAACCAGTTCGACGTTCTCCGCCAGTACCTGGTCGAGTTGCTCCAGGCTGTCTACCTCGACCTCGCATGCGATGTCGGGAGCCGCGGCCCGCACTGCGTTCAACGCAGCGACGACCGAACCGGCTGCCGCCACGTGATTGTCCTTGATGAGCGCGGCATCTCCCAGACCCATCCGGTGGTTGACGCCCCCGCCGGCGCGAACGGCGTACTTCTGCAGTGAACGCAGTCCCGGCAACGTCTTTCGGCTGTCCCGGATCTTGCATTCGGTGTCGGCGACCTCGGCGACCCAGCCGGCCGTCGCAGTGGCGATTCCCGAAAGATGACAGACGATGTTGAGCATCGTGCGTTCGGCAGTGAGCAGACCTCGAGTCGGGGCTTCGACCGTCAGAACGGCCTGTCCCGGTTCGACCTCGGATCCGTCCTCGATGCGATGCACGACGGAGTATCCGCCGCTTCCGATCACCTCGTCGAGAACCAGGAGGCCGACATCGATTCCGGCCACCGTGCCTAATTGGCGCGAGACCACCGACGCGGTGGCGACGGCGTTCTCGGGAACCGTTGCCAGCGTGGTGATGTCGGGTCCGTACCGCAGGTCCTCGTCGAGGGCGGTCCTGATCAGTGCGAGAACCTCGTCTCGGTCGACGCCCGGGTTCACCTCGTTCGGGGAATCGGTCATGTCAATGTGCTCCCGTCATCACATCGTCGTTCACTATCGTCAACCGTCCATCGAGATCTCGTTCGACGAACAGACTGCGGCGCTGCGCCGGATCGGTCTCCGGCGCATCGCGTCGGGTATGACACCCTCTGCTCTCGCGCCGCTCGGACGCGGTCAGCACGATCACCTCCGCCGCAGCGGTCAACGCTGCGTCCTCGACCGCCCGCGCATCCACGGGCGGTTCCGATACCACGCCGTGCTCCAGAACACGTTGCGCTGCAGCAAGACCCGTTGCATCCCGTACGACGCCGACCTCGGCGGTCATGGTGCGCTGCAGCACCGCGCGGTCGATACGGCGGTAGGTGGGCAGTGCGATATCCGAGATGCTGCCGGTGCGGCCGACCCGTTCGGCAGCCACATAGGCCGCACGCTCACCGACGACGAGACCCTCGAGCAGACTGTTCGACGCCAACCTGTTGGCACCGTGCAAGCCGGTGCGCGCCACTTCGCCCGCGGCCAGCAAGCCGGGAACCGAGGTACGTCCGGCCGTATCCGTCGCCACGCCCCCGCACGAATAGTGCGCTGCCGGTGCCACCGGAATCAGGTCCGTCGCCGGATCGAAGCCGGCCTCCAGGCACGAGGCGGTCACGGTCGGGAACCGTTCGTGGACGCGTTCGACCGTGCGGGCGTCCAGCAGTACGTGGTCGTCACCGCTGTCGTGCAGCAATTCGGCGATGGCGCGGGACACCACGTCGCGTGGCGCGAGGTCACCGAGCGGGTGCACCTCCGCCATGAACGCACGACCGGTGACGTCGACCAAGCGGGCTCCCTCTCCTCGCACTGCCTCGCTGATCAACGGGCGGCGGCCCGTCGACCCGGCGGCGAACAGAACCGTCGGATGGAACTGCACGAACTCCAGATCCGCGATCCGCGCACCGGCGTCGAGTGCGAGTGCAATGCCGTCGGCCGTCGCGCCGGGCGGGTTGGTGCTGCACGAGAAGAGCTGCCCCAGTCCGCCGGTGGCGAGCAGCACCGTCGGGCAATGAACGACGCCGACGCCGCGAGGCCCACGCACGAGAAGACCGACAACCTCTCCGTCGGTGGTCAGCACCCGCAGCGCGGTCGTGTCGAACTGCACCGTGGGCACCGACGCGTCCAGCGTGCGCTGCACCTCAGCCCCGGTCGCATCTCCCCCGGCGTGAACGATGCGACGAACGCTGTGGCCACCCTCGCGGGTCCGTGCCACCTCGCCGTCAGCCGCCAGGTCGAACTGCGCGCCCGCAGCCTCGAGCGAGGTGATCGCCGCACGTCCGCCGGACACGATGGAGCGCACCGCGTCCTCGTCGCACAAACCGGCACCGGCAACACAGGTGTCGGCCACATGCGATTCGATCGAGTCCTCGAGCTCGGGACCGACGACCGCAATTCCACCCTGGGCGTACTGCGTTGCGGTGTCGGTGGACTGCCCCTTGCTGACGGTCACCACCCGCAGGCCGCGGGCCGTCGCGGTGCGCGCCGCGGTGAGTCCGGCAATTCCACCGCCGACGACGAGCAGATCGGCCGCGGTTTCCCACGCGACCGATGGATTCACTCGCCGCCGCCCGGGGTGCCGATCTCGATCATCCGCTGCACCGACTTGCTCGCGATGTGCGCGGTCTCGAGGTCGACGTGCACCTCGTCGCGTCCTTCGACCAGGCAGCGCAGCAGAGCCGCAGGGGTGATCATCTTCATGTAGCCGCACGATGCGCGGTCGTTCACAGCGAGGAAGTCGACCTCGGGTGCAGCCATCCGCAACTGATGCAACATGCCGATCTCGGTGGCGACGAGAACCTGCTTGGACGCCGTGGTGCGCGCAGCGTCGAGCATGCCGCCGGTGGAGAGAATCTTCACCTTGTCCGCCGGTACGAATCCCTCGCCTGCGAGATACAGAGCCGAAGTGGCGCAGCCGCATTCGGGGTGGACGTACAGTTCTGCGTCCGGGTGGGTGCGAGACTTCTCGGCCAACTCGTCGCCGTTGATACCGGCGTGCACGTGGCATTCTCCGGCCCAGATGTGCAGGTTCTCGCGTCCGGTGACGCGCTTGACGTGCGCGCCGAGGAACTGATCGGGCAGGAACAGGATGTCGCGGCCCGGATCGATCGACTCGACCACCTCGACGGCGTTCGACGAGGTGCAGCAGATGTCGGTCAGCGCTTTGATCTCGGCGGTGGTGTTGACGTACGAGACGACGACGGCCTCCGGGAAATCCGCCTTCCATTCGCGGAGTTGGTCTGCGGTGATGGAATCCGCGAGGGAGCAACCGGCGCGCTGGTCGGGGATGAGGACCGTCTTCTGGGGGCTCAGGATCTTCGCGGTCTCGGCCATGAAGTGGACGCCGCAGAACACGATCGTGTCCTCGGACACCTCGGCGGCGATGCGCGAGAGTGCGAGCGAGTCACCGACATGATCGGCGACATCCTGGATCGCAGGCAGTTGGTAGTTGTGTGCGAGCAGCGTCGCACCACGCAGATCGGCGAGCCGTCGGACCTCGGCGGCCCATTCCGGCGTCGCCTCGACTCCCCCGTAGCCACCGGCTCCGTCGACGATGTCGCGAACTCCGGCGAATGCCGAGTCCAGGGTGTTCACCCGGGTAGCGCTGCTGGTCATGACGGTTCTCCTTCACCGATCATCCGGTCGTCGGTGACCGAATTTCCTCCGAGGGAGTTTTCGACCTATGATCGAAAACATGATTCATCGTAGCACCGTCCACGAAGTCCTCATTGCGGTGTTCCAAGTTCGAACCTTTTCCGACCCCGATGCCCCGGAATTGGCGGTACTGCTGTGGCAGCGCGCGCTCGATCCCGAGGCCGGGACCTGGTCGCTGCCCGGAGGCACCCTGCGCGACGACGAGAACCTCGCCACCTCCGCTCGGCGTCAGCTCGCGGAAAAGGTCGACGTGCGCTCGGTGGCACACCTCGAGCAACTGTCCGTCTTCAGCGAACCCGAACGTGTGCCGGGAGATCGGCGGATCGCGTCGACCTTCCTGGGCCTGGTGCCGATCTCGGCCGAGCCGACACTCCCCTCCGACACGGCATGGCACCCGGTTTCCGCACTGCCCCACATGTCGTTCGATCACGGAACCGTCGTCGCGCACGCGAGACATCGACTGGTCGCGAAACTCTCGTACACCAACATCGGATTCGCACTCGCGCCGGTCGATTTCGCGATCTCCTCGCTGCGCGAGATCTACGGTGCCGCACTCGGATATCAGGTCGACGCCACCAATCTGCAGCGCGTACTGAGCAGGCGTGGTGTCATCGAACCCACCGGACGACGCGCGCCGTCGGGCAAGGCAGGTGGACGACCGCCTGCACTGTTCCGCTTTGCCGACAACAGCATTCGAGTCACCGACGAGTTCGCCGCATTGCGCCCACCGCAGACGTGAACCGCTGCGGTCAGTCGACCCGATTCGAGTCGAACGACGGCGGCGGCGGGGAGAACTCGACATCGAGGTCGTCCGGTTCGGGTTCGGTGTAGTGCAGATTGTCGTTGGGATTCATCGCCGCCAGCAGCAGGATCACCAGCGATGCCATCAGCGCCTGAACGATCAGCACCAGCGGAGTGTCGACGCTCGGCGCAACAGTGACGATCGACCCGACTGCAGGGTCGGCGGCCTTCGGAAACCGAAGAGCAGCAATCCCGTTGCCCACCAGGAGAGCAGCGACCGAACCTGCGAGAGCGCCGACGAAGATCGCACCGAACAGCCGCGGACCTCGCTCCGACTTCCACAGCCACCACCCGATCGGGATGACGAGACCCAGGGCCAAGGACACGAAGGAGAAGAGCGCGAGGCCGTCGAAGCGGTGCAGACTCTCACCGGTCAGTGCGGCCCCACGGTCCTGCGCCACCACGAGCAGCTGCTGCGCCGGTGCCAGAAATCCCCACAACATCCCGCCCAGAGCCGACACTGCCACCGAGACTCCGACAACCACCGACAGCACACGAACGGTACTGGTCCGCGGTGGGACTTCGAGAACGTCCGACATGACCACCTAGCGCCTACCCGTCGCGGCCGAGTCGACGAGACCGTGACGCGAGCACAGCGATGTCCACCCGTCGGGGACGATCTGGACCACCATGCGGCGTCCGCATTCTGCGCAGAACCGCGGCGGCTCCAGCCCGAGCCGGACGGCGACCGACATCGAATCCGCGCCCATCTCGGCTCGGGATTCGACAGGCCGGCCGGTGTACGGGTCGTAGTGGGTCTCGCTCGTCATTCGACCCACCCTAATACGCCCATCAGATAGTCGAGTTGAGCGCTTTGATCGGCATCTGCAGCTCGCCGAGAAGGTCGAGGTCCTGCTCTGCCGGACGACCGAGCGTCGTCAGGTAGTTGCCGACGATGACCGCATTGATGCCGCCGAGAATTCCCTGCTTCGCACCCAGATCACCGAGAGTGATCTCGCGGCCGCCGGCGAACCTGAGAATCGTGCGCGGCAGGGCGAGACGAAACGCAGCGACAGCGCGCAGAGCATCCGATGCCGGCAGCACGTCGAGGTCTCCGAACGGGGTTCCCGGCCGGGGGTTGAGGAAGTTCAAGGGCACCTCGTCGGGTTCGAGTGCGGTGAGATCGGCTGCGAACTCGGCCCGCTGCCCGAGCGTCTCCCCCATGCCGAGAATTCCGCCGCAACACACCTCCATGCCTGCCTCGCGCACCATCTTCAGGGTGTTCCACCGCTCCTCCCAGGTATGGGTGGTCACCACGTTCGGAAAGTACGAACGAGAGGTCTCGAGATTGTGGTTGTAGCGATGCACACCCATTGCCGCGAGCCGATCGACCTGATCCTGATCGAGCATGCCCAACGAGCAGGCGATATCGATCTCGACCTCGTTCCGAATGGCCTCGATACCCGCGGCGACCTGCGCGAGCAACCGATCGTCCGGTCCGCGCACCGCGGCGACGATGCAGAATTCCGTCGCTCCGGTCTTCGCGGTCTGCTTCGCAGCTTCCACCAGCGAGGGGATATCGAGCCACGCAGCTCGGACCGGGGAGGCGAAAAGCCCGGACTGCGAACAGAAGTGACAGTCCTCGGGGCACCCGCCGGTCTTGAGGCTGACGATTCCTTCCACCTCGACCTCGGGCCCGCACCACTTCATCCGCACCTCGTGGGCCAACAGCATCGTCTCCTCGAGACGGTCGTCACCGAGCTCGAGAACCTCGAGAACCTGAGATCGATCGAGCGCGATGCCGTCGCCGAGCACCTGTGTACGCGCCGTGCGCAAAATGTCCATTCCGGGTCCCCTCGTCGTCGAACGGCATCGAAATTGAACACCGTTCAAGTTGAACGGCGTTCACGTTAGGCACCGCGCTCGGCTACTGTCAAAGCGACGCGGCGTCGAACGACAGGGGGAAGTACGTGCAACTGAACAGGCAGGACGTCCTGGACGGCGCGATCGCCATTCTCGACGAGTACGGCCTGGCAGACCTGACGATGCGCCGTCTGGCGACGTCACTGCACGTCCAGCCGGGCGCGCTGTACTGGCACTTCCCCAACAAACAGACGCTGCTCGGTGCCATCGCCGACCACATACTCTCGGGTGCCGATGCACCGTCCACCGAGGATTCGTGGGACGCACAGATCGCTCAGATCGCGCACCGACTGCGCGACGCGCTTCTCTCCCGACGCGACGGTGCCGAATTGGTGGCCGCGACCTACGCGTCGAGGCTGACCACCAACCACATTCGCGAACGCATTGCCGCCGTGTGCATTCGAGCAGGACTGCCGCGACGCGACGCGGAACTCACCGCCGACACATTGCTGTACTACATCCTCGGTCAGACCGTGGACGAGCAAGCGCGGCTTCAGATGGATTCCGCCGGAGCCCTCACGCCCGACGCGTCGCCGCTTTTCGAGAGTCCAGATCCGACGAGCAGATTCGATTTCGGACTGAAACTCTTTCTCGACGGGGTACGCCACACCGCGGTGAACCGCATCCGCCGCTGATCGATCAGAATTCGGCGAAGACGATCCGCTCGTTCCCGTTGTCCAGGGTCATGGTTCCGCCGTCCCGCGACCACCGTGGCGAGGAGGTCAGGAACGCCGACAGCCACCGGTCCTGCTCCATGATCGCCTCCGGGCAGGCCACGCGCGTCGACCCGAGAGAGTCGATGGTGATTCTGCCCTGCGAGGTGTCCACGGTGCCGAACAACCTGTTGCACCCCGCCTCGGCCGAGATCCGGTCGTCGACGAATTCGAGCCTGACCGTCGTTCCGGCGACCGGCGTGTAGGAGTCGGGTGCATCGACCGACGAGTACGTCTTGCCCGCCGGGAATTCGCCGTACGAGTCGGCACACCCAGAAGCCACCACGCTCGCGCCGAACGCGAGAGCGAGCAACGCGCGCCGCGCGTCAGCCACCGAAAATCGGCCCCAGACCGGCCGCACCGGCATTTCCGCGGGACGCGAACGGGTTGTCGTGCACCATGTACGTCCAGGTCGACGTCGGTCGACGCAAGCCGGCTTCGTCCAGATCGATTCCCTCCGAGGTGATCTCGGCCGACTCGAACGTCGCGTGCGAGAGATCCATCGCCTTGGAGGACACCGTCTTGAACGCCTCGACAGCGATCCGGTGATACTCGTCCAGCGGGTTCTCCCGCCCCAGTGCGCGCAGGTGGATGCTCTCCCGTACGTCGGCGAGGTGCGCGAGGTAGTCCGACCACGACCGATCGAGGTGGTACAGGACGATCTGGCGGGCGACCTCGATCAGAGTCTCCTCGGACACGGTCTCGCGCAACTCCTTCGAGCGCGCCGGTGCGTGCTGCTCGAGCAGCGTCAGTGCCTCGTCGGAGTCGAGCAACGTGGCCCGGCGGCGATCGAGGATCTCACGGTGCTGAGCCGTCAGCTGGTTGTAACGCCACGTGCGCGAATGTATTTCGAGCATCTGGCCCTCGGCGATGCGTTGCGCATGATCGACACGGTCGGCCGCAGCAGCCGAGGTGAAGAGGCCGCTCTCGTCGATGCCTTTCGGGGCATCCTTGTCGCCGATGTTATTCTTGACGACGTCGTCCTCCCAACTGCCGAAGAACAGCGACCGGCCGGGGTCTCCCTGCCTACCTGCACGTCCTCGGAGCTGATTGTCGAGTCGCTCGGTGGTGTGGCGACCGGTGCCGAGAACGAACAGTCCGCCGAGCTCGGCAATCCGTTCGCGGTCGGTGCCGTCGGGACCACCGAGCTTGATGTCGGTTCCACGTCCGGCGATCTGCGTCGAGACCGTCACCGCGCCGTGTACGCCCGCCGCAGCGATGACCGCCGCCTCCTCGGCGTCGTTCTTGGCATTGAGCACCACCACCTCCACGCCCGACCCGGTGAGCGTCGAGGCCAGCGCCTCGGACTCTGCGACGTCGTGGGTGCCGATGAGGATCGGCTGACCGGTCTCGTGGATCTGCTTCACCTGCAGCGCAATTGCAGCGTTCTTGTGCTCGATCGTGTCGTATACGCGGTCGTCTTCGTCGACGCGAACCGTGGGAACGTTGGGCTCGATGATCGAGACTCCGAGGCCGTAGAACGTGCGAAGCTGCTCCCCCGCCGCCATGGCGGTACCGGTCATACCGCACACCGTCGCGTATCGATTGATCAACGCCTGCACGGTGATGGTATCGAGAATTTCACCGGTCTCGGTGGGAGCGAGCCCCTCCTTGATCTCGACCGCAGCCTGCAATCCGTCCGGCCATCGCTGCAGTTCGGCCACCCGGCCACGCGAGGCGTTGATCAACTGCACCCGTCCGTCACGGACGATGTAGTCGACGTCGCGCTGGACCAGCACCTGGGCGTGCAGTGCCACGTTGACCGCCACCAATGTCGTCCCGACATGATGTTCGGAGTACAGGTCGATACCGCCCAGCTCCTTCTCCATCCGCAGTGCGCCCTCGTCGGTGAGGAACACGTTGCGTCCTTCGGCATCGGTGTCGAAATGAACTCCCTTGTCCAGCAATCGGACTGCATCCATGACCGTCGAGGTCGAGACGTCGCCGGAGACCGAACCGGCCAACACCAGCGGAACGAGCGCCTCGTCGACCAGTACGGAATCGGCCTCGTCGATCAGGGCGACGTCCGGCACGGGTGCCACCAGATCGTTTCGGTCGTTCACCAGATGATCACGCAGAACGTCGAACCCGATCTCGTTGACCGAGGCATAGGTGATGTCGCAGGCATAGGCGGCGCGCCGCTCGGATGCGGTCGACGACTCGCCGATGGAACCGACGGTGATACCGAGGGACTCGAACAGTGGCTGCATCCATTGCGCATCACGTTGCGCGAGAAAGTCGTTGACCGAGATGACGTGCACCGAACGCCCGGACAGCACGTATCCGACGGCAGCGATGGCACCGGCCAACGTCTTGCCCTCGCCGGTTGCCATCTCCACCACGTCACCGGCGAGCAATCGCACGGCACCGTGCAACTGAACGTCGAAGGGCCGGAGCTTCAGGGCACGCTCGCTCGCCTCGCGCGTCAACGCCAGGTACCGAGGGACATCGAGACGGTCGGCATTGACGACCCGCAGCGCGGTCGCCTCGGTCGCCAACTCGCTCGCGCTCAGGGCAGCAGCCCATTCCGCATGCTCCTGAGCCCGGTCGACGCGTCGACGCGAGGTGCTCTGCGCCTTCTGCGCCGAGCGGCCGAGTACGCGCCAGAATCGGTCGGAGCCCAAAGCCATCTGTTATCCCTACCTGAGAAAGAAGAACCGTTCCCACCCACAGTACCGAGTGCGGCTCCGCCCAGCTCTAGGCATCGAGCGGGGTCGTCACCGCAATCCGACGCGTGCCGTCGTCCAGCGTCACCACCTGATAGGCGTTGCGCTCGGTTCCCACCGGCGAACCGTCGGAGTCGAGGTTCTCCAGCAGAAGGTGCCCAACCCAGATACCCGGCACCTGCGCCTCGGTGACGATGTCGCGCGCCCGCACCCCCTGTATTCCGCGCGACCGATAGTAGGTCTGCCCCTGCCGAAAGAACTCTCGGGTCTGCTGCGGCTCGGCGATCGCCGCACAACCCCGCGCCGTGACGGCCAGAGCCGGATAGTTGTAGATATTCGCCAGACCGTCGAGATCGCCCGAGGTCAAGTACCCCGTGTAGCGGGCGAAGAAGCTGTCGATCGATTCGGTGTCAGGTGTCATATCGACAACGGTAGGACCCAATCCCGTCAGGGCGGTGTCGGGAATCGGGAAGAATTCGGACGGTGCCGAAGGACAACGCGCCCCGATCGCTCGACAGCGCACTCACCTTGCGCCGCGTCGCGCGTCAGCAGCGGATCGTGGAATGGCTGGGGTCGGCGGCTGCGCCGTTGACCTCACCCGAACTCGCGCAACGGCTCGGGGTTTCCGTGCGCACCGTCGAACGCGACCTTGCCCGGTTGCGTGAGTCCGGGGTTCCCATCGATGCGGTACCGGGTGTGCACGGCGGATCTCGACTGGCAAGCGTCGCCGCGCCCCGGCCGGTGCGGTTGACCGCCCCCGAGATAGCAGCACTCATCGCCAGCCTCGCCGCCCTGGGACCCAGCGAAACCGACAGTGCAGCATCGGCAATGAGCGCTCTGGTCGAGGCATTGACCACCGACTGACCCGGGGTTGCCGTAGTCGTCGAGCTGCAATCGTTGGATGTTGCAATCGGCAGTTGTGGCGATTTCCGACGATCGAGACGGCCCGACACAGGCGATTCGCTGCGCAGTTCGGTGAGCTGTCACTGTTCCTGGCTCTTGGAGGCGCGAGGCCCCCGTTTCACAACTGCTCGACCAACGCAGGCAGCCCCGTCGCAGCCGTGGTGCGCCACCGGTGATCGGCCATGTCCGAGACCTCGGTCTCGACCGGGTTGATCTCCACCACCGTCGCTCCGGCGCTGCGGGCGATCGCAGGCAGCCCGGCGAACGGGTACACAACTCCGGACGTGCCGACCACGAGAACCAGGTCGGCATGTCGGACGGCCTCCTCGGCCGCCTCCCATGCGGCCTCGGGAAGCGATTCGCCGAACCACACCGCACCCGGCCTGATCAGCCCACCGCACAGCGGGCACTCCGGCGGCGGAACCCGCTGGTCCGCCTCGGCAGGTGCGTCCGCGGCATCGTCGAACTGCGCCCGCGTTCCACAATCGCTGCAGTACGGCTCGAACAGTGACCCGTGCACGTGCGAGAGAACCGTGGCCCCCGCCCTCTCGTGCAGGTCGTCGACATTCTGAGTGGCGATGTCGACGTGCGCCCGCTGCTGCCATTGCGCGAGTGCCACGTGTCCGGCGTTGGGCTCGGAGCGTCGGACCAATTCGGCCCGCCACCGATACCAGCCCCACACCAGATCACTGTCGGCCGACCACCCCTCGGGGCTGGCGAGGTCCTTGGGATCGAAGTCCTTCCACAACCCGCTCTGGGCGTCCCGAAATGTTGCGATCCCCGATTCGGCCGACATGCCTGCACCGGTGAGCACGGTGATCCGCGATGCGCCTCTCGCGGCGTCCACGACGGGCTCAGGAACGGAAACGGGCGACGAATTCTCGGAAGTGGTCACACAGTCATTGTGCCGAGCGGTGTGCCACCTCGCGCTACCGTGGTCGCATGAGCATCGACGCCACCGCGCGGACCCGACGACGGTGGCCGCTGTGGGTGGCAGCCTGCACGGCTGTCGTCGTGGTCGCGGTGGTCGGTGTTCTGTGGCTGGCACCGAGCCGGTACCTCCCATGGGACACCGAAGCATTCCCTGAGGTGAATGCCGGCGAGTTGACCACCGATCAGGCCCGGGTGGTCGAACTCCTGCGCACCGAGCACGAGCTGCAGCGGCCGGGAACGTTCTACGCCGAAGGCATCGACGAAGCGTGGTGCGCCGATTTCGTCAGTTGGATCATGAAGGAGGCGGGACTGCCGCTGTCGAATCCTCATTCGGGTTCGTGGCGCATACCCGGCGTCTACACCCTGCAGGAGTTTTACCAGGAGCAGGGCCGATTCGAGGCCGTGGGCGACTACACGCCATCGGTGGGCGATGTGGTGCTCTACGACAACGCCAGCTGGGCCGGCCAGCACACCAACGTGATCGTTGCGGTCGGGGGCGGCGAGGCCATCACCGTCGGAGGCAACGAAGCCGGCAAGATCAGGGTGCACACACTGAACTACGCATCCGATTCCGGGGTCGTCGGATTCGGCCGGCTGCAGAGCTGACGGTCGTCATCAGGGCGCTTCGTACGCCTCGCCGTACGAGCGTGCACCACCGTCTCGTTTGGCCCGATAGAGCAGCATGTCCGCGCGGTCGAAACAGTCGTCGACGGACTCCCCCGCGCGCAGGGTCGTGTAACCGGCCGAGAAGGTCTGTCCGTCGGGCACGACCGCCGACAGCTCGGCCAGCACGGCCGACATGGTCGTCGAATCCACCCCGGGCATCGCGAGTGCGAACTCCTCGCCGCCCCACCTGGCGATGGAGACCCGGCCACCGAGAAGGTCCTGCGCAGCAGCGGAGAACCGAACCAAAAACCGATCCCCGCGTCCGTGCCCGTACCTGTCGTTGTACGACTTGAACCGATCGAAGTCGATCATCGCCAGAGCCAATGCGAGGTCGGCACCACGGGGTGTCGTCAACTGATGCAACCGATCTCGCCATCCACGTCGGTTGAGCAAGCCGGTGAGGGCATCGGTCTGCGCGGCTTGACGGAGGTCGTCCTCGACGCGCCGCCGGTCGGTGGTGTCGTGTACGACTGCCATCGTCCACCGAATGCCCCCGGGGCCGGGAACCTCACTGGCCGAGATCCACCCCCACCGGACCGTGCCGTCGGCATGCAGGTAGCGCTTCTCGACATGAACCGATTCCCCGCGCGCCTTGGCGTCGTCCATGATCTGTTCCATCGCGGCGTGCTGAGCCAGATCGTCGGGATGGGTGAACTCACGCGAGGACCGGCCGGACAACAGATGGCGCGGACAACCGACGATGGCCGCATACGCCTCGTTCGCGAGAACCAACAATCCGTTCTCGTCGGCCAGGGCCAATCCGACTGTGCTGGCCTCGAACATCTCCCGATACCAACGATCGGTGTCGACCATCTTCAGCCGGGTCTCTTCCTCGAACTGTGCGAGCCACGTCGAATCGCACGGACCACCGAGACTACTCGGTGCGCCGTACCGGACTGCTCACGAGCAGGGCGCGGCCGATCTTGACCTTGACGTAGCGTCACGGTTCACACTGAACACATGAGAATCGGATCCCTGGCCGAGGCCGCCGGAACGACACCTCGAACCGTGCGTCACTATCACCGTCTCGGCCTGCTCGGTGAGCCGCGCCGACTGTCCAACGGGTACCGCGAGTACACGATCGACGACGTGGTTCGACTGATGAGAATTCGCTGGCTCGCCGATGCCGGAATGCCCCTCGGTGCGATCGCAGCCGCCCTCGACCGGTCCGCTACGGACGAGAGCGATGTGGTCGCCGATCTGCGCGCTCTGCTCGCGGCTATCGAAACGGAACAAAAAGCTTTGGCGCACAGGCACGCTCGTTTGTCGGCCCTGCTCGACGACGCCGTCGAGCAGCGTCCACTGACGGCCCTGCCGCGCGATGCGGCCGACACACTGGCCGCGTTGATCGATACTGCCGCCGAGACCGACCGAGACGCGTTGCTCCGCGAGCGTGACCTACTCGAGGTGATGGCGATCTCGGGCACCGTCCCCACGTCGTTCTTCGAGACGATGACCGCGACGCTCGACGATCCCGGAACCCGTCTGAAGTACCTGGCACTCCTGCGCAGATTCAGCGCGCTCGAAGGCCGAGGCGTCGACGATTCCGCAGGTGACATCGATTCTCTCGCAGCAGAATTGGCGTCGGTGCTCGATATCCACGCTCTCGTCTCGACGGAGCCCGACGTCCCTGCCCACGAGAGCGGCCCGCTGAGCATCGACGACATCGTGCCCGATCCCGCTCAGCGCGCAGTGATCATCGAGGCCATCGCGCGTCTGGAGACCGGCGAACCCATCCGCCCCGGTGGTGCTCGATGACGGTCCACACTCCCGTCCAGGTCGGCCGATGGCACGCATTGCTGCTGTGGGCGCGGGGACGGCATGCCCCGGTCGACTCGGACTCCGCAACGTTCACGGCAGTGCGTGGAACCCTTGCCATGCCTGCGATGTTCGGCATCGTCACCGTCATCGAGATGGTCGTTCTGCATCTGCTGATTCCGGTGCTGTGGATCAGTGCAGTGGTTGCCGCCCTGTCGGCGGCGTCACTGCTGGTACTCACCTCGTCGGTCGCACTGGCCCGCGTCCATCCTCATGTTCTCTCGCCGACGACACTCACTCTGCGATCCTCCGGGAAGGTCGTCGCGACGGTGAACCGAGCGACCATCGTCTCCGCCCGTGTCCACCGCCGTTACGGAGTCGTGTCGCCGGCTCTCGACGGCGGCCGACTAGTACTACCGAATCAGGACGGAACCACCGTCGACATCGACCTGTCCTGTGCCACAACAGTTATAGTGCCCGCACCTCTGAAGCGATGGAGGGTCGACGGTACTGCCGACTCCTTCGGCCTTCAGGTGGACGATCCCGCAGCACTGGTCGCAGCGCTCGGTCGGCTCGCTCCCGCGACCGGATCCGCGTCGGCGCGTCGGAGCAGACCGGTCGCGAACAACAGAACCGTCAAGGCCAGCGCGGTGATGACGGAACCGGCCCAGATCGGCGAGGTGTAACCGAGACCGGCCGAGATCGTCACACCGCCGATCCACGCGCCCAACGCGTTTCCGAGATTGAATGCGGCG
This sequence comes from Rhodococcus sp. 14-2496-1d, assembly GCF_002259365.1. NCBI lineage: Bacteria > Bacillati > Actinomycetota > Actinomycetes > Mycobacteriales > Nocardiaceae > Rhodococcus > Rhodococcus sp. 14-2496-1d. Next base: position 182,861 of record NZ_NPFV01000028.1, on the reverse strand, counting down.
ATGTTCGCGCCGGATGCCATCGTCGGAGCGTCGGATGCGAACGACATCACCCGCATCTGCAGTCCAGGGACCGTCGCGAAACCGAACGCACCCATGAGCACGAGAGATGCGATCGTCGCCGAGCGACTCTCCGCGGTGAGCGCGAAGAAGACGAGTACGACGGTCAGCGCACCGAGCAGAATCGTCAGCGTGCCGGTGAGGTTGCGGTCTGCCGCCTTGCCGCCGAGATAGTTGCCGACGAACAACCCGCCGCCGAACAGCACGAGGAGCCACGGCACCGAACTCGACGCGAAGCCACTGACGTCGGTGAGCGTGAACGCGATGTATGTGAACGCACCGAACATGCCGCCGTACCCGAGCACCGTGACCACAATGGACAGCCATACCTGCACCGACCGGAACGCGCGCAACTCGCGACGCAGATTGCTCACCTCGTCGCTCCCGGTGTCGCGAGGAACGAGGGTGGCGATGCCGATCAACGCGACGATGCCGATCACCGTGATCGCCCAGAACGTCGAGCGCCAACCGTGGTTCTGACCCAGGAACGTCCCGAACGGAACTCCGAGGACGTTGGCGGCGGTGAGGCCGGCGAACATCATGGCGATGGCTCCGGCCTTCTTCGCCGGCTCGACCAGGCTCGCCGCGACGACGGCACCGATGCCGAAGAACGCTCCGTGACACAGCGCTGCGACGACGCGGCCGAACAGCATCATCTCGTAGCTGCTCGACAGTGCGGAGACGAGATTGCCGACGATGAACAGGCACATCAGTGCGAGCAGGACGTTCTTGCGAGGAAACCGTGTCACGGCGGCGGTGACGATCAGGGCCCCGACGACGACGGAGAGCGCGTAGCCGGTGATGAGCCAGCCGGCGGTGGCCTCGGTGACCGCGAAATCGGCCGCGACTTCGGGCAGTAGGCCCATGATGACGAATTCGGTCAGACCGATTCCGAATCCCCCGATGGCGAGGGCGAGCAAGCCGAGTGGCATGTCTGAACTCCTGAATGTCTGAACTCCTGAATGGAAGATGCGTACGCATTTATCGAGCTATCGCGTTTAGTTGCACGCGCTCGATAAATGCTTGCATACGCCTCATGCATGCGCAAGCCGGTCATGTGTGGCTGGACCGAAACCGTCCGCGAACTGGGACTATTGCCGCAAGGCAGACTCCGAGGGGTACTTCACCTCACGTACACGTATTGTTCCCCCTGAATCCCGATTTCACCGGAGTCGGGTACCAACCGTCCGCGACCCCCGACCGAGTGGTCGATACACAGCCGGGAAGTCACTTCTCCTCCATGCACGTACCCCAGAGCAGCGCCGATACCTCGGCCGCAGTTGCCGTTCCGGCTCAGGGGGACGCAGCTCCGGCGTCGAGCGAACCGCGTCGGCCACCACAGCGACACGACCTCAACGGCCTGCGCGGTGTCGCCATCGCCCTCGTCGTCGTCTTCCACATCTGGATGGGTCGAGTGTCGGGCGGCGTCGATGTCTTCCTCACCCTGTCCGGCTTCTTCTTCACCGCATCTCTGCTGAGATCGGCCGAGTCCGGGGCAAGCCTGAACCCGATCACTCGCATCTCGCGGGTACTGCGCAGGCTCGGCCCGCCGTTGCTGATCACCTTGTTCGCGGTAGCCGTCGCATCGGTGTTCCTGCTGCCGCGGACCCGCTGGGCCGACCTGGGCGATCAACTGGTGGCCGGTGTCTTCTACTTCGTGAACTGGCAACTGGCGACGACGGCGAACGACTACCTTGCGGCCGACCCCTCGGTGAGTCCCGTTCAGCACCTGTGGTCGGTGGCCGTGCAGTTCCAGTTCTACCTACTGGCCATTGCCGTCGTGTTCGGTCTGGCATGGGTCCGACGCATCGCGCGACCCGAGGGCCCACGGAGTCTTCGACCTGTGACATTCGCGGTGATTTTCGCCGTGATCGCGGTGGTGTCTTTCGTGTACGCAGCGGACGGTGTTCGACGCCACCAGGCGTGGAACTACTACGACACCGGGGCGCGGCTGTGGGAGATCATGCTCGGGGCGGCAGTCGCAGCCGTGTTCGCCGCACGCAGCGGCAAACCGGCGGCCGGGCCGTCGGCCCGCGACACCCGAACGTGGTCGACCGCACGCGGGGCCCTTGCCGTTGTCGGCATCGGTGTCATCGTCGCGTGCGGCTTTCTCGTCGACGGTGTTGCTGCTTTTCCGGGGCCTCTGGCCCTGATCCCGGTGCTGGCCACCATCGCGCTGATCGTCGCCGATTCCGAGACGGCCGTCGCGGCCACGCTCTCCAACCGCTTCTTCGCCTGGCTCGGATCCATCGCGTTTCCGCTCTACTTGTGGCACTGGCCGCTGCTGATCTTCTACCTCTCGGCCACCGATCGGTCCCACGTCGACATGCTCGGCGGCCTCGGCATCGTCGCTGCCTCGGTGGCACTCGCATTCCTCACCGTTCGGCTGGTCGAGCGGCCCACGCAGTCGACCACGTTCACCCCGGCACGCATCGCGGTGACCGCGTGTGCGGTGGTGGCCGCGATCGCGGTCACCGCGAGTTCGATCGGGTGGAACGCCTACATCAACCGATCGATCGACGCCGTGCAAGCCAACGGATCCATCGACGAGCTGACCCACCCGGGCGCGCTCGAGTTGACCGACGGGATTCGTGCGGACCCCGCCGACGTGATCCCGCCCCTGTATTCGGCCCCGGAGGACCTGCCGGCCACCACCATCGAGGGCTGCATCGCGGATTTCGAGACCCGGGAAGCGATCTCGTGCTCCTACGGCGACGTCGACGCGACCCGAACCATCGTGCTGGCGGGCAGCTCGCATGCCGAACACTGGGTCACGGCCCTCGACGCCCTGGGACGTGAACACGGCTTCGCGGTGGTCACTTTCCTCAAGATGGGATGCCCGCTGAGCGTGAACACGATGCCGATGCTCGGCCCGAACGAGTACCCGGATTGCCTGGACTGGACTCGGACCGTGCTCTCCGACATCGCCGACATGCAGCCGGACTACGTGTTCACCACCGCCACCCGGCCTCGAGAGGACGCCCCCGGCGACTTCACTCCCCCCTGGTACGCCTCGGTGTGGCAGCAACTGACCGCGGACGGCGTCGGGATTCTCGGTATCCGAGACACCCCGTGGCTCGCCTACCGGGCCCTCGACTGCCTCGCCGACGGCGGCACGGCCGTCTCGTGCGGTATTCCGAGGGACGACGCGTTGGACCCCGTCAATCCGGCCCTGGCCTCGTCGTTTCAGCTGGGCGGATTCTCTGCGCTCGACCTGTCCGATGCCGTGTGCGACGACTTCGTGTGCCGCGCCGAGCAGGGAAACGTTCTGATCTACCGTGACGAACACCATCTCACCGCGACCTACGTGCGAACCCTCACCACCGAGCTGGGCCGACAGATCGGATCGGCCACCGGGTGGTGGGCCGGACCGTGAGCGGGGCGGCTCGCGCTCGGTAAGCCCGGGCCCACCCGCCACAGTAGGGTTGATCCATGCTGCACGAAGCCTCCGACGACACGCCTGCCATCGCAGTATGGCCGGGATCCGCTTATCCACTGGGCGCAACCTACGACGGAGCAGGAACCAACTTCGCCTTGTTTTCCGAGGTCGCGGAGGCGGTGGATCTGTGCCTGATCGCCGAGGACGGCACCGAGACCCGTATCCGTTTCGAGGAGTCCGACGGCTACGTCTGGCACGCGTACCTGCCCACGGTGGTACCGGGTCAGCGCTACGGCTATCGCGTTCACGGCCCGTGGGATCCGGCCGCCGGGCATCGCTGTGATCCGAGCAAACTGCTCGTGGATCCGTACGGCAAGGCGTTCGAGGGAACGTTCGACGGTGACCGATCGCTGTTCTCGTACAACATGGACGCCCCGGCTCCCGAGCCCGAGCCCGAGTCCGAGGTACGAATCGTCGAGGAAGCCGCGGATTCGCTCGACGCCGAGGTCCCGTTCGAGGACGCCGCCGATCTCGCCGATCCCGACGACGAGATCATCGAGGAAGCCCCCGTCGCGCACGACGAAGTGCCGAACAACGACTTCCCCCAGCATGATTCGCTCGGACACACGATGACCACCGTCGTGATCAACCCCTTCTTCGACTGGCAGGCCGATCGCGCTCCCAAACGCCCGTATCACGAGACGGTGATCTACGAGGCCCACGTCAAGGGCATGACGATCAACCATCCCGACATCCCCGAAGCCGAGCGCGGCACCTACGCGGGCCTGGCGCACCCGGTGATCATCGACCACCTCAACCACCTCGGTGTCACGGCCATCGAGCTGATGCCGGTGCACCAGTTCATGCAGGATCAGGTTCTGCTGGACAAGGGATTGCGAAACTACTGGGGCTACAACACATTCGGTTTCCTCGCCCCGCACGCGGAGTACTCCTCACTGCAGTCCCCCGGTGCCGCGGTCACCGAGTTCAAGGCCATGGTCCGTTCGTTCCACGCCGCCGGCATCGAGGTGATCCTCGACGTGGTCTACAACCACACCGCCGAGGGCAATCACATGGGCCCGACCATCAGCTTCCGCGGCATCGACAACGCCGCGTACTACCGGCTCGTCGACGGCGACCTCGAGCATTACATGGACTACACCGGTACCGGCAACAGCCTCAACGCGCGACACCCGCACACGCTGCAGCTCATCATGGACTCGCTGCGCTACTGGGTCACCGAGATGCACGTGGACGGATTCCGATTCGACCTCGCGTCGACCCTGGCGCGCGAACTGCACGACGTCGATCGCCTGAGCGCGTTCTTCGATCTGGTGCAACAGGATCCGGTCGTCAGCCAGGTGAAGCTGATCGCCGAGCCCTGGGACGTGGGCGAGGGCGGCTACCAGGTCGGCAACTTCCCCGGCCTGTGGACGGAGTGGAACGGCAAATACCGCGACACCGTGCGCGACTACTGGCGGGGCGAGCCGGCCACACTGGGTGAGTTCGCATCGAGACTGACCGGATCCTCGGATCTGTACGAGGCCACCGGCCGTCGCCCCGGTGCCAGCATCAACTTCGTCATCGCGCACGACGGGTTCACGCTCAACGATCTGGTGTCGTACAACGACAAGCACAACGACGCCAACGGCGAGGACAACAACGACGGCGAGAGTCACAACCGCTCGTGGAACTGCGGCGTGGAGGGCCCGACGGACGATCCGGAGATCCTGGACCTGCGTGCCCGCCAGATCCGCAACATCATGGCGACGTTGCTACTGAGCCAGGGCACGCCGATGATCGCGCACGGCGACGAGATGGCGCGCACCCAGCAGGGCAACAACAACGTCTACTGCCAGGACTCCGAACTGGCCTGGATGGACTGGTCGTTGGCCGAGAAGAACGCCGAACTGATCGAGTTCACCCGCAACGCCATCGCGCTGCGCGCCGAGCATCCGGTGTTCCGACGCCGACGGTTCTTCGAGGGCCGCCCCATTCGAACCGGCGAGCAGGCTCGAGACATCGCCTGGCTCACCCCCGCGGGCGAGGAGATGACCCCGGAGGACTGGGACAGCGGATTCGGCAAGTCGCTCACGGTGTTCCTCAACGGCGAGGGAATCCCGGAGCCGAACCAACGCGGTGAGCGCGTGGTGGACGACTCGTTCCTGTTGTGCTTCAACGCACATCACGAGACCATCGAGTTCGTGACCCCCGACGGAAACTACGCCAAGGAGTGGACGGTGGCGCTGAACACCGCGTCGCGAACCGGGACAAGTGAGAAATCGATCGAAGCGGGTACACCGGTGGAAGTCACCGCTCGTTCCTTGCTCGTTCTACGAAAGACTGCCTGACACATGCCGCTGCCCACCAGTACATACCGGTTACAACTGCGGGGCGATGCCTTCACCCTTGCCGACGCCTCGGACGTGGTCGATTACCTGCACGACCTCGGGGTCACCCACCTCTACCTCTCGCCGATCCTGACGGCGACGGACGGGTCGACACACGGTTACGACGTCACCGACACCTCGACGGTCTCGGCCGCACTGGGAGGCCGAGAAGCATTGACGCAGTTGCATTCTCGTGCCGCCGAAGTGGGCATGGGGATCATCGTCGACATCGTGCCCAACCACGTAGGAGTGGAGGACCCGCGGCAGAACGCATGGTGGTGGGACGTACTTCGTCGCGGTCGCGACTCCGAGTACGCGACGTACTTCGACATCGACTTCGGAGCCGACAACGGCGTCGACGGCAAGATCGCCATCCCCGTTCTCGGGAGCGCGAGCGACGTCGGCGAGTTGACCGTCGACCGCTCCGAGGACCGGCCTCTGCTCGCGTTCTACGAGCACCGCTTCCCCATCGCCGACGGCACCGACAGCGGCGATGCGCAGGCCGTACACGACCGCCAGTCGTACCGACTGGTGAGCTGGTCCGACGGGCTGATCGGATACCGACGTTTCTTCTCGGTGAACGGTCTGGCGGGAATCCGGCAGGAAGACCTCGACGTCTTCACCGACTCCCATCGACAGGTGGCAAGTTGGATCGAGGACGGTCTGATCGACGGACTTCGCGTCGACCATCCCGACGGCCTGGCCGACCCCGCCGGCTACCTCACCGAGCTCCGCGGACTTCTCGGCCCCGACCGGTGGTTGGTCATCGAGAAGATCCTGGCCGACGGCGAACCGTTGGACGAATCGCTCCCCGTCGACGGGACGACCGGATACGACGCCTTGTCCGCGGTCGGCGGAGTGTTCGTCGACCCCGAGGGCGTGCATGCACTCACCGCGTTGTCCCAGGTGCGTTCGGGCATCGCCTACGACAGCGAGACGCTGCACGAGACCGAACTGGACCTCAAGACCGGGGTCGCCCGCGGCGATCTGTCCCCGGAGGTGCGACGCCTCGCGCGGGCCGTCGTGCGCGAATCCGGCACCACCGTCGATCTCGAGTCCGTCATCGACGCGATCGTCGCCGTCGTCGCGGCCGTCCCCGTCTACCGGACCGACTACGCGCCGCTCGCTCGCGTGCTGCCCGGCGTGATCGCGGAGATCGGCGAGGAGCAGCCCGAATTGGCAACCGGCCTCGGCGCGTTGACGACGGCTCTGATCAGCGGTGCCGAATCGCCGGTGCGCTTCGATCAGGTGTGCGGTGCCGTCACGGCCAAGGGTGTCGAGGACTGCCTGTTCTATCGTGCGAACCGGCTCATCTCGTTGCAGGAGGTCGGCGGTGATCCCAGCCGATTCGGTTGCAGCACCGAGTTCTTCCATCTCACCAATGCGGACCGCGCGAAGCGTTGGCCGGCGGCGATGACCACGCTGTCGACCCACGACACCAAGCGCGGCGAGGACGTGCGGGCACGCATCGGCGTGCTGTCGCAGACTCCCGAACTGTGGGCCCGCTGTATCACCGACTGGGAAGAACTGACCCCGAGTCCCGATGGCACCACCGGAATGTTCTTGTGGCAGAACCTGTTCGGAGTCTGGCCGACCGACGGGGTGGTCACGTCCTCGTTGCGTAAACGCGTCCACGCCTATGCGGAGAAGGCGATCCGCGAGGCCGCCCTTCGCACGACGTGGACCGACCCGGACGAGGAGTTCGAGTCCGCAGTACACAGCTGGCTCGACGCGATCTTCGACGGTGCCGTCGCGCGCTCGATGTCGATGCTCGTCGAGAAGCTCGCTCCGCACGGCCATTCCGACGCACTGGGTCAGAAACTGCTCAACCTGGCCGGGCCAGGCATCCCCGATGTGTACCAGGGCACCGAGTTGTGGGAGGACTCGCTCGTCGACCCCGACAACCGAAGGCCCGTCGACTACTCGGTGCGTCGATCGATGCTCGCCGCGTCGAACACCGCTGCGCTCTCGATCGACACGGGTGCGGCCAAGCTCGCCGTCGTTCGCGCCGCACTGCACGTGCGACGCGAGCGGCCGAAGAGTTTCGTCGGCGGGACCTACACGCCCATCGTCGCGGACGGATCCGCAGCCGAGCACCTCGTCGGGTTCTCGCGTGGACCGGTTCCCGGAAACGCCGACGTGATCGCACTCGCCACGAGATTCTCGCTCGGCCTGTCCGAGCAGGGTTGGGGTGAGACATCCGTCGCCCTGCCCGACGGCCGTTGGCGCGACCGCATCACCGACGTCGAACACACCGGCACGGTGTCGGTGGCCGAGGTGTTCGCCTCACTCCCGGTCGCACTTCTGGTGCGCGACAACGAAGGAACGGTGGCACAGTGACGTCTTCCGCAGTGACATCACCGGCAACGACCCGTCGGTTCCAGGTCTGGGCACCGACCCCGGAGACGGTCCGCCTCCAGCTCGACGACACGGTGCATCCGATGCAGCGCTGCTCGAACGGATGGTGGCACGCCGATGTCGACGCCGCACCGAACTCTCGATACGGCTTCCTGCTCGACGACGCAGACAAGGCGCTGCCAGATCCGCGTTCGCCCCGGCAGCCCGACGGCGTACACGAGCTGTCGCAGGTCTTCGAAGTCGATCCGACGCTGTGGACCGACGCGGCCTGGACCGGACGGCAACTGCCCGGCTCGTCGATCTACGAGCTGCACATCGGCACGTTCACCGATGAGGGCACGTTCGACGCGGCCGTCGGCAAGCTCGATCATCTCGTCGATCTGGGCGTGACGTTCATCGAGATCATGCCGGTCAACGGGTTCAACGGCGTGCACAACTGGGGCTACGACGGCGTTCTCTGGTACACCGTGCACGAAGAGTACGGCGGCCCGGAAGGCTTGCAGCGCTTGGTCGATGCCTGCCATGGTCGCGGTATCGGTGTCGTTCTGGACGTGGTCTACAACCACCTCGGCCCGTCCGGAAACTACCTGGACCGCTTCGGCCCGTACATGACCGAGGGGGCCAACAGCTGGGGCCAGGCGATCAATTACGCCGAGGCCGATTCGGGCGAGGTGCGGCGCTATGCCCTCGACAACGCACTGCGTTGGTTCTCCGAGTTTCACATCGACGCACTGCGACTCGACGCGGTGCACGCGATCGTCGACCACACTGCGGTGCACCTGCTCGAGCAGCTGTCGATCGAAACCCGAAGTCTCTCGGCACATCTGGGTCGGCCACTGACCCTGATCGCCGAGAGCGACCTCAACGATCCGATGCTGATCACTGCTCGGTCGGGCGGCGGGTACGGACTCGACGCCCAGTGGGACGACGACATCCACCATGCCATCCACGCCGCGGTCTCCGGTGAGCGGCAGGGCTACTACGGCGATTTCGGTTCGCTGCAGGGGCTGGCGAACACGTTGCGGCAGGGGTTCTTCCACGCCGGAACGTACTCGAGTTTCCGTGGTCGCATCCACGGTCGACCACTGGACACCCGGCGCATCCCGGCCAGCTCGCTGGTGACCTACACGACCACACACGACCAGGTGGGCAACCGCGCGATCGGCGACCGTCCGGGCTTCTACCTCTCCCCCGGTCAGCTTGCGATCAAGGCCGCGCTCGTGCTGACCTCGCCCTACACCCCGATGCTGTTCATGGGCGAGGAATGGGGAGCGTCCACACCGTTCCAGTTCTTCACCTCGCACCCCGAGCCCGAGCTGGGCAAGGCCACGGCAGAGGGACGCAAGGCGGAGTTCGCCGAGCACGGGTGGGACAAGAGCGATATCCCGGATCCGCAGGATCCCGAGACGTTCACGCGGTCGAAGCTGAACTGGTCGGAGCTGGGCGACGGCGATCATGCGCGACTGTTGGCCGTCTATCGCGACTTGTTGCGGCTGCGCCGCGACCGGACCGAACTGACCGACCCGTGGCTCGACCACGTGAAGGTGGACTACGACGAGGACGCGCAGTGGATCGTCGTTCGTCGCGGCCGCATCAGCGTGGTGTGCAACCTGTCCGAATCCGCTGTGACGGTGCCGGTCGGCGGCTCCGCACTACTCGAGTGGGAGCCGACTACCTCGAACGAGACCGGCTCTGCCACCACGGTTCCCGGTCACTCCGTCGTCGTACTGGAGTCCTGACGCCTGCGTAGGTTGACCAGGACGAACACGGCGGTGACGGCGAGAACAACCGCGGTGGCGACGGCCGCGACATGCATGCCCGCTACGAAGGCAGCATGTGCGGAATCGAGCAGAACCGTCGCCACCGAGTCCGGCAATTCACGAGCCACGGCATCCGCGCCGCCGAGTGTTTCGCCTGCCTTGGCTCCGAGCTCGGGGGTCAGCTGGGTGACGTCGATTCCACGACGGAAGATGGCCATGACCACCGTGCCGAGTACGGCGACACCCAACGCGATGCCCAGCTCGTATGCGGTCTCCGACACTGCCGAGGCAGCTCCCGCTCGTTCGGGTTCGACGGAGCTGACGACCAACTCGGAGGTCAGTGTGAGCGCAACACCGACGCCTGCGCCCACGAGCACGAATCCGGCGATGAAGAGTGTCGGACCACTGTCCGTGGCCAAGCCGACCAGGATGCCTGCGCCCGCAGCCGCGACGAACATCGCGACACCGAGAACCGTTCCCGCGCTGAAGTACCGAACCAGGACCGCGACCAGCAACGACGTGACGATACTGGCGGCGGTGCCGGGCAGCAGCAACAGTCCCGCCTCGAGCGGACTGTTGCCGAGGACGAGCTGCAGGTACTGCGAACCGAAGAACAGCACCCCGGCGAGGGCGAAGACCGACAGGAAATTCGTGGCCACACCCGTCGAGAACGCTCGGTTGGCGAACAGCCGCAGGTCGATCATCGGGGCCGCGAGAGTTCGCTGCCGCCGCACGAACACGAACCCGGCGATGATGCCGATCACTGCGGAGAGCAGGTAGACCACGTCGAATCCGTGTGCCGCGGTCTCTTTCACCGCGAACACCACGGGCACGATGGCGAGCATCGACAGTGCCGAACTCGTCAGGTCGAAGCGCCCCGGGTTCGGATCCTTGGACTCGGGGATGACCAGCGGTCCGAGAGCGATCAGCACGATCATCACGGGGATGTTGATGAGGAACACCGATCCCCACCAGTAGTGTTCGAGCAGCCAGCCTCCGACGAGCGGTCCCGCGGCGGCACCGCCACCGGCCATCGCGCCCCACACTCCGATGGCGGCGACACGCTGACGCGGGTTCAGAAAGATGGTCCTGATCAAGCCGAGGGTCGCAGGCATCAGAGTTGCGCCGGAGATGCCCTGAAGCACCCGGGCCGCGATGAGCATCTCGGCGCTGGTCGACACGGCCGCTACGAGCGAGGCGATGCCGAAGCCCGCGGCACCGATCAGCAGCAATCGGCGACGGCCGATGCGATCGCCGAGCGTGCCCATGGTGATGAGCAGGCCGGCCAGGACGAACGAGTAGACGTCGATGATCCACAGCAGCTGGTTGCTGGTCGGTGCCAGGTCGGAGCTGATGAAGGGCAGGGCCAGATCGAGGACCGTGCCATCGACGGCGATGAGCAACACGGCGAATGCCAGCACCACCAGACCCAGCCAGTCCTTCGGGGTGGCTCGGTGCTCGGATGCTCCGGTCGCCTCGTGCACCGAACCGGTGCGCATGTCACTCACTGCTGCTCCTACGTTCTGCGCTCGGTGACCGGAACTGGTCCCGAAGCGACGACGAGTACCGACCGTCCAGCCGGTACAGTGATCGAGCGTACCTCCAACCGTCCAGCCGGTAAAGTGACATTCATGTCATCGGACACTCGCGACCGGATACTCGACGCACTCGAAGCGATGCTGATCGAACACGGCTTGACCAAAGTGACCCTCGACAGTGTCGCCGCCGCCGCAGGCGTCTCCAAGGGCGGGCTGCTCTATCACTTCAAGACCAAGGACGCGCTGATCGCCGCTATGGTGCGACGACTCGGTGCCCAGGCCGATCAGCAGCGCGCCGACGCCGCAGCAGGCGGCACCTCGGTGGCCGAGTGGTATCTGCAACCACCCGACTCCATCTCCGAGAAGGAGATCGCCCTGTATCGATCGACCCTGGCCGCGTTGCGCAGCGTCGACGGCAATTCCGGCGAGGTGCAAGATGCCGTCACCGAGATGATGCGGTTGTGGGACGAGGGTCTTCGCACCGAAATCGACGATCCGGTTCAGGCCGAGATCATCCGACGCGTCGGCGACGGCATCTACCTCGGAGCCCTTCTCGATCTCCCGGGCGTCGACCCCGACCTGCACCGACAGGTGGTCGATCGCCTTCTCGGCCGGTGACTGCGCGCCGACAGGCCCGGCGCGCCGGATCAGGTCAGGTAGCGGTAGACCGGTGAACCCGGCTCCAACTGCTCGACGTGCAGGTGAGAATCCCGCATACGTTCGAGCAGCGGGCTCAATCCGCTCGCGAACCCGAGCTCGATGCCGACCAGAGCAGCACCGGTCTCGCGGTTGTTGCGCTTGACGTACTCGAACAGCGTGATGTCGTCCTCGGGGCCGAGCACCTCGTCGAGGAATCGGCGAAGCGCACCGGGTTCCTGGGGGAAGTCCACCAGGAAGTAGTGCTTGAGCCCCAGGTGAACCAGAGAACGCTCGAGGATCTCGCCGTAACGGGAGACGTCGTTGTTGCCACCGGACACCAGGCAGACGACGGTACTTCCGGCGGCGATGTCGAGGTGCTCGAGCGCAGCAACCGCGAGTGCGCCCGCGGGCTCGGCGATGACACCCTCGTTCTGGTACAGAGCCAGCATCGCGGTGCAGATCGCGCCCTCGTCGATCTGCGTGACCAAGAACGCACCGGGACCCGCACTGTCGAACACCGGCGCAGTGAGCAATGGCAACGACGCGTGCGAGACGACGGTGGCACCCAACGACCGGAGCGCCGCATACGGCACGTCCCCGATGCGGCGGACGGCGGCGCCGTCGACGAACGGATCGATGTCGGCGAGCGTGACCGGACCACCGGCGATCAGTGCGGCGGTCATCGATGCGGCACCGGACGGCTCGACGCCCACCAGCGAGGTCTGCGGTGCGCGCTCGCGCAGGTAGCTCGAGATGCCCGCGATGCATCCGCCGCCGCCGACGGGCATGACGACGACGTCCGGCGCGCCACCGAGCTGGTCGACTATTTCGGCAGCGATGGTGCCCTGGCCGGCGACGGTACGGGGGTCGTCGAACGGAGGCACCATGGTGGCACCGGTACGAGCGACATCCTCGGCAGCAGCTGCTGCCGCGGCATCGAACGTGTCGCCGATGACGATGAGATCGACGAACTCGCCGCCGTGCACCCGAATGCGGTCACGCTTCTGCTTGGGAGTGTTGGCCGGAACGTAGATGCGACCGCGGACCTGCATCGTGCGGCACGCGAATGCGACGCCCTGCGCGTGGTTACCCGCGCTCGCCGTCACCACGCCCACCGCACGCTCGGCCTCGGTCAGCTGGTCCATCAGGTTGTACGCGCCGCGAATCTTGTACGACCGCACGATCTGCAGGTCCTCGCGCTTGAGGTAGACCTTCGCGCCCGTCTCCGCGGACAGCCGTTCGCACAGCTGAAGGGGTGTCGCAGCAACCACCGAAGAAATACGCACCGCAGCGGCATCGATGTCGGCAGCGGTGACGGCTACCGAGGGTGAATGCTGGGAGGCGAGTTCAGGGGATGAAGACACCAGCACATGCTGCCACCAGCGTGGAACGGTTGCCCATCCGGGACCGCTCCACGACCGGACCGACGGCGTTTCAGACGCGGGAGAGTACGAGCACAGGTATCTCGCGGTCGGTCTTCTTCTGGTACTCCGCGTAGTCGGGGTACGCAGCAACCGAGCGTTCCCACCACACTGCCTTCTCGTCGCCGGTCACCTCGCGGGCGATGTAGTCGTGCTTGTCCGGACCGTCCTGAAGCTCGACGAGCGGCTCGGCCTTGACGTTGTGGTACCAGACCGGGTGCTTCGGGGCACCCCCGAGGGAGGCGACGATGGCGTACTCACCATCGTGTTCGACTTTCATCAGCGGTGACTTGCGCAGCTTTCCGCTCTTGTTGCCCTTCGTGGTCAGCAGCACCACCGGCATCCCGTTCATCGTCGTGCCTTCGGTTCCGCCGGAGTTCTCGTACAGCTCGGCCTGCTTGCGGGCCCAGTCGGATGAACTCGGTTCGTATTCTCCTGTCAATGGCATGGCTTTCAGTCAACACCTCGAGGCGTCGGCACGCCACGAGATCGTCGACATTGCCAGGTCCGGACCCCAAGTTCGGCCCACCGAATCTTTTGCGGGTATAGTCTGAACTTCCTGCAGCGGAGACCCGAACCTGCCGGTGGCACCAGAGGAGAACGCGATGACCTACACGAGCACCCAGGTGAGCCGTCGACCCGCTCCGGCCCTACGTACCGCGGACGTGGCGGGCATCGCGTGGCCCGTCTACAAGCTCGAGGCCCTCGCACTCGGGTTCATCGTGTTCACTGCGACGCTCGTCGTCGCCGGCTCCCTGCACGCAGCAGTGCTGACCGGCGCAGCAGTCGCCGTACTCACCTGGTGGACGCTGCGCCTGACCGAACTGGGTTCGACCGGACCGGCGTCAGCCCGTCAGGCAGCCCGGGCCGAGTAGCGCTTTCAGGTCGCCCATCAACGCCGATGTCGGCGTGACGCGCAGACTGTCGTCCAGCTTCATCGTGGTGATCTTGTCGCCACTGACCAACCGCAGGTGCACATCCGAGGTTCCCGGGTGGCTCGACAACACCCGCTTGAGGGCACCGACCTTGTCCGCCGTGCACAACCGAGTCGGCAGACTCACCGCGAGGGGCTTGTCGATGCCGATCGCGGACAGATCGGGTACCGCAAGATCGTTGGCGATCAACGAGATTCGATCGTCGCGCACCGACACGCGGCCCTTGACGAGTACCACCGAGTCCTCGGTGACATCGGCACCGAACACCGAATACGCCTGCGGGAAGAACAGCACCTCGATACCGCCGGCGAGGTCCTCAAGCTGAGCCGACGCCCACGTCAGGCCGTTCTTGTTGATCCGACGATTCACCGAAGCCAGAATGCCGCCGACGGTGACCTGTGTGCCGTCCTTGATGTCACCCTCGAGGATGGTGGGGATGTTGCAGTCGGACTTCGCGGCGAGCATGTGCTCGACGCCCAGCAGCGGGTGTCCCGAGACGTACAGGCCGAGCATCTCGCGTTCGAGGGCGAGCCGATGCTTGGATTCCCACTCCTCGTCCGGCACCCGAACGTTGAACACGGCGGAGATGGACTCGTCGGCATCCTCGCCGCCGAACAGATCGAACTGACCGATCGCCTCGGCCTTCTTGGTGCCCATCACCGCGTCGATGGCGTCGGCGTGGATGAGCATCAGGCCCTTGCGGGGATGATCGAGTGAGTCGAAAGCACCTGCCTTGATGAGGGATTCGGTGACCTTCTTGCTGCACGCGATCGCATCGATCTTGCCGAGGTAGTCGGAGAAGTCGGTGTACTTGGACTTCTCCGATCGCGCCCTGATGATCGAGGCGACAACGTTGGTACCGACGTTGCGGACGGCACCGAGCCCGAACCGGATGTCCTTGCCCACCGACGCGAAGTTGAGTTCGGATTCGTTGACGTCCGGTGGCAGCACCGTGATGCCCAGCTTGCGGCAATCGGCGAGGTAGATCGCGGCCTTGTCCTTGTCGTCGCCGACGCTGGTGAGCAGTCCGGCCATGTACTCGGCCGGGTAGTTGGCCTTGAGATATGCCGTCCAGTACGACACCAGGCCGTAGCCCGCGGAGTGAGACTTGTTGAACGCGTATCCCGCGAAGGGCAGCACGGTGTCCCACAGCGCCTTGATGGCCGCCTCGGAGAAGTCGTTGTCCAACATGCCCTGCCGGAACCCGGCGTAGGCCTTCTCCAGCTCGGAGAGCTTCTTCTTGCCCATGGCGCGACGCAGCAGGTCGGCCTGGCCGAGGGTGTAGCCGGCCACCTTCTGCGCAAGCTGCATGATCTGCTCCTGGTAGACCACCAGGCCGTAGGTCTCGCCGAGAATCACCTTGAGCGGCTCTTCGAGCTCCGGGTGAATCGGCTTGACCTCTTGCCTTCCGTTCTTGCGGTCGGCGTAATCGTTGTGCGAGTTCATGCCCATCGGACCCGGCCGATACAGGGCAAGGACGGCGACGATGTCCTCGAAGCCGGTGGGCTGCATCCGGCGGAGCAGATCGCGCATGGCGCTGCCGTCGAGCTGGAAGACGCCGAGAGTGTCTCCGCGAGAGAGCAAGTCGAAGGTCGCCGGATCGTCGAGCGGGAGCGCGTCGAGGTCGATGTCGATGCCGCGGTTGGCCTTGATGTTGTCGATGGCGTCACCGATGACGGTGAGGTTGCGCAGACCCAGGAAGTCCATCTTGAGCAGACCGATGGCCTCGCACGACGGGTAATCCCAGCCGGTGATGATCGCGCCGTCCTGCGCGCGCTTCCACACCGGAATGGCATCGGTGAGCGGCTCGGACGACATGATGACCGCGCAGGCGTGCACGCCCGCGTTGCGGATCAGGCCCTCGAGCCCCTTGGCCGTCTTGTAGATGGTCGCGACGTCGGGGTTTGAGTCGATCAGGGCCCTGACCTCGACGGCTTCCTTGTAGCGCTCGTGCGCCGGGTCGGTGATGCCGGCCACGGAGATGTCCTTGGCCATGATGGGCGGCGGAAGTGCCTTGGTGATCTGATCGGCGATTCCGAAGCCGGGCTGGCCGAACTGCACGCGCGCGGAGTCCTTGATGGCGGCCTTGGTCTTGATGGTGCCGAACGTGATCACCTGGGCCACTCGATCGCTGCCCCACTTCTCGGTGGCGTAGCGGACCATCTCACCGCGGCGACGATCGTCGAAGTCGATGTCGATATCGGGCATCGACACGCGCTCGGGGTTGAGGAATCGCTCGAACAGCAGACCGTGCGGCAATGGATCGATGTTGGTGATACCCATCGCGTACGCGACGAGAGAGCCCGCGGCCGAGCCTCGACCGGGCCCGACGCGGATGCCGACGGCCTTGGCGTGGTTGATCAGGTCGCCGACGACGAGGAAGTACGCCGGGAAGCCCATCTCGAGAATGACCTTGATCTCGTACTCCGCGCGCGCGAGGTAGTCCTCGCCCGGGCCGTCGGGGAACCGCCGCTCGAGCCCGGTCATGACCTCGTGGCGCAACCACGTGCCCTGCGTGTGCCCCTCGGGCACGGGGAAGATCGGCATCCGATCACGGTGTGCCCACACCTCGTCGTAGGGCTGCACCCGCTCGGCGATGAGCAGGGTGCTGTCGCAGGCACCGGGCACCTGATCGTCCCAGAGCTCGCGCATCTCGGCGGCGGACTTGAGGTAGTAGCCGTCACCGTCGAACTTGAAGCGAGTGGGGTCGCTGAGCGTCTTACCGGTCTGGATGCACAGCAGCGCCTCGTGATTCTCGGCGGCGTCCTTGGTGACGTAGTGGCAGTCGTTGGTCGCCAGCGGCGGGATCGAGAGCTTCTTGCCGATGTCGAGCAGACCTTCGCGGACGCGTCGCTCGATGGACAGACCGTGATCCATCAGCTCCAGGAAGAAGTTGTCCGGCCCCCAGATCTCGCGCCACTTCGCGGCAGCCTCCAGCGCCTCACGATCCTGGCCCAGTCGCAGGCGAGTCTGCACCTCGCCCGACGGGCAGCCGGTGGTGGCGATGATGCCCTCGGCGTGCGAGGCGATGATCTCCTCGTCCATCCGGGCCCACTTGCCCAGCTGCCCTTCGATGGAGGCGAGGGAGGACAGCTTGAACAGGTTGCGAACTCCGGTGGCGTTCTCGGCGACCATCGTCATGTGCGTGTACGCACCGCTACCGGAGACGTCGTCGGACTTCTGGCTGCGGTCGCCCCACAGCACGCGCTTCTTGTTGAAGCGAGACTCCGGGGCGATGTAGGCCTCGATGCCGATGATCGGCTTGATTCCGGCCTTCTTGGCCTCGTTGTAGAACTCGCTGGCCCCGTACATGTTGCCGTGGTCGGTCATGCCGACTGCCGTCATCTCCAACCGCGCCGCCTCGGCGAACATCGCCCCGATCTTGGCGGCACCGTCGAGCATCGAATATTCGGTGTGGTTGTGCAGATGAACGAACGAATCGGCCACGAAGGTTCTCTCCTGAAGGTCGTGCGTTGTCGACAGTACGAGCCGCGAACGTACTCACTGTAAGCGGTCGAACCGACAGATTTTCCACGCTGCCGGTGTGTCCTGGGAGGACGTGACGGGTGTGACGGATGCGACGAGAAATCGCCTCATTCGGTCGGCACGAGACCGTCGTCCGGAAGCGGCCCGACGACGTCGACGTACTCCGGCAGAAGCGGCTCGACCGCGAACTTGCCGGACACCGCATCCGGCGGAAGAGCTTGCACCGCTCGCACATCGGGCCGGCCGGCCAGCTCGGTGAGCTCGGCAGGGGTCCCGCGCACCACCACTGTCACCACACAGGCGCACCCGTCGAGCAGACGTCGCTGCGACACTGCGGCGATCTGCGCCTGCCGGTCCCCCACACCGAACGACGCCGCCGCCAGGCTCGCTGCACGCGCGGTCGAATTCAGTACCGAGCGCTCACTGCCGGGTACACCCACGGTGAGTATCGGAGTCTGCACGCGGTCGAGCGGAACACGCACCAACACCTGCGAGATACGGACCCCGTCGGCGACGGTACGAACCTGTTCGGCGGTGAGTTCGCGATCGAACGACACCGAGCCCCATCGAGGTTCGGTGGTGTCGCTGCGCAGACTCTCCTCGGCGCGGGCCAGGTACTCGGCCACCTGCTCGCCACTGTCCGGGCCGAGGCGGTCGGTACTCACGATCGACTGTCGTACCGGATTCAGGTGCCCGATCACCGCGAGCGCCCCGATCACGAGTGCCGCGACAACGACGCCGCCGAGCACTCCGGAGACTCCCCTGCTGCGCATCACGCCTTCCGAAGCACCTCGAGTGCGTGCTCGAGGTCGGCCGGATACTTGCTCTCGATCTCGACCCAGCGGCCGTCGGACGGATGCGCGAAGCCGAGCGAGCGAGCGTGCAGCCACTGCCGTTCCAGGCCCAACCGTTCGGCCAGCCGTGGATCGGCTCCGTAGGTCAGATCACCGCAGCACGGATGCCGCAGCGCCGAGAAGTGCACCCTGATCTGGTGCGTACGACCGGTTTCCAGGTGCACGTCCAGCAAGCTCGCGGCCTGGAACGCCTCGACCGTGTCGTAGTGGGTGACGCTGGGCTTGCCGTCGGCTCGGACGGCGAACTTCCAGTCGTTGCTGCCGTGTCGACCGATCGGGGCATCGATAGTTCCACTGCTCGGATCCGGGTGGCCCTGCACCAGTGCGTGGTAGCGCTTGTCGATGGTCCGCGCCTTGAACGCCCGCTTGAGCACGGTGTACGCCCGCTCGGACGTGGCGACCACCATGACCCCGGACGTGCCGACGTCGAGGCGATGGACGATGCCCTGCCGCTCGTGCGCACCGGAGGTCGAAATACGGAATCCAGCGGCCGCGAGACCACCGATGACGGTGGGGCCGGTCCAGCCGACACTGGCATGCGCAGCGACCCCGACCGGCTTGTCCACGGCCACGATGTCGTCGTCGGCGTACAGGATTTCCATCCCCTCGACCGGCTCCGCCTCGATCGTCAACTCACGGGCGGGCTCGGGCAACGTCACCTCGAGCCACGAACCGGCCGCCAGCCGGTCGGACTTGCCGACGGCACCGTGATCGACCAGAACCGAGCCCTCCTCGGCGAGGGTCGCGGCGACGGTACGCGAGAGCCCGAGCAGCCGAGCCAGACCGGCGTCCACCCGCATTCCGTCCAGGCCGTCGGGGACGGGCATCGAGCGCGATTCCCTCACTTGTCGGCCTCGGAACTCGACTTGCCGGCTCGTTCACCGTTCGGCTCGAACCCGAACAGGCTCAGGACGACGAGCAGGATGGCACCACAGACGATGGACGAGTCGGCCACGTTGAACACCGGCCACCAGCCCACCGACACGAAGTCGACGACGTGTCCCTGGAACGGGCCGGGTGCCCGGAAGAAGCGGTCGATCAGGTTGCCGAGTGCGCCGCCGAGAACGAGACCCAATCCCAGTGCCCACCACGGCGATCGCAGCGTCCGACCGATCTTGATCACTCCGATGACGACCGCGACGGCCACCACCGTGAGCAACCAGGTCATTCCGGTGGCCATCGAGAACGCCGCACCGGGATTGCGTACCAGCCGCAGCGTCACGACGTCTCCGACGATCTCGATCGGGTTGCCGGGCTCGACGTAGTGCACGACCAGAATCTTGGTCACGAGATCGAAGAGAAGAATCACGGCCGCGATCACGATCAGCAACCGCGTCTTGAGCGGCTTCGAAAGTCCGATCTCGGCGCTGTCGGCTTCGGTCACCTGCGAGTCCGCGGTCTCGTTCGGTGCCGGAACACTACTCGTCTCGGCTGGCGGATCGTCGGCGCGGTCTTCACTCACCTGTCCATCATGGCGTATGGACGGCGGTGGGTCCTCATCCGTGCCGCGCACCACCGGTCACCGCGGGCGGTGTCAGTAGCCTGGTGCGCGTGAAGACGACCGATCGAAACCGCACCGTCCGCTCCGGTTTTCTCGCTGCCTGCTGTGCAGTGGCACTCGTCGCCGGATGTTCGAGCACCGACGCCGACTCCGATCCAGCTCCCGATCAGGCCGCGTCCTCGAACGAGGTGACGATCGCCGTGACACCGACGACCACGACGGTCGTCGACCCCGGTGCCGAGCCACGGCGCGTGCTGGCTTTCGACACCTCCGACTCCGACGAGCAGACCGTGGACCTGACCACCACATCCACCGTGTCGCAGCAGATCGACAACGGTGCTCCGCAGGACTTCTCGAGTCCCGATCTGACCGTGCCCCTGTCCGCGTCGACGTCCGAGACCGTGCCGGACGACGACGCTGCTACCGGCGCGACCAGATCCGTCGAGCTCACCATCGGAGCTGCGACGTCACCCGACGAGGGACTGACCGACGCACTCGCCGCCTCCGAGGGCTCGACGGCGCGGCTGGCGAGCACCGACTCCGGAGCGATCACCGCACTGCACATCACCCCCGCCGACGCCGCGCTCGATACCGCCCGCGCGGCGATCGAACGGTCGTTGAACGCCGCGGTGTACCGCTCCGTCGACTTCCCCGACGCAGAGGTGGGAGTGGGCGCGGTCTGGACGGTCGATCAGCAGGTACTGAGCGGCATCACCTTGAACCAGCGCAGCACTGTCACGCTGCGAGCGCTCGACGGTGACCGAGCGACCCTGGACGTCGCGATCACCCAAACGCCCGAATCGTCGACATGGAACCTGCCGGACAACGCCGGCACGCTGAACATCGCGACGTACACCTTCACCGGCTCGGGAACGCTGGAGATCGATCTGACCCGTCCACTCCCCGTCGGCGGGTCGATCACTGCAGGTGGTGAGCAGATGTACACCGATCCCGACAGCACGACGGTGCTACGCCAGACCGTCGGAGACTCCATCGGCTGGGCTGCCCGATGACGGCGCGGACCACGACGCAGCTGCTGGCGGCGCTGGCGCTGGTCGGCGTCGCCGCGGCCGGGTGCGGTGCAGACGAGCCTGCCCCGAGCCCTGCAGCCGCACCCAGCTCCGTCCCCGCGCCCGATCCTCTGCTCGGCACCCCCATCACCGACTCCGGCGTCCTGGCCGCGGCGATGTTGGGTCTCGGCGACCTCCCGGACGGGTTCTCCTCGATCCCCGACCCGGTCCAGGATCTGGGGCTCGACCCGGCTCCCGAGTACGACTCCCCCGACAGGTCCGGTACCGACCCGGCCGAATGCGCCGCTGTCCTGGCTCCGATCTCGGAGCAGCGGGGCGGGGCGACGTCTACCGCAGTCGCCCGCTTCTCGGGACCGAACTTCTCGTCGATCGACGAGGATGCGGCGAGCTACTCCGATACGGGCACGGCCGAGGCGTTCACGGCGATTCAGCAGGAGTGGGCAGGGTGCACGACGTTCAGTGGTACGGATGCGGACGGTGTGAGCGTCGACTATGCGCTGGCAGGCCGGGAGCAGTCGTCGGTCGGTGACGCATCGGCCTCGGTACGCCTGACCACCAGCAGTGAAGGGTTCACCTTGATCTCCGACGTGGTGGTGGCCGTGGTCGATTCGACGGTCGTCCAGATCGTCGTCTCCGACCGGAGTGGCCTGGAACCCGATACGGTCACCGCTGTCGCCGAGGCGGCCGTCGAGCGCATCCGATCGGTGACACCGAGCATGTGAACCGGGCGGTCGCCCCACGAAAAACTGCCGGTGACACATCCCCGAGGGGACATGTCACCGGCAGTTCTACTGTCGGTCAGAGACGATCGGCAGGACTCAGGGTGCGGGGCACGCCGGGCTGGTCAGCTGAGCGAGCGAGACGATGCCGCAGGCGTTCTCCTTGGAGAGCTTCCACACGCCGTCCTCGGGGACGAACTGGAAGGTGCCGGGGTTGGCCTGGCCGTTGAGCGTGATCGTGATGCCGGCATTGAGAACGCCGGTGCCGAGATCGTCGATGCTGGTGATCTCGATCTGGGCGTTGTTGGCCACTGCAGCGGCGGCGACCTGGTTGATCAGATCCGGATCGGCGGATGCACCCTGGATCAGGGCGGCCTTCTCCTCGACCGGAACGTTGGGATCGAGCCCGCGGGCGAGCTCGGCGTTCAGCTCTTCGACGGTCGGAACCGGGGGGTACGCACCGGCGTCGGGAGCGGCAACCGCAGAGGTGGTGACAGCCGTCGTGGTCGCGGTCGGCTCGTCACCGCCTTCCGAGCTGCAGGCGGTCATGGTGAGCGCTGCGGCGATGGCGATGCCGGCAACCATTGCCCGTCGGGTGTTGCGAAGCTTCAAGTGCTTGTCCTTTTCACTCTGAGTCACATCTCGATCGTTCTGTGACTCGTCGGTCGTCTGGAATGGGGTCGTCTCGGACCTGGTCCACTATGTCAGCTCGACACGCCCGAGTCACAACGCGATCGGCATACCTGTGAAACCTCACAGAGTTTCCTCAGCCAGGCCACAACTCACTCGAGGCTGTCGAGAACGTCGGCGACGACCAGGTTCTCGTCCGATTCCGCGAAGGTACGCGCGATTCCCGGCCCGGTGGTGCGAGTCTCGAATCTGACGGTCACCACCGAGTGACCGGCCCCCTGCACCCAGCCGTGGCCGAAGTCGGGATGCCGCACATCCATACCCGGCTGCCACCGAGGGCCTTCCGGGACGACGACATCGGCGGCGGCCTCGATCGGGGCGGGCGACTCCTCGGTCGCATCGGCGACCGGCTCGTACTCCAGTTCGGGAAACAGCGATCCCTGCCGAACGGCCGACAGCCCGGCCAATCCGACCCCGACCAGCCTGATCGGACCGACATCGACAGGATCGACGGCAAGTCGCTGCGCCGTTGCCACGATGGTCTGCTTGTCCACCGTGGCGTACGGCAACGTGGCCGATCGAGTGATGATGCTCATGTCGGACTTGCGTAGCTTGAGTACCACCGTCCTGGCACCCCGACCGTCCTTCAGCAATCGGCGATGCGTCGAGTCGACGATGGACTCGATGGCCGGGCGAAGCTGCGCGAGAGAGATCAGGTCCTGGGCGAACGTCGTCTCGGCGCTGACCTGTTTGGCCTCGGCTCGCTCGGCCACGACTCGGTTGTCGATTCCGCGCGCCAGCTGATGCAGGCTCGGTCCCATCGTGGCCCCGAGGATCGACGCCACCTCGGACTCGGGCGTGGCCACGAACTTGCCGATGGTGTCGATGCCCAAGCGCCGCAAACGCTCTCCCGCCACCGGTCCGATCCCCCACAGCTTCCGCACCGGAAGAGCCGCCATCAGCTCGGCCTGGATTCCCGGAGCGACGACGGTGATGCCGTCGGGCTTGGCCAGTCCCGACGCGATCTTGGCGATCTGTTTTCCGGATCCGGCACCGATCGAGGCGACCAGCCCGGTCTCGGCGAGAATCAGTGCGCGCAGGCCGGCGCAGAACTGCTCCACCTCGCGAACCGTCGCCCCGGCCAGTTCGAGCGGCTCACCGAACGCCTCGTCGATCGAGAGTTGTTCGAGGACGGGCATGGGTCCCCGCAGTGCCTCGAAGGCGCGTCGGCTCAGCTCCGAGTAGAGAACGAACCGCGGCGGCAACACCACGGCCCCGGCCCCCACCAGTCGGCGAGCCTGATGCATCGGCATGGCCGAGCGCGCTCCGAACGCGCGGGCCTGGTAGCTGCAACCGGCCACTACTCCCCGCCCGCCCGCGCCACCGACGAGAACCGGGCGGCCCCGCAACGTGGGCCGCGTCAACTGTTCGGCGGAGGCGAAGAACGCGTCCATGTCCAGATGCAGCACCCATCGACGACTCCGCAGGGTGTGGTCGGCGGTATCGGGCACGGTCGTCAACGACGGTCGTCGGTGGCGAATCCGAGAGCGTGCGCGGCGCGTTCGGGTGTGGGATCCGACCACAGTTCGCCGTACGTCTCGTTGGTGGTCAGCGATCGCGTGTGGGCGGTATCGATGTACAGAGTGCCGTGGAGGTGATCGGTCTCGTGGGCCACGATCCTCGCCGGCCAGCCGCTGACCACCTCGTCGATCGCGCGCCCGGTCTCGTCGGCGCATTCGAGCCGGACTTCCGCCGCTCGGGTGACGACCGCCTGGTAGCCGGGAACACTGAGACATCCCTCGTAGAAGTCCGCCGTCCGCGTCCCGACCGGGGTGTACCGCGGATTGATCAGTACCCGGAACGGAAGCGGCGTGCGCTCTCGGACGCGGGCGACGTCCGCTCCCACCTCGTACAGATCCTCGATCACCGCGATCTGCAACGGAATACCGATCTGCGGGGCAGCCAGACCGACACCGGGCGCGTCGTGCATGGTTGCGCGCATCACCTCGATCAACTCCCCGAAAGTCTCGGAGTCGAGCTGCCCGGCGTACGGCACGGCCCTCGACCGCAGAACCGGGTGGCCCGCGGCGACGATGGCCACGACGCCGCCGTGAGCTTCGGCGAGAAGCTCACGAACGGCGTCGACCGAGACGTCGCCGTCGATCATGACGACTTGGTGATCGCTGCTCGCACTCCCTCGCCGAGATCGCTGCCGTCGTCCCCCACGTGTCCGTCGACCAGCGAGAGCGCGAGCACCTCGCCCGCGATTAGATCACGATGAGTGTCGAGCCACGCCTGCCGATGTTCGGGGACGTCGATGACGATGTCGATTCGATCCGAGACGTCGAATCCGTGATTGCGACGCGCGTCCTGGAGTTCACGGATGCGGTCCTTGGCCCAGCCCTCCGCCTCGAGCTCCTCGGTGACGGCGGAATCGAGCACGACCAGTCCGGCGTTTCCTGGCAACGGTGCCGTCGATTCGGGCTCGGCGGCAACGAGTTTGCGCGTGTACTCCTCCGGTAACAACGCGATGCCTGCCGCGCTGACGACTCCGTCGGCGTCCTCCGACCAATCACCTGCCTTGACGGCCTTGATGACCGTCTGGACGTCCTTGCCGATACGCGGGCCCGCGGCACGGGCATTGACGACGAGCTCGAACTTTCCGTGTACGGCGACGTCCTCGGTGAGATCGACCTTCTTCACGTTGACCTCGTCGGAGATGATGTCGACGAACGGACGCAGCCGCTCCGCATCGGCGGCTGCGACCGTCACCTCGGGCAGCGGCAACCGCACGCGCAGATTCTGGGCCTTGCGCAGACCCAGCACCGTGGAGCACACGGTGCGGACCTCGTCCATGCTCTCGACGAGTTCGGGATCCGACGGCAGTTCGCCTGCCTCGGGCCAGTCGGTCAGGTGCACCGAGCGGCCACCGGTCAGTCCACGCCACACCACCTCGCTGATCAGCGGCAAGAGCGGGGCGGCGATGCGAGTGAGCACCTCGAGCACGGTGTGCAGGGTGTCGATGGCGTCGGCGTCCTCGCTCCAGAACCGCGAACGCGACCGGCGCACATACCAATTGGTCAGTGCATCGCAGAACGTGCGCAGCTCGTCGCAGGCACCGGCGATGTCGTTGCCCTCGAGCGCATCGGTGATCGCGTCGCGGGTGGCCGACAGCTTGGCCAACACGTAGCGATCGAGCACGTTCGGCGAATCGGTTCGCCACTGCCCGGGCTTCGACGCGTAGAGCTGCAAGAAGCTCCACGCATTCCAGATCGGCAGCAATGCCTGGCGAACGCCTTCGCGGATACCCTGCTCGGTGACGATGAGGTTGCCGCCACGCAGGATCGGTGAGGACATCAGGAACCACCGCATGGCGTCGGAGCCGTCGCGGTCGAAGACCTCCTTGACGTCGGGGTAGTTACCCTTGGACTTGCTCATCTTCAGTCCGTCGTCACCGAGCACGATGCCGTGTGCGGCAACGGTCTTGAACGCCGGGCGATCGAACAGCGCGGTCGCCAGCACGTGCAGGGTGTAGAACCAGCCTCGCGTCTGGCCGTTGTACTCGACGATGAAATCGCCCGGGTTGTGTGTGGAGAACCACTCCTCGTTCTCGAACGGGAAATGAACCTGCGCGTACGGCATCGAGCCCGACTCGAACCAGCAGTCCAACACCTCGGGGACGCGACGCATCGTCGACTTGCCGGTCGGATCGTCCGGGTTGGGCCGGGTCAACTCGTCGATGTACGGGCGGTGCAGATCGGTCGGTCGCACGCCGAAATCACGCTCGAGCTCGTCCAGGCTGCCGTACACGTCCAGACGCGGGTACGCCGGATCGTCGGAGGTCCACGCCGGGATCGGGCTGCCCCAGTAACGGTTTCGGCTGATGTTCCAGTCGCGTGCACCTTCGAGCCACTTGCCGAACTGGCCGTCCTTGATGTGCTCGGGAACCCAGGTGATCTCCTGGTTCAGCTCGACCATCCGATCACGGAACTTGGTGACCGCGACGAACCACGACGGCACCGCCATGTAGATCAGGGGCTGACCACTGCGCCAGCTGTGCGGGTACGAGTGCTCGATGGTCTCGTGCCGCAGCAACCGACCCGAGGCCTTGAGATCCTTGATGATCACCGGGTTGGCGTCGAACACCATCAGACCCTCGTACGGCGGCACCAGCGAGGTGAACTTTCCGCCCGCGTCGAGCGGTTGCACCACCTCGATACCGTTCGCGGTGGCGACGTCCATGTCCTCCTCACCGAAAGCCGGTGCGAGGTGGACGATTCCGGTGCCCGAATCGGTGGTGACGTAGTCGGCCTCTAGCACACGGTGCGAGTTCTCGTGGCCGAGAAAGAAATCGTAGGGAGGTGTGTAGGACAGCCCGACCAACTCGGCACCGGTGTGCTCGGAGAGCACCTCCGGCTCCTCCCCCAGTTCCTTCGCGTAGTGCGAAAGACGTGCAGCGGCAAGCACGTAACGCTCACCGTCCGCGCCTCGCACCTGCACGTACTGCACCTCCGGATGCACCGCGATCGCCAAGTTCGACGGAAGGGTCCACGGCGTGGTGGTCCAGATCAGCGCGTTCGCACCGTCCAGGGGCGAGCCGGGAGCCGTCAACGGCATCGTGACGGTGACCGCGGGATCCTGACGCATCTTGTAGGCGTCGTCCAGGCGGGTCTCCTGATTGGACAACGGTGTCTGCTCGTACCAGCTGTACGGCAGCACCCGGTATCCCTGGTAGATCAGGCCCTTGTCGTGCAGCGTCTTGAACGCCCACATGACCGACTCCATGAAGTCGACGTCGAGGGTCTTGTAGTCGTTGTCGAAGTCGACCCATCGCGCCTGCCGGGTGACGTAGTCCCGCCACTCGTCGGTGTACTGGAGTACCGACTGCTTGCAGTAGGCGTTGAACTTCGCCAGGCCCATCTCGTCGATCTCGGACTTGTCCTTGATGCCGAGCTGCTTCTCCGCTTCGAGCTCTGCGGGCAGACCGTGGCAATCCCACCCGAAGCGACGCTCGACCTTCTTGCCCCGCATCGTCTGGAATCGCGGGACGAGGTCCTTGACGTAACCGGTGAGCAGGTGACCGTAGTGCGGCAGGCCGTTCGCGAAGGGAGGGCCGTCGTAGAAGACGAACTCGTCCGCACCTGCTCGATTGTCGATGCTGGCACGAAAGGTGCCGTCCTCGGCCCACTCGTGCAGAACGATGCGCTCGAGATCCGGGAACGGGACGCTGCCCGAGCGGCCCTCGGCGAGGTCCACCAATGGGTAGGATCCCGAGTTCGGACGTTCGGTTGCATCTGTCATGTCAAGTCTCCTCCGTGCCGGCCACGTCTCAGACGCGACGCAAAGTTGGCACGGGGACGACATCCGGGCGATTCGTACGCCCGATACCGCGGTACCACCCCGCTTGCACGCTCTCGACGACCGTGTCGTCGGAGTGCGCCACTCCAGACGAGCTGTGACGGGCTCACCCGTTCGGTTCTACTGAACACCGTTCCCAAGCACCTGGGTGCTTCGTACCGACGTCGTTCTTCCGAAAGCTCCCCGGTGATGGCCGGATCGACGCCGTTGAATCTGACACCTGTGAATCTCACACCTGCGAATTTCACACCTGCGAATCGTGATGCTACCTGTCGAGCTCGGGCGGCGGTCTTCGGCCCGTGAGCGCGCCGACCAGAAGTAGAACAGCACCCACGATGCAGACGGCGATGCACGCCCAGGCCCAGACGACGGATCCCGTCATCAGGGCAATAACCAGAAAGCCGAAACCGATCGCAGCCGCGCCGAGAGTCAGGACCAACACACCGATTCCTCGCTCACCACTCGACGCGACAACCTGATCCGACGCTGTCCACGATCGACAGCGTCGGAGGTCGGTGGTGCGTCAGTTGCCCTTGGCGTACGACTGGCTGTACCCCGAGGACTGATTGTCCTGGTTGAAATTGTCCTGCCCGTTGTCCACCGGCAGCGCCGAGGAACGGTTCTCGAGCTCTTCGAGCTGCGATTCGAGGTAGGACTTGAGCCGCACGCGGTACTCGCGCTCGAACGTCTTGAGCTGCTCGATTCGACCTTCCAGCACCGAACGCTGCTGGTTGATCGTCGCCATGATCTCGGTGTGCTTGCGCTCGGCGTCGGCCTGCAGTGCGTCGGCCTTCTCCTTGGCCTGACGCAGCTGGGTCTCGGACCGGGTCTGCGCGTCGGACAACAGCGACTCGGACTTCTGGCGAGCCTCGGCCATCATCGACTCGGAACGGGTCCGTGCATCCGACACCAGACGCTCGGCGTTGGTGCGCGCATTGCCGAGCAGCTGCTCGGACTCCGACTTGGCGTCACCGGTGAGACGATCGGCCATCTCCTGAGCGAGGCCGAGAATCTTGGCGGCCTGCATGTTGGAGTCGCCGCTCTGCTGCGGAGCTGCTGCAACGGGCGCGACCGGCGCGGGCTGCTGCACCACGGGCGGTGGCTTGGGGGGATCCACCGGGCGCTGCGGCTCGGCCTTCGGTGCCGCGGCCTGAGCCGGCTGCGGGCTCTGCCGCGCAGCGCTCTTGGCGTCCGCAAGCTCCTGATCGAGCTCACCGACCCGCTGGCGTAGGTCGGCGTTCTCTTCGATCAGTCGCGACAACTCTTGCTCGACGAGGTCGAGAAAAGCGTCGACCTCGTCTTCGTTGTAACCGCGCTTACCGATGGGCGGCTTGCTGAACGCGACATTGTGCACATCAGCTGGAGTCAGCGGCATGGAAGGATCCCTTCACGCGTCTTGGGGCGGTAGAGCAAGCATTCAGTTATATGCCATTCCGCGCGAGTGCAGAACAATCAAACTGTAACTGGCGTCCATTCTGTCACACAGGACACGCAGCATGCGCTGGGTCCCGCGTTCTAACATTTCATCTGCGGCCTCAGGCCGCGAGACCACTGGTCACATTCCACGCGATGAAGACCACGAACAGCAGGACCATGATGGACAGGTCCAGTCGCACTCCACCGAGGTTGAGCGGCGGAATTATCTTCCGGAGGAACTTCACCGGCGGGTCGGTGACGGTGAAGATCGCCTCGAGCACGATGACGACCAACCCGGTCGGTTGCCAATCTCTCGCGAAAGTCCTGATGAACTCGACGATGATTCGACCGATGAGAAGGAGCCAAAAAAGAAACAATACGATGTTGATCACCGTGAACACGATCACGGCTATACTCTGCCTGACTTCACCGGGCTGAGCAAAGCGCGCTGGTCACAGCCCTGAACTACCGCTCCGAACAGCAAATGTCTCACTGCTGGCTGTAGAAACCGGTCTCGGCGATCCGCCTGCGCTCCTGCGGTGAGACGTCGACGTCGGCCGGCGAGAGCAGGAAGACCTTCGTCGCCACCTTGTCGAACGAACCGCGCAGCGCGAAGGCGAGCCCGGCAGCGAAATCGACCAGTCGCTTGGCGTCCGCGTTGCTCATCTCGACCAGGTCCATGATGACCGGAGTGCCGTCGCGGAAGCGCTCACCGATCGTGCGAGCCTCGCTGTAATCACGCGGTCGCAGCGTGGTGATCTTCGAGAGAGGGCCGCCGTCGTCGACGATCGGGCTGCGTCGGGTCTCCGCCCGCACATCCATCCGAGTGTCCATGGCGAGCGCTCCTCTGGTTGCCGCACCTCGCGTGGTCGGTGCCGCGCCACGGCCTCGTCCACCGATCGGTGCCAGCGTGGCCGCCGGACGGGGTGCCTCGTAATCGTCGTAGTCGTCCTCGACCTGCGCATGCCGCGATCCACCGAAGGACGGCTTCACGAACTCACGCTCGTCGATGTCGTCGTAGCTGTCGCGACCACCACGGGAGCTGCGTCGCGTGTCCGGATCGTCGAGGTAGTCGTCCTCGTAGTCGGCGAGCGGAACCATGCCGAAGTACGCCTTGAACTTGTGCAGGGTGCTCATCGTTCTGCCTTCCGTGGCGGTGTGTCTACTGTCCATCTCCAGGTTCGCAAGTGTCTGTTGTGACTGATGTGATCCATGGACTGTTATTGCGAGGCTATCGGCCGCGCGCCGAGTATTGCGGTACCGACACGCACGCACGTCGATCCGTGGCGCACAGCAGCTTCCAGGTCTCCGGTCATGCCCGCGGACAGCTCGAGCGCTCCGGGATGATCGGCCGACAGTCGACGATGCAGACTCTCGAGGTCGGCGAATGCGGCGTCCGGATCGGCGTCGAGCGGCGGCACCGCCATCAACCCCGCCAACCGCAACCCGGACGCGTCGGCCACCGCGTCGGCGAGCGCGTGCAGCTCGTCGCGTTCGACGCCTCCGCGATGCACGTCCCCGTCGAGACTGACCTGGACGATCACGTCGAGTTCGGTCCGGCGCACACCCTCGTCCAGTGCCGCCGTTGTCGCCTTCGACAGCGCAGTCACCAACCGCGCACTGTCCACGGAATGGATGGAGTGCGCCCACGCGGCGACCGACTTGGCCTTGTTTCGCTGCAGGTGTCCGATCATGTGCCACCGCGGTGGATCGCTACTGAAGTCGTCGGCCGTCTCGGCGACCTTGGGAGAAGCGTCCTGCTCCCGCGACTCTCCGAAATCGCGGCATCCGAGGTCGTACAGGATCCGTACATCCGACGCAGGGAAGAACTTCGTCACCGGGAGCAGAGCCACATCGGCAGGCGACCGGCCCGCGTCGACACACGCGCGATGCAACCGCTCGCGTACCGACGTCAACGCCGTCTCGATCTCCTGCGCCCTGCCAGTACCCGACGCAGTGCCGCTGAGTTCGCTCATGACAACCTTCCCTGCCCGTTCACCGATCGGCCGATTCGGGCCGATCACCTGGGGATGTGCTGTCCATCCAGACGACGCTGGCAATTCGGCCGGTCGATCCTTCGCGCCGGTGACTGAACAACGTCCGGTCCTCGATGGTGCAGCGCGGATCCTGGGCCACCGCGGACACGCCCGCGGCGAGCAGCTGGGCCCGGATACCGGCGGGAATGTCGAGCCCGGGCGTGTGGCGGACGGTTGTCGTCGCGCTGCCGGGCAGGTGCTTGTCGACGTCCGCTCGCATGGACGCGGGCACCTCGTACTGGCGACCGCTCGCGGCCGGACCCAGAAACGCGCCGATCCGCGCCGGGACCGCACCGAGCTCGACCATGGCGGCCAACACGCGCGGAACGATGCCGATGCGGGCTCCGACCCGTCCGGCATGCACGGCGGCGATCACTCCGGCCTCCTCGTCGGAGAGCAGCACCGGCACGCAGTCGGCAGTCAACACCACCAAACCGAGATCGCGGTGCGTCGTCACCAACGCATCGGTCATCGGTAGCGGCTCGGTCACCGGACCGTCGACCACCGTGACGGTGCGTCCGTGGACCTGCTCCATGAAGACGAGCCGTTCGAGTCCCATGCCCAATCGATCGCCGAGGCGTCGACGGTTGGCCTCCACCGCAGCGGGGTCGTCACCGACGTGATCACCGAGATTGAACGTGTCGAACGGAGGTGCCGAGACGCCACCTGCTCGCGTCGTCGAGACGCGTCGGACCCGAAACGGACCTGGGGTTGAGGTGTCACTCACCGCCGCATGAAGGACGGCACATCGACGTCGTCTTCGCCCTCGTCCTCGGCGATGGGCACGCGACGGCCGGAACCGACGGACTCGCGGCCCTGGCCGGCCGAGTCACGGCCGTAACCGGCTGCGGATTCGCGGCTCGACGATTCACGATTGGACGAACTCGACGAGTTCAGCGGCGGCAGACTGCTACCGCTCGGAGCGCCGACCGGGTCGCGGAACACCGCACCGTCCGAACTGTCGCTCGACCGCGACGACACCTCGCCCGAGCGAGCCGATCCGATCGGGCCACGTGTGGAGGCGGCCGCTTCCACCGGGCGCCGCGTCGGGGTTCCGCCGTCGAAGCCTGCGGCGATGACGGTCACGCGGACCTCGTCACCGAGCGAGTCGTCGATCACGGTGCCGAAGATGATGTTGGCGTCGATGTGCGCGGCTTCCTGCACCAGCGAGGCAGCCTCGTTGATCTCGAACAGACCCAGGTCGGATCCACCGGCGATCGAGAGCAGCACTCCGCGTGCGCCTTCCATCGAGGCTTCGAGCAGCGGCGAGTTGATCGCCGATTCGGCCGCCTTGATGGCTCGACCCTCGCCGCGTGAGGATCCGATGCCCATCAATGCACTGCCTGCACCGGACATCACGCCCTTGACGTCCGCGAAGTCGACGTTGATCAGACCGGGAGTGGTGATCAGGTCGGTGATGCCCTGGACGCCGTTGAGCAGTACCTCGTCAGCGCTGCGGAACGCGTCCATGAGGCTGACCGCGGCGTCGCCGAGCTGGAGCAGTCGATCGTTGGGGATGACGATGAGCGTGTCGCAGGACTCACGGAGCTGCTGGATGCCCGTGTCGGCCTGGCCACCGCGCCGCTTGCCCTCGAAGGAGAACGGCCGGGTGACGACACCTACGGTCAGCGCACCGAGCTTACGAGCGATGTTGGCGACGACGGGAGCGCCACCGGTACCGGTTCCGCCGCCCTCGCCTGCGGTGACGAACACCATGTCGGCACCCTTGAGCACCTCTTCGATCTCGTCCTTGTGGTCGTCCGCTGCGCGGCGGCCCACCTCGGGATCGGCACCAGCGCCGAGTCCGCGCGTCAGTTCGCGACCGACGTCGAGCTTGACGTCTGCGTCACTCATCAGCAAGGCCTGAGCGTCGGTGTTGACCGCGATGAACTCGACTCCCTTGAGTCCCTGTTCGATCATGCGGTTGACCGCGTTCACGCCGCCGCCGCCGATGCCGACGACCTTGATTACGGCGAGGTAGTTGTGCGGGGGCGTCATGGGCTCTCGCCTTCCGTGGATTGTTGCGTGAAATGTGGAAAACCCTCAACCTAAACCACAGGCTTAGAGTTATGTCAAGTACTGAACTGGTCGAAACGCTATTCATCGCCGACGACTATCGCCATTAGGCGCGCCGACGCCGCGCGAGAAAATCCCGTCGACGCGTCCAAACTATTTGGTGGTGGGCAGATCCGGACTCGACACGTCGAAGATCTGGCCGGGCTGGGACAGCAGGGCGATGGCCACCGCGGCCTTGCGTTCGGAGTCGTCCTTGCTGCCCCACACCACGGTGCGCCCGTCGAGCAGCAGGATGGAGATGTCGGACAACGTGCTCGCCCGCAGCTCTCCTGTCTGATCGCGCAGCAGCGGTGGCAACGTATCGAGAACCGCCAGTGCATCTTTCGTCACCGGATCACCGAACACCGGGTTGTCGGTCACCAGACGCACCACCCCGGGCGGTGGCGGCGCGATCGCGAAATCGACCCCGGTCGAATCGAGGAGATGGGTGCCGTCCGGAGAATCGAAGAACGCCACCGGAACCCGCTCCTCCACCGTCACCTGCACAGTGGACGGATACTTCCGTTGCACACGGACCGTGGCCAGCGCCGGAATCGTGGCCACCCGTTGCGCCGCAGCCGCCGTGTCCACCCGAACCAGCGGAAGGCCGACGGGTACGTCGAGCCGATCGAGGATCTCCTGCTCGGACACCGACGATGCTCCCGCGACCGCAATGGTGCGTACGGACAACAGCGGTGTGAAGTACACCAGCGCAGCCGATCCCACCACGACGACCACCAGTGCCAGGGCGATGGCCAAGGCCTTGCGCCGCGACCGCTTCACTCGTTCGCGCTCCTGCTCGCGCGCCAGCGCGCGTGCCTGCTTGTCGGTGACCGCGGCCGACGAATCACCCTCTCCTGCAGCTGTTCCCGACCTCGAAGAACGGACTCGATCGGAGCGACGACTCACGTCGACGGCCGATCCTTCGGTACCCCGCGGCCGGTCGCAGCACCGAAATCGGTCTTCGAGCGAAGCGCATCGAGAATCGGTCCGCCGAGCATGGTCACGTCACCCGCGCCCATCGTGATGACGACATCGCCGGGCAGACTCAGATGGGCGACCTGCTTGGCCACCAACGACAGATCCGGCTGATAGTTCACCGGCTTGGTCACCGAAGCGGCAACCAGTGCCCCCGTCACCCCCGGCAACGGTTCCTCACGTGCGCCGTAGACGTCGAGCACGACGATCTCGTCGGCCAGGGACAGCGCGGCACCGAATTCCTCGGCGAACGTCGCGGTCCGCGAGTACAGATGCGGCTGGAACACCACCACCACCCGTCCCTGCTCGTGACCCGAACGGTCCTGGCCTGCAACGAGAGCCTGCGCGGCCGTCAGCACCGCGCGCACCTCGGTGGGGTGGTGCGCGTAATCGTCGAACACGCGCACGCCGTGCTCACGTCCGGTGAACTGGAAGCGCCGATGCACGCCGCCGAAACCGGTGAGTCCGGCCAGCAGTTCCTCGACTCCGGCACCGACCTGACGCGCCGCGACGAACGCCGCCAGCGCGTTGAGTGCGGTGTGCCGGCCGGGGACGCCGAGCCGTACGGTGCGGGCCGCGTCCTCGCCTGCGATCTGCAACTGCGCGACGCCGCCGATGTCCTCGGGCTCCCATGCCAGCAGTCGAACGGCCATCTCGACGGGACCGGCGTCGACATCCGAGGACCCGTAACCCAACACCTTCACGCCCGGAAGGTCGCGCTCGACCACACGTCGAGCGAGCGCCGCCGAACCCGGGTCGTCCATGCACGCCACGAGTACACCGCCGGGACCCAGGAGCGCAGCGAAGTCGTCGAACACCTGAACGTAGGCCTCGGTGGTGCCGAAGTGGTCCAGATGATCGGCCTCGATGTTGGTCACGATGATGACGTCGGCGCTGTACTGCAGCAGCGAGCCGTCGCTCTCGTCCGCCTCGGCCACGAACACGTCGCCGCTGCCGTGATGGGCGTTGGTGCCGGCCTCGTTCAGCTCTCCCCCGACGGCGAACGACGGATCGAACCCGCAGTGCTGGAGCGCGACCACCAGCATCGAGGTCGTCGACGTCTTTCCGTGCGTTCCCGAGACCAACAACGTGCGGTATCCCTGCATGAGCGAGGACAGCACGGCCGGCCGCAACACCACCGGGATTCCGCGTTCACGCGCTTCGACGAGTTCGGGATTGGTCTTGGGAATCGCGGCGTGGGTCGTCACCACCACGGTGGGTCCGCCCTCGATCATGTCAAGGGCACCGGCGTCGTGACCGATGCGGACCTGGGCACCGCGTGCGCGCAGTGCGAGCACGCCGCGCGATTCCTTGGCATCCGAACCCGACACCTGTCCCCCGCGCGCCAGCAGGATCCGCGCGATGCCGGACATTCCGGCACCACCGATGCCCACCATGTGTACTCGTTCGAGCTCTGTCGGCAGATTCGACATCGCACCCTCAGTTGTCACGCGGACGTCTCCCTCGTTCTCTTCTCATGCTCGCCGCCGCCGGGCTCAGCGCCGCGCCGCGTGCGCGGTATCGAGCACGATCTGCGCGACCGCAGCCGCTGCGCCCTTGTGCCCGGCACCGGCGGCGGCACGAGACATGGTGGCAATTCGTTCGGTGTCGGCCAGCAGCGAGACCACCGTCTCGCTCACGTACCGCTCGGTCAGTGTCGCATCGGATACCAGAATGCCACCTCCGGCGTCGACCACAGGACGGGCGTTGAGTTCCTGCTCGCCGTTGCCGTGCGGTAGGGGCACGTAGACGGCAGGCAGACCGGTCGCGGACACCTCGGCGACCGTCATGGCACCGGACCGGCAGATCGCCAGGTCCGCAGCCGCATACGCCAGATCCATCCGGTCGATGTACGGCACCGCGACGTACGGCGCGTCCGGATCACGTTGCTCGACGTCGAGCGAGTTCTTCGGACCGTGAGCATGCAGAACCGAAATGCCGGCTGCGGCCAGGGCCGCCGAGGCTCCGGACACCGCGTCGTTGAGCGATCGGGCCCCCTGCGAGCCGCCGAACACCAACAGCACCGGACCGCTGTCGGGCAGGCCGAAGTGAGCGCGAGCCTCCGCGCGGACGGCAGCCCGATCGAGGCCGGTGATGGTGGGACGCACGGGAATTCCGATCACATCGGCGTCGGCAGCACCGCGCGCGGCGATCCCCGAGCCCGCGACCGCGGCGAGCACCCGCTCGGCCGACCGGGCACCGACCTTGTTGGCGATGCCCGCTCGCGCGTTCGCCTCGTGAATGACCACAGGTATTCGGCCGCCACGGCCGAACAATCGACCACGGGCCGCGAGATAGGCCGGCAGCGCGACATAGCCTCCGAATCCGACGAGCACGTCCGCCTCGACGGCCGCGAAGATCTCGCGGGTGCGTCGCACCGAGCGCACGACGCGAAGCGGCAACTTGAGCAGGTCGACGGTGGGTTTGCGGGGCAGCGGAACGGGCGGGATGAGTTCGAGTGCGTACCCGCGAGCCGGAACGAGAGTCGTCTCCAGACCACGGCTGCTACCGAGAGCGGTGACGGTGACGGTGGGGTCGAGGACGCGCAAGGCGTCGGCCACAGCGAGCGCGGGCTCGATGTGCCCGGCCGTTCCGCCCCCGGCGACCACGACGGAAATCGGTCGAGATGTCTGGTTCACCGTCGATATCCTCGCTCACCCGAGCGGACAGGCGGGCGGCCGGGTTGTGGTTCCGGCCGCGGACGGTATGCCGAACGCGATCCCGCGGCGGGTTCTCGCCGGACGGCCTCGCTCCGACGAGGGTTGCCGCGGGGTGACTCGCCCCGATGTGCGGTCGATCTGGGCGACATCGTGTCGGTCCGTGAACTGGAGACCCGCGTGCGAGCACGTCCGGGCTCGGCTGCTCTCGCTGCGCGCCCGTCCTTGCCCTGGCCCTTACGGGCCTCGATGCGTTTGCGATCCTGCGCCGCCAGCGTGGGGCGGGTGGACTTCGACCGCGCCATCGCGGCTCGCTTGGGCGAGAACACGGCGGGCAGCGGCAGCTTCAGAGCTCGCGCGATACGGCCCTCCTGCCCAGCGTGCAGGGCTGCGATCGCCTCCGGTTCGTGTCGGGCGGCGCTCGCGATGATGCCGAACATCAGCAGCGTGATCGCGGTCGAGGTACCACCGTAGGACACCAGCGGCAGCTGCAGGCCGGTCACAGGAAGCAGCCCGACGACGTAGCCGATGTTGATCATGGCCTGACCGAACACCCAGCACGTGGCACCTGCGGTCAGCAGACGCAGGAACGGATCCACCGAACGCATGGCGATGCGCAGGCCGGTGTAGACGAAGAGGCCGAACAAACCGATGACCGCCAGGCAGCCGATCATCCCGAGTTCCTCGCCGATGATGGCGAAGATGAAGTCGTTGTGCGCGTTGGGGAGGTAACTCCACTTCGCGCGGCTCTGTCCGAGCCCGCGACCGAACAGTCCGCCGTCGGCCAGCGAGTATTTCGCCTGGGTGGACTGATACGACAGGCCCTGGGTGTCCTCACCCGGATTCAGCCATGCCTTGACGCGATTGGAGCGGTAACCGGCGGTGAACGCGAGCACGGTTGCCAGCGCCAGACCGGTCATCAGCACCGCACCGAACAGCCGAGCGTTGAGGCCTGCGAACCACAGCAGAGCCACCAGGATGATGCCGAGGGCGATGGCGGTACTGAGGTTGGGCTGCAGCACGACGAGCAGACACATCAGCAGTCCCGCGGGCAGCAACGGCACCAACAGTGACTTGATGTTGCCGTGTTCGCTGCGGCGCGAGGCCAACAGGTGGGCACCCCACAGAACCAGTGCCACCTTGGCGAGCTCGGACGGCTGGAAGGACACGACGCCGAAGTCGAACCAACGGCGTGCACCCTGGCGTTCGGCACCGATACCGGGAATGAGCACCAGCATCAGCATGGTGATCGAGACCAGGAACAGTGGAAACGACAGCTTTCTGAGGTACCGAACCGGCAGCCGGAGAGCGACGTAGAACGCGACGACTCCCAGCGCGACACCGATCAGCTGCTGGGTGAAGAGGGCGTACCCGGACTCGTCTGCTGCGAAGGATTCGGCGGACGACGCCGACAGGACCATGACCAGGCCCAGCACCGTGAGCAGCACTGCGATCGTGACGATGAGGTGGAAGGACGCGAGCGGCCTGCCGAACCACAGGCCGATTCGGGTACGTGGAGCGGCGGCGCGTCGAGGCGGACGAGGCGGTTGGCCTGCGGCGGTCACGATCGCGGCGATCCGATGTCGGTGGCTTCGAGGAGCTGGACCGACTCGGCGAAGCTACGGCCGCGGTGGCCGTAGTCGGCGAACATGTCCAGTGACGCGGCAGCCGGGGCCAGCAGGACCGTGTCCCCCGGAGCAGCGAGTTCGGCCGCGTGGGCCACGACCGCCCGCATTACCGCATCAGCATCTTCAGCACCATGAGTCACACCAGCATCGTCTCCCGAAGGGAGCCTGACGACCGGAACATCGGGCGCGTGTCGCGCCAAAGCCTCTGCGATCTGCATCCCATCGCGTCCGAGAACGACCGCAGCCACCAGCCGATCGGCGATCTCGATCACCAGATCGTCGATCACCGCTCCCTTCAACAGCCCACCCGCGATCCACACGACGCGATCGTGCGCCGAGATGGAGGAGCGAGCGGCATGCGGGTTCGTCGCCTTCGAATCGTCGATGAACGTCACCCCACCCAGCTCGCGCACCACCGCTGCACGATGCGGTCCCACCCGATAGGTCTGCAGCCCCAGCCGAACATCGCCTGCCTCAACCCCGATCGACCGTGCGAGCGCGCCTGCCGCGAGCGCATCGAGGACACCGGACGGACCGCTCGGCTCCACGTCGTCCGCAGCGAGAAGATCGACGTTCTCACCGAACGCGTTGTCGACGAGCACCCCGTCACGCACACCCAGCTCACCCGAGGCCGGCTCACCCAACCGGAAACCGACGACGGTCGACGCGGCAGACCCGGCCGACAGGCCCGCCGCCCGGGAGTCGTCCAGACCGACCACCGCGACGTCGCCGTTCAACGCACGAGCCTTGGCCTGAACGTAACCGTCCATACCGCCGTGCCAATCCAGATGATCCTCGGCGATGTTGAGCACCACCCCCGCAGCCGGACGCACCGACGGAGCCCAGAACAGCTGGAACGACGACAACTCCACCGCGAGCACACTCGGATGCGGGGAACCGCGCAACGCGTCGGCGATGGGGAGTCCGATGTTGCCGCAGGCAACCGACTCGATGCCTGCGGCGTCGAGTATCGAGGCCAGCATCGAGGTGGTGGTCGTCTTTCCGTTGGTGCCGGTCACCACCAGCCACCGAGTTCGGGGTCCGTACAGCTCGACCCGGTCCACGTGCCAGGACAACTCGACATCGCCCCATACCGGAATGCCCAGCTTCGCGGCCGCTGCCAACACCGGAGAGTCGGGTCGAAACCCCGGGCTGGTGACGACGAGCGAGAACGCCGCGAGCGCCGCGGGATCGGCGAGCAGGTCGTCCTGCAGCACCACCGCAGCACCGGAGTTCGACGCCTCGTCCAGCGCGGCGCGATTCGAGTCGGTGACCGTGACGACGGCACCGAGATCGAGCAGTGGTCGCACGACGGCGAGTCCCGAGATGCGGGCTCCGGTCACCAGCACCGAACTGCCGCGCAACCAGGTCGGATCGGTCCGAGAGTCGGGCACAGATTCGTCCATGCCCTATCCGCCGACAGCAGCGAGATACTCGCTGTAGAACAGAGCGAGTCCGACGGCCGACGCGATGGCGGCCAACAACCAGAATCGGATGATCACCGTCGTCTCGGCCCATCCGGCCAACTCGAAGTGATGGTGGAACGGTGCCATGCGGAACACTCGTCGGCGACTGGATCGGAACACCGCGACCTGGATGACGACCGATGCGGCCTCGGCGACGAACAGTGCACCGATGACCACCATGATCAGCTCGGTCTTGGTCACCACCGACAGGCCTGCGATCAGACCGCCGAGGGCAAGGGATCCGGTGTCGCCCATGAAGATCTTGGCCGGCGCGGCGTTCCACCACAGGAAGCCGATGCAGGCACCGGCGGCCGAGGCGCAGACCAGGGCCAGATCGAGGGGATCTCGAACGTCGTAACAGCCGGGGGCAGGCCCGGCGGGTCCTGCGCACGCCTGACGGTACTGCCAGAACGTGATGACGGTGTAGGCACCGAGTACCAACGTCATCGATCCGGCGGCGAGGCCGTCGAGTCCGTCGGTGAGGTTGACCGAGTTCGACCACGCGATCACGAGCAGGCAGACGAAGAACACGAAGACCACCGCGGACATCGACCAGGTGGCGATGTCGCGCACGTACGACAGTTGAGTGCTGCCGGGAGTGAGCCCGCTCTCGCTCCGGAACTGCAACACCAGAATCGCGAACAGCACGGCCGCCGTTATCTGACCGACGTACTTGCCGGTGGCGTTCAGGCCCAGGTTGCGCTGTTTGCGGATCTTGATGAAGTCGTCGAGAAAGCCGACCAGACCGAGCACTGTGGTCAGGCCGAGAACGAGCAGGGCCGACGCCGACGGACCGTCCGCGTCGTAGCCGATGCCGATCAGGTGCGAGCCCCAGTAGCCGGCCCAGATGCCGACCAGAATTGCGACGCCGCCCATTGTCGGTGTGCCCCGCTTGGACTGGTGACTCGCCGGGCCCTCCACTCGAATCTCCTGGCCGAAGCCCTGTTTCGAGAAGGTCTTGATCAGCACCGGGGTCAGCAGGATCGCGACCGCGAGTGCGATACCTCCGGCGAACAGGATCTGCCTCACTGCTCACCCTCCACAGTGGTGCTCGGCGCGTCGGCCAGCAGGGCGTCCGCGACTGTCCACATCGCCCCGGACTGCGAGGCCTTCACCAGCACGATGTCGCCGGGACGCACCTCCTCGTGCAGCACGTCGATCGCCGTTTCACGGTCGGGCACCAACATCGATTCCTCGCCCCACGAACCCTCCATGACCGCACCCTGGTGCAATGCGCGAGTAGGACGGCCGGAATCGACGATGATCAGGCGATCGACGTCGAGCCGGACGGCGAGGCGGCCGATCGCGTCGTGCTCGACCACCGAGTCCGAACCCAGTTCGCCCATCTCCCCCAGCACCGCCCAGCTGCGGCGTTTGGGTCCGTCGTCGCGACGCGACATCGACACCAGTGCTTTGAGTGCCGCGCGCATCGAATCGGGGTTGGCGTTGTACGAATCATTGACGACGGTGACGCCGTCGGCGCGGGTGCGGACGTCCATTCGCCTGATCGACGTCGGTGCGGCAGCCCCGAGCGCCTCGGCGACCTGCGTCAGCGTCGCGCCGCACTCGAGTGCGACGGCGGCGGCTGCGAGAGCGTTGCCGACCTGGTGCTCGCCGTGTACCGCCAGGGTGATCGGTACCGAACCCGCTGCGCAGTCGAGCGTGAACGACGCTCTGGCGTCGGTATCGACCTGCACGTCGAGTGCTCTGATGTCCGCATCCGCGTTGCGCCCCACCGTGACGACGGATGCCGTTGTGCGAGTTGCCATTTCGGCGACGAGCCGATCGTCGATGTTCAGGATCGCCACTCCCCCGTCGGCAGCACTCGGCAGAGCTTCGACCAGTTCGCCCTTCGCCAGTGCGATGGCCGCGCGCGACCCGAACTCGCCCAGGTGCGCGGTTCCGACGTTGAGGACCACCCCGATCCGGGGCGGTGCGAGCGTGGCCAGTTCGGCGATGTGGCCGATTCCTCGGGCGGACAACTCCAGACAGAGAAAGTCGGTCTCGGCATCGGCTCGCAGCGCCGTCCAGGGGTGTCCCAGTTCGTTGTTGAACGATCCGGGCGGTGCCACCACCGAACCGAGGGGTTCGAGTACTGCAGAGATCAGATCCTTGGTCGAGGTCTTCCCCGAGGATCCCGTCACGCCGACGACGGTCAGGCCGTGCTCGGCCGTCAACTCGCGCACCGATGCGCGGGCCAGAGCGCCGAGAGCGGTCAACACTGCCGCACCGGAGCCGTCCGGGTCGTTCTCGAGTGCCATCGCGCGACTGTCGTGTGGAACGGGACGCACGACCACGGCCGGTACGCCCACCGGACGCGCAGCCAGCACCAGTGCCGCACCCGCGGCAACCGCGTCGGCGGCATGGTCGTGACCGTCCACCTTCGCTCCGGGAAGGGCGAGGAAGATACTGCCGGGAGTGACCTTGCGGGAGTCGAACTCCACCGGTCCCGACACCACGACCGTCGGATCCGGCACGTCGTGCACCGTGCCTCCGACGATCTCGGCGATTCGGTCGATCGAGAGCGGGATCACCGTACGCCCGCGCTCGTGCCGACCCGGCGCGCATCGATGGCCGAGGCGAGTACGACTCGGTCGTCGAACGGATACTTCACGCCCGCTACTTCTTGGCCGGTTTCGTGCCCTTTACCTGCGATCAACACAACATCCCCTTCGCGTGCCCACGCCACGGCCTGTTCGATCGCCGCTGCGCGGCCTGCCACATTCCGTACTTCGCCGCGGGCCTCGTCCGGCACCGACAGCGCGCCGTCCTCGACGGCCGCCCTGATGGAGGCCGGATCCTCGCTGCGCGGGTTGTCGTCGGTCACCACCAACAGCTCGGCACCGCGCGCTCCGGCGGCACCCATCAGGGGACGCTTCGCGGTATCGCGGTCGCCGCCTGCTCCGAGAACAACCGCGATCCGTCCACGCGAGGATTCGCGCAACGTTGCCAGCACGGCCTCGACGGCCGCAGGTTTGTGTGCGTAGTCGACCACTGCCAGGAAGTTCTGCCCGCGATCGATCCGCTGCACGCGACCCGGCACGTCGACCGTCGCGACCCCGGTCACGGCGCTGCGCACATCGGCCCCGGCCACTGCGCAGGTCGCCAACGCCAGGACGGTGTTCGCGACGTTGTAGCGCCCCGGCAACCGGACCGAGACCGGCAGCGACGCACCCTGCGGATCGGCGACGGTGAACGACTGCGTTCCGTCGTCGTGCTTGGCCCAGTCCGAGACCGTCCACTGCGAATCGGCACCGGTCGACGCGGTCACCACGGTCGACCCGGCCGACCGAGCGATGTCTGCCATCCGCACGCCCCACGCGTCGTCGACACAGACGACGGCGGTCTCGGCACGAACCGCCGAGTCGGCCGCGAACAGGCGACTCTTGGCCGCGAAGTAGTCCTCGAGAGAATCGTGGAAATCGAGGTGATCCTGCGAAAGGTTGGTGAACGCACCGATCGCGAAGCGAGTGCCGTCGACCCGGCCCAGGGACAACGCGTGCGAGGACACCTCCATCACCACCGTGTCGACGCCCTCCTCGACCATCACGGCAAACAGGGCATGCAGTTGCGGAGCCTCGGGCGTGGTGAGCGCGCTCGGCACGTGCCGGCCCAATACACGTGTCTCGATGGTGCCGATCAGCCCGCACCGACGACCGGCTGCGGTCAGGCCTGCTTCGAGCAGATAGGACGTCGTCGTCTTCCCCGACGTACCGGTGATACCGATGACGGTCATCTTCGACGACGGGTTGCCGTACACCAGAGCGGAGACGGCCCCCAACACCTGGCGCGGACGGTCGTGCACGAGCACCGGAACCTGTCGATCGGTACCTGCCAGAGCACCCCGCACGATCTCGAGTCCGGCCGGGTCGGTGAACACCGCCACCGCACCACGCTCGACCGCGTCTGCGACGAACTCGGCACCGTGTCGCGACGATCCGGGCAGTGCCGCGAAGAGATCGCCGGGAACAACGGACTGTGCGCGCAGATCGATACCGGTCACGCTCACACCGGCGGGGTCGCCCTCGTCGATCGTTGCACCGACCGCAGACGCCACCTCCCGGACTTCGGTGTGCGGTGGATGCGCCGGACGTGAACCCGGAGCCGGTTGTGAATCCGATGACACAGTCACTCCTGCTCCCTTCCTCTCTACTGCCGGCCGCGCGCCTGCCACGGCTCGATCACGCCGCAGCGGCAGCCGAACGAACACGCCCGAGCCGATGTGTCAGATTACCGGCGTCCGGGATCATGATGTCGCCGCCCCGACTCGCGGACCGGCGGGTTGGGATCTCAGTCCGCCTGCAGAACCAGCTTGGGTCCGGGGTCGGCGGACATCGGCACGCTGTCCCGCTGCAGCATCCA
Source organism: Rhodococcus sp. 14-2496-1d (assembly GCF_002259365.1). Taxonomy (NCBI): domain Bacteria; kingdom Bacillati; phylum Actinomycetota; class Actinomycetes; order Mycobacteriales; family Nocardiaceae; genus Rhodococcus; species Rhodococcus sp. 14-2496-1d. The sequence continues at coordinate 138,207 of NZ_NPFV01000028.1, read as the reverse complement.
GCTGGCGATGTTGTGGAACAGCGGTGCTGCCGACTGGCCACCGGAACCGTCGGCGCTGCGGGTCGGGGCGTCGAGCATGATTCCGATCACGTAGCGGGGATCGTCCGCGGGCGCGATGCCGGCGAATGTGATCCAGTAGTTCGAGTTCGAGTAGCACTTGCACTCGGGATCGACCTGCTGAGCCGTACCCGTCTTGCCACTGATCTGGTATCCCTCGACGCCCGCGGCAACTCCGGTACCGCGCTGGTTTCCGGTGTCGTCCTGGGTGACGGATCGGAACATGTTGCGGACGGTCTTCGCCGTATCGGGGCTGACCACGTACACACCGTCGGGCTGCTGGGTCTCTGTCCGCTGACCGTTCGCGTCCACCGTCGCCTCGACGATCCTCGGCGGGATGCGTACTCCGTCGTTGGCGATGGCCTGGTACATCCCCGTCATCTGCAGCAGCGTCATCGACAGTCCCTGGCCGATGGGGAGGTTGGCGAACGTGCCGCCCGACCACTGGTCACGGCTCGGAACGTTGCCCGCGCTCTCGCCCGGTAGCCCGACGTCGCTGCGCTGGCCCAGGCCGAACCTGGTCAACATGTCCGCGTAGCGGTCCTCGCCGACGCGTTGGGCAAGCATCAGCGTGCCGACGTTGGAGGACTTACCGAACACGCCGGTCGTCGTGTACGGCGCGACACCGTGGTCCCACGCATCCTTGACCGACACACCGGACATGAAAATGCTGCCCGGCACCTGCAGCACCTCGTCGGGCGTGGTGAGTCCGTACTCGATGGCCGCGGCCGCGGTGATGATCTTGTTCACCGAACCGGGCTCGAACGGCGTGGTGACGGGCAGGTTGCCCATTTCCTTGGTTCGCTCGTTGTTGCCGACTCCGATGCCGGGATTGAAGGTGTTGTCGTTGGACATGGCGAGCACCTCGCCGGTGTGCGAATCCTGCACGTACGCCGAGGCGTTCTTCGCTCCCGACAGGTCCTTGGCCAACTGCACCTGCTGCTGCACGTAGTACTGCAGATCTGCGTCGATGGTCAGTTCGACGGTCGAACCGTTGACGGCAGGCTGCTTGTCCCGCCAGCTTCCGGGGATGACGGCACCGTCGGATCCGCGGTCGTAGGTCTGCGAACCGTCGGTTCCGGCCAGGGTCGCGTCGAGCGCATCCTCCAGACCCAGCAGACCGTGTCCGTCCCAACCGGTGGCACCGACGATGTTCCCGGCCAGCGATCCGCCCGGGTACTCACGGATGTCCTGACGCTCCAGTCCGACCTGCTTGAAATCCTTGCTGATCTTCGACGCCACGGTGGCGTCCACTCCGCGTGCGAGGTAGGTGAATTCGTCGTTGCTCTTCAGCTTCGCGAGCAGATCCTTCTCGCTGATCACATCACCGAGGTCGCCATGGATACGGGCGGCTATGTCCTCGAGGTACTGCTCGGTCTCCGGCTCGGTCGGGTCCTTCGCCCGGGCCTCGTCGAGTTCCTTGCGAACCCGAACCGGTTGGAACGTCAACGCTTTGGCTTCCATCGTGAAGGCGATCGGATTGCCGTTGCGGTCCAGGATGGATCCCCGTAGCGCCGGATCGACGAGAGTGGTGGTGCGTTGCGACGCCGACTCGGCCGACAACCTCGGCGCATCGAATCCCTGAATCCACAGCAACTGTGCCGCCGCAACGGCCAGCGCCAGATACATCAGAACGCGGCCGGTGCCGTGACGAAACCGAAAGGTGGACGAGTCGAGACGCTTTCGGCTCGGTGGTCGACGGCGTGGAGCAGGCGAGGGCCTGGTCACTGCCCGTCACCCGATGCTTCGCCGGTGGGCTCGGGGGCTTCGACCGCAGGTGTTTCGAGCGAGGGGATGCTCATGGGAACCAATTGTTCAGCAAGCGCGGTGTTTCCAGCTCCATTGCTCGCATTCGGCGTGGCGGCGCGGGTGTCGATCGTGCCCGACGTTCGATTCGGCTGCGACGCGCTTCTCGGCGTCTGCTGCTGCGGCGACTGCGTGCTCGGATTCGTGACGGTTCCCTCGCCTGCGGACGCGGGCGACACCGGATCGAGCGGTGCCACCGGTGCACCGTCGGCCGGAGCCGGGGTACCGACGACCTGGACGCCGCCGTCCGGCGCGACGATCAGATGGGCGGAGTTCTTGACCGGGACCATTCCGAGTTCGGCGGCCTTGCGCGCCAACTCCGGAGCCGACTCCGCCAACTCAACATCACGCTGCAACGAGGCCCGCTGCTGAGCCAGTTCGGCGTTGACGGCCTTGGCGGCGCTGAGATCGTAGGAGTCTCCCGCAGACCGAGTGGTCAGCAGCAACGTCAGACCGAGACCGATGGCGAGCAGGCCGATGATCAAGGCGACGAACGGAATTCGCGCCGCGATGGCGCTTCCGTTCAGCGAAGCCCGGGCACCGGCTACGGAACCACGCGCAGAATCCGAGGTGTGGATCGACGCCCGCTGCTGCCTGCGCTCGTATGCCCGCAGTGCAGCACCGGACCGTCCACCACCCTTACCCGTACGTTCGGGCCGCGAGAGTGGAGCCTGCCGTACGGCGTTGCGGGGCGATGCCGGAACCCGATTGCGTTGTGGTCCAATGGTTGTGACTGGAACCGTCATTCCGCTCTCCTTGCAATCCGTTCGGCGGCGCGCAATCTCACCGGAGCCGAACGTGGGTTTGTCTCGATTTCTGCATCCGATGCACGCTCGGCACCTCTGGTCAGGAGCCGAAACTCCGGACCCATTCCGGGAAGCTCGACCGGCAGCCCTTCCGGACTGCGGGACTTGATCCGAGGCGCCAACTCCTGCTTGACAACTCGGTCTTCGAGCGACTGATACGACATGAAGACCACCCGGCCTCCGACAGCCAACGCGTCGAGCCCGGCAGGTACCGCCGCCTTCAACGACTCCAGTTCACCGTTGACCTCGATACGCAGGGCCTGGAAGGTGCGCTTGGCAGGGTGCCCTCCGGTGCGCCGCGTTGCGGCCGGAATTGCGGCATAGAGCAATTCGACCAACGGCCCGCTCGTGGTGAAGGGCGTGTGCTCTCGGTGACGCAGAACGGCGGAGGCGATCTTTCCGGCGAACCGCTCCTCGCCGTAGGTGCTCAGGACCCGTGCGATCTCGCCGTGCGAGTACGTGTTGAGGACGTCTGCGGCGGTGATACCCACGGTCGGATTCATTCGCATGTCCAATGGGGCGTCGACCGAGTAGGCGAATCCGCGATCGGATTCGTCCAACTGCATGGACGACACACCGAGATCGAACAGGATGGCGTGAACGGAGCCGACCGCAGGCAGGCCGGCCTCGTCGAGCGCTTCGGCGATGCCGTCGTAGGTCGTGTGCACCAACGTGATTCGATCGGCGAACGGAGCCAACCGGGCTCCGGCCAACTCGAGCGCATCGGGATCCCGGTCGAGCCCGATCAGGTGCAGGTGCGGATAGGTCCGCAAGAAGTGCTCAGAGTGACCGCCGAGTCCGAGAGTCGCGTCGATCATGACTCGGGTATCGCCGGTGGATTCGAGCGCGAGTCCGAGCAATTCGTCGGCTCGCTCGAGACGAACCGGAACGTGGACCGGGCCCGAGGATCGACGATGGGTTCGGTCGGCGGACGAGTCGCTCTCGTCCGGCCCGGTGCCCTCCGTCATGGTTCCTCCCGGTCGCGCGTACGTACTTCTCGCCCGGGTCCGGGCCGTGCAGGTCGCCCACCGAGGCCGATACGAATGCTTCGAGGTCCCTGTCCGATAGGGAACCTGGCGTTGGGGAAGAACGTCAGGGTCCTGATCTGCGAAACCTGGCGTTGGGGAAGAACGTCAGGGTTCTGATCGGGCAGAGGCCTCGCTGCACTCGCAGGCGACCTGGTCGGGCTACAAGATCCCTCCGAGGGACTCGTCGAAAGCGTCGGAGAAATCCTGCTCGTTCTCAGCGGAGTAGCGCGCCCACGCTTCGTCGTTCCAGATCTCGATGAAGTCCATCGAACCGATCACCACGCAGTTTCGTTCGAGCCCCGCATAGCGGCGATGCTCGGGACTGATGGTGATGCGTCCCTGTCCGTCCGGCCGCTGTTCGTCTGTTCCCGAGAAGAACTGGCGAACGTAGGCACGAGCTTTGGGGTTGGCACGAGAAGCCGCCGTCAACTTCCGAGAGCGCTCCGCGAAGTCGGCCGCGGTGTAGACAGCGAGGCTGAAATCCTGCCCCTTGCTCACCATGACCCCTCCTGCAAGCGCGTCCCGAAACTTGGCCGGCAACGTGAGTCGACCCTTGTCGTCGAGCTTCGGCGTGTAGGTACCGAGAAACACTCGCCACCTCCAGCCTCGACTCTCCGCTGCGGACCACTTTACCCCACTCTCCCCCACTTCGAACCATTCATGGCCGGAAAACTTTGGAGAAGTCACTGTCTGCGCTGGTCAAGACGTAGAAGATCGGCGCTGCCGTCAGCGATACCGCGGGCGATTCCGAGGGCTCGAACCGGACGCCATGGCGCACGAGTCCAGCATCGAAGCAGCCTGACCAGGCACGCAGCACCTACGGTGGTGGACGACGGTCGATCTCGGCCCCTCGGTGGGGCCTCGGTGGGGAAAAGTGGGAAGCGTGGGTGACAGTGGGGGACGTGTCCCACAACTCCCGCGCGCGAACACGCGAACCGGCCCTCGACGCGGAGCGGAGGGCTGCAGTCGATCGGGCGGCGTCCGTTCGAGGGCAGAAACGACAACAGCACCTCACCCGAGGGTGAGATGCTGTTCTACGTTGACGCGTGAAGTTGTGGAGACGAGCCGATAAGGGTCGGTTCGGCGAAACCCGGTCGACTCAGTCCTGCTCGAACCTCTTACGGAACCGATCTTCCATGCGAGAGGTGAAGCTGCCGCCCTTGCGACCACCCTTCGATTTCTGTCCGGTACCACGCCCGGACGTCTCGGCAGCATCGTTGGATGCGCTGCCCTCGTCCTGCGACGCTGCGGCTCCCTTGCTGGAACCGCCGAACAGGAACAGTGCCCCGGCACCGAACATGAACAAAAAGCCGATGAGACTGACGACGAGAAAAGCCAGGCTGTTCGTCGACAATGCAACACCGGCGACGAGCAACACGAGTCCCACTACGAACAGCGCGGCAGCCTGAAAGCGCCTCCTGCTCGACGCCGCACGTACGCGACCGCCCCTCACATGAGACGCGAATTTGGGATCCTCGGCGTAGAGAGCGCTCTCGATCTGGTCGAGCATGCGCTGCTCGTGCTCGGAGAGTGGCACGGTACCTCCCCCTGCACAGATATTGAAGGTCATTTCGGTTCCGAAACGACGGGAAGCTGACCTTGGCGGCTACCTGCTGTCGATGATACGAGCTGAATCGGCCGCTTACCACCTACTCGGTCGATGTGTTCCTGAGAAACACCGAAGTTTTCGAGACGCACGTCCCGAAAACCTTGGGCGAACACCCGATGACGTGGCGATTGTCACCTGACGTCCAGCTCGGTGCGCTACGCAGACAGGGGCGCCGTCATGGGGTCGACGGACGCGAATCGAGCCTGCCCGCCGAGTCGGTCCTCGATCGAGTTCAGAAAACGACCGACGTGTCGATGGAAATCGTCGGCATCGAGATCGGCGATCGTGCTCGACGCGCCGGCCTCGACCGCCGCCCTGGTGGCGGAGAAAGACGCGAAATAGTCGGCCCAGACGGCGAGATCCGGTGCCGCCTTTGCCATCAACACCCACGCACTGCGCGAACGAGGACGCGCGCCGATCGAATTCGGCAACGACGCCAGCACAGCTGCCGCGCCTTTCAGTGCAGCGGCGTAGCTACCGAGAAATCGATCTCCGGCATCGCTCTCCCCGATGGACTCGGACAGCAAAGCATCGGCCCGGCCCAGCAGAATCTGAGCCTGACGCGACACCGGCGACCGCACTCCGGCATCGAATGCCTTCGTGATCGTCATACTCGAACACCTCCAGTTCGAATCTCCGGCGCGCACCTGGCGCGGCCGGAACCGTGGCGAAGCCTTACAGTCGAACTCCGGAAGAATCCGACTCGACATACGAGCCGAAGCCACCGGCGCACTCGGCCCCGATTGTCGAACACCCGTTCGACACATTCAATATAGCCGTGCCCACCGACAAGTTGCCGAAGAAAGGTTGAGAACAGTCGTCACCGATGCGCGGACAACGCCGTACCTGGTCGATCTGACGCCCCCGGAATTCCGCCAGCGGCTGTTCGAGGCACTGTCCATCTACGTCGAGGCCATGGGCTATCCGCGTGGAACCGAACAGAGCCGAGCCCCGACGTGGAGTGAACACCTGCACCGCCCGGGCTGGCGAGCCGTCGGCGCACTGCTCCCGAACGCCGATCCGACACAGCCCGATTCGCTGGTGGCCGTCGCGTACGGCTACCATGGTGCCGCGCACCAGTGGTGGCATCAACAGGTTCGCGACGGATTACGGCGCACGGGGCATTCCCCGCAGACCGTCGAAGCCACGCTCGCGGACTACTTCGAGCTGACCGAGTTGCACGTTCTCCCGAGCGCCCAGGGGCACGGTCTCGGTGGACGACTGTGCAGCCGACTGCTGCGCGGCGTCTCGGCGGCCAACGTGATGTTGTCCACACCCGAAGTAGCCGAGGAGGACAACCGAGCCTGGCGGCTCTACCGCAGGCTCGGCTTCGCGGACGTACTGCGCGACTTCACCTTCAGCGGGGACCGACGACCCTTCGCGGTCCTGGGCCGCCGGTTGCCCCTCGACGGGCCAGTAGCCTGAGGGTGTGATCGATGCTGTGGTGGTGGGCTCCGGCCACAATGCCCTGACCTCCGCCTGTTACCTGACCGATGCCGGCATGTCGGTCGAGGTTCTCGAGCGCGACTCCGTCGCCGGCGGCGCGGTCTCGACGGTGGAACGCTTTCCCGGCCACCGAGTGGACCGTGGTTCGTCGGCACACATCATGATTCGGCACACAGGCATCATCGAGGAGCTCGGCCTCGCCGAGTTCGGACTGCGCTACATCGACTGCGACCCCTGGGCGTTCGCGCCGGGAGCCGTCGGCACCGACGAACGCGGAATCGTCTTCCACCGAAGCCTGGAACGAACCTGCGAGTCCATCGCCGCCGCCTGCGGCGCAGCCGACGCGCGCGCCTACCGAACGTTCGTCTCCGTCTGGGGTCCCCGCAGCGAACGCACCATGCGTGCGTTCGGTGGGCCGCCCACCGGTCCGAAACTGCTCCGATCCTTCTGGGGCCTCGGTGCCCCCGACGGCGGAAGCATGCTCTCGCGTGAGTTCCTCGCCACCGGCGATTCCATGTTGGACGAGATGTTCTCGAGCGAACGACTCAAGGCTGCGCTCGCGTGGTTCGGCGCTCAGTCGGGTCCGCCGATGTCCGAGCCCGGTACCGCACCGATGGTCGGCTTCGCTGCCCTCATGCACACCCTTCCGCCGGGCCGCGCCGTCGGCGGCAGCGGAGCATTGACCGAGGCGATGATCGCTCGGCTGCAACGCGACGGTGCCGAACTGACACTCGGCGACGCGGTCACCTCGCTCGTACGCCGCCCGCACGGCTGGACCACCAGGACCGCGTCGGGACGGGAGATCGACAGCCGCATCGTCGTGGCCGGCTGCCACATCCTGACCACCCTCGACCTTCTCGAAGCCGGTGGACACGACTCGGCGCAGATCGCCCCGTGGCGCAGCACGATTCGGGTAGGACCGGGGATCGGTACTGCGGTCAGACTGGCCACCGACGCTCTTCCGACGTACCCGAGTGCCGACCGCATCGAGGACGGCACCCACGGTCTGGCGCTGCTGGTACGCGACCGCAGCCAGTTGCGGTTGGCGCACGGGCACGCGCTGGCCGGCGACCTGCCGCCCACCCCGGCCGTGCTGGGAATGTCCTTCAGCGCACTCGATCCCACCATCGCACCGCCGGGACAGCACCAGATCTCACTGTGGTCGCAGTGGCATCCCCATACCCTCGCCGACGGCAGGCAGTGGCGATCGGACGTTCCGGGCGAGCGCTCGTTGGCCGAGTTCGAGGCAGATCGAATCGTGGCCGAACTGGACCGGTACGCACCCGGTTTCGCCGAGTCCGTGTTGGATCGGTTCGTTCAATCGCCGCCGGACATCGAGCGTGAGCTCGGTCTGATCGGAGGCAACATCATGCACCTGGACATGTCGTTGGACCAGATGATGATGTGGCGGCCGCATCCTCGACTGGCCGGGCATCGGGTCCCCGGTGCCGACGGGCTCTATCTCACCGGCGCATCGACCCACCCCGGCGGAGGGGTCACCGCGGCCAGTGGTCGGTCGGCGGCCCGAATCGCGATCGCCGACGCCCGCGCAGCCCGCCGTCGCACGTTCTTCGGAAGGAAACGGGAATGAAGGTCGTTCCGATCGTCGTGGCGGCCGCTGCCGTGGGCTGCCAGATCCTCTATCCACTGGTGTCGGGATCGACCAGGGACGCAGTGACGGTGGCGGTGGTGGCCCTGCTCGCGCTCGCGTCGATTCTGCACGCGGCGCTGAACCGCGGTGTCGTGTGGGCTACCGTTCTCGTCGTCGTGACCGCAGGAACCGGGTTCGCGTCCGAACTCGTCGGCACGGCCACCGGGATCCCGTTCGGCGAATACTTCTACGCGCAGAATCGCTTGGGCCCGAGCCTGTTCGAGGTACCCGTCGTGGTCCCTCTGGCGTGGACGGCCGGGTTTTACCCGATCTGGTGTGCAGTGACCTTCGTCGTCGGCCGTCTCGACACGACGCAGGCGCGCGCCACCGCACTGCGAATCGTGGCCGTGGCGGTGGGGATGGTCGGCTGGGACCTCTATCTGGATCCACAGATGGTCACCGACGGACAGTGGACCTGGACCGCCGGTTCGGTCGGGCTGCCGGGTGTGCCGTCGATTCCGCTGACCAACTACCTAGGCTGGCTGGTGGTGGCGACGCTGATGGCTGCGGTGATGGAATCGCTCGACCGCGCCGTCGGTCGCCCCCGGTCGTCCGACGACGCAGTGCCCATCGGATTGTTCCTGTGGACGTGGCTCGGGTCGGCGCTCGCGCACGCGGTGTTCCTCGACGGTCCGGAGCTTCGCTTCTCGGCGGTGTACGGATTCGTCGTCATGGGCGTCGTCGGCATACCACTGCTGTGGAATGCCCGTCTGTCCAGGAACACCCGACACGCCTCGCTGACAACCCCTGCCGACTGACATCACCTCGATGCCCTGGCACGATGTCGCTGTGCAGTCGACATCGCGAACACCTCATCGAACCCACCGCCGCCGCGTTCTCTCGGTGGTCGCACTGGCCCTGCTGGTCGCGCCGATGCTGGCCGGTTGCCTGCGCGTGCAGGTCACGATGGGCGTGTCGGCGAACGACCGTGTCGCAGGTCAGATCGTGGCGGCCAGCGTGCCGACATCGGACTCCGACACCGGCCCGGAACTGGTGGTTCCCTCCTCGATCGAGGACAAGGTTCGCGTCGAGCCGTACGACCAGGACGGATACGTCGGATCGCAGGCCATCTTCGACGATCTCTCGTTCGGCGACGTGCAGACCCTCGGCTCGATCTTCCAGAACGCGGCCGGATCGTTCCAGCTGACACTGCAGCGATCGGGTGACACCGTCACTCTTGCCGGCAACGCCGATCTGTCCTCCGTTCCGGTTCAGGGCACGGACGTACAGTTCACCATCGCGTTCCCGGCCCGCATCGGCACCACCAACGGCACCCGCGAGAGCGACAACTCGATCTCCTGGAAGTTGCCGGCAGGCGAGGTCACCTCGGTGCGCGCCGAGGTCAACTATCCCGATCCCAACACCCGAAGCTTCGCCGGCTGGGCCGGCATCGTGGGCGGGGTGACGGTCGGTGTCGCGGCCATCGTCGGAGCCATGGCCTGGGTGTCGCGCAATCCACCGCTGCGGGGCCGCGGCTCGCGCGGTACCGAGCCGGGAAGCTCGACCGAGAGAACATCTGTGTGAAAGACCGCGTGTTCGCGCGAACGACGGCGACCGCTGCCGTCCTCGCGGCTGCGTCGGCCGCGGTGTCGGAGTTCAACTCTCGGTTCATGCCGAGCCTGCACTCCCCGGAGCAGGACGTCACCGAAAGCGTCGTCGTCTGTGTTCCCGCCCGCAACGAGGCCGCGACGCTTCCCGCGCTGATCGGCGATCTCGCGAAGCAACGATCGTGCACGGATCTGCGAGTGATCGTCCTCGACGACGACTCGACCGACGGAACGGCCTCCGCTGCCCGCGCGGCTGCAGGCGGTGATCCGAGGATTCGCGTCGTGACCTCCGGTGTCGCTCCCCCGGCCGGCTGGACCGGTAAGGCCGCCGCGTGCGCCGAGCTCGCGAGGCTGGCCGACGAGGACGACCCGACGACGTCGTTGATCGTGTTCGTCGATGCCGATGTGCGCCTGGAACCGGAGGCCGTGGCGGCAGCGGCCCGCATGCTGCGACGGCGCGGTGCCTCCCTGCTGTGCCCGTGGCCGGAGCAACTGGCCGAGAGCACCGTCGAGCGACTGGTCCAGCCCCTGCTCGCATGGTCGTGGATGTCCACGCTTCCCGTCCCTCTCGGCAATGCGACGCTCGCACCGTCGATGGCGGTCGCCTGCGGGCAGTTCATGGCTTTCGACGCCGCCGCCTACCGGGCCGTGGGGGGCCACGGCTGCGTCGCCGCGAGCGCAACCGAGGACCTGGATCTGGCACGCGCTCTGCGTCGGCGGGGGTTCTCCACCGCGGTGGCGTCGGGTGCGGGGTTCGTTCGATGCCGGATGTACCGATCGGCAGCGGAGTTGCGGTCCGGCTACAGCAGGTGGTTGTGGAACGAGTTCGGTGGACCGGCCGGTTCGGTGGCGGCGGCCCTGGCACTGACCGTCGTGTACGTGCTGCCCCCGATCACTGCGCTCACCTCCTCGGGTGTCGCGCGTCGCCTCGGCTGCGCCGGCTATCTCGCAGGCACGGTGTCACGGATGTCCGTGCGGCGGCGCGAGACGGGATCGCGGTTCGGGGTGGGCGACGTAGTCGACGCCGCGCTGCACCCGGTCTCGATTCTCGCCTTCGTCGGACTCGTCGCAGAGTCCCACGTGCGCAGGCGTCGCGGCTCGCTGTCGTGGAAGTCGCGCCCGATGCCTGCGCCGCACACCTGACCGTCTCACACTCTCGCGGCTGCAAGCCCCAGGTTGCTGAGCACCTCACGCGTCGCGCGCGCGAAGTTGAGAGTGATGAAGTGCAGTCCGGGTGCGCCCTCGGAGATCAGGCGCTCACCGATGTTCGTCGCGAGTTCGATGCCCACTTCTCGCACCGCGGCGCGGTCCTCCTCGGGGCCGGATCCCGCTGCGCGCGTGAACTTCTCGTCCAGGTGCGACGGAAGCGTCGTGCCCGAGAGCTCGAGCATCCGGCGAACCGACCGAAGCGAGGTGATGGGCATGATCTCGGGAATGATCGGCTTGGCACCCTGCTCGGCGTCGAACGCCGACACACGATCACGTAGACGCAGGTAGTCGTCCACATCGAAGAACATCTGAGTGATCGAGTACTCCGCTCCCGCCCGCAACTTCCCGACCAGGCATCGGGTGTCCTGTTCGAGATCGCCTGCGCGGTGGTGCCCTTCGGGGAACGACGCCACGCCGACGTGGAAGTCGCCGAGATCGCGAACCAGCCGGACGAGCTCCTCGGCGTACTCGACACCGTCCGGATGCTTCTCCCAGTCGCCGAGCGGATCTCCGGGGGGATCTCCGCGAAGTACGAGGATGTTGGTGATACCGCGGTCCGCGTACGACCCCACCATGGATCGCAGCTCGTCCACACTGTGCGAGACAGCAGTGAGATGCGCCACAGGCAAAAGGGTGGTCTCCTCGGCGATCTGCCCGGTGACACGCACCGTCCGATCACGGGTGGAGCCCCCCGCGCCGTAGGTCATCGACACGAATGCGGGCTGAAGTTGTTCGAACTCACGGACCGCCCGCCACAGCCTGGCCTCGGCGGCCGCGTCTCGCGGAGGCGAGAACTCCACCGAGAACGGGATCCTGGCCTCGGGTTCTGTCCGTAGTCGGTCGACGATGGACGGTGTTCTCGTCACGAATCCTCGACTCGACCGCCCCCTGACGGAATCTTCGCTCACCCGAAGATCATAGGTTGCGGCCCACCGAAGCCCGTCGGGCATCCCTGACGACAGATGTTCGCTGCAGGTCGGTCCAGGGTTTCCACGGCCATTACTGTGGAATGAGAATTCACGCAATCCACAGCAACCTTGGAGGATCGTCCTGTCCGGAGACTTTTCTTCACCCGTAGTCGACACTCCCGCCGCCGCGCACGACCCGAAGGCGATGCGCACGGCCGTCGACGCGACGCTCGCCGAGTTCTTCACCTCACGCCGAGATGTCGTCGACACCGTCGGTGGCGGCTATCCCGCTGCGGTGGCCGACCTCGAGGCCTTCGTACTTCGCGGTGGCAAGCGCATGCGCCCTGCATTCGCCTGGACCGCATGGCTCGGTGCAGGCGGTGAATCCACCGGTGCCCGAGCGGACGCAGTGCTGCGGGCGTGCTCGGCGCTCGAACTGATCCAGGCCTGCGCCCTCATCCACGACGACATCATCGATTCCTCCAGTACCCGACGCGGTTTCCCGACCGTGCACGTCGGGTTCGCCCAACGGCACCGAGACGCGGGGTGGTCCGGCGGCGCGGACCATTTCGGTGAATCGGCAGCGATCCTCGTCGGCGATCTCGCCCTGTGTTGGGCAGACGATCTCCTGCGCGAGTCCGGCATCGACGCCGATGCCGCACGACGGGTCCAACCGGTGTGGTCGGCGATGCGCACGGAGGTTCTCGGCGGCCAGTTGCTCGACATCGAAGCCGAGGCAGGCACCGACGAGAGTGTCGCGGCTGCCATGCGAGTCAACCGATACAAGACCGCTGCCTACACCGTCGAGCGGCCGCTGCATCTCGGCGCAGTCCTCGCCGATGCCGACGAGAACCTGATCTCGGCCTACCGCAACTTCGGTGCGGACATCGGAATCGCGTTCCAGCTGCGCGACGACCTCCTCGGGGTGTTCGGCGATCCCGAGGTCACCGGCAAACCGTCGGGCGACGACATCACCGAGGGCAAACGCACCGTGCTGATCGCGCTGGCGCTGGAGAAAGCCGACCGGACCCGGCCGGATCGTGCAGCCACGATCAGGGCCAGCCTCGGAACCGAACTCGACGCGAACGAAGTGGCCGACATCCGTTCCATCCTCGTCGAACTCGGCGCAGTGGACGCGGTCGAGAAACAGATCGACGAGCTCGGGACCCGGGCCGTTGCCGCCCTCGACAACAGTTCGATCGAACCGGTCGCTGCCGCGCACCTGCGCGCCATGGCAACCGCCGCCATCCAACGGCAGTACTGAAAGAGAGCGTCATGTCTTCGATCCGCACGGTCTCCGGCACCACCGACACCGTGGTCGTCGTGGGAGCCGGTTTGGCCGGCCTGGCCGCCGGTCTGCATCTGCTGGGAGCAGGCAGGAAAGTCACCATCGTCGAGCGCGAAGAGACCGTGGGCGGCCGCGTCGGGGTGTACCCGGTATCGGACGCCGACGGAACGCACCTGTACGACATCGACAACGGCGCGAGCGTGCTCACGATGCCGAACCTGGTGCTCGAGGCGCTCGCCGCCGTGGGTGCCGACTTCGAGTCGACCACGCCGCCGATTCGGCTGACCGCTCTGTCGCCGTCCTATCACACGCGTTATGCCGACGGCACGTCCATCGACGTCTACTCCGATCCCGAGGCCATGGCGGCCGAGGTCGAGCGAACCTGCGGCCCGGCCGAGGCGCAGGGATATCGAGAACTGCGACGCTGGCTCGCCGACATCTTCGACGCCGAGTTCGACCGCTTCATCGACTCGAACTTCGATTCACCGCTCGATCTCGTGGGATCGAAAGCTGCGATCTCCGACACCGCGACGCTGACCAGACTGGGCGGCTTCGGCCGGCTCGGGCCACGCGTCGACAAGTTCCTGAAGGACACTCGCCTGCGCCGCGTGTTCACGTTCCAGGCGCTCTACGCCGGCATGGCACCTCAGAAGGCGCTCGCGGTCTACGGAGCCATCGCACACATGGACACCTCGCTCGGGGTGTTCTTCCCCGAAGGCGGCATGGCGGCCATCGCACGGGCCATGGCCGACGCGTTCGTCACCGCGGGTGGCACGCTCGAACTCGGCACCGAGATCGTCGACATCACCGTCGACCGAGGTCGTGCGGACTCCGTGATCACCGCAGCCGGCGGTCGAATCGCGTGCGACGCACTCGTTCTCACCGCGGACCTGCCCGTCGTCGACCGACTGCTCGACCGGGCGTCGGTGTCGAAGAAGGGCCGCCGGAACGGATACGGCGTCGTCTCGCCGTCGGCGGTCGTCGCGCACGGAACCGTTCCCGCCGACGTGACGGCGACGTGGCCCGCCCGCGCACATCACACCATCGACTTCGGTGACGAGTGGGCCGAGACCTTCCGCCGGATCACCGCAAAGGCGGGCAAGGGGTCCTTGATGGCCGATCCGTCGCTGCTGATCACCCGACCGTCGGTCAGCGATACCCAACTCGAGATGGTGCGTGACGGTGTTCGATGCGAGCCGGTGTCGATCCTCGCACCGTGCCCCAATCTCGACAGCGCGCCCCTTCCCTGGAACGAATTGGCGCAGCCGTACCTTCGCGAGATCCTGACGACCATGGAAGGTCGGGGGTACAAGGGTCTACTCGACGGATTCACACTCGACCACATCGACACTCCCGAGACCTGGGCGCAGAAAGGCATGATCTCCGGTTCGCCGTTCTCGTCGGCGCACGTGTTTCGGCAGACCGGGCCGTTCCGACGCAAGAACATGGTCGCCGGGCTCGACAACGTGGTTCTCGCCGGCTCGGGCACGACGCCCGGAGTGGGCGTTCCCACGGTTCTGGTGTCGGGAAAGCTCGCCGCAGAGCGGGTGACGGGGCGCACGGGACGGTAGGTTCGTTCGATTGACTGCGTCGACCAACTAAGCTGAGCGCGATCGTTTGCCGGTCGCGCTCATTGCTGCGACCATGATCGTTCGGTGGTCGGCGTGAACCATCGGCCGGCGTACGGATCTCGACCCACAACTCGTTGCAGAGGAGGAGCAGGCGGCAATGTCTTCGATCTCGTCGCACTCCACCTCCGAGGATCGATCGTCGGGCGGCCCCCTTCCCTCGGATTCGCGACGACCGTCCAGACTGACCGCAACGGGCAACTTCCTTCGCAGTCCCGAGGGCAAGGCCGCGATACTCGGTGTGGTCGGCGCCGTGTGCATCGTGTTCGGCGGGTTCGGGGCCGGCAGTGTGCGCAGGCGCGATCCGTTGCTCGAGGAGATGCACCTGTCGTGGCTGCGATTCGGCCACGGATTCGTCCTGTCGACCATCATCGTCTGGGTCGGCGTACTGCTGATGATCACCGCCTGGGTTCGGCTCGGGCGTGCGACTCTGCACGGCCGCACCACGGTGGGTGAACTGCGCTGGATCGTCCCGGCATGGACCGCACCGCTACTGCTGTCGGTGCCGATGTTCAGCCGCGACGCGTACTCGTACCTGGCTCAGGGCGCTCTGCTCCGCGACGGATTCGATCCGTATGCCGTTGGCCCCGTTGCCAATCCGGGAGTTCTGCTCGACAACGTCAGCAATGTCTGGACCACCACCACTGCGCCGTACGGCCCGTTGTTCCTGCTGCTCGGCCGCGGAATCACCAGCCTGACCGGCGACAACGTGATCGCTGGAACCATGTTGCTGCGCCTGACGATGTTGCCGGGTCTGGCATTGATGATGTGGGCGGTTCCGCGGCTGGCGAAGCACCTCGGCGGCCGAGCGACCACCGCGGTGTGGCTCGCCGTCCTCAACCCTCTGGTCCTGATCCACCTGATCGGCGGGGTGCACAACGAGTTGCTCATGGTGGGCCTGATGACCGCGGGAATCGTGCTGACGCTCGAGCATCGACACGTGGGCGGCATCGCGCTGGTCGCCATCGCGGTGGCGATCAAGGCCACAGCAGGCCTCGCGCTGCCTTTCCTGGTGTGGATCTGGATGCTCCATCTGCGGGAGAAGGCACAGGCGGAGGGACGAAAGCCGATGTCGCCCGTCCTGGCGTTCGTCAAGACCGCCGGCATCGGAGCCTCCGTCTTCGTTGCCGTGTTCGCCGTGGCGTCGGTGATCGCCGGAGTCGGAATCGGTTGGCTGACCGCTCTTTCCGGATCGGCCAAGATCATCAACTGGCTCTCGCTGCCCACGATCCTGGCGCACCTGGTAACCGTCGGCACGTCGTGGTTCCTCGATCTCCGCCTCGGACCCGTTCTCGATGTGACTCGTCTGCTGTGCGCGATAGCGCTGGTGGTCGTTCTGGCGGTGGCCTGGTGGTTGGGCCGCAGATCCGAACGCGATGCGGTCAAGGGCATCCTGATCGCCCTGGTCGCCACCGTCGTGCTCTCCCCCGCAGCCCTGCCCTGGTACTACTCGTGGCCACTGGCGATCGCCGCAGGCTTCGCCCTCTCGCGCACGACCCTGATGATCCTGACGGGTCTGTCGACGTGGCTCATGCTCGTCTTCCAACCCGACGGATCGATCGGCCTGTACACCTTCGGACACGTCGCACTGGCGATCTTCGCCGCGGTCGTCGCAGCTCTGGCGCTGACACGCGTCGATCCGCTGCGTTTACGATCGGACCGATCCAGGGAACACCGTGCCGTGCCGAACGCGCCCAAGACCCCAGCAACGGAACCGACCGGAGACGAATCCACGTCATGAGGGCCGCATGATGAAAGAACTCGACGGTATCGATCCTGAACTGCACGCGGCGTACCGCATCTGCCGCGAACTCAACGCCCAACACGGCAAGACGTATTTCCTCGCCACTCGCCTGCTCCCCACCGACAAGCGCGCAGGCGTACACGCGCTGTACGGGTTCGCCCGAATGGTCGACGACATCGTCGACCTCGAAGGCACCGACATCGCCGTGGGATCGGACGAGCTCAACGCCCGTCGCATCGTCGAACTCGACGTGATCGAATCCAGGGTGCGCGACGCATTGGCGGGAAAACCCCTGTCCGACAGCGTGTCCGATCAGGTGTTGAGCGCGTTGTGCGACACCGTGGCGCGCTACGACATTCCGCACGACTACTTCTTCGCGTTCATGCACTCGATGCGTATGGACATTCCGGGGAGTCCGATGTTCGTCTCGCGCTACCGCACGATGGAGCAGTTGCGCGAGTACATGTACGGCTCCGCCGCCGTGATCGGACTGCAGATGTTGCCGATCCTGGGAACCGTCGTCGAGCGGTCCGTGGCCGAGCCCCCGGCCGCAGCCCTGGGCGAGGCGTTCCAGCTGACCAACTTCATCCGCGACATGGGTGAGGACCTCGATCGCGACCGCATCTACCTGCCCACCGACGAGCTCGCGGCGTTCGGCGTCGACGAAGAACTACTCCGGTGGTGCCGCACCACGGGCAGTGTCGACGCCAGGGTCACCCGCGCCCTCGCACACCTGATCGCCGTCACCCGCTCGATCTACCGCACGTCCGATGCAGGCATCGAGATGCTGGATCCGCGAGTGCGGCCGTCGATGCGCACGGCGTCGATTCTGTACGGCCGCATACTCGACGAGGTCGAGTCACAGGGCTACCGTGTGCTCTCCCAACGCGCGACGGTGCCGCAGTGGACCAGAGCGCGCATAGCGCTGCCGCAGTTCGCCGTCACCGGCTTCAAGCGCGCGACGGTTCGCTAGAAGGCCATGGCCTGTGCGCGCCTGATCACTTCGCGCATCAGGTCGCCGTGCAGAGCAGCGACGGGTGCACCCGGCAGGCTCTCGTCCTCGGTGAACAACCACCGCAGGATTTCCTCGTCCTCGTAGCCGCCGTCGTGCAGCACGGCCAGGAGACCGGGCAGCCCCTTGACGATGGTGCCCTTGCTCGAATCGAGGAACTGTTCCGGTACGACGGGCACGCGTGAACGCTTCAGGGCGAGCAACTGGCGATCTCGGACGAGCTGTTCGACGCGGGTCTTGGGGACGTCGAGGATCTTCGCGACATCGGCGAACTGCAGCACGGACTCCGACGGATCGAGCACGTCGTCGGCATAGGGAATGGCACTCACGCAGGTAACGTTAACGGGTCCGGCATCGAGACTTCAAAAGCGTCACAGCCGGGTCGTTCCGCAGGCTCCACTCCTGTGCAGCCGACCCAGCCGGTCCGAGACACAAGCCACGATCGTCGGTCGGCATCTCCGGCACCGATACGATCGTCTTCAGTGTCCGGCGACCGAGCCGGAAGACGAGTGGACGACGAGGGGAGGTTCGGTGATACCGGGTTCGATGCTCGATCGTCGATACCGAATAGACGCACCGATCGCGCGCGGCGGTATGTCGACGGTCTACCGCGGACTCGACACCAGGCTCGACCGCCCCGTGGCGGTGAAGATCATGGACCCGAAGTTCGCCGAGGACCCCCAGTTCGTGCAGCGCTTCGAGTTCGAGGCACGGGCCGTGGCCAGGCTCAGCCACCCGGGCCTCGTTGCCGTCTACGACCATGGGCGCGACGGCGAACACGCCTTCCTCGTCATGGAACTCGTCGAGGGCGGAACTCTGCGTGAACTGCTGCGCGAGCGCGGTCCGATGCCTCCGCACGCTGCCGCGGCCGTCGTTCGCCCGGTCCTCGACGCACTCGCCGTCGCCCACCGAGCCGGCCTCGTGCACCGCGACATCAAACCCGAGAACATCCTGATCAGCGACGACGGCGACGTGAAGATCGCCGACTTCGGTCTCGTCCGGGCCATCGCTGCCTCCACCGTGACGTCGAGCAGTGTGATTCTGGGCACCGCCGCGTACCTGTCTCCCGAGCAGGTCACCACCGGCTCCGCGTCCGCGAGCAGCGACGTGTACGGCGTCGGTGTCGTGTTGTTCGAGCTTCTGACCGGACGCACACCGTTCACCGGCGACACCTCACTGTCCATCGCCTACCAGCGCATCGACAACGACGTACCGCGCCCCTCCACCCTCATCGCCGGCGTTCCCCCGCAGTTCGACGAGGTGGTCCAACGGGCCACCGTCCGCGACCCGGAGCACCGGTACCGCAATGCCGACGACATGGCCCGTGCCCTGCGCGCTGCCGCATCGGCGCTCGCGCTGCCCGAGTATCGCGTGCCCGCACCCAAACGCTCGGCCGAGCACCTGAGCTCGGCTGCGGCCGGAGCACCGACGACGGTGGCAGGCAACCGTCCGCCGTCCGCTCGCACCCAGGTCGTGGACAATTCTCCGCCCCCGCCCCAGCAACACGGGGTGCAGCACACCCGGGTGGTCACCTCGCCCACGTCCCGAGGCGTCGATGACAGCCAGGAACCGTTCGACGGGCCGCCGCCAGGGCCACTCCCGACCGGCCGACGGCACTACGAGTTCCCCGACTTCGACGCCGATCGCCAACGATCGCGCCGCGCGATCGTCATCTGGCTCCTCGTCGTCGCCCTGCTCGCCGTCTTGGTCGGCTTCGGCGGTTGGTGGATGGGCTCCGGGCGATACACAGCTGTCCCGATGGTGGACGGGCTCGACACCACCGGTGCGACCAGCGCCGTGGAGGCGGCCGGCCTCGAAGCCGCGGTGCGCGGAACCTACTCCGACTCGGTGGACACCGATCTTCTCATCGGCACCGACCCCACCGGCGGATCGCGAATTGCCAAGGGCGACACTGTGTTTCTCCTGGTGTCCTTGGGTAGCCCCACGGTTCCGTCCATCGACGCGGACGCATCCGTCGAAGACATGGAACAGCAATTGCGAGACCGGACCTTCACACCCGTCGACGGCGGCGAGGCCTTCAGTACCTCCGCACCGATCGGCGGAGTCGCGGCACTGGACCCACCTCCGGGCACGGTCCTGACCACCGGCAGCTCGGTCACGGTCCTACGCAGCAAAGGCGCGCCGCCGGTCGAGGTACCCGACGTACGTGGGCAGAGCGTGGACCAGGCCCGAACGACGCTGGAATCGGTCGGCATCACCGTCGGCGAGGTTCGAGAGGCCTTCGACGAGGACACCGACGGCGGAAAGGCGATCGGGACGACGCCGGAAGCCGGCGAGACGGTGAGATCCGGGTCGACCGCGGTACTCGAGGTGTCCAACGCGGTCACCGTGCCGTCGCTGCTCGGCCGGTCGGTGGGCTCGGCCCGGACCACCCTCGAAACGTTGGGCCTGCCCATCGACGTCCGTCAGGTGGTGGACACCGACGGATCTCTGGTCATCAGCCAGAGCCCCGGAGCCGGTTCTCGCGTGGAACCGGGCTCCGAGGTCAAGGTCGTCTCGCTTCCCTGATCAGTCGCGAAGCATCTCGGCGACGAGGAATGCCAGTTCGATGCTCTGCTGCGTGTTCAGCCGCGGGTCGCAGGCCGTCTCGTACCGTCCGGCGAGGTCGAGATCCGAGATGTCCTGGGCACCGCCGAGGCACTCGGTGACGTTGTCGCCGGTCAGTTCGACGTGAATTCCGCCCGGATGCGTTCCGAGGCCGTTGTGGACCTCGAAGAACCCCTGCACCTCGTCGACGATGCGGTCGAAGTGCCGCGTCTTGTAGCCGGTCGACGCCTCGTGGGTGTTGCCGTGCATCGGGTCGCACTGCCAGATGACCTGGTGGCCGGTGGCCTGAACCTTCTCGATGATCGCGGGCAGGATGTCGCGCACCTTGCCGTTGCCCATGCGTGAGATCAGCGTCAGACGGCCCGGCTTGTTGGTGGGGTCGAGACGCTCGACGTACTCGACGGCCATCTCGGGCGTGGTCGTGGGCCCGATCTTGAGACCGATCGGGTTGGAGATCAGCTCGGCCAGCGCGATGTGCGCCCCGTCGAGCTGGCGGGTGCGGTCGCCGATCCACAGGAAGTGCGCGGACAGGTCGTACAGCTTGGGGTGATCGTCGGTGTTGTCCAGGCGCAGCATCGCACGCTCGTAATCGAGAACGAGCGCTTCGTGGCTGGCGAAGATCTGCGCGGTGTGCAGATTGGGGTCCGAGACGCCGCAGGCATCCATGAACCGCAGTCCGCGGTCGATCTCCCCCGCGAGCGCCTCGTAGCGCGCACCGGCGGGCGACTGCGCGACGAACTCGCGGTTCCAGTCGTGCACCTTGTGCAGGTCGGCCATGCCAGCACCGGTGAGCGCACGGACCAGATTCATCGCCGCGCTCGCATTGGCGTACGCGCGCACCAGTCGCGACGGATCGTGGCCGCGGACGCTCTCGTCGGCGACGAGGGAGTTGATCATGTCGCCGCGGTAGGACTGCAGACCGAGAGCGTCGATGTTCGACGAACGCGGCTTGGCGTACTGGCCGGCGATACGGGCGACCTTGACCACCGGCATGCTCGCGCCGTAGGTGAGCACCACCGCCATCTGCAGCAGCGTGCGGATGTTGCCCTTGATGTGCGGCTCGGTGTTGTCGACGAACGTCTCGGCGCAGTCGCCTCCCTGGAGCAGGAACGCCTCACCGCGAGCGACGGCAGCGAGCTTGTCCGACAACGCCTCCACCTCACCGGCGACGGTGATCGGAGGAACGCTCTCGAGCACCTTGCGCATGTCGGCAGCATGCTCGGGATCCCACTGCGGCTGCTGCGCAGCCGGCTTGGCCAACGCATCGTCCAATCGAGAGCGCAGCGTCGGCGACAACGGCGGCAGGTCGGGCAAGCGATCGATGGGTACGTCGACAGTCCAGTTCACCGCTACAGGATATTCGCACCGCCGAAGCCGCAGGACAACGGGTGTTCACCCGCGGTAGGAGTGCTCCTCGATCGCCTGGAACTTCGCCAGATTGTGCCGCGCGTCGGCGAGGGCGTCATGAGCGTCGTCCGGCACCGACGGCAGCTCGGGACTGCCGCGATCCTCCCAGTGCTGGCGCAGCTCACGAGTGAACCGCGGCAGCGAACGCGGCAACTCGGTCATCGAGCCCCACAGCTGGCAGAGCGCCACATGGTCGTACGCCGCAACCCACGCCCACAGTTCGACCTCGGCACCGTAGTGCGGAACGAGAAATTCGAGCAGTTCGTCCCGGATTCGCGACCGGCTCATCCACAGCGGCGACGAGTACGGTGGCAACTTGGGAAGTACGTTGCGTCGAACCCAGCGGCCGGCGCGCTCGGGGTCGAACTCGGAGGACACCGCATAGAACTCGCGGCCGTCCTCCGACACCACACCGATCGAGACCAACTCGATTGTGCGACCATCCTCGATGAACTCTGTGTCGTAGAAGTAGCGCACGCGGCTCACCCTAGCGCGTCCTGGACACGCCCCCCACGTACCGGTAGCCACGATCCGAACAGCCCTGAAAGGGAACGTTGTGACCTCGCCCGACACCAACCGTCCGGTCGCCGAAGCACCGGAGCCCGCCGCGCCGACGCGACGCCGGTGGCCGAGTTGGGCGGTGGCGTCGAGCAGGGTCCTCGTGCTGATCGGTGCCGTCGTGGGCGTGCTGTTCCATCTCAACGGCTTCCCGGGTCTGCGTCCGATCGGTGAGCACTACCGACTGGATCTGGACGTGTATCGACTCGGCGGTCAGGTGTTCGCCGAGGGCGGGGATCTCTACGGTCAACTGCCTCCGATCGCGACCGGTACCACGCTGCCGTTCACCTATCCCCCGATCGCCGCGGCGATCTTCAGCCCACTGTCGTCGGTGTCGCTGTACGCCGCCTCGATCGCGGTCACCGTGCTGTCCATGCTCTTGCTACTGGTGACGATCGTGGTCACTCTCACCTCGCTCGGGGTACGCCCTCGCGCACTGATGTGGTGGTCTGCCGGTGCCGCGTTCGCGGTGGCCGTGCTCGTACTGGAGCCGGTCACCTCGACGCTGAACTACGGGCAGATCAACATCGTGCTGATGGCGTTCGTTGCACTGGACTGCCTACCGAAGAAGACGCCGTGGCCTCGAGGTGTGCTGATCGGTCTCGTGGCCGCCGTCAAACTCACGCCCGCGGTGTTCGTACTGTTCTTCCTGTTGCGCAAGGACTTTCGAGCAGCGGTGGTGTCGGTGCTGAGTTTTGCGGTCTTCACCGCGATCGGTTTCGCGCTCACGTGGTCCGACTCGGTGAGGTACTGGACCGAGACGATCGTCGATTCCGACCGAATCGGCGGCCCGGCCTACCCACCCAACCAGTCGATCACAGGAGTGCTCGCACGGCTCGGGTTGGACGAAGTGCCCCGCTCGATCCTCTGGCTCGCGTTGTCGGTGGTGGTGCTCGCCATCGCGGCGGTGGCGATGCGGAAAGCTTTTGCCGCAGGCGAGACTGCGCTGGCGCTGACGATCAACGCCATGTTCGGTCTGCTGGTGTCGCCGGTCTCGTGGTCACACCACTGGGTGTGGGCCATCCCGTTCACCGTTGTGCTCGCCGTTCTCGGTTATCGCCGCCGCAGTGCGCTGCTGGCGACCCTGGTGGCCGTCGGGCTGGCGTTGATGCTCTACCCGCCGCACTGGAAGCTCGGCGAGGGCCGATGGAGCGGCCTCGGCTGGCCGCTCGTGGATCAGTTCGCGGCCTCGGGCTACGTGTGGTGGGCTCTCGCGTCGATCGTCGCGCTTGCTGCGATCGGGTGGACCGACCGAACCGATACGAAGGCCGACACTCGTCCCGCACTCTGACCGCGGAGCGAGCCGGCAGCTTCAGCTTGCCTTGGAATCCGGAATACGCTGCGCGGTCGGAGCCGACTCCGCCGCGGGTGCAGCCTTCTTCAGAGACGCGGCGTACACGTCCACGTACTCCTGACCGGAGAGCAACATCAGGTCGTACATCACCTCGTCGGTGACGGCACGCTCGACGAAACGGTTGCCGGCCATACCTTCGAAGCGAGAGAAGTCGATGGGCTTTCCGATTCGGATGGTGACCTTCGCCGGACGCCACACTCGCGAACCGATCGGGTTCATCTTCTCGGTACCGATCATCGCAACCGGGATCACCTGGACCCCGGTCTGCAGTGCCAGACGCGCCATCCCGGTCTTGCCCTTGTACAGCCGCGCGTCGGGCGACCGCGTGCCCTCGGGGTAGATACCCAGAACCTTGCCTGCTTCGATCACGCGCACACCTGCGTTGAGAGCGTCCTGTGCCGCGTCGGCTCCGGTGCGATCGATCGGCACCTGACCGACCGCGGTGAAGAACCACTTCTGGAACGCACCCTTGAGACCCGGTCCGGTGAAGTACTCGCTCTTGGCGAGGAAGGTGATGCGCCTGGGCGTCTTGAGTGGGAGATAGAAGGAATCGAGAACGGCCTTGTGGTTGCTGGCCAGAATGACCGGACCCTCCGTCGGGATGTTCTCCGCACCCTCGATCGTGGGCCGACCCAGGGCGATGAGAAGGGGGCCGACGAAAATGTACTTAACCAGCCAGTACCACATTGACATGCTCCCTGAAGATGGTCGGGAAATCGTTTGGTGCCGCCTCGCCCTGGAGCGAATCGACTGCGGCCGTGCCTCCTCGAACCGTGCCGCGTAGTGAACTGTACCCACGGTTTATGACACCAGCCACATCATCTCCGAACCCGGGACAGAGGTCACAGGAAGCGGGCGAAGAACAGTCACCGAACCCCGGTGACGAACTGCGCACGGGCCAACTCCGCGGCCCCGATCATGCCTGCTGCCTCACCGAGTTGAGTACTGCGAATCCGCGCAAGAGGCCGATGCCCTGCACCGGTCACCAGCTCGGCGTACTTGTCGGTCGCGCGGGCCAGGAACTGACTCGACGACGTCGCCACTCCACCGGCCAACACGATCAGATCGGGGTCGTACACGTCGCTGACCATCGAGAGCCCGACGCCGAGCCATTGCGCGAAGTCTTCCATCGTGCGGCGGGCGATGGAATCGCCCTCGTGCGCAGCGCCGGCGATGCGGCGGCCGGTCAGAGACCCCGGGTCGAGGAACACCTCACGTGCCAGGGTTGTCGACGACGCCGGGTCCGCCGCCAGTAACTCGACTGCCGTGTCCACCAGAGCGGTGCCGCTGCAGTACCGCTCCCAGCAGCCGCGCTTGCCGCAGGGACATGCCCGGCCGTCCGGCACGACCTGGATGTGACCGAGTTCCGGTGCCACCCCGTGGCTGCCCCGGTAGATCCTGCCGTCGATCAGCAGCGCAGCACCGATGCCGGTACCGATGGCCACCATCACCACGTTGCGACCACCGGACGCGGCACCGAAGCGATACTCGGCCCAAGCCGCAGAATTGGCGTCGTGCTCGAGCAGGACCGGCAGACCGATGCGCATGCTCATCTCCGTCGCCACGGGGGTGTTCACCCACGGCAGATGCGGGGCGAAGAGAACCGTCGTGCGATCGGAGTCGATGAACCCGGCGACGGCGAGCCCAACGGCCGCGATGTCGTGTCGCCCGGCCAGTTCCTGCACGGCGCGGTCGAGACCGCGTTCGAGGGCGCGAGCAGTGTGCGGGGTAGGAGCGGCAGTCGAGTCGAGTACCTGACCGTCCTCGTCGACGACGGACGCGCGCAGGCTCGTCCCGCCCACGTCGATGCCGACCGTCAATCGCTGGTGGTGCCGCTTCATTCGTTCATGCCTTCCTCGGCCGTCCCCCACCCGGCCTGCACCCGAGTCGTACCGCTCACGGACGCTCCCGCTCGTCCGACTGCGAATTCTTCACTCGAACGGTAATCGGAACGAACGACGCGGGGCGGGCATCCTGCAGTTTCGTGTCGATCGACACGTCCGCGACCTCTGCCGGGTCCGAGGGGATGCCGGCACTGCCGGGTCCGGATTCGGCCGCGGCCTCGGGTGACGGCGACTCGGTGGGTGCCTGCGTCGCAGAATGTGGAGCCCCGGAGGTCGTGTGATCTGCGAGCAACTGACGCAACAGCGCGATCACCACGGCGCTCTCGGAGGCCACGAGCTCGACCAGATCGTGGCGCTCACCGCGCACCAGGGCCGCGAGCGCGCAGACCGGGCACCAACTGCATCCCTGTTGGTCACGATCCTGCTGCGTCTCGGCGACCCGGCGCAGGATCGGCTCGAGTCGCGTCAGCACGGTGTCCGCCAGGGCCAGCAGATCCGCCCCCAGCTCGGAATGGTCCGAGGTCATCGAATCACCCCGGCCGTCGGGGTCGTAGAGGTCGTCGAAGTCACAGTGGCCACACGTCGGGGTTCGGGCGAAAACGCACAACGAGGAACGGTCCGTCGAGTTCGGCGGAGTCGGCGATGCACCGACGCAGCACCGACGCCAATGTGAGGCGCCGTCGCCTCCCGTCGGCAGTGACTATCAAGTCGTCCTCCACTCGCCCCAAGCCCAAGGTCGTCGAATCCGCCACCGGCAGCAGCATTCTCATCGCGTACACGGATTCGAGTCCGGTACCCGACTCGAGCACCACCGAAGGCTGCTCACCCCAGCCCGGCGCGCGCCGTTCGAGGGAGTCCGGTTCGAGGCGATCGGCCACATCTTGCAAGGGCCCCAACCCTACCGGTTCACCGGGAGCGTGCTCCACCTCCACGATCGGTACCGTACCGACGCGTCGACGCAGCTCGGCGACCGCGTCGAGCTGCGCCGCCCGCCACCTCTCGAACCAGAACACGGCCGGGTGAGCGCCCACGAGACCGATCGACGACGCGGTGAGCTTCGGCAGGATTCTGTTGACCAGAACACGATCGATTCTGATGCCGAGCAGAGCAGCCGCCGACAGTGTTCTCTCCGCGTCGACGACCGACAGCTGTTCGGCGGTGACGACGACGGTCGCCCCGGTACGAGCGGAGTCGGTGATCAGGGACCGGACGGAGCCGACCTGAGCGAGGATTCGCTCGATCATCGCCACCACGAGGGTCAGACGTACATCGGAGCCGGTGCCCGAGACCATCCGAGCATGCAGGGGCCAGATCCGCTCGACGTACGCGGCGACGGTATCGGGCAGCTGCAGCGTCCGCAGGGCATCCGCGGATGCGGGAAGGTCGACTATCACTGTGTCCCAGCGATTCTCGTCGGCGAGACGGACGATCTCGTGCATGCCGAGCAGCTCTTCGACTCCGGGAAGACCGAGCAACTCCTCCGGTTCGATCGCCCCGAAACTCACCCCGTGCTCGTGTCCCGCGGACGCCACGGCCATCAGCGAGCCCAGCCCCTGGTACCGCGCTTCGAGCAACGCCAACGTATCGATCTCGACGATGTCGAGACCAGGAGCGATCGAACGAACACCGGACGAATCCGCGGCCTCTGCGTCCCCCGCGAATGCGTCGGCGAGCGAGTGCGCCTGGTCGACGGAGGCGATCAGCACCCGCTCACCGGCCTGAGCCAGTCGCAGACCCGACGCAGCCGCCAACGTCGTCTTACCCGCGCCACCTTTGCCGAGGAACAGCAACACCGTGGTGCGGGCTTCGGTGCGAGCGTCGGTCAGCCTTCGACCCGCTTCTTCAATTCCTTGAGCGCGGTGTCGGTGATGACCTTTTCTGCTTTGCGCTTGAACAGACCGATCATCGGGATGTTCAGATCGACGGTGAGCTCGTACGTCACGTCGGTGCCGCCGCCGGTCTCCTTCAACGTGTACGAGCCGTTCTGAGACTTCTGCATCTCACCGGACACGAGATTCCACGAGACCGAACTGCCGTCTGCCGCCCAGTCGTACTCGAGTTCGTAGGTGTCCTTGACCATTCCCGCATCGAGCACGAACTTGACGCGCTTGCCACGGCCGTCCTGGTCGACCTCGAGGACCTCGACGGATTTCGCGGCCGACACCCACGTGGGGTACGCGTCGAAATCGGCGATGACGTCCATGACCCGACTCGGTGGGGCTTCGACGACGATCGACCTCTGGGTTTTCTCCGCCATGACTACTGGTCCGCTTCCTCTCGGGTACTTCGATCAGCTCGGGTACTTCGATCAGCTCGGTTCGCTTCGGTGCCGTCGAACTCGCGCAGGCCTATCTCACACGATCGATCCGCCGCCGCACAACGCGAACCGGCCGACCGTACCGCGCGGTTCATTCACGAGCCGAAGTCGACGCTACGTGGTGGGGTGCCTCACCTGCAGACCGACCGGCCTCGAGCTCTCGTTTGAGCTCGAACGTCATCGCGCGTCCGGCCACCCGACGGGCATGCTGGTGCGCCGCGACGTCGGTGCCTGCGGCAGGTTCGGCATGCAGGAAGTAATGCACGATCACACCGTCGAGCGCAGGCTCGAGCCACAGTTCCATCGTTCCGACCACACCACCACGCACCGCCCAGCGGATCCCCTTCTCGCCCCGGTCCTCGGTGACGGTCAGGTTCAGATCCGGCCACCATCGACGCCACCGAGCGGGCGATGCGAACGCATGCGCAACCCGCTCGCCCGAGGCGGCCACGAACGTCTGATCCGCAACTTGAATACTGCTCATCGACAGAGCTTCACACATCGGTTCCCCGGCCGTGCGCGTCCCCTCTTCCCTGGTCGTTCCTGCAGGCTCCACTCCCCTCTTTCCGGGTCGTTCCTGCGGGCTCCACTCCCCTGTTCCCGGGTCGTTCCTGCAGGCTCCACTCCGGGCGCATTTCGATGCCGCGAGCCCGGGTCTAGAGTATCTGTGAAGCCGAGCTATCGACTTTCGTTCTCCCCGTTCTATCCGGAGGTAATCCCGTGCGCGAGTTCACCGTCGCCGCAAAATACGACATCGCGGACACCGACTCGGCTGTCGACACCGTCTTCGTCCGCGCCCGTAACTCACCGGACACGACAGTGTTCCGCCGCCAGGTCGATGGGCAGTGGCTCGACGTCACCGCCGCCGAGTTCGAACAACTGGTGGTCGGAGTGGCACAGGGCCTCATCGCCGCTGGCATCGAGCAAGGCGATCGCGTCGCCCTGATGTCGTCGACGCGATTCGAGTGGTCGGTTCTCGACTACGCGATCTGGGCCGCAGGCGGTGTCACGGTGCCGATCTACGAGACCTCCTCCGCCGGGCAGGTGGAATGGATCCTCGAAGACGCCGAGCCCGTCCTGCTGATACTCGAGAACGACGCACACGTGCGGGAAACGAAAACCGTTGTGGCAGCTGCGCCGTCGGTGCGGCAGACGTTCGTGATCGAGAACTCCGCCGGGTCCGACGCCGTACAGGCCCTGACCGACGGCGGATCCGAGATCACCGAAGACCAGGTACATCAACGTGTTTCGACACTCGCCTCGTCCGACCCGGCCACATTGATCTACACCTCCGGAACCACCGGTCGTCCCAAGGGCGTCCAACTGACCCATGCCAATCTGCTCGCCGAATCACTCGGCATTCGCGAGACCTCGCTGAAATCACTGATGAGGCAGGGCCGCAGCACCCTGATGTTCCTGCCGCTCGCGCATGTCCTCGCCCGCGCAGTGAGCATCGCGTCGTTCGATGCCGGAGTCACGCTCGGCCACACCAACGACATCCCCAATCTCGTCGCGACGTTCGGTACGTTCCAGCCGGACTTCATCCTCTCGGTACCGCGAGTGTTCGAGAAGGTCTTCAACACCGCCAAGCAGAAGGCGCACGCCGACGGCAAAGGCAAGATCTTCGACCTCGCCACCGAATGCGCAGTGGCGTGGAGTGAGGCGCAGGACACCGGTGGACCGGGAATCGTGTTGCGCGCCAAGCACACCGTGTTCGACAAGTTGGTCTACGGCAAACTGCGGGCAGCGCTCGGCGGTAAGTGCGAGCTCGCGATCTCCGGCGGAGCGCCTCTCGGTTCCCGTCTCGGCCACTTCTACCGGGGCATCGGCGTGACGATCTACGAGGGCTACGGCCTGACCGAAACCACCGCGGCGTTCGCGGTCAACACCATCGGCTTCCAACGCGTCGGCAGCGTCGGGCGTCCACTGCCCGGCAACACCGTGCGCATCGCCGAGGACGGCGAGATCCAACTCCGCGGACCGGTCGTGTTCGACGGCTACTGGCGCAACGAGGTCGCGACCGCCGAGTCGCTGGACGACGGCTGGTTCCGCACCGGAGACCTCGGTTCGGTCGACGAAGACGGGTACATCACGATCTCGGGTCGCAAGAAGGAACTGATCGTCACCGCCGGAGGCAAGAACGTCTCACCGGCCGGACTGGAAGACCAACTGCGGGCGGGTGCGCTGATCAGCCAGGCCGTCGTCGTCGGCGATCAGAAGCCCTTCATCGGTGCGCTCATCACCCTCGATCCGGATGCGTTCGATCGCTGGAAGTCCTCCCACGGCAAGGCCGCCGACGCCACCGCAGCCGATCTGCAGACCGACCCCGAACTCGTCGCGGAGATCGACGCCGCCGTTGCCGACGCGAACAAGTCCGTCTCACATGCGGAGTCGATCAAGAAGTATCGACTCCTCCCCCACGACTTCTCGGAGGAGAGCGGTGAGCTGACTCCCACCATGAAGCTCAAGCGCAACGTCATCACCGCCGCCTACGCCGACGAGATCGAATCGATCTACGCCCGGTAGGTGCACCGCATCGCGATGACGCGCGTCAGATCAGTGACCGCAGCTTCTCGGTCAGCACGTCCCAGCGCCATTCCGCGTCCACCCACGCGCGGCCGGCATTGCCCATCTGCGTTGCCAGCGTGCGATCGGACAGGATTCGCACGATCGCGTCCGTGATCTCCGAGACCGACGTCCCGTCGACGACGACACCGGTCTTGTTGTGCTGCACCGCTTCCGGCGCACCCCCGGACATGCCCGCGACGACCGGTACGCCGCAGGACGACGCTTCGAGGTAGACGATGCCGAGACCTTCGACATCGAGACCGGCACCTCGGGTGCGGCTCGGCATCGCGAACACGTCGGCGATGGTGTGGTGGGCGGCGAGCTCCGCCGACGGCACGGTGCCGGTGAACACCACGTGTTGCTCCATTCCGGTGGATCGAACGAGCTCGCGCAGGGTCTTCTCGTAGGGTCCGCCGCCGACGATGACCAGGACCGCTCCGTCGACGGCCCGGCGGATCCCCGGAAGCGCACGGATCAGGAAATCCTGCCCTTTGCGCGGAACGAGCCGGGACAGGCACAGAACGGTGGGGCGATCACCGAGGCCGTAGCGCGCGCGAAGGTCCGTTCGCGCCGCGTCGTCGGGCACGAAGCGATCGGTGTCGACACCGGGCGGTAGGTGTTCGAGGGCGGCAGTCCGCCCGAACGCCGAGCTGAAGCGCCCCCGGGTGTACTTGCTGACGTAGGTCACCACGTCGGTGTTCTCGCCGATCGTGCGCAGGGTCGCACGCCCGCCCGGCACCATCGACCAACCGACCTCGTGACCGTGCGTACTGGCCACGATGCGATCGGCCCCGGCCTTGCGCAGGTACGACGACATCACCGCCAACGGAGCCGACGCACCGAACCACACGGAATCGCAGCCTCGGGACTTCAGGATTCGAGCTGCGCGACGCGCGACGAGCGGAGTCGGCAACATCAGGGTCGTCGGATGCCTGATCACCTCGAAAGGCTGCGCGGCATCGAACTTCTCGTGCGAGTCGCCCCGCCACCGCGGTGCGTACACCACCAGCTCGTCGGCCGGCAGTTGCGAGGCGAAGCTGTGGAGATAGGACTGAATACCACCCGGGCGAGGAGGAAAGTCGTTCGTCACGAGCAGAGTACGACGCATGGCGACAACCGTAGCGCCCCGTCTCAACCGGCCTGGCGAGCCACCCAGTCGCCCCACGAGGCGACGAACTGTGCGCGGCTCGTTCCCAACACCGACGCGAAGACAGAATCGGTGGAGCTGTCGGAGGCGAGCGACTCGTACAGGGTGCGCAGCCTCGACTCCCCGAATCTGTCGGCCACGAATGCGAACACCGACCACGCCGATTCGTAGGCCACACTCGATCTGGCCCCGCCTGCACCGAAGTCCTCGTTCTTCGGCAGCACCGTCGGCGGCCCGCCCGCCGCCACGATCGCCGCGAGAGTGGGGGCGAGTTGCACGAACTCGGCACCGGAATTTCGATACCCGGAATAGTCGGCGAACCCTTCCGACACCCACAGCTCGGTACCGTCGGACGTCTTCGCCCTCGCCGCCACGTGGGTCAACTCGTGGCGCAGAACCGAGCGCACGGTGAAGGGCGTCAACCGCGTCGCGGCGTCGGGACCGAACACCACACGCTGACCCGTCGGACGGGAGCCGTCGCCCACCACCGCGTCGGACACCGTCACTGCGGCCACCTCGGTGGACGGCGCGGACCCCGTCAGTTCGGCGAACTCCTCCGCGGAGGACGCGACGAACACCAGCCCGTCGCGCGCCCAATCGTCCCCCCAGAAGTCGGTGACGGCCGCGGTTGCCGACGGAAGTTCGGCGGCCAGGCTCTCGACGAACTGCTCGCGGTCCGGATGCCCCATGACCACCGATGTCCCGGCTGCGGTGGGCACCGAGCGCACCTTCAAGGGCCCGAAATCCCACGGCCCACGCCAGGTGTGGCGTCGGTATTCGGTCAGGTCCGCGTCGTCGACCAGCCGCCAGCGACCGTCCCGCTCGGCTACCACCAATGAGACCGGCCGACGCGTCGGCGACGCGTCCGGCCCGGCGACCGCGTACTTCAGATACACCGCCGGTGCCCAGACGTCGGTCGAATCCAGCGCCTCGGCGATCTGCGGCGGCACCGGAGTTTCGGGCTCGTCACCCAACTCGTAGTCGAACTCGGAGAAGGGCACGCCCGGCACCACTGCGGCCCGGCGCACCTGCGCCTCCACGAAGTCGGGGGCGGCCAGAGGATCCATCGACTCCCGCAGTGCATCGAGATCGCCGGAGCGAACCGCACGGGCCCACTGGTCCAGGAGAACGGTCACCTCGGCGCGACGCTGCTGATCGTAGGTCGGCGGGTTTCCCGCGACTGTCGAGTCGGCAGTACCTGCGCTGGACGTGCTGTCGAAGCGGTGAACTAGGACGACCGAGACGGCCACCGCGGCCACGAGCACGACGGCGAGCAACCGCACTCGTAGCGATCGGGCGAGAACACGCAATCCGGAGCGCCGGTTCGAGCCACTCACGCAGGCGTTCGTCGATCGTCGAGGCGCACCTCAGTATCGACGCGCACCGTAGTACGGGAACGATGCCATCGACTGAACCTTCACAGGAACACCGAAGGTGGAGGCATGGAGCACGTTGCCGTTCCCGGCATAGATCCCGACGTGAGAGATGTCCGGGTAGAACAGGACGACGTCGCCCGGCTGCAGATCTTTCTGATCCACCGGCGTTCCGCCCGCTGCCTGCGCCTGACTCGACCGCGGCAATGTCTTGCCCACCTGCTTGTAGGCCCACACGACCAAACCGGAGCAGTCGAAGCCGTCCGGACCGGTGCCGCCCCAGACATACGGCTTGCCGATCTGCGTCAGGCCGGCCTGCAAC
This sequence comes from Rhodococcus sp. 14-2496-1d, assembly GCF_002259365.1. Taxonomy (NCBI): domain Bacteria; kingdom Bacillati; phylum Actinomycetota; class Actinomycetes; order Mycobacteriales; family Nocardiaceae; genus Rhodococcus; species Rhodococcus sp. 14-2496-1d. The sequence continues at coordinate 105,010 of NZ_NPFV01000028.1, read as the reverse complement.
GCACTGGCACCCGATCCCGGCGTCAGATTCTGCAGAATCGTGGTGGGATCGAATCCTTCGGGCAGGGCCGATCCGGCGAGAGCCAACTGCTCGGAGGACGAGAGCGCACTGTAGGCAGCCATGACCTCGGCTATCTGACCCTGCAGCTCACTCTGCTTGGCCTGAAGGTCGTCGCTGACGGCCTTGGCCTGTTCGGCCGCGACACGTGCCTGGTCGGCGGCCGTCGTTGCGGCCTGCTCGGCCGTCACGGCATCAGAGCTCGCCTGCTTGAATCGAGCGACCTGGTCGGCGGTATCGGCAGAGATCACGTCCAGTGCAGACATCTGGTCGAGCAACTGTTGCGGCGAATCGCTGACCATCACGGCGAACAGTCGATTGGTCCGCGCACCCTGGTAGTTGACGTTGGCGACCTTGTCCATGGCCGGTTTGAGCTGCGCCAACTGCGCCTGCGCTGCCTCCAGTGCGGCACGACTCCGGTCGACGGCGACCTGTGCGTCGAGTTGCTGCTGGTTCTTGGCGTCGAGATCGATCTGCGCGTTGTGCAGAGCTTCGTTGGTTTGCTCGGACTGGCGAGAGAGCTCGGCGAGTTCGGTCTGCGCGTCGGACGCCGAGTCGAATCCCGGCTGCGCGGTCGCCGTCGTCATCGGGACCACGACCATGCACGCGGTCAGTGCGACAGCAACCACCGAGTTGCGGGCCAGCCGCAACGCTCGGGTAGATCTCGATAGGGCCACGGAAAGCGACTCTCCGTCCTCACACGTGTTGCCTCGAGCGAGGCAACGGTTGGAAAAGTGGACCGAAACCGAACCATACCCATGCTCTTGCGGGCGCGGACGTGAACACGGCCCGAAATCGATGGGGATTCGAGGTGACAGGTCACAAAGTAAACATCGACCAGGTCTCGATCAGATTACGAACTAGGGGCTTCCCTGTCCACCGGATCGGCGTGTCGCGCGGCCGGTGTCCGGATACGACGACAGGGCCGAGCCGATGGACGGCTCGACCCTGTCGGTCGATCACAGCGGACGTCGCTCGCTCGAATCAGTAACGGCGAGCACCGTCGAACGGCATCGAGGCAAGCGGAGCAACCTTGACCGGAACGCCGGAGGTGGATGCATGCACGACATTGCCGTTGCCGACGTAGATGCCCGAGTGCGAGCCGCCGTAGAACGACACGACGTCGCCGGGAACCAGGCTGTCGCGCGAGACCGGAGTGCCCGCGGCCGCCTGGTCGTAGCTGGTACGGGGCAGGCTGATGCCGGCCTGCTTGTACGCCCACTGGACGAGGCCCGAGCAGTCGAACGAATCCGGACCCGAAGCGCCGTACACGTACGGTGCTCCGATCTTGGACTCAGCGGCCTGAACGGCCTTTGCTGCCGGGGTGACCTGGGGTGCCAACGGCGCACCCGGTGCAGGCACACCCGGGATGTTGAGGGGAGGGAGGCCCGGGATGTCAGGAATCTCGAAGGTTCCGACGCCGGGAATGGTGAGGGGGGCCGCCATTGCGGGTGCAGCGGGAATGATGACCACGCCTGCAGTGAGCGCTCCGGCTACGAGGACTCGCCGCAATGATCGGTTGGAAAGTTGTGACGCCACGAAAGATGGTGCTCCGTTTCTTCCTATCGTCCGCCGACCGAGTTAGCTGACGGGTTCGGGCTGGGAAGAGCAGCCCTACCCACCGGCCACCGTGTGGTGGCTCAGCGGGATTCACCCCAGTAGATATCGGGTTCCCGGTACGAACACTCTCGCGAGTGAACGATTAGGCGGTGACTTGCGACGCCACTCCGGTTTGGACTGGCGAGACTCCGCAAGGTCTCAGGAAGGTTACGAAATGGCATACCCCCGTGTCGACCCCAACTCGCCGAGGCGAGCGGATTCGGCTCGATTCTCGCTAGCCGGCGCGCTGATCCCCCGGTGTGTCACGAGTCGATAACAACGGAACCTCGGCGGTGTCGTCATCGTTCACAACGAGCTTGAGTGCGGGCACGAGGCCGACATCGGCGAGCACACCCATGGCACCGAGTTCTTCCTGCTCGAGAGTGATACGAGACGGCGGCCCGACCCACCGGCCGTCCGATCTCGACGGCATCCCCGGAGCCCCCAGAAGCACCGTCACGACGCAGTCCGCGCAGGCGATGTCACGGACCAGGCAGTCACTGCAGTCGATGATCATTGTGATCCTTGTCTCTTTGCGGTTTCCGGCGGCCGAATCGGCCGACGAAGCGAAAGATAGCGACGGGCACCGACAGGTTTCGTGACACGGCGACGTTCGACGGCACCATGAACGTTCTTGTCGGGGGTCGGCCCTAACGTCGTCGCGGTGAGCCTGCCCATCCAGCTGACGTTCGACGAACTCGATACCCCGCTGCACGAGACCACGTTCGTCGTCGTCGACCTCGAGACCACCGGCGGAAGCGCGGACACCGAGGCCATCACCGAAATCGGCGCGGTCAAGGTACGAGGCGGCGAAATTCTCGGCGAATTCGCCACCCTGATCGACCCGGGCAGATCCATCCCGCCGTACATCGTGGAACTGACCGGCATCACATCGGCGATGCTCATCGGCGCGCCGCGCATCGAACGGGTTCTTCCCGGTTTCCTCGAGTTCGCACGCGGTTCGGTGCTGGTGGCGCACAACGCCGGCTTCGACACGGGATTCCTCAGAGCCGCCGCCAGTCGTCTCGACATCGCATGGCCGCGGTTCCAGGTGCTGTGCACGGTCAAGCTGGCTCGACGCGTTCTGACGCGCGACGAGGCACCTTCGGTGAAGCTGTCCGCGCTCTCCACACTGTTCCGATCCGGTACCAGGCCCACCCACCGCGCGCTCGACGACGCCCGAGCGACCGTCGACGTTCTGCACGGCCTCATCGAACGGGTGGGCAATCAGGGGGTTCACAGCTACGCCGAGTTGGTCGACTACCTGCCCGCAGTGTCGGCCGGCCAGCGCGCCAAACGCGGGCTGGCTGCTCACCTTCCCGGCACGCCCGGCGTCTATCTGTTCCGCGGCCCGTCCGACGAGGTGCTGTACGTCGGTACGTCCAACAACCTCAAGCGGCGTGTGCGCAACTACTTCACCGGTTCGGAGACGAGAGGCCGGATGAAGGAGATGGTCGCACTGGCGACTCGCGTCGACCACGTCGAGTGTGCGCACGCGCTCGAAGCCGGGGTCCGCGAGTTACGTCTGCTCTCGGCGCACGTCCCGCCGTACAACCGCCGCTCGAAGTTCCCCAGGAAGGGGTGGTGGATCACCCTGACCGACGAGGCGTTCCCCCGCCTGTCGATCGTCCGCACACCGACACCGAACAGTCTCGGACCGTTCTCGGTTCGCGGCGACGCCGCAGAGGCCGCTGCGCTCGTCGCCGAGTTCTGCCGCCTGCGAACCTGCACTCGCCGACTCGCGCGCTCGGTTCGACACGGCGACCAGTGCCCGGCAACAGACGTCGGAGGCTGCCCTGCGGCTTTGTGCGGACCGTTGACGGCCGACGAGTACTCGGATGCCCCGAGGCAGTTTCTCGCGCTCGTGTGCGGTCAGGACGATGCCGTGCTGTACTCCATGCGCCGCCGCGTCGCCGAGCTCGCGGACAAGGAGCTGTTCGAGACGGCCGCTCGTCTGCGTGATCGAATCGCGATCACCGTCGATGCACTACGCAGGATGCACCGATCGGCGGCGGTGGCCGCCATTGCCGAACTCGTTGCGGCGAAACGAACGGCCGACGGCGGGTGGGAGTTGATCGTGGTGCGCTTCGGCCGTCTGGCCGGCGCTGCCGTCGCACCGCGCGGAGTGCATCCGATGCCTGTCGTCGATGCCATCACCGCGTCGGCCGAAACGGTGCTGCCCGATACGACGCCGCTTCGCGGTGCGCCGCCGGAAGAAGTGGGACTGATCGCGGCGTGGTTGCGCACGGACGGAGTCCGGATCGTGCGCACGAGCAGTGGGTACTGCAGCCCGGCACGGTCGGCGGGTTCGTGGGAGTCGTGGTGTCGGACGGCGAGAGAAGCAGCGAGGGCAGGAGTGGAGCCTGCGGAACGACCGTTCGGGGCAGGAGTGGAGCCTGCGGAACGACAAGTGTGGGCAGGAGTGGAGCCTGCGGAACGGCTCTCGGGATATGGCAGCCATTAGGGTTTGGGGGTAGCTCGCGTCGGACACCGAGCTCGAGATGCGGGAGGAGCACAGATGATCAATGCCATCGTCTTGATCGACGCCGAGGCCGATCTGATTCCGGAGGCGGCGCAGGCCGTGGCCGATGTCGACGGGGTGTCGGAGGTCTATTCGTGTGCTGGGGATGTCGATTTGATCGCCATCGTCAAGGTTCGCGATCATGCTTCGATCGCAGAGGTCATCACCAAGCACATCAATCGAGTGAGGGGTGTGCGCAGCACCACCACTCACATTGCGTTCCAGTCCTATTCGAGTGCCGATGTCGATGCGGGGTTCTCGATAGGCGAATAGGCACGTTCGGTGTCAGTCGGCGAGTTCGGTGGTGCATCGACCCCAGTCGGCGAGTAGCTGTGCTGCCGCGCCTGAATCGACTGTCTTTGCGGCAGTGACCAATCCGGCTTCGATCCGGGCGTGGAGGTCGTCGGACACGCCGTGGTGCGCTGCCATTGCTGCGGCAGCGTTGAGCAGTACCGCGTCGCGGACGGGGCCGTGTTCACCGGCGAACACTCGGTGCGCCACGGCCGCGTTGAATTCTGCGTCTCCGCCTCTGAGTGCGTCGATGGGCGCTCGGGCGATTCCGTAGTCGACCGGGTCGATCGTCTCGACGGTGACGGCCCCGTCGGACACCACGTGCACGGTGGTCGTGGTGGACAGGGTGATCTCGTCGAGGCCGTCGTCACCGCGCACGACGAGCACCGAACTGCCGCGTTGGGCGAATACGCCCGCGACGACGGGGACAAGATTCTCGAAGGCGCAGCCGATCAGTCCGGCGCGGGGGCGGCCGGGGTTGGTCAGCGGGCCCAGCACATTGAACGCCGTCGGGATCCCGATCTCCTTGCGGGCGGGACCGGAGAAACGCAGCGCGGGGTGATGGATCGGGGCGAAGCAGAACCCGATACCGACCTGCTCGACGCTCGACGCGACTCCGGCAGCGCCCAGGTTCACGTGCACTCCCAGCGCTTCGAGCACATCGGTCGTTCCGCTCTTGGACGACGCTGCGCGGTTGCCGTGTTTGACCACTCGTACACCACTGGCGGCGACGACGATCGCGGCCATCGTGGAGATGTTCACGGTGTCGGCTCCGTCACCGCCGGTTCCGACGACGTCGACGGCGTCACGGTCGGTCTCGACGAGAAGGGCGTGCGAGAGCATCGACTCGGCGAGACCTTCCAGTTCCGCAGGCGTCGGGCCCTTCATCTTCAGCGCCACCCCGAAGGCGGCGATCTGCGCGGCTGTGGCGTTGTCGGACATGATCTCGTCCATCACCCAACCGGTGTCGGCGCTCGACAGGTCGGAGTACGTGGTCAACGCTCCGAGAATTCGACGCCACGTTCGCGGCTGCTCGTCACTGGTCGGTGCGGTCATGGTGGTTGTGCCGTGCCCTTCTGCCGTCGATGCCCGTACGGTGCGGTGGAAGCTTAGCCAGACGCTGCGCCGGGCTGCGCAGGCTGCAGTGCGTCCCACCCGAGTACCGCTCCCCCTCGTCGCTGGGCGAGCCCGGCCATGCGAGAACGCTCCTGTGAGCAGTGCAAGGCGTCGAGCACCTGAACACGTTGCAGTACCAGAGGCACGCCGTCGTCGACCCGAGGGCGGTAACCGGGGCTCTCAGGTAGATCGACGACGGGTCCCACCTCGTAGCCGTCCTGAGCCGCGACCGCCGCAGCGTCCTCGACTTGGTCCGAGGGCAACACCAGATGATGCCGGAGCACCACGTCCGCCGACTCCGTCCACACCGGCTGGGTCCTCGCTGCTTCGTCGAGCACGGCCGAACACGCCTGTGCATCGTCGAAGCAACTCGCCACTGTCACGAGGTCGTCACGGGTGGGGTCCAGAGGTTCTGCCGTCGATCGCGAGAACAGTCTCCGAAACCATCCACCCTCTGTGCGCTTTGCCATGAGGCCAGCCTTGCACGACTGGACCCTACCGGCCCGTACAGGGGCTCTCACCAGCACGGGAACAAGGACGGACCCGGATTCGTTCCGACACGACGCGCCAAGAGCGGACCCGGATATGCCTTCCGTACTACGACGGGTCATACTTCTCTTTGTGACGAGCGCTGTAGGGACTCAAGGATCGGCAATCACCCAACGCGTGCACTCGCTGAACCGTCCCAATATGGTCAGCGTCGGCACGATCGTGTGGCTGTCGAGTGAACTCATGTTCTTCGCCGGACTGTTTGCGATGTACTTCGTCGCACGCGCCCAGGCGAATGGAATCTGGCCGCCCGAGCCGACGGAGCTGAACCTCGCTCTCGCTGTGCCGGTGACCGCGGTGCTGATCGCATCGTCGTTCACCTGTCAGCTGGGTGTGTTCGCCGCCGAGCGAGGTGACGTCTTCGGACTCCGCCGCTGGTACATCATCACTCTGATGATGGGCACGTTCTTCGTGGCCGGCCAGGCGTACGAGTACTACCACCTGGTGCACGAGGGCACGACGATCTCGAGCAGCGTGTACGGCTCGGTCTTCTACATCACGACCGGCTTCCACGGACTGCACGTGATCGGCGGACTCATCGCCTTCGTCTTCCTGATCACCAGAACGTTGGTCAGCAAGTTCACGCCAGCACAGGCCACCGCCGCCATCGTCGTTTCGTACTACTGGCACTTCGTCGACATCGTCTGGATTGCCCTCTTCGCAACGATCTACTTCATCCGCTAGTGACAGTCAGCACGCCAAAGATAACGAGCGAACGGATTCAGCCCCCGACGTTCGGTCCGTCCCGACACGACAAGGGATAGAAGATGAGTTCATCTCCCCCAGCAGCATCCGACGACAACGCCGCCTCCAAGACGAGACGGCAGCGTAAGACGCGCCGACGCATCACCGGTGCGCTCGTTCTGATGATGGGCCTTCTGAGCGCAGGATTCCTCGCCTCGGCTCTGACGCCGGCTCCGCAGGTCGCGACCGCCGATACCGATTCGGCAGCGCTGATCCGCGAGGGCAAGCAGCTCTACGACACGTCCTGCGTCACGTGCCACGGAGCCAACCTGCAGGGTGTTCAGGATCGCGGACCGAGCCTCATCGGCGTCGGCGAAGCGGCTGTCTACTTCCAGGTGTCGAGCGGCCGCATGCCTGCCGTCCGCAACGAGGCGCAGGCGCTGCGCAAGCCGCCGAAGTTCAACGACAAGCAGATCGACGCGCTGGGTGCCTACATCCAGGCCAACGGTGGCGGACCGACGGTCATCCTCGACGAGAACGGCGAGATCGCTCAGGAGTCACTGCGCGGCGACGACATCGGACGCGGAAGCGAGTTGTTCCGACTCAACTGCGCCTCCTGCCACAACTTCACGGGCCTCGGCGGAGCTCTCTCCTCGGGTAAGTTCGCACCCCCGCTCGGACCCGCGAACGAGCAAGAGATCTACACCGCGATGGTCACGGGTCCTCAGAACATGCCGAAGTTCTCCGATCGCCAGCTGACGCTGGAAGAGAAGTCCGACATCATCGCCTACATCAAGTCGTCCACCGAGACGCTGCCCGCAGGCGGATGGAGCATCGGCGGCTTCGGTCCCGGTACCGAGATGATCGCTATCTGGACGGTCGGCATCATCGCCGTCGTCGGAGCAACTTTGTGGATCGGAGCTAGATCATGACCGACGGCGATTCCGGCCGTAAGGACGCGAACAACGACGAATCCGGACGCAAGGATGCGCCCGGTGCCGAAGGCGTGAACGCGGACAAGAAGTACACCGACGAGAAACTCGCCGCGCTCAGCCGCGACGACCTGGTCAAACTGGGCACCAACCTCGACGGTGTCGACGTCGCTTTCCGCCGCAACCGTTGGGCAGTGGAAGGTACCCGCGCCGAGAAGCGCGCCGAGCGCAGCGTCGCCATCTGGTTCTCGATCGCCGGTCTCGCTGCGGTCGCGTTCATCGGTATCTACCTGTTCTGGCCGTGGCAGTACGCCGGTATCGGCGAAGAGAACTACATTGCCTACTCGCTCTACACCCCGCTCATCGGCGCGACGATGGGTCTGGCGATCCTCGCGGTCGGTGTCGGCGCGGTGCAGTTCACCAAGAAGTTCATCCCCGAAGAGGTCTCCATCCAGGACCGTCACGACGGCGGTTCGTCGGAGACGGATCGCAAGACGCTCGTGGCGGAGCTGGGCGACTCCCTCGACACGTCGACCATCGGTCGTCGCAAGGTGATCAAGCGGTCGCTGGTCTTCGGTGGTGGCGCACTCGGTGTGATGGCGCTTCTCCCCCTGGGCGGCCTGATCAAGAACCCGTGGGCGAAGGGCGAAGATTCGCCGTTGTGGGTATCCGGCTGGACTCCTCGCTACGATGGAGAGACCATCTACCTCCGACGAGACACCGGGCGACCGGAAGATGTCGTTCTCGTTCGGCCCGAGGACTTGGACGCTGGTGCCATGGAGACCGTCTTCCCGTTCCGCGAAGCGGATCGCGAGAGCGAGCACGACCTGCTCGTATCCCTGCGTGGTGTTCGCAACTCGGTGATGCTCATCCGCCTTCGCCCGGACGCCGCCAGCAACGTCGTCAAGCGCAAGGGTCAAGAAAGCTTCAACTACGGCGATTACTTCGCCTACTCCAAGATCTGCACGCACCTGGGTTGCCCGACATCGTTGTACGAGCAGCAGACCAACCGAATTCTCTGCCCTTGCCACCAGTCGCAGTTCAACGCGCTCGAGTACGGCAAGCCGATCTTCGGACCGGCTGCGCGTGCGCTGCCCCAACTTCCCATCACTGTCAACGAAGAGGGATTCCTCGTCGCTTCGGGAGACTTCACCGAAGCACTGGGACCCGCCTTCTGGGAACGTCGTCCGGAGCGTGACTCATGAGTACATTGCAAAACCTCGCCGCCAAGCAGGCCGACGGCGTAGACAGTCGCTATCACTTGGCACCTGGGCTACGGCGCCAGATCAACAAGGTGTTCCCCACCCACTGGTCCTTCCTGCTCGGTGAGATCGCGCTGTACAGCTTCGTGATCTTGCTGATCTCGGGCGTGTTCCTCACCCTGTTCTTCGACCCCTCGCTCAGCGAGGTCGTGTACGACGGTGCGTATACCCCGCTCAACGGTGTGACGATGTCCAGGGCGTACGCAACGGCTCTCGACATCACGTTCGAGGTTCGCGGCGGTCTGTTCATGCGACAGATTCACCACTGGGCGGCTCTGATGTTCGCCGCCTCGATCATCGTGCACATGATGCGCATCTTCTTCACCGGCGCGTTCCGTCGCCCGCGCGAGGCCAACTGGGTCATCGGCTGCTTGTTGCTCATCCTCGCGATGTTCGAGGGCTTCTTCGGCTACTCGCTGCCCGACGATCTGCTCTCCGGCACCGGCCTCCGCGCCGCACTGGGTGGCATCACGATGAGCATCCCGATCATCGGTACGTGGATGCACTGGCTCATCTTCGACGGCGACTTCCCCGGCACGATCATCATCCCGCGCCTGTACGTCGCTCACGTTCTTCTGCTGCCGGCAATCATCCTGGCCCTGATCGCGGCCCACTTGGCTCTGGTCTGGTACCAGAAGCACACCCAGTTCCCCGGACCGGGCCGCACGGAACAGAACGTCGTCGGCGTTCGTATTCTCCCGGTCTTCGCAGTCAAGTCCGGTGCCTTCTTCGCCGTCACCTTCGGCATCCTGGCAGCAATGGGCGGACTGCTCCAGATCAACCCGATCTGGAATCTCGGACCGTACAACCCGTCGCAAGTGTCGGCCGGTGTGCAGCCCGACTTCTACCTGATGTGGACCGACGGCATGGCCCGACTGTGGCCTGCCTGGGAGATATACATCGCTGGGCGCTACACCATCCCGGCAGTGTTCTGGGTGGCAGTGATCATGGGTCTCGTCTTCACCGTGATGATCGCCTACCCCTGGATCGAGAAGCGTCTCACCGGAGACACTGCGCATCACAACCTGTTGCAGCGTCCCCGCGACGTTCCGGTGCGTACCGCGATCGGCGCGATGGCTCTCACCTTCTACGTGATCCTCACGCTCTCGTGCATCAACGACCTCATCGCGTACAAGTTCGACATCTCGCTCAACGCGATGACGTGGATCGGTCGTATCGGAATTCTCACCATGCCTCCGCTCGCCTACTTCATCGCGTACCGATTCTGCATCGGATTGCAGCGCAGTGACCGGGCAGTTCTCGAGCACGGCATCGAAACCGGAATCATCAAGCGCCTCCCGCACGGCCAGTACGTGGAAATCCACCAGCCGCTCGGACCGGTCGACGATCACGGACACCCGATCCCCCTCGACTACCAGGGCGCACCCGTACCGAAGAAGATGAACAAGCTCGGCTCGGCCGGAAAGCCTGGCTCGGGATCGCTGTTCAGTCCGGATCCGGTGGCACAGAGCAAGGCTCTCGAAGATGCCCTCCACAAGGGTGAACACGAGCAGCTCACGATGCTCCGCAACTACCAGGCGGGCATTCACGGCAACGGCCACGCGAACGGTAACGGTCACTCGAACGGCAACGGCCACTCGAACGGCCATGCCAATGGCAATGGCCACGCGAACGGCAACGGCAATGGACTTCATTCGGACGAGGACGCTGCTATTGCTTCGGGTCGAAGTGACAACGACAGAGAACACTGACATCTGACAGAGTCCGAAAGAGGGCGGCACCGGCAACGGTGTCGCCCTCTTTTCTTGTCTGCCGACACCATCCGGACCCAAAGCCTGGGCTCGCTGTCCTGAGCATGACGGCTGAGGATCCGCGAGAGTCCCGAGCGGCCCTCCCCTCCCCCACCGGCGGACGACCCACTCGCTGTATCGGCCGATCTCGGCTCGCGGGTTCTCGACGAACCGGTATTACTATCGGTCTCATGGTCCGCATTCCCCTCACCCCCGGCGAACTCGCCCGAGGTGCCAGGCTCGGCTCTGCGCTCCGTCTTGCCCGTGGTGGCCGAACCATGACCGAGGTTGCCGACAAGGCCGGCATCTCGGTCGAAACTCTGAGGAAGATCGAGACCGGCCGGATTCCGACGCCGGCGTTCTTCACCGTCGCCGCATTGTGCGGTGCGCTGGACATCTCCCTCGACTCGCTTGCCGATTCGACGTCCTGTTCCGGTCGGACCCACTCGGAGGCCGACGTCTCCTGACTGTCCCCCGTGGTGCGCCTCCCGCTTACACCTCCCGAGTTCATAGCTCCGTCGACGTCACAGCCGCCGTGAGCCGAGCATCCGGACCGGCCTGTGCGTGTACTACAGAAAAGGGCCCTGATCGTTCGTGAGAACGACCAGGGCCCTTGTCGGGTGGAGCTGGTGGAGTCAGTGGCGCTCGGCACCTACGTGGTACTCGAAGACCAAACCTGCGGCCGCGGCGATGACACAGAAGACGCCCAGAGCGATGAGCCACGGCTGGAAGAAGGCAAAGCCGATGGCAGTGACGGCTGCAAAGGCTGCCAGCACGATCGGCCAGAAGCTGCCGGGGCTGAAGAAGCCCAGGTCGCCTGCACCGTCGCTCACCTCGGCGTCGTCGAAGTCTTCCGGGCGCGTATCGAGGCGTCGGGCGACGAACCTGAAGTAGGTGCCGATGATCAGCGTCAGACCCACCGACAGGAAGATCGCGGTGACTCCGGCCCACTCCACTCCTGTGCGGCTCAGGCCCGTGAACAACGTGTACACGATGCCGACCAGGAGGAAGAAGACAGTGAGGATTTCGAAGATCTTGGCTTCGATTTTCATATCAGCATGCTTCCTTGGTCAGTTGCCTTCAGCGACAGCGGCTGTTCGGAGGGTGCGGTCGGTAGAGAACGGCGAGGTGCTCGTTGCGAGGGGGCTTTCGCCGATGGCTTCGAGTGCCTGCGCATTGGTCAGTGCATCTCCGCCCTCGGACAGGGGCTTGCGCAGCTCGATGTACTGCTCGAACCGCTCCGGAGACACTGCACGAACCTCGAAGTTCATCATCGAGTGGAAGGTGCCGCACATCTCGGTGCACCGTCCGACGAAGGAGCCTTCGCGTTCGATCTCGCTGATCTGGAAGACGTTGTCGGAGTGGTTCTCCTCGGGGTTCGGGAGGACGTCGCGCTTGAACAGGAATTCCGGAACCCAGAATCCGTGGATGACGTCCGAGGACGCGAGCACGAACTCGATGCGCTTGCCGGTCGGCAGAACCAGAACCGGGATCTCGTCGCTGGATCCGACCGTTTCGATCTTGTTGTAGTGCAGGTACGACAGATCCTGCGTGGAAGCTCCGTTGATCGGTCCCGGAACGAATTCGCCGTCCTCGCTGCCCTCGGCACCTTCGCCCGGGGTTGCCGCGGCCTCGGCTGCAGCCTGCTCTTCCTCGTCGGTGCCCTCGTACTTGGCGGCACCGTCCTTGAGGTCGATGGTCCGGTATCCGAACTTCCAGTTCCACTGGTAAGCGGTGACATCCACCTGGACATCGGGATCTGCCTGCTTCTCGTCGACGTAGTTCTGCACCACGACCGTGAAGTAGAACAGCACCGCGATGATCACGAACGGAACCGCCGTGTAGAACAGCTCGAGCGGAACGTTGTACGCCGTCTGGCGAGGGAACTCCGGTGAGCTCTTCTTCTTACGGTGGAACAGCACCACCCAGAAGATGAGAACCCACACGATGATGCCCATGACCAGGGCTGCAATGACCGACCACGTCCACAGGTCGCCGATGCGTCGCCCCTGAGGGGTGACGCCCGAGGCGAAACCGAAATTGAGTACGTTGTCGCTGCTGATGGAACAGCCCGACAGCATCAACGCGGCTACACCGAGAAATGCTGTCAGCCCCGCTCGCCGAAGGATCCGACTCTGCGCCACGTTCACGCCTTCCTGATTGCCCACCACTGAAGAATAAGGGCTTCCACATGGAGATGCCCGAGTACTACGCAGCGTAGACCAAAGCCGGAGGAGAACCACCCTTGGGTCGTTACCTACGTCCGAGCGTGTCTGCGGCATACTCGGATCCTGATCTACAGTCCCGCTGACGACGCTCGCGGAGACCAGGACCCCTGCACTGTCCCCAACTGCGAGAAGAGGTAGCAGACGCCGTGTGTGGACTGCTCGGAGTACTCACGTCTCACGGAACGACCGCCGCCGGAGTCGAACTCGTCGCTTCGGCGACCCATTGCATGCGACACCGCGGCCCGGACGAGCCCGGTGGCACCTGGCACGACGACGACGTCGTCTACGGCTTCAATCGGTTGTCCTTCATCGACATCGAACACTCGCATCAGCCGATGCGTTGGGGTCCGCCGGAGTCGCCGAACCGGTATGCGCTCGTCTTCAACGGCGAGATCTACAACTATCTGGAACTGCGCGCAGAACTGGCATGCGAGCACGGTGCCGAGTTCAGCACCGAGGGTGACAGCGAGTCCATCGTCGCAGCGTTTCACTACTGGGGTGCTGCCGCTGTGGAGCGGCTTCGGGGCATGTTCGCATTCGCCGTCTGGGACACCGAGACCCGTGAGATGTTCGTCGCTCGCGATCCCTTCGGCATCAAGCCGCTGTTCCTGGCCACCGGTCCGGGTGGCACCGCATTCGGTAGTGAGAAGAAGAGCGTGCTCGAGCTGATGGAGTTGCTCGGTGTCGACACCGATCTCGACCCGCGCGCCATCGAGCACTACACCGTTCTGCAGTACGTCCCCGAGCCCGAGACCCTGCACGCAGGCGTTCGGCGGCTCGAGTCCGGTTGCTACGCCACCCTGTCCCCCGGTACGACGCCGAAGATCACCCGCTACTTCACACCGAAGTTCCCGGTGCAGCCGTTCGCGCCGGGCACCGAGAAGGCGCGGTACCAGGAAATCGCCGAGGCACTCGAAGATTCGGTGGCCAAACACATGCGCGCCGACGTCACCGTCGGCTCGTTCCTGTCCGGCGGCATCGATTCGACGGCCATCGCAGCTCTGGCGATTCGCCACAATCCCGACCTGATCACGTTCACCACCGGATTCGAGCGCGAGGGCTACTCCGAGGTCGACGTGGCGGCGGAGTCCGCGGCCGCCATCGGAGCGAAGCACATCGTGAAGGTCGTGGGGCCCGAAGAATTTGCGGCATCCATTCCCGAGATCGTCTGGTATCTGGACGATCCTGTGGCCGACCCCGCCTTGGTGCCGCTGTACTTCGTCGCCAAGGAAGCACGCAAGCACGTGAAGGTCGTGCTGTCCGGTGAAGGTGCGGACGAATTGTTCGGCGGATACACCATCTACCGCGAACCGCTGTCGTTGAAGCCGTTCGAGTCGCTGCCCGCCTTCCTTCGACGAGCGGCCGGCTCGTTGAGCGAGCGAATCCCCGAGGGCACGCGCGGCAAGAGCCTGCTCAACCGCGGATCGATGACCCTCGAAGAGCGGTACTACGGCAACGCTCGCAGTTTCAACGACGCGCAGTTGCGCTCGGTGTTGCGCGAGTTCCGGTCCGAATGGACCCATCAGGACGTCACCGCCCCGATCTACGCGCAGTCGCAGGGATGGGATCCGGTGGCTCGCATGCAGCATCTGGATCTGTTCACCTGGTTGCGTGGCGACATTCTGGTCAAGGCCGACAAGATCACCATGGCGAACTCACTCGAGTTGCGAGTCCCGTTCCTGGACTCCGAGGTCTACAAGGTTGCCGAGAAGCTCCCACTCGAGCAGAAGATCACCAAGAGCACCACCAAGTACGCTCTGCGTCAGGCGCTGGAGGGAATCGTTCCCGGTCATGTCCTGCACCGCGCCAAGCTGGGATTCCCGGTGCCACTGCGCCATTGGCTCCGCGGCACGGAACTGTTCGACTGGGCGCACCAGCAGATCGCCGATTCGCAGACCGATCACCTGCTGAACAAGGCAGCCGTCGTCGCAATGCTCGACGACCACCGCGCCGGCCGGTCCGATCACAGCCGTCGACTGTGGACCCTGCTGATCTTCATGGTGTGGCACGGAATCTTCGTGGAGAAACGCATCGTGCCGCAGATCGCCGAACCGGAGTACCCGGTCAACATCTGATCGAGGTCACCTCGCCGCCCCGATGGCTCGGGGCGGCGAGATCGGCATCAGACGGGGAGCAATGCCCCGATCTCCTCGCCCGCGTCGGCACCGTACGCCGCGGTCAGACGTTTGATCGCGTCGTCGCGATTGAGCTCCCACTCCTGAGTGCCGGTGGTCTCCAGCACCAGCACGGCCACGAGCGAACCGAGTTGCGCTGCGCGTTCGATACTGGCTCCGGCCATGTGTGCCGTGAGAAAACCTGCCCGGAAGCCGTCGCCGACGCCGGTCGGGTCGACCTTGCTCGTCTCGGGCACGACGCCGATGTGGGTGTGTTCGCCGCCCTTGGCCACGATGTCGACGCCGCGCTTACCCAGGGTGGTGACACGTAGCTCCACCTTCGCAGCGATGTCCGCGTCGGACATGCCGGTCTTCTGCTTCAGCAGTGCCCATTCGTACTCGTTGGTGAACAGGTACGCGGCACCGTCGATCAAGTCGGTCGCCTGCGCTGCGTCGAGCCGGGCGAGCTGCTGCGACGGGTCGGCCGCGAACGGGATACCCGCAGCGCGGCACTGGGCCGTATGCGCTGTCATGGCGTCGGGGTCGTTCGCGCCGATCAGAACCAGGTCCATCTCGTGCTGCGCCGCGAGCGTCTCGATGGAAATATCACGGGCCTCGCTCATCGCTCCGGGGTAGAAGGACGCGATCTGCGCCATGTCCTCGTCCGTGGTGCAGACGAAGCGGGCGGTGTGCGCGGTAGCGGACACGCTCACACCACTGCAGTCGACGCCGTGCTCCTCGAGCCAGGTCCGGTATTCGGCGAAGTCCGGTCCCACGGCCCCGACGAGAAGAGGCGCACCGCCGAGAACTCCGAGTGCGTACGCGATGTTTCCGCCGACGCCTCCCTTGCGAATCACCAGATCGTCGACCAGGAAGCTCAGCGAGATGTTCGAGAGCTGGTCGGCGACTATCTGCTCGGCGAACCGTCCGGAGAATCGCATCAGATGGTCGGTCGCTATCGAGCCGGATACCGCGAGAGTCACGAAGGAGGGCCTTTCGGTTCTTGAGTGCTGGAGAGCTGCTGGGCAGACACGACTGTGACCGATACACGCACGCGTGTACCGGTCACAGTCGAGTACGAGTCAGCTCAGTTGAACGAGTCGCCGCACGCGCACGATCCCGTGGCGTTCGGGTTGTCGATCGTGAAGCCCTGCTTCTCGATCGTGTCCACGAAGTCGATGGATGCACCCTCCACGTACGGGGCGCTCATCCGGTCCACTGCGAGCGTGACGCCGTTGAAGTCGACCGCGAGGTCGCCGTCGAGGCTTCGGTCGTCGAAGAAGAGCTGGTAGCGCAGTCCTGCGCAACCACCTGGCTGCACCGCGATGCGCAGCGCGAGGTCGTCGCGGCCTTCTTGGTCCAGCAACGCCTTGGCCTTGGTCGACGCGGTCTCCGTCATGGTGACCTTGTGCGCTGTGGTTTCGGTCGTTGTGGCCTCGTTCGAGACGGTCATGGGCTCTCCCTATCAGTCGTACAAACCCGTGAACTACTCAACCGTACTCCCGGTGGCTCTATTCCTCACGCTCGCCGCCTCGGTTGTACGGCAGTGTCGTCCACGTCGGCCGCTACGCGCGCGGCCAGCTGTTCGAGCTGGTTCGCCGCGTCGGACATCGCCAGCTCCACCGATCCTGCGAACTCACTGATCGAGTGCGCAGCGGAGATACCCGCCGATTCCAGTTCGTCCTCGGACAATGTGACCTGTCCCGCGAGCACGATCGTGTCGATACCGGTCGCGCCGCCCGCGGCAGCCATTCTCGTCACCAGCTTGCCCCGCAGCGATTGCGAGTCGAATTTGCCCTCACCGGTGAGCACCAGGTCGACGGAGTCCAACAGTTCTTGCTGGCCGGTCCGCTCGGCCACGACAGCCGCCCCGGGCTGCTGCCTGCCGCCCAGTGCGAACAACGCCGCCCCGAGACCACCGGCGGCCCCGGCACCCGGCCGGTCCGCCACGTCGTAACCCGCGGCGGACAGGACCGCCGCCCAGTCGGCGTTCAGCTCCTCGAGCCGAGCAACGGTCTCTGCGTCGGCACCCTTCTGTGGACCGAAGACTCGGGCTGCACCGGCGTCGCCCAGCAGCGGATTCTCCACGTCCGACGCGGCGACGAGGTCGATGTCGGACAACCGGGCGACTGCCGATCCGAGTCCGCCCAGCGCACGAATCATCGCGCGGCCACCGTCGCTGCAGCTACTTCCGCCGAGTCCGACGAATATCGTTTCGGCTCCGCTGTCCAGTGCCGCGCCGAGCAACTGACCGACGCCGTAGCTGCTCGCCTTCGATGCGGACAGTGGGGTGGGCGGCCCGTCGAGCAGATGCAGTCCGCAGGCCTGAGCCGATTCGATGTATGCCGCCGTGCCGTCGAGCAGCCATTCGGCTCGGACCGGGTTACCGAGCGGCCCGTCCACATCCGCGAACTGCACGGTGCCGATGCGGGAAGCCAGTACTTCGACAAAGCCGGGGCCACCGTCGGATTGAGGGGCGAGTTCGAGCTCGTCGGTCTCCCGAACCGACGCCCATCCCCTGGCGATGGCGTCGGCCGCGGCCGCGGCAGTCAGGGTGTCTCCGAACGAATCCGGCGCAATCATCACTCGCATCGTCGGAAGTCTAGGGCTGCAGCGACGGAACGGCATCCGCTGTTTCGTCGCTGACCTGGCCGGTGTTCGAATCCGACGAGCCATCCCATACTCTGAGTGCGTGAAGCTGCTACGCCGTGGAAACTCTGACAATTCGGACGGAAACGACTCGAACGAATCCGAGTCGACGACGGCCGGGAGCGACGCGACCTCTTCGGTGTCTCTCGGTAAGGGCCGACCGACCCCCAAGCGTCGTGACGCCGAGGCGCGGCGTCGTGGACCGGTTGCTCCTGCTCCGCTGACGAGCAAAGAGGCACGCGAGCGCCGCAAGGCGAACAAGGGCAGCAAGGAAGACCGCAAGGCCGCCTCCAACGAGCGACGCGCCGCCGCAGCCGAGCGTCGCGCACGCATGCTCGCGGGCGACGACAAGTACCTGCTCCCCCGCGACAAGGGTCCGGTCCGCGCATACGTGCGCGACATCGTCGACGCGCGGCGCAACCTCGTCGGACTGTTCATGCCGCTCGCGTTGATCTTGATCTTCGCGTTGTTCCTGCAGCCTCAGGTGCAGCAGTACGTCACCCTCGGCATGTTCGTGATGATGCTCTTCATGGTCGGTGAGGGCATCTACCTCGGCAAGATGATCAACAACAAGATCCGGGTGCAGTTCCCCGAGACCACCGACGGTGGTTTCAAGATCGGGTGGTACGCATTCGTCCGCGCGTCCCAGATCCGCAAGATGCGCGCCCCCAAGCCGCGAGTCAGCGCCGGCGAGGCCGTCTGACGTCGGTGGGCGTACCGACTCGAACTCTCGTGCTCGGTGGGGCCAGATCCGGCAAGTCCGGGCACGCCGAATCGCTTGCCGTTCTCGAGCCGGTTCGCTACCTCGCCACCGGTAGGCGGGACGCCACCGACGAGGACTGGCAACGCCGTATCGACCTTCATCGCGCGTCGAGACCCAATCACTGGTCCACCGTCGAAACCGTCACGTCACTGGCCGGTGTCATCGCGCAGCCGTGGGACGGCACCACCGTCGTCGACGACCTCGGAACGTGGCTGACGGGAATGCTCGACGACGCGCAGGCCTGGGAGCTCCCCCGCGGCACCGTCGCACCGGCAGTCGACGACCTGGTCGGGGCGATCGCGCGATGCGCGTCGCCTCTCGTACTCGTCAGCCCCGAGGTCGGCCTCTCCGTGGTGCCCGAATCCCGTTCCGGTCGCCTCTTCCGAGACGAGCTGGGCTTGCTCAATTCTCGGCTCGCGACAGTGTGTGACAGGGTTCTGCTGGTCGTTGCGGGACTCGCGCTGACCCTCAAGGAACCTCCGGCGGACTTCACAACCGCGAAAGGCACAGTGTGACAATTCTTTCGGAAGAGGATTCGGCGACGCCGTTTCGTCCGGTGACGGCTCCGTCGGACTCGGCTCGATCGGCTGCGGCGGACCGGCAACGGGAATTGACCAAGCCCGCCGGCAGCCTCGGTCGCCTCGAGACGCTCGGTGAGTGGATCGCGGCCTGCCAGGACGCCTGCCCGCCGCGGTCTCTCGAACGAGTGCGTGTCGTCGTCTTCGCCGGCGATCACGGCGTCGCTGCGCACGGGGTCTCCGCCTACCCTCCCGAAGTCACGGCCCAGATGGTCGAGAACATCCGCGCCGGCGGTGCCGCGGTGAACGTGCTCGCCGATATCGCCGGTGCGGCGGTTCGGGTCGTCGACATCGCAGTCGACGCCGATACCGATTCTTCCGTGTCCGCGTTCAAGATTCGACGGTCCAGCGGATCCATCGACCGCGAGGACGCGCTGACCGAGGACGAGGTTCGGGCCGCCGTCGCTGCCGGAGCCGCCATCGCCGACGAGGAAGTCGACGCCGGCGCGGATCTTCTCATCGCAGGCGACATGGGCATCGGAAACACCACTCCTGCAACGGTTTTGATCGCCACCCTGACCGACACCGAACCGGTTGCCGCTGTCGGCCGCGGCACCGGAATCGACGATGCGGGGTGGATCAGGAAGACCGCGGCGATCCGGGATGCGATGCGTAGGGCTCGTCCGGTCGCGAAGAACCCCACCGACCTGCTCCGGGTCGCGGGCGGTGCCGACATCGCGGCTCTCGCCGGCTTTCTCGCCCAGGCTGCGCATCGGCGAACCCCGGTGATTCTGGACGGCCTCGTGGTGACCGCGGCCGCTCTGGTGGCCGAGGATGCAGCGGCCGGAGCGCGCAACTGGTGGGTTGCCGGACATCGTTCGGCCGAGCCTGCCCATTCGCTTGCGTTGCGGCACTTGCGTCTCGAACCGCTCGTGGAGCTCGAGATGCGTCTCGGCGAGGGCTCGGGTGCGCTGGCGGCGTTGTCTCTGGTTCGTGCGGGTGTCGGCACTCTGAATTCGATGGCGACCTTCGCCGACGCCGGGGTCAGCACCGGCGACAGCGAAGCTCACAGCAGTACCGAAAATCCCTGACCGTGAGCAGGCGCGCCGATGGAGTGTTGCTCGCGTTCTCCTGGCTGACGGTACTGCCCGTGCGCGGCCCGGAGGACGTCGACAGACACTCCGCGGGACGCGCGATCGCGTTCGCGCCGCTCGTCGGCCTCGCCCTCGGTGGCATCTCCGCCGCGCTGCTGTGGGTGTCGATCGCGGCCGGACTGTCACCACTGCTCGGCGGACTGATCGCCGTCGGCGCCTCGGCATTGCTCACCCGGGGTATGCATCTCGACGGCTTGGCCGACACCGCAGACGGACTCGGCTGCTACGGGCCTCCCGAGCGCGCGCGAGAAGTCATGAAATCCGGCAGTGCAGGCCCGTTCGGTGTGGCAGCACTTGTTCTGGTGTTGGGGATACAGGCCGCAAGCCTGGGCCAGCTCGCGCAGTTGCACATGTGGTGGGCCATCGTGTGCGTCTCGGTGATCGCACGGGTGTCGGCAGTGGTCGCGTGCCGCCGAGGGATCGACGCGGCGACACCGAGCGGCTTCGGCGCGCTGGTGGCAGGCACTCAGTCGACCGCGGTGGTGGCGTTGTGGACAGGCGTGGCAACGGCCATGTTCACGTACATTTTGCCCGACCGACCGTGGCAGGGAGCGCTGGTGGTGATCGCCGCACTCGCCGTCGCGGTGATTCTCACTCGTCACTGCGTCCGACGCTTCGGCGGGCTCTCCGGCGACGTGCTCGGAGCCGGAATCGAGACCACCACCGCACTGGCCGCGGTCGGCCTGCTCCTGGGGAGCTAGCGGAGCGTGGTCATCCAGCCGTGAGTATCGGCGAACGTTCCGCGCTGAATGCCGGTGAGCGTGTCACGTAGTGCGAGAGTGATCTCGCCGGGCTCACCGCCTGCGATCTCGAACGTGCCCTCGGTGGACTTGACGCTGCCCACCGGTGTGATGACGGCTGCTGTGCCGCAGGCGAACACCTCGGTGATCTCGCCGGAGTCGGCACCCTTGCGCCACTCCTCGGTGGAGATCCGCCGCTCTTCGACGGGGATGCCTGCGTCGGTCGCCAGGGCCAGCAGCGAGTCGCGGGTGATGCCGGGCAGAAGCGATCCGGACAGCGACGGGGTCACCAGGCGTGCATCGGAGCCCGAGCCGAAGACGAAGAACAGGTTCATACCGCCCATTTCCTCGACGTAGCGGCGCTCGGTGGCGTCGAGCCAGACCACCTGATCGCATCCCTCGTCGCTGGCCTGTGCTTGCGCCAGAAGCGATGCGGCGTAGTTGCCGGCGAATTTCGCCGCACCGGTCCCGCCCGGCGCCGCCCGGACGTATTCGGTGGACAGCCAGACGCTCACCGGCTTGACGCCTCGAGGGAAGTACGCGCCGGCGGGCGAGGCGATCAACATGTAGCGGTACGAGTCGGCGGGGCGCACGCCCAGCCCGGCCTCGGTGGAGAACATGTACGGCCGGACGTACAGCGCGTCTTCGCCGCCTGCTGCGGGGACCCACTCGTGGTCGAATTCGAGAAGCTTCTCGATCGATCCGATGAACAGCTCGTCCGGCAACTCCGGCATCGCCAGGCGGCGGGCGGACGAGCGGAAGCGCTCGGCGTTGGAGTGCACCCGGAAGGTCGAGAGGTCGCCGTTCGGCTGACGGTAGATCTTGAGTCCCTCGAAGATGGCCTGGCCGTAGTGCAGCACCATCGCGGCCGGGTCGAGCTCGATCGGTCCGTAGGGCGCGATCGTCGCATCGTGCCATCCGCCGTCACGGGTGTAGTCGATGTACACCATGTGGTCGGTGAAGTGCTTTCCGAAACCGGGTGCAGCGAGCACCGCGTCGCGCTCCACCGGAGTGGCGGGAGAAGGATGCTGCACGTACGCGAACTCGGAAACACCTGTCATGCCGGAGATACTATCGTCAAGGTCGCTGCGCTCTCGCGCGGTCACCTGGTCTTCGCTGCGACGAACGGCGGCGCGACCACTTCGCAGCGCAACGCTCGCCCACGAACGTCGACCTCGACCTCCGTGCCCACCTCCGGAGCGGCTTGCGCGTCGAGCAGGGCGAGGGCGATTCCGATCTTCAGCGACGGCGAGAACGTTCCGGAGGTCGTCGTCCCGATGTCCTGCCCCGACACACGCACGGTGAGACCGGGGCGCAGAACACCGCGGTCGAGGGCCTTCAGTCCGCGCAGTACGCGCGCCGGCCCGCTCGCCTTCTCGGCGGACAGTGCTTCCTTGCCCCAGAACGCATCCTTCTTCCACCCGATCGCCCAGCCGCAGCGCGCCTCGAGCGGCGAGATGTCCAGTGCCAGTTCGTGTCCGTGCAGCGGGTACCCCATCTCGGTGCGCAACGTATCGCGTGCGCCGAGCCCGCACACCTGCCCTCCGCGCGATCGCACTGCAGCAACGAGTGCCCGAAAGAGAGGTTCCACATCTCCGGCGGGGGGAACGAGCTCGTAGCCGTGTTCGCCGGTGTATCCGGTCCGGCAGACCCGCACCGCCACCGAATTCCAGGTGGCGTCCTCGAACGCCATGTAGTCCATGTCGGTCGGCAGGCCCAGCTCCTGCAGGACCTCGCTCGATTTCGGTCCCTGCACGGCCAGCACTCCGAAGTCTCGGTGCTGGTTCACCACCGACACGCCTTCGGGTGCCTGCTCGGCCATCGCCGCGACGACGGCCGCAGTGTTGGCTGCGTTCGGCACCAGAAAGACGTTCTCGTCCGAGACGTAGTACGCGATCAGGTCGTCGACGACACCGCCGGATTCGGTGCAGCACAACGTGTACTGCGCCTTGCCCGGTTCGATTCGGTCCAGATCGTTGGTGAGCACGGAGTTCACGAACGCGGCGGCTCCGGGCCCGGTCACCGACGCCTTGCCGAGATGCCCCACATCGAACAGGCCGACGGCTTCTCGCACCGCCGTGTGCTCGACGACGACTCCGGCGTACGACACCGGCATCGTCCAGCCGCCGAAAGGTGCGAACGTCGCGCCCAATTCGGTGTGCACGGCGTGAAGTGGTCCCTCGATCAGCTCGGTGTCGGTCATGGCGGTCACGCTAGCTCACATCGCGGCCGTAGCGGGCCCGGCAGACCGACTGCGTCCCTCGACGCGTCGTCACTAGGATCGAGGTACGTACACGTCAACCCCTACAGGAGCAGCCACGTGCCTTCACCCTCGACGCCTTCCCGCACTCTCGGACCCGACCTGGTCCTCGCGGGCAAGCTCGGCAAGAAAGTCGACGTTCTCGTAGTCGCGCTGAGCACCAGTGACGACGGCCTCGAACTCGCCATCACCGACGACATTTCCGACGACGCCGTCGCCGCTGCGCTACTCGACGCCTTCGAATCCGTCGGTGCCACCGGAAAGGCCGACGAGCTGGTGCGCATTCCGGCGCCGTCCGGCCTGTCGGTGGACAGCGTGCTGGCGGTCGGCCTCGGCAGCGCCGCCGACATCGACAGCGAGCGGATCCGGCAGTCGGCCGGTACCGCGGCACGCTCGCTCAAGGGGGTCGACACTGCAGCGACCACGTTGTCGGCGCTCGATCTCGGTGCCGCCGCGGAAGGGTTCTTTCTCGGCGCGTATCAGTTCACCGAGTTCAAATCGGCACTCTCGGCACCGAAGTCCGACGCGCTCCCACTCGCGCGCGTCGAGTTGCTCGTTCCCGACACCCGCTCCAAGGACGCCAAGAACGAGCTGGCACGATCGCTCGCCATCGCCGAATCCGTCGCCGTGGCACGCGATTTCGTCAACACCCCGCCGAGCCACCTCTACCCCGAGGAGTTCGCCGCGCAGGCCAAGGCCCTCGGCACGGCAGCGGGCCTGAAGGTCGAGATCATGGACGACAAGGCACTGGAGAAGGACGGCTACGGCGGCATTCACGGCGTCGGCAAGGGTTCTTCGCGCCTGCCGCGGCTGGTTCGCCTGACGCACTCGGGTGGGAAGCGAGGCGCGAAGAAGGTCGCCCTGGTGGGCAAGGGAATCACGTTCGACACCGGCGGAATCTCCATCAAACCCGCTGCGGGCATGGAGAACATGACCTCCGACATGGGCGGTGCCGCTGCGGTCATCGCGACGGTGATCCTGGCCGCGAAGGTCGATCTGCCACTGGACGTCATCGCGACGGTGCCGATGGCCGAGAACATGCCGTCGGGCACTGCGCAGCGTCCGGGCGATGTACTGACCCAGTACGGCGGCATCACCGTCGAGGTCATCAACACCGACGCCGAAGGCCGACTGGTACTCGCCGACGCGATCGTGCGGGCCTGCGAGGACGATCCGGATTACCTCATCGACACCGCGACACTGACCGGAGCTCAGGTGGTCGCGCTCGGCAATCGAACGCCGGGAGTCATGGGCACCGAGGACTTCCGTGACCGCGTCGCGGAGATCTCCCAAGCCATCGGCGAAAACGCATGGGCGATGCCGTTGCCGAAGGAGATTCGACGCGAACTCGATTCCAAGGTGGCCGATCTGGCGAACGTCACCAACGGCCGGGCCGGTGGAATGCTCGCTGCCGCTCTGTTCTTGAAAGAATTCGTCGCCGACGGCGTCGAATGGGCTCACATCGACGTCGCGGGCCCGGCGTACAACACCGGTGGCCCCTTCGGGTACACCGGCAAGGGCGGCACCGGCGTTCCCGTACGGACGATGTTCGCGGTCCTGGAGGACATCGTCGAGAACGGCTGATCACGAGAGTCCGTGCGTGCGGATTCGGCGTCCGCACGCACGGGCCAGGTCAGAGATCGCGTTGCTGCTGTTCGCGCTTCCTGATGACCTTCTGGCGGGCGTCGTGATCGCGCATGCGCTGGGGGTAGCCGGTCTTGCGCACGTCGTACACCGGGATCTTCAGGTCGGATCCGATCTTTCGTACATATTTTTCATCGAGCGGCCGACGGGTCCATTCGCCGTCGTTCGCGACCAGTACGACGGTCAGCGGGGTCACGGTCGTCTTCGGCTCGACGTAGGCCTCGACACCGATTCGCGCGTCGGTCCAATCGGCCAGGTACTGGGCAACCGACCCTTCCGGAGCCCGTTTCGCGCCCCCACCGCTTCGCTTGAGTCGATCGAACAATCCCACGAGAACATCCTTTTCGTACGGCCGATGGGTCACCGGTTCTGGTACCGGAATTTTGTTACCCGCCAGTTTGCCAGGCGTGTTGCACGCCCTAGGGGAACGGCGAGGCGATAACAATGGAAGGATGACATTAGAGGGTTCAGCTCTCTTGATAGTGAACCAAGGCTCGTGAAGTGAGTAAGTGAATTGCCGAGAGGGAGTGTCTACGTGGGCGCTGTGTCGAGCCGAGCACGCTCGATCGGTGCCGTGTGCACCGGCGCCCCCGTCGAACCGAATCACGCAACTCTCGTCCATGAACCCTGTTCCGCCAGCACAATGGTCTGCGACCACGAGTCGTCGAACTACATCACCCGCACACAACTGTCGAGGAGTCAACAGACATGGCCTTCTCCGTCCAGATGCCAGCTCTTGGTGAGAGCGTCACCGAGGGAACTGTCACGAGGTGGCTCAAACAAGAAGGCGACACCGTCGAAGTCGACGAGCCATTGCTCGAAGTCTCCACGGACAAGGTCGATACCGAGATCCCGTCGCCTGCAGCCGGTGTTCTGACCAAGATCGTCGCTCAGGAAGACGACACCGTCGAGATCGGTGGCGAGCTCGCCCAGATCGGTGACGCAGGCGAGGCCCCCTCGTCCGACGCACCGGCCGAGGACTCCGCGCCCGCCGAGGAATCTGCGCCCGAGGAAGCTGCCGAGGAGCCCACTCCCGCTGCCGAACCAGAGCCGCAGGCCGAGGAGGAGGCACCCGCAGCGAGTGCATCGTCCGACTCGTCCGGATCCGGCACGCCGGTGATGATGCCCGAGCTGGGCGAGTCCGTCACCGAAGGCGCCGTGACTCGATGGCTCAAGGCCGTCGGTGACGAGGTTGCTGTCGACGAGCCGCTGCTCGAGGTCTCCACGGACAAGGTCGACACCGAGATCCCGTCTCCGGTCGCCGGAACTCTGCTCGAGATCTCCGCAGAGGAAGACGACACGGTCGCCGTCGGTGGCCAGCTCGCCGTCATCGGTTCGGGATCGCCCGCCGAGAAGGCCCCCGAGCCCGAGGCCACCCCGGAGCTCGAGGCCCCGAAGGCCGAGGAGCCGAAGAAGGAAGAGCCGAAGAAGGAGGCTCCCAAGCAGGAAGCCCCGAAGGCCGAGCCGAAGCCTGAGCCCAAGCAGGAAGCGCCCAAGGCTGCTCCCGCCAAGGAGTCGGCACCGTCGGGTGATTCCAGCCCGTACGTCACTCCCCTGGTGCGCAAGCTGGCGTCGGACAACGACGTCGATCTGTCGACCGTGAAGGGCACCGGTGTCGGTGGCCGCATCCGCAAGCAGGACGTGCTCGCCGCAGCCGAGGCCAAGAAGGCTCCGGCAGCTCCGGCCGCCGCTGCTGCGCCCGCCGCCGAATCGAAGCCCGCTGCCCCGGCGACCGCTGGTGTTCGCCCCGAGCTCGCGCATCTTCGCGGAACCACGCAGAAGATCAACCGGATTCGTCAGATCACCGCGAAGAAGACGCGTGAGTCCCTGCAGACTTCCGCACAGCTGACGCAGACCTTCGAGGTCGACGTGACGAAGATCGCCGGTCTACGTACCAAGGCGAAGGCGAAGTTCGCCGAGAACGAGGGCGTCAACCTGACGTACCTGCCGTTCTTCGCCAAGGCCGTCGTCGAGGCTCTCAAGGCGCACCCCAACGTCAACGCGAGCATCAACGAGGACGCCAAGGAGATCACCTACCACGCCGACGTCCACCTCGGTATCGCCGTGGACACCGAGCAGGGTCTGCTCTCCCCCGTCATCCACAATGCGGGCGACCTGTCGCTCGCCGGACTGGCTCGGGCGATCAACGACATCGCCACTCGTGCACGCTCGGGTGGACTCAAGCCCGACGAGCTGTCCGGTGGAACGTTCACCATCACCAACATCGGCAGCCAGGGCGCGTTGTTCGACACCCCGATCCTGGTTCCGCCACAGGCGGCCATGCTGGGCACCGGAGCGATCGTCAAGCGTCCGGTCGTCGTCAAGGACGACTCGGGCAACGAGTCGATCGGTGTTCGCTCGATGTGCTACCTGCCGTTGACGTACGACCACCGTCTGGTGGACGGGGCCGATGCGGGTCGCTTCCTCACGACGATCAAGCAGCGTCTCGAAGTTGCGTCGTTCGAGGCCGATCTCGGCCTGTAGGCAACCGGCGAATCGCGCCGCTCACGTATTCTGGTGAGAGCGCGAAACATTCGCATCGGAGTCTCGAAAAGAGGGGCACGAACCGTGCATCCGGGGCATCATTCGTTCGCGAATGATGCCCCGTTTGCGTCAAGGAGGCTTTCGTTCACATGCGCGTAGTCATTGCAGGTTCATCAGGATTGATCGGCACCGCTCTCGTCGCAGCACTGCGGGGTCGTAGCCACGACGTCACCCGGCTCGTTCGACGCACGCCTGCCGGACCGGACGAGTCCCAGTGGGATCCGTCGCGCGGGAGCATCGACGCGGCCACGCTCGACGGTGCCGACGCCATCGTCAACCTCTGCGGCGTCGGTATCGGCGACAAGAGATGGTCCGGTGCATACAAGCAGTTGGTACGAGACAGTCGCATCGCCCCGACCGAGGTACTCGCTGCGGCTGCGGCCGACGCCGGGGTCCCCACCTTGATCAATGCCAGCGGCGTCAACTTCTACGGCGACACCGGCGACCGGGTGGTCGACGAGAGCGCACCGGTCGGTGAGGGATTTCTGGCCGAGGTCTGTCGCGACTGGGAGAACGCAACGTCGAAGGCGTCGGAGGCCGGTGTCCGAACCATCCTTCTGCGCAGCGGTGTGGTGCTGTCGCAGCGCGGCGGCATGCTGGGCAAGCTTCGACCGCTGTACCTGTTCGCCCTCGGCGGGCGGTTGGGCAGCGGCCGTCAGTATTTCCCGTGGATTTCGTTGGAGGACGAGATCGGGGCCATCGTGCACGGCATCGAGAACGACGCACTCCGGGGACCGGTCAACATGGTCGGCCCCACTCCGGTGACCAACGCCCAGTTCAACAGTGCGATGTCGCGAGCGGTACATCGACCGGCCCCATGGGTTGTGCCCGGCTTCGCGTTGAAGGCCGTGATCGGAGAGTTCGCCGAGGAGGCGATCCTGACCGGGCCGAGGGCGATCCCGAAGGCATTGGAGGACGCCGGGTACGCCTTCGAGCACAACACGATCGGGGAGGCACTGCGGGTAGCTGTCGGAAAGTGACTCGGCGTACCGTTTCGATTCATGAGTGACGCGAACTCTCCCACGGTCCAGGTTCCGGTATCGGCGCGCGCGAGCACCGAGCCGGTCGTGGTGCGCGAGTTGGGCACCGTCGAGTACACCGAGGCCTGGGCACTGCAGCGCGAACTGGCCGGTGCCCGGGCAGACGACATCGGGTCCGACACCCTGTTGTTGCTCGAACATCCGTCGGTGTACACCGCGGGTCGACGCACGTCCGAGGAGGACATGCCGCGAGACGGTACGCCCGTCGTCGAGGTGGACCGTGGCGGCAAGATCACCTGGCACGGCCCCGGTCAATTGGTGGGCTATCCCATCGTCAAACTGGCGCAGCCCATCGACGTCGTCAGATACGTACGTCGCATCGAGGAGGCGCTGATCTCCGTGGTGTCTGCCTACGGTATTTCCTGCGGCCGCGTGGACGGTAGATCCGGGGTATGGCTCGCCGCCGAGACCCGCGACGGAACGTGGCTGCCCGAACGCAAGATCGCTGCGATCGGGGTCCGCGTGCAACGCGGGGTCACCCTGCACGGCTTCTCACTGAACTGCAACGCGACCATGACCGGTTTCGACGCGATCGTGCCGTGTGGCATCGCCGATGCCGGTGTGACGTCACTGTCGCTGGAGCTCGGCCGAGAGGTCGGCACAGGCGAGGTCATCGCTGCGGTCACCGAGGCCGTCCTTGCCGCGCTGGACGGATCGTTGTCCGTACAGGATCACGAGATCGAGCATCCGTCGCCGAACGGCGCGTCTGTCAACCCGCAGTTCACCACGGTTCGCTTCGGCGCGTAGCATCGTTTCTGTGACTGTGGCCCCAGAAGGACGCAAGCTGCTCCGCCTCGAGATCCGAAACGCGGAGACCCCCATCGAACGCAAACCCAACTGGATCAAGACCAAAGCCAAGATGGGCCCGGAATACACCGAGCTCAAAGGTCTTGTGAAGCGTGAAGGTCTGCACACGGTGTGCGAGGAAGCCGGCTGCCCCAATATCTACGAATGCTGGGAGGATCGCGAAGCGACCTTCCTCATCGGCGGTGAGCAATGCACCCGCCGGTGCGATTTCTGTCAGATCGACACCGGCAAGCCGGAGGATCTCGATCGTGACGAGCCCCGCCGGGTCGCCGAGAGCGTGCAGGCCATGGGTCTGCGCTACTCCACGATCACCGGCGTGGCTCGGGACGATCTCGAGGACGGCGGCGCGTGGCTGTACGCCGAAACGGTTCGATACATCAAGAAGCTCAATCCGAACACCGGCGTCGAACTTCTGATCCCGGATTTCAACGCCAAGCCCGATCAGTTGGCCGAGGTGTTCTCGTCACGTCCCGAGGTGCTGGCCCACAACGTCGAGACGGTGCCGCGCATCTTCAAGCGCATCCGTCCCGCGTTCCGATACCAGCGGTCGATGGACGTCATCACCGCGGCCCGCGACGATGGTCTTGTCACCAAGTCCAACCTGATCCTCGGCATGGGTGAGACGCCCGAAGAGGTGCAGGAAGCCATTCGCGACCTGCACGAGGCCGGTTGCGACATCCTGACCATCACCCAGTACCTGCGCCCGTCGCCGCGCCACCATCCGGTCGAGCGTTGGGTCAAGCCGGAGGAGTTCGTCGAGCACTCCGATTACGCAACCGAAATCGGTTTCGCGGGTGTGCTGGCCGGGCCCTTGGTCCGCTCCTCCTACCGCGCCGGACGCCTCTACGCGCAGGCCATGGCTCATCACGGCCGTGAACTTCCCGAGAGCATGAGTCACCTGACCGACGGTGGCGAAGCCTCTCAGGAGGCCAGTTCGCTGATGGCGCGTCTGGCGGCTCGCTGATCCTTTCTGCCAACCCGGCGCGGTGCACGTGAGCGTCGGCACAGCACGTATCCTGTGAGGTATGGCGAACGGCAGTAAGGCTGGCAAAGCAGCAAAGCCCAGCAAGGAAGCAAAGGCGGCTGCGAAAGCGGCGCGCAAGCAGGCATCGAGGGAACGGCGCAAGCAGCTCTGGCAGGCGTTTCAGATGCAGCGCAAGGACGACAAGGCACTCCTTCCGCTGATGATCGGGTCGGTGGTCGGGCTCGGACTCCTCGGGTTCCTCATCGGCCTGGCCTTCGGTTTCCAGTGGTTCCTGCTCCCCATCGGACTGCTCCTGGGCGTCCTGGTTGCGTTCATCATCTTCGGTCGCCGTGTGCAGAAGTCGGTGTACAAGAAGGCAGACGGGCAGGCAGGCGCGGCTGCATGGGCGCTGGACAACCTGCAGGGGTCGTGGCGGGTGACCAATGCGATCGCCGGAACCACCCACCTCGACGCCGTGCATCGTGTCATCGGCAAGCCCGGTGTCATTCTCGTTGCCGAGGGTGCACCGCATCGCGTGAAGTCACTGTTGGCTCAGGAGAAGAAGAAGACCGCCCGCCTGGTGGGCGACACTCCGATCTACGACATCATCGTCGGAAACGAAGAGAACCAGATTCCGCTCTCGGGTCTGCAGAAGTACCTGTCGAAGTTGCCGAAGAACATCGACGGCAAGCGCATGGACACCATCGAGTCGCGACTCTCGGCTCTGGGCACCAAGGGTGGACCTGCCATGCCGAAGGGACCCATTCCCGGCGGAGCCAAGATGAAGGGCGTTCAGCGGACCATGAAGCGCCGCTGACAACTCACGACCGCTCGAACAGCCCTGGTGCGCAGACCCTCAGCGGGTTCGCAGCAGGGCTGTTCCCGTTGCACGATCATGCATTCCCCGGCCGTCCATGTCGGTGACGACGGCCGGCACCACGAACAGCAGGATGAGCTGCCGAACGAGCGCGCGCACGAAGCCGACCCGCGCGGGTGCGTCGATGCGTGCCACCTGGATACCGGCGATGAATTGCCCCGGGGTGAACGAGAACAGCGAGACGCTCACCAGTCCGACGCCGAACCACACGGCCAGCACGATCGTCGAGATCAGTCCGCTCGTGGTGTATCCACCGAGAACGAGCGATGCCACGCCGGTGGCCATCGTCCAATCGAGCACCAACGCGAGAACCCGGCGTCCGGTACCTGCCAACGCGCCGACACCCTGCTGCGGTAGGCCCAGCTCCTCCCCGCGGAAGTTCTGGGGTTCACGTGGGTTCGCGGAGGCCGGTCCGGACAACCAGGACCCTGTCATTCGTGCCATGATTTCCAGGATAGGCGCGGTCGGGCACACGGGAAAACACCTGGACGTACTGTTGTCCGTGCCAGTCGTGAGCCAGGACGCGTAACACGGGCGAAACACGAGCTTGACGGGCGGGCAACACCAAGTCCATACCGTCAGGTTGACGGACTCAACAAAGGAGCAAAAGCGTGGCGTTTTCCACGGCCCAAGAGGTCATCAAGTTCATCGCAGATGAAGGAATCGAATACGTCGACATCCGGTTCACGGATTTGCCGGGTGCACAGCAGCACTTCTCGATCGCCGCCAAGGCGTTCACGGCAGACACGCTCGAGGACGGCCTCGCGTTCGACGGTTCGTCGGTCCGCGGCTTCCAGTCGATCCACGAGTCCGACATGATTCTGCTTCCGGACTACGCCACCGCTCAGGTCGATCCCTTCCGCAATGCCAAGACGCTGAACATCGACTTCTTCGTTCACGATCCGTTCACGCGTGAGGCCTACAGCCGCGACCCGCGCAACGTTGCCCGTAAGGCCGAGGAGTACCTGGCCAGCACCGGCATCGCAGACACCGCGTACTTCGGTGCCGAGGCAGAGTTCTACATCTTCGATTCCGTGCGCTTCGATTCGCAGGCGAACGGTGCGTTCTACGAGGTCGATTCGTCCTCGGGTTGGTGGAACACCGGAGCCGAGACCGAGGCCGACGGCAGCCCGAACCTCGGGTACAAGGTGCGTTTCAAGGGTGGCTACTTCCCCGTCGCTCCGTACGACCACTACGTCGACCTGCGCGACCAGATCTCCACCAACCTGCAGAACGCCGGCTTCGAGCTCGAGCGTGCGCACCACGAGGTGGGCACCGGCGGCCAGCAGGAGATCAACTACAAGTTCAACACGCTGCTTCGTGCGGCAGACGACCTGCAGCTGTTCAAGTACATCGTCAAGAACACCGCATGGCAGAACGGCAAGTCGGCAACGTTCATGCCGAAGCCGCTCTTCGGCGACAACGGCTCGGGTATGCACGTGCACCAGTCGCTGTGGAAGGACGGCAAGCCTCTCTTCCACGACGAGGCCGGATACGCCGGACTGTCGGATCTCGCGCGCCACTACATCGGCGGCATCCTGCACCACGCACCGTCACTGTTGGCGTTCACCAACCCGACGATCAACTCGTACCACCGTCTGGTGCCGGGCTACGAAGCCCCCATCAACTTGGTCTACAGCCAGCGCAACCGCTCCGCCGCGGTTCGTATCCCGATCACCGGCAACAACCCGAAGGCCAAGCGCCTCGAGTTCCGTGCGCCGGACTCCTCGGGTAACCCGTACCTGAACTTCGCCGCTCAGATGATGGCCGGTCTGGACGGAATCAAGAACAAGATCGAGCCGATGGCACCGGTCGACAAGGATCTCTACGAGTTGCCCCCCGAGGAAGCCAAGAACATTCCTCAGGCACCGACCTCGCTGAACGCGGTCATCGACCGCCTCGAGGCCGATCACGACTACCTCACCGAGGGTGGCGTGTTCACGACCGACCTGATCGAGACCTGGATCTCGCTCAAGCGTGAGCAGGAAATCGCTCCGGTGAACCTGCGTCCGCACCCGTACGAGTTCTCGCTGTACTACGACGTGTGATCGTCTGATTTCTCATCGACAACGCCCGGCCGAATCTTTTCGGCCGGGCGTTTCGCGTTCTTAGCCGCCGAATTCTCGTGCAGATCGGCAAAAAATCCGGACCGGTCGGCGTTTGATAGTTGGCACGGAGGGTAAAGGTATTTATCCGCTCACGGCGAACAGAGGACGACAACTGCATGGATGCACTGTGGGAATTCATCGTCGGACGGCGAAGACAGTTGGCGATCGACTCCTATCTGCACGTCTCGGCCGTCGTGCAGTGCGTCGTCATAGCGACGGTCATCGGCGTCGCGATAGGAGTTCTCGTCTACCGCAGCCCCGCTGGATCGGCGATCGCGACGGCTCTCGCGAGCACCATCCTGACCATCCCCTCGTTCGCGCTGCTGGGTGTCCTCATCCCCATCATGGGATTGGGCGTTCGACCCACGGTGACCGCGTTGGTCCTTTATTCCCTGCTGCCGATCATCCGCAACACCGTGGTGGGCCTGGCGGCCGTCGATCCCGCCGTCTCCGACGCCGCCCGCGGAATCGGCATGAGCCGCACCCTGGTGCTTCGGCGCATCGAGATCCCACTCGCCTGGCCGTCCATTCTCACCGGAATGCGCATCAGCACTCAGATGGCCATGGGCATTCTCGCCATCGCCGCATACGCCAAAGGACCGGGCCTGGGCAATCTGCTCTTCTCCGGTCTCGCTCGAGTCGGTAGCCCCACTGCGCTACCGCAGGCCCTCACCGGCACTGTCCTGATCGTCCTGCTGGCGTTGATCCTCGACGGGATCTACGTGTTGATCGGCAAACTGACCACCTCGAGGGGTATTCGTGAGTGACTCGACCCGTACATCGAACGTCTCCGGCGCGGAAATCGTGCTCGAGAACGTCACCAAGAGCTACCCGGGGCAGAAGCTCGCGGCCGTGGACAACGTGTCCATGACGATTCCGGCCGGCGAGGTCGTCGTGTTGGTCGGGCCCTCGGGCTGCGGCAAGACGACGACGATGCGCATGATCAACCGGCTCATCGAGCCGACGTCGGGCCGCATCACCATCGGTGGCAAGGACGCGCTATCGATCGACCCCAACGAGTTGCGCCGCACCATCGGTTATTCCATCCAGCAGGCCGGGCTGTTTCCGCACATGACTATCGCGCAGAACGTCGGCATGGTGCCCGGGCTCATCGGGTGGGACAAGAAACGCATCAACGATCGCACCGACGAGATGCTCGATCTCGTCGGGCTCGATCCGGCGGTCTATCGCGAGCGCTATCCGCGTCAGCTCTCGGGTGGCCAGCAGCAGCGTGTCGGCGTCGCCCGCGCACTGGCCGCCGATCCCCCGGTGCTGTTGATGGACGAGCCCTTCGGCGCGGTCGATCCGATCACCCGAGGACTGTTGCAGGACGAATTGATGCGCCTGCAAGCCGAGCTGGGTAAGACCATCGTCTTCGTGACCCACGACTTCGACGAGGCCGTCAAGCTCGGTGACCGAATCGCGGTACTCGGGAACCAGTCCACGATCCTCCAGTACGACACTCCCGAGGCCGTCCTTGCCAACCCCGCGGACGACACCGTCGCGGGATTCGTCGGGGCCGGAGCCGCGTTGAAGCAGCTGACGCTGATGCGAGTTCGCGACATCGAGTTGTCCGATGTGCCGGTGTTCGGCGAGGACGACTCGGTGGAGTCGATGAACTCGGCACTCGGCTCCGATCCCGAGGCGTGGGGAATCATCCTCGACTCGCGCAAGCGCCCGCTTCGGTGGACCGATCGACGCCACCTCGTCGGAGTCGGGAGCCTGCGCGACGTCGGTGTGCCGATGGGCGAGATGGTCTCGACGCAATCGACCCTCCAGGACGCACTCGAAGCTCTGCTCTCCGAGGGCAACGCGACGGCCACCGTCACCGGTAATCGCGGCGAATACGTCGGCACCGTGACGATCGACGTACTGATCGACACCATCAAATCTCTGCGATCGCAGCACGCCAACGATCACGACGAGGCGCGCACAGACGTCGGGACACCGTCGTGACGACCCTCGCCGATACCGGCGACGAGACCAAGGACGTTGCGCGCGCAGCCAAACGCGCAGAGCGAATTCGTCTGCTCATCCAACCGGCCGTCGTGCTGCTCATCGTGGCAATTCTGTTGGTCTATGCGTTGACCCGAGATCTCACCGCGACACAGGCCGAGACGATCAACATCAACACGATCTCCACCCGGGTTCTCGAGCACGTACTGATCACCTTCGTGGTTACGACGCTGGTACTCGTCATCGCCGTACCGCTGGGAATTCTGTTGACTCGCAACGGGTATCGCAAGGCCGCGCCGCTGTTCATCGGTATCGCGAACATCGGGCAGGCCGCGCCCGCCGTCGGACTTCTGGTGTTGTTGTTCCTCTGGACGGGCGCAACGGGCTTCTGGACCGGCGTGCTCCCTATCGCGTTCTATTCGCTGCTCCCGGTTCTGCGCAATACGATGTTGGGCTTCCAGACCGTCGAACCGACCTACATCGATGCAGCTCGTGGTCAGGGCATGTCGAACATGGGAATTCTGCGCCGCATCGAGTTTCCGCTTGCGGTGCCGTTCATACTGGCAGGCCTGCGTACCTCTCTGGTTCTCGCCGTCGGCACGGCGACGCTGAGCTTCCTTGTCGGTGCGGGTGGCCTCGGCGTCCTGATCGACACCGGCTACAAGCTCAACCAGCCACTCATTCTCGTGGTGGGTGCCGTTCTCGCGGTCGCACTCGCGCTGCTGGTGGATTGGCTGGGCGCACTCGCCGAGGCTTACCTCGGACCGAAAGGACTCCGCTGATGCGACGCACCACTCGACGACTCGCTGCGCTGTGCGCCACCACTGCTCTCGCGCTGACGGGGTGCGGGTTGCAGTCCGGCGGCGCTATGCCGCTGTCGGTCGAGGCCGGCAGCATCACTCCGCTCCCCGGGCTGGAGGGTGCCGAGTTCACCGTCGGATCGAAGGACTTCACCGAGCAGATCATCCTCGGCTACATCCTCGAATTCGCTCTCAGTGCAGCCGGTGCCGACGTCCGGGACCTCACCAATATCGTCGGCTCGCAGAGCGTCCGGCTGGCCATGCAAAGCGGCCAGGTCGACCTTGCCTACGAGTACACCGGAACCGGGTGGATCAACTACCTGGGCAACGAGACACCCATTCCCGATGCCACCGAACAGTTCGAAGCAGTGCGTGACGCCGACAAGGCCAACGGTATCGACTGGGTCAATCCGGCGCCGATGGACAACACGTACGCCCTGGCCATGAATCAGCAAGTAGCACAGGAGACCGGCGTACGCACGCTCTCGGATTACGCCGCTCTGGTGAACCGCGATCCAGCCGCTGCCGCTCTGTGCGTCGAAACCGAGTTCAACAGTCGCCAGGACGGGCTCCCCGGCCTCGCCGCCACCTACGGTTTCGACGCCAACGCCATCCCGGTGCAGATCCTGCAGACCGGCGTCATCTATCAGGCGACAGCGGACGGTTCGCAGTGCCGATTCGGCGAGGTGTTCACCACCGACGGCCGAATCAAAGGACTGAATCTGACCGTGCTCGAAGACGACAAGTCGTTCTTCCCGCGCTACAACGCGACCGTCATCATCCGTCAGGAGGTCGCCGATCAGTACCCCGAGATCGCCGAGGTGACCGCCCCGATCTCGGCGGCGCTGACCAACGAGGCCATTTCCGAGTTGAACAAGCAGGTCGACATCGACGGCCGCGAGCCCGCGGACGTCGCACGGGACTGGATGGTTCAGCAGGGGTTCGTCACCGTCGGCAGCGACTAGCGACTAGCTTCCGCCGAAGGTCCGCTCCACCACTGCCTTCGCTCGACGTGTCACGCGCAGGTAGTTGTCGAGGAATGCTCCGGCGTCACCGTTCTCCCAGCCCGCCACCTGCGCGACTGCGGAGAGCACAGCTCCCGGTCGCGGCAGCTGATCGGTGGGCTTGCCGCGGACCAGCACCAGCGCGTTGCGTGCCTTCGTCGCCAGGATCCAGGCTTCCCTGAGCAGTTCGACGTCGGTTTCGCTCATGAGCTCGGCCGCACCGATGGCGTCGAGTGACTGCAGGGTCGAGGTGTTGTGCAGCGCGAGGACCTTGTGCGCGTACCTGAGCTGAATCAGCTGAACGGTCCACTCGATGTCTGCCAGTCCCCCACGTCCGAGCTTGGTGTGGGTGGATGGGTCGGCCCCCTTGGGCAGACGCTCGGAATCGATGCGCGCCTTGATGCGTCGAATCTCGCGGACCGCATCGGCGGACACACCGCCCTCGGGGTAGCGCACCTTGTCGGCCATCAGCAGGAATCGGATGCCGAGATCCTGGTCGCCGGCCACTTGGTGTGCGCGCAGGAGAGCCTGCACTTCCCATGCCTGAGCCCACTGCGAGTAGTACGCGGCGTAGGACGCCAGGGTGCGCACCACCGGGCCGTTGCGGCCTTCCGGCCGCAGACCGGTGTCGACCTCGAGCGGCGGATCGGTGCTGGGCGCGCCGAGCAGTTTGCGGATGCGGTCGGCAATGGTGTTGGCCCACTTGACCGCAACGGTCTCGTCGACGCCGTCCACCGGTTCGCAGACGAACAGCACGTCTGCGTCGCTGCCGTAGCCGAGCTCACCGCCGCCCAAGCGTCCCATACCGATGACGGCGAGAGTTGCCGGTGCAGGTTCTCCGCGTTCCTTCTCGCTGGCTCGCACTGCAGCGGCGAGCGCTGCGTTGATCACTGCGGCCCAGACCGAGGACAGCGCGCGGCACACCTGAGGTACGTCGAGCATGCCGAGAATGTCGGCCGAGGCCACCCGGGCCAGTTCGTGGCGTCGCAGCGCCCTGGCGGCGTTGATCGCTCGAACCGGGTCCTCATATCTGGCCGAGGACGACAGGATCGCGCGGTACGTCTCCTCCGGCTCGACGTCGAGCAGCCGAGGGCCGGTGGGTCCGTCCGCGAACAACCGAATGACCTCGGGGGCCTTGATCAGCAGATCCGGCACGTACGCCGAGGAGCCGAGCACGATCATGAGCCGCTGAGCCACTGCGCCTTCGTCGCGCAGCACCCGCAGGAACCACGTCTGCTCCCCCGCCGATTCCGACAGCCTGCGGTAGTTGAGCAGTCCGGCGTCGGGATCGGGTGTGTCGGCAAGCCATTCGAGCAGGGTCGGCAGCAACACGGCCTGGATCTGACCGCGGCGGGTACCCGAGCCGACCAGCGCACGTAGGTGGCCCAATGCGTTCTGCGGAGTCGCGTAGCCGAGCGCTGCGAGCTGACGCGTCGCGGCGTCCGGCGTCAACCGCACTGTCTCCGAGTCGAACTTGACCACCGAGTCCAACAGCGGCCGGTAGAAGAGCTTGGCGTGCAACCGTCTGATGCGTTGTGCGTTGCGCTTGATCTCGGCGTTCAGCACCCCGAGGGAGTCGCGGTTGCCGTCCGGTCGCATGTGCGCCGAACGAGCCAGCCACCGCAGGGCTTCCTCGTCGTCCTGTGGAGGCAGGGTGTGCGTGCGTCGCATTCGCTGCAGCTGCAGGCGGTGCTCGATCAGCCGAAGAAACTCGTAGGAGGCCGTCAGATTCGCGGCGTCGTCGCGGCCGACGTAGCCGCCCTCGGTGAGTGCGGTCAGTGCGTCGGTCGTGCCGAGTACGCGCAGCGACTCGTCGGTTCGACCGTGCACCAATTGCAGGAGCTGGACCGCGAATTCGACATCCCGCAGGCTTCCGCGGCCGAGTTTGATCTCGCGCTCGCGGAGCTCCGGCGGCACCATCTCCTCGACTCGACGCCGCATCGCGCGCACCTCGGGCACGAAGTCCTCGCGCTGGCTGGCCAACCACACCATCGGGTTGACCGCGTCGACGTAATCGTTGCCGAGCGCGATGTCGCCGGTCATCGGGCGTGCTTTGAGCAACGCCTGGAACTCCCAGGTCTTGGCCCAGCGCTTGTAGTAGGCCACGTGCGAGTCGAGGGTGCGGACCAACTCGCCGCGCTTGCCCTCGGGACGCAGCGCCGCGTCGACCTCGAAGAAGGCCGAGGATCCGATGCGCATCATCTCGCCGGCGATGCGACTCGCCTGCGAGTCGGCAGGCTCGGCGACGAACACGACATCGACGTCGGAGACGTAATTGAGTTCGCGCGCACCGCATTTGCCCATCGCGACGACGGCCAAGCGCGT
The DNA here is from genome assembly GCF_002259365.1 of Rhodococcus sp. 14-2496-1d. Lineage (NCBI taxonomy): Bacteria > Bacillati > Actinomycetota > Actinomycetes > Mycobacteriales > Nocardiaceae > Rhodococcus > Rhodococcus sp. 14-2496-1d. Next base: position 65,753 of record NZ_NPFV01000028.1, on the reverse strand, counting down.
GGGGCACGGGGCGTCGGGGCACACGGTGGCGACGGCGACGGCGAGTGCCGCAGTGAGCGCTGCATCGGCCATGTCGGACAGTTGCGATCCGACCACCGTGTACGGCAGGACGGGTTCGTTCTCGACGGTTGCGGCGAGGTCGTACGCCGCCAGGACCATGATCTGGTCGCGGTACTTCTTGCGCAGGGCGATCACGGCTGGCGGTCCGGTGATCGACGCCCGGTACAGGTCGGGCGCGGCATTGGGTCCGGTCTCGGGCTCTGCCCCGACCACCTCGAGGAGTTCCGCGACCAGTGTCGCCTTGCTGGGGAGTTCGATCTTCGCCGAGACCCCGGTGCCCTGACCTTCCTTGGTCAGCAGCAGACGCCACGTGCTGTCGTCGGCCACGAGGTGATCGGCGAGCGCACTCGAGGCACCGACGAGTCCGAGGATGCGCCCGCGGAATCCCTTGTCCGTGCGCAGCGCCGTGTCGAACTCCGACCAACCGGAACCGAGCAACTCGTACAACCGCACGAGGGTGCGGAGCGCGAGATCGGCATTGGGCGCACGCGAGAGCGACCAGAGCAGCTCGAGACTGTCCTCGTCCGTCCAACCGAGAGTGCGCAGATCGGACGGCGCAGTCTCTTCGACCAGGCCGAGTCGACCCGGTCCGGGAACGACGGATCTGGAAGTAGGAGGACGCACCATCTAGAATCCACCTCGGCGTGCCACAGTTTTACCCCGTCGTCAGTAATGCGACGCGAGGGTGCCCGCGCCGGCATCGGAACTACCATTCACGATCGACTAGAACGTAGCCCATGACGACGCCGTGCTGTTAAAGACCCAGGTAGGCCTTCAACTCGTACGGCGTGACGTGGCTGCGGTATTCCTCCCACTCGCGACGCTTGTTGCGGAGGAAGAAGTCGAAGACGTGCTCGCCCAGTGCCTCGGCGACCAGTTCGGAGCCTTCCATCGCGTTCAGTGCCTGATCGAGATTGCCCGGCAATTCCTTGTATCCCATGGCGCGACGTTCCGCGGAGGTCAGTGCCCACACGTCTTCCTCGGCCTCGGGCGGCAGGGTGTAGCCCTTCTCGATTCCACGCAGACCTGCGGCCAGCAGAACCGCGAAGGCGAGGTACGGGTTGCAGGCCGAATCAGGGCTGCGGATCTCGACTCGGCGTGAGGATGCCTTGTTCGGGGTGTACATCGGCACGCGGATCAGTGCCGAGCGGTTCGCCGGTCCCCACGACGCCGCCGTCGGTGCCTCGCCGCCGCGCACGAGCCGCTTGTAGGAGTTGACCCACTGGTTGGTCACGGCGCTGATCTCGTTGGCGTGTTCGAGGATGCCTGCGATGAAGGACTTGCCGGTCTCCGAGAGCTGCATCGGGTCGTCCGGGTTGTGGAAGGCGTTGGCGTCGCCCTCGAACAGGCTCATGTGCGTGTGCATCGCCGAGCCGGCCTGATCGCTGAACGGCTTGGGCATGAACGTCGCGCGCACGCCTTCTTCGATAGCGACTTCCTTGACCACGTAGCGGAAGGTCATGATGTTGTCGGCCATCGACAGTGCGTCGGCGTAGCGGAGGTCGATCTCCTGCTGGCCCGGTGCGGCCTCGTGGTGGCTGAACTCGACCGAGATACCCATCGACTCGAGCGCGTCGATGGCGTGCCTGCGGAAGTTCGGGGCCGAGTCGTGTACGGCCTGATCGAAGTAGCCGCCGTTGTCGGCCGGGGTCGGCGGTGAGCCGTCCTGCGGAGCGTCCTTGAGCAGGAAGAATTCGATCTCGGGGTGCACGTAGCAGCTGAATCCCAGGTCCGCGGCCTTGCTGAGCTGGCGACGCAGCACGTGGCGTGAGTCGGCCCAGGACGGCGAGCCGTCGGGCATGGCGATGTCGCAGAACATCCGCGCCGAGTGCTGGTGCCCCTTGCTGGTGGACCACGGCAGAATCTGGAACGTCGACGGATCGGGCTTGGCCACGGTGTCGGCCTCGGACACGCGGGCGAATCCTTCGATGGCGCTACCGTCGAAACCGATCCCCTCGTCGAAAGCCCCTTCGAGCTCGGCGGGGGCGATGGCCACCGACTTGAGGTACCCGAGAACGTCGGTGAACCAGAGGCGGACGAAACGAATGTCGCGCTCTTCGAGGGTCCGGAGCACGAATTCCTTTTGACGATCCATGAACGCGAGAGTAAGCAAACGGAGTTAAATCTGTGTTACATCGTGAATTCGGTCTCACTTCGTGAAACTCTCTGCGCACTTCGCGGGACGTGAGCTAGCACGTCAACACCGCAGTCCGTCCTCCGGCGGCACCAGCTCGACGAGGTAGTTCACCAAAGGCTCGTCGATGCAGTCGACGCCGGAGAAGGCGACCGTGTGCTGCGTTCCGTCGTACGTCACCAGATCCGCGCGCAGCTGCGCCGCCAGCTCGACACCTGCCTGGTAGGGCGTGGCCGGATCGTTGGTCGTCGAGACGACCACCAGCGTCGGCAGTCCCTCGACGTCGACGATGTGCGGATCACTCGTGTTCGGCACCGGCCAGAAGGCGCACAGGTCCAATGGCGCGCTGCCCGTCGCCCGACCGTCGTCCAGGTACGGCGCGGCGGCACGGAACCGGGCGTCCGCCTCGTCGGCCGCTGCGCGATCGGTGGTCGGTGGGCCGTCGACGCAACGCACCGCATTGAATGCGTCGTCGATGTTGGTGTAGCTACCGTCCTCGAGCCTGCCGGAGTAGGTGTCGGCGAGCCGGAGCAGCGTGTCGCCCCGACCATCGCGCAATTCGTTCAACCCGGCCCGGAGCAGACGCCACAGCTGCTGTGAATACAGCGCTTGCTGGGCTCCGGTGATCGCGTCGTCGTAGCTGAGGCCACGGGGATCGGTCGTGTCGGCGGGTCGGTCGATCAGTGGGTCCACCAGGGACCGGAACTGCGCGACGGCCTGCGCCGGGTCGGTTCCGAGCGGGCAGGTCTCGGTCTGTGCGCAGTCCGCGGCGAAAGCGTCGAACGCGGTCTGGAATGCCGCCCCTTGGGCAACGGCCTCGTCGACGGGTGACTGGTCGGGATCGAGAGCACCGTCGAGCACCATCGCGCGCACGTTCGACGGGAACTCCTCGGCGTACGCGGTCCCGATTCGCGTGCCGTAGGAGTACCCGATGTAGGTCAGCTTCTCGTCGCCCAGAACTGCGCGGATGACGTCCATGTCCCGCACCACCTCGCGGGTGCCGACGTGCTCGAGCACGTCCGCCCCGGTCCGCTCCACACACTGCGCGGCGTAGTCCCGATGTTCGGTCTCGGTCGCCGCGATGCCTTCGGGGCTGACGTCCACATCGGGTTCGCGACGCTCCTGGTCGACCTCCTCGGACGTCAGACAACGGACCTCCGGCTCGGATGCTCCGATCCCGCGTGGGTCGAAGCCGATGCGGTCGAAGCGATCGGCGACGGCGGTGCCTTCGGCCTGCCCGGCGAGGTAGAGGCCCGAGGATCCGGGCCCGCCCGGGTTCATCAGTACCGATCCGATCTTCTCGCCCGTCGCCTTCGTCCGTGAGATGGCGACCTCGATCGTCCTGCCCTCGGGGTCGGCGTAGTCCAACGGCACGGTCACCATCGCGCATTCGACGGCACTTCCCAGTTCGCTGCCGTCGGTGTTGTACCGGTCGCAGCTTTCCCACTCCAGCGTTTGGGTGTAGAACGTTTCGAGCCCCGAGGGGATCGGGCCGACGGCGGATGCCGATGAGGAGCTGTCCGACGCACCGGAGTTCTCGGGAGTGGCTGTCGGCTCGGACGTGGAGCAGCCGACGGCCAACACGGCGACCGTGGACAGTGCCACGGCCGTGCTCCTGGTGCGCGTTCTCATGGCACGATCGTGCCAGGTCTTTCGGACCCTCCGCTCCCGCTGCCCGGCGGGGACGTCGTGCGAGCACTAGCGTGGACGCCGTGCAGGCACTTCGACTCGCCCTCGCCCAGATCAACTCCGTGGTCGGCGATCTTGCAGCGAATTCCGCAGCGATCGTCGAGTGGACGGTCCGCGCAGCTCACGACGGTGCCAACGTGGTGGTGTTTCCCGAGATGGCGCTGACGGGATACCCCGTCGAGGATCTGGCTCTGCGACCGTCGTTCGCCGCAGCGTCGGCGCACTGCCTCACCGAGTTGGCGACAGCCCTCGACGCTGCCGGGTGTGGCGATCGCATCGTCGTGGTCGGCTACCTCGATCGCGACGCCGAGGGCTCGCGGAACAGCGCGGCAGTGATCACCGACGGACGGGTGACGACTCGGTACGACAAGCACTCGCTCCCCACCTACCGAGTGTTCGACGAGGCACGCTACTTCGCTCCGGGATCCGGCCTGAGCATCACGACGGTGAACGGCCTGCGGCTCGGCGTCGTTGTCTGCGAGGACATCTGGCAACCGGGCGGGTCCGTGCCCGCCTATGCCGCGGCCGGGGTGGACATGCTGCTCTGCCTCAACGCCAGCCCCTTCGAGCAGGGGAAGGACGAGGTGCGTCGCTCCATCGCCCTGCGACGGGCCACCGAGATCGGCGCTCCGATCGCCTATGTCAACGTCGTCGGCGGCCAGGACGAGTTGGTGTTCGACGGGGCGAGTTTCGTCGTCGGTCCGGACGGCTCCACCTGGGGCCGCTCCCCGCAATTCGTCGAGCATCTGCTGATCGTCGACGTCGATGCTCCGACGGCACCACATCCGGATGCCGCCGAGGTACCCGGCTGGACCATCGATCGGGTCACGCTCCCCGACGTGGCGGTCACCGGCTGGCAGCGAGCCGAGCCGTTCCTCGCAGAGATCGTGAGCACCGAGGAACAGGTGTGGGGCGCACTGGTGACGGGTCTACGAGACTACGTGCACAAGAACGGTTTTCGTTCGGTGGCTCTCGGATTGTCCGGCGGTATCGATTCGGCGGTGGTCGCCGCGATCGCCGTCGACGCCCTGGGCCACGATGCGGTACACGCAGTGTCGATGCCCTCGACGTACTCGTCGACTCACTCTCGCACCGACGCAGAGGATTTCGCGTCGCGCACGGGTGTTCATTTCCGCGTCGAGCCGATTGCCGACATGGTCGCCCGCTACGTCGACCAGCTGCATCTGACCGGGCTCGCCGAGGAGAACATCCAGGCGCGGTGCCGGGGCATGGTGCTGATGGCACTGTCGAACAACTTCGGCCATCTGGTGTTGGCCACCGGCAACAAATCCGAACTGGCCGTTGGCTATTCGACGATCTACGGGGATGCCGTCGGCGGCTTCGCGCCGATCAAGGACGTGCCGAAGTCGCTCGTGTGGGATCTGGCGCGGTGGCGAAACAAGTCCGCGGCCGACCGTGGGGACATTCCTCCGATCCCCGAGTCGAGCATCGACAAGCCGCCGTCCGCAGAGCTCAGGCCGGGGCAACTCGACACCGACTCGTTGCCCGATTACGACGAGCTCGACGCCATCCTGTTCAGGTACGTCGACCACGACCAGGGCTTCGAGGACATCGTGGCGGCCGGATTCGAGGCCGCGGTGGTCGCGGACATCCTGCGCAAGGTCGACGCGTCGGAGTACAAGCGGCGTCAGTATCCGATCGGCACCAAGGTCACCTCTCGTGCGTTCGGACGTGACCGCCGCATGCCGATCACCAACGGCTGGCGGGACTACGCGGCGCGCGGCGGGGTGTGACGAATTGCACTGCCGGTAGCGGTCCGGCAGGTCGTGAGCAGTGGCAGACTTGCCCACGTCATCACACCCCATCCCGGGGACCCGCCGAGCGGGCCTCGAGGACCAGAAAGGGACAAAGATGTCCGAAACTGCTGTGTACGGCGGATCCGCTCAGGAAGCACCCTCCACCGCGCTGACCCGCAAGACCCGCACCCACCACCTTCTGCAGATGAAGGCCGACGGTGAGCGCTGGGGAATGCTCACCGCCTACGACTACTCCAGCGCCCGCATCTTCGAGGAAGCCGGAGTTCCGGTTCTCCTCGTCGGCGACTCGGCGGCAAACGTCGTCTACGGCTACGACACCACCGTGCCGATCACCGTCGACGAGCTCCTTCCGCTGGTCCGCGGGGTGGTCCGCGGCGCACCGCACGCCCTCGTCGTCGCAGATCTGCCCTTCGGCACCTATGAGGCCTCGCCGCAGCAGGCACTGGAAACCGCTGTCCGGTTCATGAAAGAAGGTCTCGCGGGCGCAGTCAAGCTCGAAGGCGGCGAGCGCGTGGCCGCTCAGATCGCCGCGATCACTGCCGCGGGCATCCCGGTGATGGCCCACGTCGGCTTCACCCCGCAGAGTGTCAACACCCTCGGTGGCTTCCGCGTTCAGGGTCGCGGAGACGCGTCCGAGCAGCTGGTGGCCGACGCCATCGCAGTCCAGGAAGCGGGAGCATTCGCCGTCGTCATGGAGATGGTTCCCGCCGACATCGCCGGCCAGGTCACCCGCAAGCTGACCATTCCCACGGTCGGCATCGGTGCGGGCAACGAATGCGACGCGCAGGTTCTGGTGTGGCAGGACATGGCCGGATACACCAACGGTAAGACCGCCAAGTTCGTGAAGAAGTTCGCCGACGTCGGCGATTCCTTGCGGACCGCGGCAACGACGTACCTGTCCGAGGTGCGGTCGGGTGTCTTCCCCGGGCCCGAACACAGCTACTGATCGTTACCGTCTCCGTCGGGTGCGGATGGCACACTCGGACCATGAAACTCAGACGAGGTTCGACCTTCGAGGCACGGAGAAGCGCAGTCGCAGTAGTCGGCGCGGCTGCGCTCCTCACGCTGATCGGTGCGTGCAGCACGGATACGACCAACACCGGTTCGTCGTCGACGACGACGACTGTCGTGCCGACCACCACGGTCACCGCACCGCCGGCGGAAGCAGTGATCACCGATGCCCAGAAGCAACAGCTGTGCACCGATCTCGAGGCGCAGCTGTCCAATTGGCGCGTCCAGGGGCCGACGCTCGGCCGGGGCGGGCTCAACATACTGGTGCAGACCTGGGCGGCGCAGAGCGGCGTCATCAACCTGCAGGTGGTGCAGAACCGAGCGATCGTCGACGACATCACGACAGAGACGTGCTCGGACGTGCGGGACGAAGCCATCCGCTCGCTGGACATTCCGGACCTCGCATCCGGTCTGGTGGGCTTCTAGGATGCGTTCTCTGTACCCCGAGATCGATCCTGTCGACACCGGACACCTCGATGTCGGCGACGGACAGCAGATCTACTGGGAAGTCTCCGGTAATCCCGTCGGCGCTCCGGTGGTATTCGTACACGGCGGTCCCGGCGGGGCCACCAATCCGTTGCAACGGCGGTATTTCGACCCGCAGGCCTATCGAATCGTGTTGTTCGATCAGCGGGGCTGCGGGCAGTCGACCCCGCACATCGCCGACGGCGCCGATCTGTCGGTCAACAGCACCGACCGGCTGATCTCGGACATGGAGAAGCTGCGGGAACATCTGAGCATCGACGCGTGGTTGGTGTTCGGCGGTTCCTGGGGCTCGACGCTGTCGCTGGCGTACGCACAGTCGCACCGGGATCGCGTGCGAGGACTGATTCTGCGGGGGATTTTCCTGGTGCGGCCGTCGGAGATCGACTGGTACTACGGCGGCGGGGCAGGCCACATCTTCCCCGATCTGTGGGAGAAGTTTCTCGAACCTGTTCCGGAGGACGAGCGCGGCGGCAATCTCGTCGAGGCATACCACCGGCAGTTGACGTCCGACGACCGCGAGGCCGCTACGAAAGCCGCGGTGGCGTGGTCCACCTGGGAGGCGGCGACGAGTTACCTGTTGCCGAAATCGGATGCAGTGCAAGACAACTCGGACCCGCGGTTCGCCCTGGCATTTGCCGGTATCGAGAACCACTACTTCCGTAACAACTGCTTTCTCGAAGAGAATCAACTGCTACGTGATGCCCACTTGCTCGACGGCATTCCGGGTGTCATCGTGCAGGGCCGCTACGACGTCGTGTGCCCGGCGACGAGCGCGTGGGCGCTGCACAAGGCCTGGCCCTCGGCAGATCTGGTGATCGTCGACGACGCCGGGCACTCTGCAGCCGAACCCGGCATCGTGCATCACCTCGTCGAGGCGACGGATCGTTTCAGGCAGTGACGGCCGGGTAGTCGAACCGGACTGTGCGCGAGTCGGTGTCGGCCCGGGTCAACCGGACCTTCACCGACTCCCCTGCGGGCGGTTCTCCGTCGCACTTGCCGAGAACTATCGGCTGCGACACCAACACCTCGGCGTCCCGCTTCCCCTCGGCACCGCGCAGCACGACGGCCGAGAAATGCTCGCCCACTCTGTTTTTCAGTACGTGCGCCTCGGTGAGGTCGATGCAAGCGCGGTCCACCTTCGACGCCGCGGAATCCGATCCGCGCATGATGGCGGGCAACTCCGGCAGCGCCTGCGCCGCCCAGTCCGGTACCGGCACTTCGGCCACGACGGCCAGGCACACCTCGGTGGCGAAGCGATCGGACAGCCGCCGCAGTGGTGCCGTCACGTGCGCGTACGGCGCGCCGATTCCCGAATGCTCGACCGATGTATCACTGTCCACAGGGTTCGTCGTGCGGTCGAACGCGAGGTAGTCCGCACCGCGCAGCAAACCGGTCGCCTGGGTCATCATCGCCAGTGTCGACGGCTCGTCGGTGGGCAGACCCGCCAGCACAGACCCGGCGGATGCGCCTGCGGGCCAGTCGATCCCGAGGGCTGCTGCCGTCTTCTTCAGTGTGTCCACGGATTCGGACGAGGCAGGCGGGAGGGTGCGCACGATACCGATTCCGGCGTCGAGCATGATTCTGGCGGCGCACATTCCCGTCAGCAGCGATATTTCGGCGTTCCACCCGTCCACTGCGGTGCGTGGTTGCAGGACGATGCGCCAGCCTCGCCCGTCCGGCACCACTTCCTGCTCGGGCAGGGTGATGTCGACGGCTCCGCGCCGTCTCGCTGCAGCTGCGCGCTGTCTCCCGAATTCGGCCAACGCTGCGATGGACGGATGCGGTGTCCCCGCGTCCACATCGGCCTGCACTGCGGCGTAATCGAGCCGGGCGGTCGATCGAACGAGCGCGCGGGTGACGGTCCACGCGGCCGCCTCGCCGACGTCGTCGAGTTCGATGGTCCACAGCGCGGCGCAACGCGTCTGTCCCTCGAGCAGGCTGCCCGAGCCCTCCGACAGCTCTCGCGGATGCAACGGTACGGATCCGTCGGGAAGGTAGAACGTCTGACCGCGTCGACGGGTTTCGGTGTCGAGCGCTCCCCCGGGCGTCACCAGTGCGCCCACGTCGGCGATCGCGTAGTGCACCACCAATCCGTTGGACGTCTTCTCGATGTGTACGGCTTGGTCGAGGTCCTTCGAGCCGGGCGGGTCGATGGTGATGAACGGGATGTCGGTGCGGTCGATTCTCCTGTCGGCGTGCAGGTCTCGGACTTCGACCGCCTCGCGCATCACGTCTGCGTCGAACGCTTCGTTCAGTGCGAACTCGGATCTGATGGCCTCGAAGTCGAAGCCCGGGGCCCTCAGCCGGGTGAGCAGCACCGTCAGTTGTTCCAGTCGTCGTCGGAATCGGCGGCCTTGTTGCGCGCCGCGGCGATCTTCAGCGCCTGCTCCGCGGTGGCCTTGTCCGGATACGGGCCCATGCGGTCGAGGGCATTGGTCTGCTTGCCCTGTACGACCTGCTTGGTGCTGATGTCGTAGTACCAGGAGGTGTCGTCGTCGGTCATGACTTCCAGTGTGCCCCATGGAGCGACACCGCAGGAGAACTGCGGAAGAAATAGTGAGTGCGAACGAGTCGGCCTGTAAGCCGGATCCTGTCTGCCGTTCCTGCTTTCGCGGGTCCGACGTCGACGACCATCCATCTGGGCACACCGTTGCCGGGTACCTCGAGCAGTCCACCCGCAGGCTCGGGCGAGCAGCCCTCGAGCACCTGCGCAGCTGCACCACTTTCGGGGTGCAGCCTTCGACCTTGCTCCGGGCGGGGTTTACCTAGCCATCCCAGTCACCTGGGATGCTGGTGCGCTCTTACCGCACCGTTTCACCCTGACCTGCCGTTCGATTCCGAAGAATCGATCCGCAGGCGGTCTGTTTTCTGTGGCACTGTCCCGCGAGTCACCTCGGGTTGCCGTTAACAACCGCCCTGCTCTGTGGAGTCCGGACTTTCCTCGGCTCGAAGCGCGACGACACTCGTCCGCCCGTCCTTCGAGCCGCAGCCGTCCGGCCAACTCGTTCGCGGTTGCGTACTCTACTCGGCGCTCCGCGGTCGCCGGAAACCGAACTACAGTTCCCTTCATGAGTGAGTGGGTCGTGTTGCTGCGTGGCATCAATGTCGGTGGCATCAACATCAAGATGGCCGATCTTCGTGCGGCCCTGACGTCGGCCGGCTTCACCGATGTCCGCACTGTTCTCGCGACCGGCAATGTCCTGCTGAACTCCCCGCTGACTTCCGTCGTCGTGAAGGAACAGGTGGAGAACACGCTTGCCCAGGCGTTCGGCTATCAGGCCTGGGTTGTCGTCCTGGACGTGCCGACACTTCGGGCGATCGTGGAGTGCTACCCGTTCGACGCCGAACGGCAAGGGTGGCATCCTTACGTGGTGTTCGGAACCGACTCCACCCATCTGACCGAATTGTCCGCTCTCGCAGACGAACTCGATGTCGAGCTCGAACGTGTCGCTGCCGGACGCGATGTCGTGTACTGGGAGGTCCGCGCGGGGAGCACGACGACGAGTCGCTTCGGGAAAGCGACGGCCAAGGCGAAATTCAAGCCGACGACCACCACTCGAAATCTGCGCACTCTCGTGAAGATTCTCGCGTGACCGTTCTCGCCGCGGCACTGGTCGCAGCTGTGCTCGTTTTCGCGATCGTCCGACCCCGGGGTCTGCCCGAGATCGTCGCCGCGCTGCCGGCTGCCGCGATCGTCCTGGTCGTCGGCCTCGTCAGCCTCGACGCCGCACGCGAGCAGGTACTCGAACTCGCTCCGACCGTCGTGTTTCTGGCGTTCATCCTGATCCTGGCGCATCTGTCGGACGCGCTCGGAGTGTTCACCTGGATCGCGGCGAAGCTGCGAGGAGGTGCGAAGGGCAGCCCCCGCAGACTGTTGACACTCGTGTTCGCAGCAGCCGCATCGACCACGGCAGTACTGAGCCTCGACGCCACCGTGGTGCTGTTGACGCCGGCCATCATCGGTGCTGCTCGCGTCCTGAGAATGTCGCCGCGTCCACACAGTTACGCCACGGCGCACCTGTCCAATTCGGCGTCGACGCTGCTGCCGGTATCGAACCTGACCAACCTGCTCGCATTCGCCGCGACCGGACTCACCTTCCTGCACTTCACCGCTCTGATGGCATTGCCCTGGATATTCGCGGTGGCCATCGAGTTGGCGGTGTTCCTGATCTTCTTCCGCAAGGATCTGACTCGCACCGCCACACCGCCGAAGAGCTCGACCCTGCAGAGCGCCGAGAACGTCCCTGCACCCCGGACCACGCTGGTCATCCTCGCCGCGACACTCGTCGGTTTCGCCGTGGCAGGGCTGTTCGACGTCGAACCGTTCTGGGTGGCCGCGGTGGGATCGGCGGCACTGGCCATCCCCGCGCTTCGAGGACGTCACACCAGTGCTCGCGCCATTCTGCGCGGTGCCGATCTACCGTTCTGTGGCTTCGTCTTCTTGCTCGGCATCGTCGTTCTCGGTGTCACCACAGGCCCGATCGGCGACTGGCTGTCCCGAATTCTGCCGTCCGACACCAGCTTCGCCTCGCTGCTGGCCGCGGCCGCCATCGCGGCGGTGGCGTCGAACATCGTCAACAACCTGCCCGCGACGCTGCTGCTGCTGGCCGCATTCGGGGCCGACGCTCCCCCGGCACTGTTGTTGGCCATGGTGATCGGGGTGAACCTCGGCCCCAATCTCACCTACGTCGGATCGCTGGCGATCATGCTCTGGCGACGCGTCGCATCGGCCAACGACGAGCCGGCCGATCTGAAGACGTTCACCATTCTTGGCGTCATCACGACTCCCCTAACCATCGTCGGTGCAGTGGCGGGCCTGTGGCTTGCATTGCAGGTTTGAGCCTCGGTCAGATCGAGCGCCGTACGCGGAGTGTCGTGACCGCCACACCCACAGCGAAGACCACGGTACCGACCACCGCCCCCACGACCGGCAAGAGCAGCCCGGCATGCACGGTGTCGAACAGGGGCGGTCCGCCGTAGATCTCCTGGCGTGCAGCGCCGGTCGGCCCGAGGTCATCGAAGTAAGGATCCGCGACCATCCTGATGCGGATCTCGGGAGGTCGACGTCGTGCCCACCATGCTGCCCCCGCGCCTACGAGGCCTCCCGCCACGAGTGGGGCCGCCATATGCAGTGCCCGGCCGTGAGATCGGCCGCGCAGAATCCATCCGACCGTGATCGAGACGACGGTCCCGACCAGAAGTGCCGCGACTGGAGCGACCAACGTTATCGGCCACCACGGCGGTCCCGACACGTACTGCACGTAGTCGTACACGCGAAAGTACCCGGAGTCGATCGGATTCACAGGTGGTGGGGCGTCGGCATCGATCCACATCCGGGGCACGCAGTATCGCCAGGTGAAGGCAACTGCCAGCCCGGCGGCGGCCGATGCCGGCGATGCGATTACCATCCAGCGCGCCGCCATGGGCTCGCGCACGGCGTCAGTGACCACGCAACGCATCATCCCCCACTCGACCCGAGCGACATGCCGGTCCGACGCCCCACCTGTCGGAAGGCGCTCAGTGCCTTCTCGGTCGATGACTCACCAGCGAAGCAGACCCTGACTGTTTCCTACGGTGCCGGTCGGTCCGTCCTCGGCAATCGTGGCGAGTCGAACGATCTCGTCGGTGCCCTGCGCGACGTCGTGTGCTCCCTTGCCGCCGTTCAGATCGGTACGGGTGTAGCCGGGGTCGGCAGCGTTGACTCGCATCGTGGGGAGTGCGTGCGCGTACTTCACCGTGAGCATGTTGAGTGCCGTCTTGGACGACGCGTAGATCGGCGGCACCACCTGCCAGTCGAACCAGCCCTGCTCGATGGTGTCGTGGATGGATCCGACACCCGAGGAGACGTTGACGATTCGTGCATTCTTCGAGATCTGCAGCAGTGGCACGAATGCGTTGGTCACTCGAACGACGCCGAAGACGTTGGTGTCGAAGACATCTCGGGCGTCGTCCGCCGATCCTTCCTCGAGCGGCACGAAGGCCCCGGTGATGCCGGCGTTGTTGATCAGGACGTCGAGCCGTCCGTGGTCCACACGCACCTGGTGTGCGGCAGCGTCGACGCTGCCCTGATCGGTGACGTCGAGTTGGACGAAGGTGACGCCGAGGTCGGCGGCAGCAGCACGACCGAGCTCACGGTTGCGGGCACCGATGATCACGGTGTGGCCGGCACGCTGCAGGCGCCGTGCTGTCTCGTGGCCGATTCCCTTGTTGCCGCCGGTGATCATCGTGATTGTGCTCATGACGTCGACGCTAGGGCTCGGCGATCCGATCGAGAAGATGCCGATTGTCGGTAGGTCTGCCGGTACCACCCACGTCGTCGTCGAGGAGACGAAGTGGCCGAGTGGCACAGTGGGGAGATGACCGTAGAGCAGCAGGGACGCCGACCGGCGGGTTTCTCGTCGGTGCTCCGTGGCTGGCGTGACCGCAGCGCACCCGTTCCGTCCGACTCGACCGTCAGACCTCGGCGTTCGTCGGGTCTGCGCCGCGAAGAACTCGCCACCCTCGCCGGAATCTCCGTGGACTATCTGGTTCAACTCGAGCAGGGCCGTGCGTCGAATCCGTCGGCGGCGGTGGTCGCTGCTCTGGCTCGGGCCTTGGGTCTCGACCTCGCCGATGCCGGGGTGTTGTATCGAGCTGCCGGACTCGCGGCACCGTCGTCGGCTGTCGATCGATCGGTACCGGACAGTGTCGATCGACTGCTGGCCCGAGCCGACCACTGGCCTTCGGCGGTGTACGCGGCGGATTGGTGGCTGCTGAGATGGAACGCGGCGTGGTCCGCGCTGATGGGCGATCCGATGGACCTGTCCGGACATTCACGCAACCAGGTCTGGTTCGAGATGACCGAGGACACGTCGTCGATGTGGGTCGATCCCGCACAACGAGAGCAGTATCGGGACGCTCTGGTCGGGGACCTCCGTGTGGCACAGATATCGCATCCCGACGACGCCGAGCTCGACAGTCTGGTCCGTGACCTTCGGGCCCGCAGCAACGAATTCTCCGATCGTTGGCGCTCTGCACGTCCGACCGTCTACCGGGGAGCACGCAAGAGCATCGACCATCCCCTGGTTGGGTCGATGGTCCTCGATGGGGACGTGTTTGAGCCTGCCGGCTCCGACGTGCGAGTGATCGTCTACACCGCAGCACCTGGTTCGCGAGACGAGTCGAGACTGTTGTCGCTGTTGTCGCCCGGATCCCGTTAACGGAACCGAGCCGCGATTCAGGCCGACGAGGCCAAGTGCGAGGTGTCGTTCACCAAGCGCACCGAGGCCCCGCCGTCGGGGTAGAACTCCGCGATGCTCAGCGACGCGAGGTCGAGGTGCAGTCGATACAGCAGCGACGGGCCGACGTCGAGTGCAAGTTGCAGCAGCATCTTGATCGGGGTGACATGGGTGACCACCAGGAGCGTTTTGCCGGCGTACTCGGTGAGCAACTGGTCGCGGGTCGCTTCGATGCGCACGCGCACCGCGTCGAAGCTCTCCCCGTTCGGCGGTGCGACGGAGGTGTCGCCGCGCCACGCCTTGTGGACCTCGGGGTGACGTTCCATGGCCTCGGTGAAGGTGAGCCCTTCCCAGTCGCCGAAGTCGGTTTCGATGAGACCGTCGACCGTGGTGACAGGCAAACCGAGACGGTCGGCTGTCGCCGCAGCAGTCTGTTGGGCGCGCGCGAGCGGCGAGGCAACGATGGCGTCGATATCCGTCCGTGCACCGAGAACCGTTGCGGCAGAATCTGCTTGGCGTCGACCCAGTTCGGTCAGGTCGGGATTGCCCCGGCCGGAGTATCGACGGTCGACCGACATGGGGGTCTGGCCGTGTCGCAACAGCAGCAGGCGGGTCGGCTCCCCCATCGCACCGGTCCATCCAGGCGACGCGGGCTTCGCTGCTACCGGCTCGGCGTCGGGCCGATCCGACAGGTCCACGCCCTCGGCCGCCGCGTCCATCGCCTCGTTGGCCAGCGCATCCGCGTGCGAGTTCTGTGCACGCGGAATCCACTCGTAGGTGACGGAATCGAAGCCGCGGGCGAGTTCGGCCGCTTGTCGCTGAAGCGGAATCATGTCCGGGTGCTTCACTTTCCAGCGTCCGGACATCTGTTCGACGACGAGTTTGGAGTCCATGCGGACGGCAACCTCACGGGCCCCGACATCGCGGGCCGCGGTCAGTGCGGCGATCAGTCCGTTGTACTCGGCCACGTTGTTGGTCGCCACGCCCAGCGACGCCCGACGCTCGGCGAGCACCTGCGAGCGATCTGCACTGAGCACCACCGCGCCGTAGCCGGCGGGCCCAGGATTTCCACGCGATCCACCGTCGGCCTCGGCAACGACTCTCGACACCTGACTCAAATTCCGGATTCCTTGGTGCGCACCAGGATTGCGTTGCACTCGGAGCAACGAATCAGAGCATCCGCGGGCTTGTTGGCAATGCTCGCGATCTCGTTGCGATCGAGTTCGATCCGGCACGCTCCACATCGACGAGCCTGCAGCAGTGCCGCACCGCGGCCGGTGAGCGCTCGCTGCTTCTCGTAGAGCGCAAGCAGATCCGCGGGCAATCCCGCGGCCAACGATTCGCGGCGCTCGGCGCTGCGCTTCTCGGCGACATCGAGGTCTGCGACGGCGTCGTCACGGCGGCGGCCGGCGTCGACCAACTCGTCCTCGATCTGCGTCAGTTGCGCACCGGCGTGCTCGTAGTCGCGCTCGCTGGCCTCACGCTGCTCCATGACCTCGAGCAGTTCCTCTTCGAGGATGCCCTGACGACGTTCGAGGCTGCCGAGCTCGTGCTGCAGTTCGGTCATCTGCTTCGGTGCGATGGTGCCGCTCTCGAGCATCTTCTTGTCGCGGGCTTCGCGTTGCCGAACCGCGTCGACCTCGCCTTCGAGTTTGCGAATGTCCCGGTCGAGGTCGTCCATCGAGATCTGCACCGTCACCGCGGCATCCTTGCGCGTGGTGCGCTCGGTCTCGAGCTTGTCCACCTCCTGCTGTTCGGGGAGGCTCTTGCGGCGGTGGGCGATCTGCGAGAGTTCGGTATCCACACCGGCCAATTCGAGCAGCGAGGCCTGGACTTTGGGATCGACGTTCACGCTTGATGACTCCTGCGACTATGGAAGTTGATTCGGATTACCCTACCGGCTGCAGGAAAATGAGTGAGCCGGATCCACTCGATGGCAGGTCGCGGGTTCGATGATCACAGTGTCCACGGGTCGGTACGCACCTCGGTGACCCAGCTGTTCCATCCCTCGGTGTCACCGAACGCGGCGTCGACGATGCCTCGCGCCTGTGCGCACCACGGGAACTCCGAGGCCCAGTGTGCGGTGTCGATCACCGCGGGGCCGCCGGCGCGCAGGTGCTCGTCGACCGGGTGGTGCCGCAGATCGGAGGTGACGTACACATCGGCGTCGGTGCGCGCCACCGCGGAGAGGAACGAGTCACCCGCTCCCCCGCACATCGCAACCACCGAAACCATGGCGGCGGGGTTTCCCGCTGCGCGTACTCCCCACGTCGTGGCGGGCAACGCCTCGCGGACGACCTCGGTGAACTCGGCCAATGTCATCGGATTCGGTAGTTTTCCGATGCGGCCCAGGCCGGTGCACGACGGTAGAGCCGCGGATTCGAATACGTCGAACGCGGGCTCCTCGTACGGGTGCGCCCGACGCATCGCCGAAAGTACCTGAGCACGTAGCCCTTTGGGGGCCACGACCTCGATGCGATCCTCCGCCTCGGTGTGCACCTCGCCGAGAACGCCGAGTGTCGGGTGTGCGTTCGGGCCCGGACGGAATCGGCCGAGACCCGCACTCTGCCAGCTCGCTTCGCTGTACTCGCCGATCTGCCCGGCTCCGGCGTCGAACAGGGCCTGTCGCACCGCCGCCGAGTCGGCGGTGGGCACGAAGACCACCCACTTGTCGTGTGCGGGAGACGGAATGGGATCGAGTGGCCGGGTGTCGATCACCCCGAGCGCGGATGCGAGTGCGTCGGAGACTCCGGGATCTGCGGAGTCGGCGTTGGTGTGGGCGGTGAACAGCGCGCAGTCGGCCTTGATCAGGCGGTGGATCACCGATCCTTTCGCGGTGTCGGCCGCGACGGTGTCGACGCCTTTGAGCAGCAAGGGATGGTGGGCGACGATGAGATCGGCACCGCGGGCGATGGCGTCGTCGACCACGGCGTCGGTGACGTCGACGGTGTACACGACTTGCTGCACAACAGCTTTCGGATCTCCGCACACCAGGCCCGCCGAGTCCCAGCTCTCCGCAAGACGGGGTGGGTACGCGTCGTCGAGCACCTCGATGACGTCGGCCAGTGTCACTGCCATGTTCGCTGCTCTCCTCACAGAACGGTCTTCAACGCGTCCACCAGTATGTCGACCCGCTGCGAGTCCCGTACCGCGACGCGCAGGTAGTGCCGGTCGAGCCCCGGGAACGTGTCCGCGCGCCGCACCGCGATACCCATCGTGCGCAGGCGTTCTCGAACGACGTCGGCTCCGTCGACGCGCAGCAGCAGAAACGGCGCACGGGCCGGGCCGGTGATGTCCAGGCCCAGCGCCTCGAGGCGCTGGGTCATCGTGGTGCGTTCGCGGTGGATGCGCTCCGATTCGACGCGTGCCCGATCGACGGCGAACGGTTCGGTGCAGGCGCGGATCGCTTCGATCTGCAGGCTCCCCAGGGGCCAGTGCGCACGGCCGTACTGCAGTCGCGCGAGGACGTCGGGGTGCCCCAGCGCGTATCCACACCGCAATCCCGCCAACGCCCACGTCTTGGTCAGACTGCGCAGAACCAGCACATCGTCCAGGCTCTGCGACGCCACCGATTCCCCCTCCCCGAGCACTGCGTCGGCGAAGGCCTCGTCGATCACCAGCATGCGTCCGGATCCACGCAGACTCAGGACCGCCTCACGGGGGTGCAGAACCGATGTGGGGTTGGTCGGGTTGCCGAGGATCACCATGTCGGCGGTGTCGGGTACGAGCGTCGGGTCGAGCTCGAAGGATGGCGGCAGGATCACTCGGTGCACCGCAATGCCTGCCTGCTCCAGCACCCAGTCGGGCTCGGTGAACGACGGGTGGATCGTCGCCACGAGCTGGGGCCGAAGCCGCGGCAGCATCGAGAAACCCTCGGCCCCGCCGCTGAGCAGCAGTACCTCGTCCGGTGAGCGGCCGTGGTGTTCGGCCACCTGTTCTCGCGCGGCCGTCTCGGCGGCCGTGCTCGGGTACGAACCCAACGAACTCAGTGCCGCGCCGAGCCGATCGCGAAGCCATGCCGGCGGTCCGTCGCCGCGTACGTTGACGGCGAAGTCGACGAATCCGGAATCGACCTCGACGTCTCCGTGGTGACGGAGGAGCGCATCGGGATCGGCAGCTGTGTCGGACATCGCGACGAGCGTAGCCGCGCCGTCACCGAACAGCCCGCACCGATAGGCTCCGACCATGTCTGTCGATGCTCCCGCGTCCGTTGTCCTGTTCGATCTCGATGGGACGTTGACCGATTCCGCACCGGGAATTCACGCCGGTTTTCGCCACGCACTGGCGTCGGTGGATGCACCCGAACCGACCGAGGAACAGCTGTCGATGGTCGTCGGACCACCCCTGATCGACACGTTGCGCGGCCTCGGCCTGGACGAGGATGCGGCGCAGCGTGCCCTGGCGGCGTACTTCCAGCGTTACGACGAGCGGGGCTGGGCCGAGAACACCGCGTTCGACGGCATCGAGTCGGTGTTGACGCGATTGCAGGATCGCGGCGTCCGACTCGGTGTGGCGACGTCGAAGTCGGAGCGATTCGCGGTCCGGATTCTGGACCACTTCGGTCTGTCGCGGTACTTCGAGTTCATCGGCGGTGCCAGCAACGACGGCACCCGACGGGCGAAGTCCGACGTGATCGCGCATTCGCTGACCAACCTCGGCATCGACCCGGTGGAGTCCGCGGACGGCGGCACCGCCGGGGTGATCATGATCGGTGATCGTGATCACGACGTGCACGGCGCCGCCCGATTCGGCATTCCCACGGTGTACGTCGAGTGGGGCTACGGCGTCGACGGCGAGAGCGACGACGCCGCGTTCACCGCGTCGAGCATGGACGAGCTGGCCGCCGTGCTCGAGCAGAACACGGCGGCCGTGCGATGACCGAGCCACTGCACGTGACGTTCGTGTGCACCGGCAACATCTGCCGATCGCCCATGGCCGAGAAGGTCTTCGCTGGTCATTTGCGCGACGCCGGCCTGAGCGAGGCGGTGCGCGTCTCGAGCGCCGGGACCGGCGGTTGGCATGTGGGCGACGGCGCGGATCCTCGAACCGTCGCCGAGCTCGATGCCCACGGATACGACAGCGAGCACGCGGCGGCGCAGGTCGGGCCGGATCATCTGGCAGCGGATCTGATCGTCGCACTCGATACCGGCCATGCTCGCGCCCTGCTGCAGCTCGGTGCTCCGGCCGATCGTGTCGCCTTGCTGCGGTCGTTCGACCCCGATGCCGACGACTCGTCGGTGGCCGATCCGTACTACTCATCCGATTCGGCATTCACCGAGGTGCGCGAGCAGATCGAAGGTGCCGTGCCCGGCTTGCTGGACTGGGCACGGTCTCGGCTCCCTCGCTGACCCGGCTACCGTGGTGGCGTGGACAAGTTAGCGTTCTTGCTGCGACCCAAGTGGTTGGTGCTGGCTGCGGTGGTGCTGGCCTTCGCGTTCCTGTGCTTCAGCGTGCTCGCTCCGTGGCAGTTGGGAAAGAACACCTCGACGTCCGAGCGCAACGATCTGATCACCCGATCCGTCGACGCGGATCCGGTACCGATCTCGGACGTTCTCACCGCTGACGGGTTTCCGGCCGAGGACGAGTGGCGTCGGGTCATCGCCCCCGGGTCCTACGTCGCAGATTCCGACGTGCTGGTGCGGCTGCGCAGCATCCGTGATCAGCCCGCATACGAGGTCATCACCCCGTTCGTGATCGACGGCGGGCCCACCGTGCTCGTCAACCGCGGATACGTACTGCCGGTGGAAGGAACCAGAGCGCCCGAGTTCGAGGCGGCCCCCACCGGTGACGTGACACTGAACGCGCGGGTACGACAAGCCGAGGGCACCTCGCGCGAGCCCGTCGAGGACGACGGTCGACTGCAGGTCTACAACATCAACCCGGAACAGATCGGCGCGGCGGTAGGAGTCGACGCCATCGACGGATACCTCCAGCTCGACGACGGTCAGCCGGGCGGTCTCGGCTTGATCGAACTGCCGCAGACCGACGCAGGCCCCTATCTGTCCTACGGTCTGCAGTGGCTGGCGTTCGGCATCATGGCACCGTTGGGTCTGGCGTATTTCGCTCGCGCGGAGATACGGGAACGCCGCAATGCACGTGCACAACTCGCGGACGCGATGTCCGGCGAGCCGGATACCGAGGGCGAGGCCGGTCCGGATCAGGCCGGTCCGGACGAGGAAGAAGAGTTCACGCTGCCCACGCGTCGCGAGAAGCGAGCGAGGGCACGCGCGGCGTCACGCCCGACGACGCCGTCGAATCCTCGCCTGGCCGATCGCTACGGAAAGAATCGCTGACGCGACCGCAGACAGTTCTTGCACTCGGCTCGACAGTGCGACCGATCGGCGAAGATCACGTGCGGTCGGCGCGTGTCCGTCACCGAGTGTCGGCCTGATCTCGACGCCGTGTCGGTACTGCGTTCTACCGCCGAGCTGCAGCCCCAGTGCCCCGGCAGCCGACGCCTCCGCGACACCTGCGTTGGGGCTGGGGTGCTGCGCGGCGTCGCGTCGCCACATCTTCAGGGCTCGGGTGGGCGAACCCTGCACCGACGGAGCTGCGACGACCGTCGCCAGGCCGGTGACGCGGGCCGGCAGCAGGTTAAGAACGTCGTCGATTCGCGCTGCGGCCCAACCGAAGCGCAGATACTTCGGCGAGCGGTAGCCGACCATCGCGTCGAGCGTGTTGCTCGCTCGGTAGGCCAGAATTCCCGGCACCCCGGCCAGCGCTCCCCACACCAACACGCCGACCGTCGCATCGGAGGTGTTCTCCGCGATGGACTCGAGGGCGGCGCGTGCGAGGCCGTCGGAGTCGAGTGGTTCCGGATCTCGACCGCACAGTGACGGCAGCAGTGCGCGTGCACTCTCGAGGTCGTCGTTGTCGAGATGGTCGGCCATCTGCCGGCCCACCTTCGACAGTGACGTGCCTCCGAGCGCGGCCCAGGTAGCCGCCGCCACCAGAGCGACTTCAGCAGGTGCACCCACACGGGCGGCCACGCGACTCGACGCGACGCCGAGTGCGGTCATCGAGCCGATCAGCGCGGCCGCATGGACGACGCCCGAGGCTCGACTGTCGCGGTAGAGGGCGCGTTCGACGCGCAGTGCCGTGGTCCCGAATCCTGCGACCGGGTGCCAGCGTCTCGGGTCTGCGAACACTCGATCGAGGCCGTAGCCGACCAGTAAGCCGATCGCTCGGGGGTGTGTCCACATCCCACGAATCTTGCCAACTGCACACCGGGCTCAGGACACCGGACTGTCAGGCCCAGCGGTGACGGTACGCACCTGCCAGTTGACGGTTGCGGAAGTCGATGTCGCTTCCGTCGTTGAGCAAGGCGATTGCCATTCCTACGAAGCCGACTGCTGCCATTACGAACATCGTCATGATTCCCCCAGAATCTCGTGTGGATCCGCCGAGCGGATGTGGGCGTAACAGATTGTTACCCGCGAGTAAGGCGATTCCCACGCCTTTGAGGTCGGCGTCACGTGTGTCCGTGGTCACGAGACGTCGGTCTCATCGGATCGTCCAAATATCAACGGCCACCGACACTCTCGGGATGTGCGTTTGTCCCGTCGTTACTGCGGCACAGGAAACAGATGCTGTTCGTCGGTCACGACCGACCGGAGAAATTCGTCGACGGCTTTCACCCGCGCGAGTCCGGTCAGCTCTCGCGGTACCACCGTCCAATACGTGCGCTCGACCGAGACGACACCGGGCAGCACCGACACGAGGGCCCCGTCCGGCTCACCGATATAGCTGGGCAGGGGCGCAATCCCCACACCGGATCTCGCCGCGATCCACTGCCCGGTGATGTTGTTGGTCTGAATCTGAGCGTGGCCCTCCGGCAGGATCGCATCCAGGATGCGCAGCGGTGCCACATCGAGCAGCGCGTCCACGTACGAGATCAGTGTGTGTTCACGCAGCTCGTCGACGGTCCTGATCGGTGCCATCGCGGCGAGGTACTCGGCGGACGCATAGAGCTCGAGGGAGTACGTCGCCAACCTGCGGGTCACGACGAACCTCGGTGACGGCCGCTCCAACGTGATTGCGATGTCGAACTCCCTGGTGGCCAGCGAGTTGTGCTCGGTGGCGGTGACCAGTTCGATGTCGAGATCGGGGTGCTTGTCTCGGAGTACTCCCAGTTTCGGTGTCAGCACGAACGCTCCGAAACCGTCCGGGGCCGCGATCCGCACGGTTCCTCGCAGGGAGCCGGTGTCCGAGGTCTGATCCTCGAACGCCGCGATGAGTGTCGACTCGACGGTCTCTGCGTATGCGACGAGGCGTCGACCCGCCTCGGTCAGTCGCCAACCCGACGGCGTTCTGTCGAACAGGCGCTGCCCGGCCGACTTCTCGAGAGCCGTGATGCGCCGACCGACGGTGGTGTGGTCGACACCGAGAGTGTGCGAGGCGTCGGTCAAACGCCCGGTCCTCGACACTTCGAGGAAGTAGCGGAGATGGTCTGCGTTGAACACCTACCGAGACTATCGCCGGTGTGCATTTCTGCACAGCGATCTGCGGTTTTGGCCTTTGACATGTGCATCCGTACAAGTGAGACTCGAGACACACCGATGGAAGGATCGAACGTTGACCGACGTCATCACGCACTGGCTCGATGGAAAGACCTATTCCGGCGTCTCCGACCGGACCGCCCCCGTCACCAACCCCGCCACCGGCGAGGTCACCGGAACGCTCACCCTGGCCGACACAGACGATGCCCGTGCGGTCATCGACGCCGCCGCAGCCGCATTCCCGGCGTGGCGCGACACCTCACTGGCCAAGCGCACCTCCATCCTGTTCTCCTTCCGAGAGCTGTTGAACGCCAAGAAGAACGAGCTCGCCGCCATCATCACCGCCGAACACGGCAAGGTTCTCTCCGACGCCCTGGGTGAGATCGGCCGCGGCCAGGAGGTCGTCGAATTCGCCTGCGGCATGGCACATCTGCTCAAGGGCGGATACACCGAGAACGCGTCGACCGGCGTCGACGTCTACTCCATCCGTCAACCGCTCGGACCGGTCGGCATCATCTCGCCCTTCAACTTCCCCGCCATGGTCCCGATGTGGTTCTTCCCCATCGCCATCGCGGCAGGCAACACCGTCGTCCTCAAACCGTCCGAAAAGGACCCGAGCGCCAGTATCTGGCTCGCCGAGCTCTGGGCCGAGGCAGGCCTACCCGATGGCGTCTTCAACGTCCTGCAGGGCGACAAGGTTGCCGTCGACGAGCTCCTCGAGAACAAGAAGATCAAGTCGATCTCCTTCGTCGGCTCCACCCCCATCGCCCAGTACGTCTACGCCACCGGCACCGCCCACGGAAAACGCGTCCAGGCCCTGGGCGGAGCCAAGAATCACGCCGTCGTCCTCCCCGATGCAGATCTCGATCTCGCCGCCGACGCCATGGTCAACGCGGGCTTCGGCTCCGCAGGCGAACGCTGCATGGCCATCTCCGCCCTCGTCGCCGTCGGCAGCATCGCCGACGAACTCGTCGCCAAGATCGCCGAGCGGACAACACCGTTGGTCACCGGCGACGGCACCCGAGGGGCGGACATGGGTCCGCTCGTCACCAAGGCACACCGTGACAAGGTCGCCTCGTACGTCGATGCAGGCGAAGCGGCAGGTGCCACCCTCGTCGTCGACGGCCGCACCGTCCAGCCCGACGGTGGCACCGACGGATTCTGGCTCGGCCCCACCCTGATCGACCACGTGACTCCCGACATGAGCATCTACACCGACGAGATCTTCGGACCCGTCCTGTCGGTCGTTCGCGTCGACACCTACGACGACGCACTGCAGCTGATCAACGACAATCCCTACGGCAACGGCACCGCCATCTTCACCAACGACGGCGGCGCGGCCCGACGCTTCCAGAACGAGGTCGAGGTCGGCATGATCGGCATCAACGTCCCCATCCCGGTTCCGATGTCCTACTACAGCTTCGGCGGTTGGAAGAACTCGCTCTTCGGCGACAGCCACGCCCACGGCACCGAGGGAGTGCACTTCTTCACCCGAGGAAAGGCCGTCACCAGCCGCTGGCTCGACCCGAGCCACGGCGGCATCAACCTCGGCTTCCCTGAGAACAGCTGAGTTCCGAAAACAGCCAGCCCATGTGCGCGGAACTTCGTAGCAGGTTACGAAGTTCCGCGCACATGGTCACCTCGCGAAGGAGAACACCATGGTTTCCAACATCTCGTTTCCTCGGTTCCTCAAGCTGGGCGGCGGTGCCGTCGAAGAGCTGGGGACGGTGCTGACCGATCTCGACGTGTCACGGCCGTTGCTCGTCACCGATGCGTTCATGGCCGGTAACGGCTCGGCGGATCGTTTGATGAAGATCATGACCGAGGCCGGGAAGACGCCGGCTCTGTTCTCGGGCACCGTTCCGGATCCGACGACCGATTCGTTGGTTGCGGGCCTCGACGCGGTGCAGCAGCATTCGGCCGATTCGATCATCGGGTTCGGCGGCGGCAGTCCGATGGACACGGCCAAGGCGCTGGCCATTCTCGCGGTGCAGGGCGGCACGATGCGGGACTTCAAGGCTCCGGTGCTGTCGACCGGCCCCGCGCTACCGATCATCGCTGTCCCTACCACGGCCGGAAGTGGTTCGGAGGCAACTCAGTTCACCATCATCACCGACGTGGCATCGGACGAGAAGATGTTGTGCCCCGGGCTGTCGTTCCTGCCGATTGCTTCGATCATCGACTTCGAGTTGACGATGTCGATGCCGGCGCGCTTGACGGCCGATACCGGCGTCGATGCGCTCACTCATGCCATCGAGGCGTACGTGAGCAAGAAGGCCAACCCCATTTCCGACGGTTTGGCCCTCAGTGCGATTCGCACGATCGGGACGTCGTTGCTGCGGGCCTATCGGGACGGCGACGACCGGCAGGCGCGCGAGGCGATGATGCATGCCTCGACGCAGGCGGGAATGGCTTTCTCCAATGCGAGCGTCTGCCTGGTGCACGGTATGAGTCGACCCATCGGCGCGCATTTCCATGTGGCACACGGGCTTTCCAACGCGATGCTGTTGCCTGCCGTCACGGCATTCTCGATCGACGGGGCCCAGGCGCGTTACGCCGATTGCGCCCGCGCACTGGGCGCGGCGTCGGAAAGCGATTCGGATCAGCTTGCCGGTGGCAAGTTGCAGGATGCGATCGTCACGCTGTGCCGTGAGGTGGAGGTTCCGACGCCGGAGACCTTCGGGATCGAGAAGGCGAAGTGGGACCAGCTGTTGCCGCTGATGGCCGAGCAGGCGCTCGCCTCGGGTAGCCCCGGCAACAATCCGGTGGTGCCGACAGCCGAGCAGATCGTCGACCTGTACCGGCAGGTGTACGCGGGAATCTAGTCGGGAGAACCGGATGCGCGGGCGGCCACGGTGTCGCGCCGCGTATTTCGGCGTTGCACCGCAATTCCACCGATCACGGTCACGGCCGCCAGCACTGCCGACAGCAGAATGGACGACCGCTGCTCCGGCCGCACCACCATCATCACCAGCACGAAGACGATGAACCCGATGGCAAGGTACGTCAGCCACGGGTAGAGCCACATCCGAACGGCGGGGCGTTCGCCGTCGCGGTCGAGGTGACGCCGCAGCACCAGCTGGCTACTGGCGATGGCCAGGTAGACGAACAGCGCGACGGCGCCGGTGGTCGCCAGCAGGTAGGTGAAGAGCTTCTCGGGCAGGATGTAGTTTCCGACCACCGCGAGGAACCCGAGCACCATCGAGGCGATCACCGCAACCCACGGCACCCCGTTCGTCGTGATCTTCTTGACCGCCCTCGGTGCGTCACCTCGATCGCCGAGCGAATACAGCATGCGCGACGCGGTGTAGAGCGCCGAATTCAGGCACGACGCGACCGCGGTCAGAATGACGATGTCCATGATGGTCTCGGCGTGCGGGATCCCCATCTTGGACAGGACGAATTGGTACGAGCCCGTGTTGGGATCCAGTTCGTTCCAGGGCACCAATGCGACGATGACGAAGATGGAACCGAAGTAGAAGATCGAGATTCGCCAGATCACCGAGTTGGTGGCGCGGGTGATTCCCTTGGCCGGATCCTTGGATTCGGCAGCGGCGATGGTGACGATCTCCGAGCCCATGAACGAGAACATCGTCGTCAGCATGGCCGCGATCACCGCGCCGAAGCCCAGCGGCATGAAACCACCCGAGGCCCAGAGTTGGTCGACACCACTGACTTCCGAGTCGGGTAGCAACCCGAAGATCGCCGCGATCCCGAGGCCGATGAACGCGATGATGGCCACGACCTTCACCAGGGCGAACCAGAACTCGAACTCGCCGTAGTTGCCGACGCTGATCAGGTTGGTCGCGGTGAGGGCAACGACGATGAGCAGTGCCCACATCCATTGCGCGCCGCCGAGCCAGTTCGTGAGAATGGATGCAGCCGCGGTGGCTTCGACCGGGATCACCAACACCCAGAACCACCAGTACAGCCATCCGACCGAGAATCCGGCCCAATGCCCCAGGGCGCGAGTGGCATAGGTGGAGAACGAGCCGGTGTCGGGATTGGCCGTCGCCATCTCCCCCAGCATGCGCATCACCAGGATCACGAGTGTTCCCGCGAACAGGTACGCCAGCAGCACCGCTGGGCCTGCCGTCGCGATGGCGTTGGCCGAACCCACGAACAGACCTGCGCCGATGACTCCGGCTATCGAGATCATCGTCACGTGCCGTGGCTTGAGGCTGGTGCCGAGTCCGTTCTCGCCGGTATCCGGCTTCTCCGTAATGGCCATCCCTGTAGTCGAACACAAAGTGAACGCAGACGCAGCGGGTGACCGATATGTCCAGACAGCCGGTGGTACAGAGATATTCGGACGAATCCCGGCATACTGGACGGATGAACTCCGAAGCGGGCATCATCTCCGATCCGGTCACCATCATCGGTGCCGGCATAGCAGGCGCGGCCTGCGCGCGGGTTCTCCGCGACGCAGACGTACCGTTTCGCATCGTCGACCGAGGCCGCGCTCCGGGTGGGCGGATGTCCTCGCCCGAGTTGCACGGCCGTCGCGTCGATCTGGGGGCGGGCTACTTCACCGTCCGAGATCAAGAATTTGCGACGGTCGTGGCCGACTGGGAGTCGGGTGGATTGGCGCGTCAGTGGGCCAACACGTTCGGCATTCTCAAACCCGAAACGGTTCCGTGCACGACGACCGGCCCGGTTCGCTGGGCGACCCCGAACGGGCTTCGATCCTTGGTGCGAAACATGCTCGACGGCTTCGACATCGAACATTCCATGGAGCTGACCGACCTTCCCGACGGCCACGTCGTGGTGGCGATGCCGGATCCGCAGGCGACGCGACTGACCGCCGTTCCCGATGCCGTCGACTACGACCCGGTCATCGCGGTGGCGTGTGGATTCGACGGACTCGACATTCCCTTTCGAGACGCAGCGTTCGTCAACGATCATCCCGATATCGACTTCGTCGTCGACGACGGTGCCCGGCGCGGCGACGGCGCTCCGGTTCTCGTGGTGCACACGACGTCGCGGCGCGCGCAGCAGCATCTGGACAACCCCGACGGGGCGATCGCCCCGGTTCTCGACGCGCTACGCGAATTGTCCGTCGTCTCGGCGGACCCCGCGTGGACCCACGCCCACAGGTGGACATTCGCCAAGCCTGCGGCGCAACACGATTCCAACTTCCAGCTCCAGCACCAGGATGGACGACTCGTCGGACTGGCCGGCGATCAGTGGTGCGAATCCGGAGTGCCCCGGGTCGAGAGCGCCTGGCGTTCGGGAACGGACGTGGGCAGAGAACTCGTGCGACGCCATTCGCACTGACGTTTGCCCGGCGTCGAACCACGAGCCGGATTAGGATCGCCCGCGTGCTGTCCGTGAAGTCGTACTCCCGCGAATACATCGACGCCTGCCGTGCGCGCCTCGATTCTCAGCTCGCCGCATACCGTGCGGTCGCGTCGAATCGAACGACGACGACTGCCGTGGACGAGGCATTCGACGTCGCCTTCTTCAACAATCTCGTCCTGACGCTCGAGGTCTATTTTTTGCACCGCATGCGCGGCCAGGAGAAGAAGAACGGCAATCCACTCAACGAGGTCCGAGTCCTGGCGGCGTCGATGACGACTGCCGACGACATCATGACCAGCGATCCGACCATAAATCTCGATCCTGCGAAAAGCATTCTCGGATACGCCGTCGGCGATCGAATCGCGCTCGACGAGAAGCAGTTCGTCGCATTGGCCGATGCGTTCTTCGCCGAGATCGAGACGAAGTTCGGCCCGCAACTCGCTCCCTAGCTGCTGACGAATGTCACCGTCTCGTCCAGAGGCGCTCGGCTGGTACGGAATCCGTTGATCGGATGTGTCTCGTCGGGGTAACCGAAGGAGATGCCGGCCACCACTTTTCGGGTGTCCGGGATGTCGAACCATTCGTGCAGAAACGGTGAGTACGCGGCCAGTGCTGCCTGCGCGATGGCGCCGAGACCGAGACTCTGCGCGGCAAGCAGAAAGGTTTGGAGGTACAACCCGCAGTCGACGGCCCCGTACGTGCCCAGATCGGCGTCGGTGGTGATGATGGCCGCGTGCGGTGCGTCGAACAGCTCGTAGTTGCGGATGAACTGACGCGTCGTTGCCTCGGTGTCGGATTTGACCACCCCGATGCTCTCGTAGAGTGCGCCACCGCATTCGCGTCGTCTGGCTCGGTGCAGAGCGTTGTAGTTCGCCGGGAACGAGAAGTCCGGTTGCGGTGCCCCGGACGCCACGTGCTCGACCAAGGCCTCGGAGAACTTTCGGGTGGCATCGCCCTCGGTGACGATGATCTGCCACGACTGGGTGTTGGACCAGGAGGGAGTTCGCTGGGCGGCCGTGAGTAGCTGCTCGAGGACCTCGTGAGGGACCGGCTTCGGCAGGAACTGCCGGCACGAGTACCGCTCGTCGAGTAGTTCTGTCAGCGCGTCGTACCGGGTCACGTCGTCCGCCTCGTGTCAGTGCTGTCGGGTGCGGGTCGAAGGTAACACCACGGCTGCGCCCGACGGTCATGTGCTGGACCGTCGGGCGCAGCCCGGTCTACTGGAGAGGAAGCAGGATGTCCTTCACACGCGGGTCGGTCGCCAGGAATTCCTGCACCGCCGGGTCCTTGAATGCGGCGACGAGATTCTTGATGTTGTCCGTATCTGCCCACCGGCTACCGATGGTCAGCTGGCCTGCGAACTCGTCCGGTGCCGGCGGGGCGAAGATCTGCTTTTCGACGGGAATGCCTGCGGCGAGGTAGTACTCGGTGTAGCCCACCGCCGCATCGAGATCCGGCAGTGCCCTCGATTGCGCAGCGAAGTCCAGCAGCGTGAACTTCAGATTCTTCGGGTTTCCGACGATGTCCTTCTGCGTGGCCGTCGACTTGTCGACAGCGGGATCGAGCGTGATCAGGCCGGCTCGCTCGAGTACCCACAGGCCTTGGGCCTCGTTGGCCGGGTCGGAGTACAGCGAAACCGTTGCGCCGTCCGGCAATTGAGCTGGGTCCGAGTACTTGTCGGACCACAGGCCGAATCCCCACCGGAACACCGGCGTTGCGGCCTCCTCCTGGAAGTCGGGGTTCGATTCGAGGACCTGACCGAGCCACAGCTTGTGTTGGTAGACGGTTGCGGCCACCTCACCTTCGCTGACGGCGCGGTTGATGGTGTTGCTGTCTGCGAGTCCGCGGAATGCGACCGTGATGCCGTATTTGGGGGCAACCTGGTCTGCGACGAATTCGACGAGCGCCTGTTCGGACGCATTGCCCTCTGCCGTGGCGACGACGAGTGTTGCTCCCTCGGTGTCGTTGGCCGATGCGGTGTCGCCGAAGAACGCGATGCGGACGATCACGGCGAGGGCGATCAGCACGACGACTGCGGCGATGATCCAGGGCGCTTTCCGACGGTTCTTCAGCTCGAAGCCGTGCGCTTCGGTGGACGTTGTCATGGTGGATGGAACCTTTCGGGTGTGGTTCAGGCAGTGCGCACAGCGCGCTGATGAGGTGTGGTGAAGCGAACGAGTGCATCGCCGACGAGCTGTACGACGGCGACGGTGAGAATCAGGATGACGATCGTGGCGATCATGACGGTGTGATCGAATCGCTGGTATCCGTATGTAACTGCGACATAACCGATTCCGCCTGCGCCGATGGTGCCGGCGATGGCCGAGTATTCGATCATGGCAATGACGTTGATGGTCAGCCCGCCGATGATCGACGGAACCGCCTCGGACAGCTGCGTGGTGGTGACCTGCAGTGTGGAACCACCGGATGCCCGAGCGACGTCGACCACCGACGTCGGAACCGAGCGCAGAGAGTTCTCCACGATGCGGGTGAAGAAGGCGATGCCTGCCAACGACATCGGTACCACTGCCGCTGCGATGCCGATGTTGGTTCCGGTGATCCATCGGGTCACCGGAACCAGCGCGGCCATCAGGATCAGGAACGGCAACGATCGTCCGATGCTGACGATCCAGCTGACCGGCGTGTGCAGCACCGGGTTCTCGAACAGTCCGCCGGGACCGAGGTTGAACAGCACCGCTCCGAGTGGAACACCGACGATCACCACGATGGACATCACGATCCCGACCATCGTGAGGGTGTCGCCCAACGCGGGCAACAGTAGAGCCGGCAGTTCGTCGACCGGAACCTTGTTTCCTGCCGCGAGTACCGCGATCACGACGCGACTTCCAATACCGGATGATTCCCGTCGACGGAGCCGGACAACCCCAGCGCCGTGAGTGCATCAGGGACGCGTGCACTCAGGTGGCCACCGACGCCGATCGACGCGCTGCCGACCGTCACTCCGGCCACAACCTGCACGGACGCGCCCAACAACGCGACCTGCACGCCCAGATCCTGACCCAGCCTCCCGATCCAGTCCTGCGGAACATCGGGCGAATCGTAGGTGACCTTCCAGTGCACGTCGCCGGCTGCAGCCTGTGCGTCGTCACGCCGAGGGCGCAGCTCGTTGCCGAGCCGCGAGCGGTGGTCGGTCAACAGATCGACCAGCTTCCCCGATTCGACGATACGACCGTGATCGAGCCTGGCCACCGAATCCGCAGCTCGCAGAACGGTATCCATTTCGTGGGTGATGAACACGATGGCGAGGTCGAGATCACGACGCAGTTCACGCAGCAACTCGACCACCGATTCGGTGGTCTGCGGATCCAAGCCGGATGTCGCCTCGTCGGACAGCAACACCGACGGCCTGAGCGCCAGTGCGCGCGCGATTCCCACTCTTTGGCGTTGCCCGCCCGAGAGTTGAAACGGATAGCGAGCGGCTTTGTCGGACAGCCCTACTCGGTCGAGAAGCTCACCCACCCTTCGGGCCGTCTCGGCTTTAGTCGCCCCCAGGAAGTCGAGGGGCAATGCGACGTTCTCGGCCACGGTTCGGCGCGAGAGCAGACTCGACGACTGAAACACGGTGCCGATGCGCCGGCGCGCAACCCGAAGCTGCTTGGCGTTCAACTGCGCGAGATCGTCCCCGTTGACGATCACCGAGCCCGAGGTGGGCCGCGTCAAGAGGTTGATACATTGGGCCAGCGTGCTTTTGCCGGCACCACTGGGGCCGACGACGGCCAGGATCTCGCCGGACTGCACCGTGAAATCCAGCCGGTCGAGGACGACGGTCGTGTTCTCCCCCGTCCCGTACGTCTTGGTCAATTGCGCTATTTCGATCATGCTCCGACGCTCTTTTCGCTGATGTGACGGCGCAACGATGAGCTACCGGCGACTCGATGACCAGCTATCGACTCATCACGATCCGAACTGTTCCCACCGGCCTAGGTCGTCGGTAGCGTCGCACCGCTGTCGATATCGAAGACAGATCGTCCCGCCGAAGGAGTTCCCCCGTGTCACGCGAGATCCGTTTCAATGCCTTCGACATGAACTGCGTCGCGCATCAGTCCCCCGGTCTCTGGCGTCATCCGCTGGATCAATCGTGGCGATACAAGGAACTCGGCTACTGGACCGATCTGGCGAAGCTGTTGGAGCGCGGCCTGTTCGACGGTCTGTTCGTCGCCGACGTCCTCGGCACGTACGACGTGTACGGCGGTAATCACGACGCCGCCATTCGGCACGGCGCGCAGATTCCGGTGTCGGACCCACTATTGCTCGTCAGTGCGCAGGCCGCGGTCACCGAGCATCTGGGCTTCGGGATCACTGCGGGTACCGGATTCGAGCATCCGTATCCGTTCGCGCGACGGCTCTCCACGCTCGATCACCTCACCAACGGCCGGATCGGATGGAACGTGGTGACCGGCTATCTACCGTCGGCGGCGCAGAACATGGGACACGACGATCAGCTGAAGCACGACGATCGTTACGACCACGCCGACGAATATCTCGAGGTGCTCTACAAGCTGTGGGAGGCGTCGTGGGACGACGACGCGGTGGTCCGCGATCGTGAGACCGGTGTATTCACCGATCCCACCAAGGTGCATCGAATCAAACACCGCGGCAAGCACTTCACGGTGCCGGGCATTCATCTGGCCGAGCCGTCGCCGCAGCGGACGCCGGTGATCTTCCAGGCCGGCGCGTCGCCGCGTGGCGTACGGTTCGCGGCGCAGAACGCCGAAGCGATCTTCGTCGGTGCACCCACCAAGGAGATTCTGGCGCAGACGGTTTCGAATATTCGTCGAGCATTGCGAGATGCCGGCCGCGATCCGTACTCGGCGCGCATCTATCAGTTGCTCACCATCGTCACCGATGAGACATCCGAACTCGCCCATGCCAAGCACGACGAGTATCGGTCGTATGCCAGTGCCGAGGGTGCGTTGGTGTTCATGTCGGGCTGGATGGGCGTCGACCTGTCGCGGTACGCGCTCGACGAGCCGCTCGGCAATGTCGAGAGCAATGCGATTCAGTCGTTCGTCTCGTCGTTCCAGTCCATCGGTGCCGATGGCAAGGAGTGGACGGTGCGCGATATCGCCGAGTGGGGCGGCATCGGTGGTGCCGGTCCGCGCATCGTCGGCTCCCCCGGCGAAGTCGCGGATCAACTGCAGGAGTGGGCGGACGAGACCGACGTCGACGGCTTCAATCTCGCGTACGCCATCACCCCGGGAACGTTCGAGGACGTCGTTCGATTCGTCGTCCCCGAATTGCAGCGGCGGGGTGTCTATCGCACCGAATACACGCCGGGCACGTTGCGGCACAAGCTCTTCGGTAACGGTGATCGACTGCCCGAGGAGCATCGGGCGCAGCAGATCGTACGGGGAGTCAGGAGTCGTCGCGCGCAGGCGTGACCCACGACCGGACGCGTCGGGATGTGTGCGCATCCGTACCAGAACATCTGCACGCTCGTTCGATGCTGTTCGCCGATCTCGCGCTTGGATGAATTCTGTCGCCCCACTCGGACGAGAACGACTCTCGCTCGTGGGGGTACCTCGCGAGGTCACTGTCGCCCTCCGAGTCTCAGTGCCGCCGCGCATCGGCGGCTCAGCCATTTCGACAGGAGCGCCATGACCGTTTCATCGGTAGAAGACGTGCACGCCATCCAAGAACTGAACGCTCGGTACAACTTTGCGGTGGACGAAACCGACGGTCCTGCCTGGGCAGACTGTTTCACCGCCACGGGCGTGTTCAACGCCCTCCTTCCGGGCCAGACCCCCACTGGCACGGAGGAATTGCTCGGTTTCATGCCGATCGTCACCGAGGCATTCGGACGAATGCACCACCTCACGACCAACGAGATCATCACGGTGAACGGCAACGAAGCCACTCAGAAGTGCTATCTCCTCTTCTTCTCGGCGAAAGACGGACGCACCGAAGGGACGATCTGCGAGTACAACGACGCACTGGAAAAGACGGACAGCGGGTGGAAGTACTCGCGCAGAGACGTCACCGCGCACACCAAGATCGCTGACTTCACCGCCGTCACAGAAAACGTCTGACCACTCGCGAAACGAAGAGGGACAATCATGGATTTCGAAGACAAGGTCGTTCTGATCACCGGTGCAGCCGGCGGCATCGGCCATGCTGCGACAAAGGCGTTCGCCGAACAGGGCGCGACGCTGGTGTTGGTGGATCTGTCCCTGTCGGCGCTGGAGAAGATCGCCGCCGATCTGGGCCTCCCCGAGAACCGATTGCTACTCGTGGCAGCCGATGTCAGGAGCGAAAAAGAGGTCGAAGGATACGTCGCCAGTGCCATGACGCGGTTCGGCAGGATTGACGTCTTCTTCAACAATGCGGGCGTGGAAGGTAAGACCGGAGCCTTGGTCGATACCGACGCCGAGACCGTGGACACGATCCTCGACGTGAACGTGAAGGGATCGTTCTTCGGCATCAAACACGTCCTGTCGACGATGATCACACAGAAGTCGGGTGCCATCGTCAATACGTCCTCGATGGCAGGGTTGATCGGCTTTCCCGCCCTCGGCGTCTACACCGCCTCGAAGCACGCTGTCATCGGCCTGACGCGCGTGGCCGCGTTGGAAGCTGCAGACAGCGGTGTCCGAGTGAACGCAGTGTGTCCCGGTCCGGTGAACACTCGGATGATGCGAGGAATCGAAAACGGCATGTCGGCCGGCAACCCCGAGGCAGCGAAGTCTCAGTTCGCCGACAGCACCGCGATCAAGCGGTACGCCGAGCCCGAGGAGATCGCACATGTCGTGCTCTTCCTGGCCTCGTACAAGGCGTCGTATGTCACCGGCAGCATCTTCACTGCGGATGGCGGCATGACCGGGATGTAGCCGACGGACACTCACCGCCCTGCAGGGCATGCTGTACCGGGCGGTGAGCACGTCCGCCGACGTCAGGACGACGCAGACGTGATCCTTCGACTGAGGTATTCCGAAGGCAGGCAACCTTTCTGCGTTCTGAAGACGCGATTGAGATGCGACAGGTCTGCGAAGCCCCACCGAGCTGCAAGGGTGGACATCGACGTCGGCCGGGTCGCCGAGTCGAGATCTGCTGCGCACGCCTCGACTCGCGACTTCATGACGGTTCGGGCGTACGAGAGTTCGGTCTCCTCGTACAGCTGGTGGAGCTTGCGTACCGAGATGGAAAAACGCCGCGCAGTTTGCTCGGCAGGCACCGACCCACATCGAATCTGTTCTGCCACATAGGCGTTGATCGCGGCTCTCATCTCGGCCCGAAGGCTTCGGCTGTCGCAGGTCCGTTCGTTCTCGCTCGATCCGGCCGCTGATGCGATCAGTGTGAGCAAGGCCGAATTGGTGGCGAGGACATCCGCGCGCTCCATTCGATCGGCCCGTTGCCACACTGCACTCATCGCGGCACTGGCAACATGCGCGGACGCATTGGTCGGCGAGAACGATACTGCGGTTCTCCCGTCCGAATCCGTGATCAGTGGCGTCAACATGCCGTTGGGGACCTTCATCGACAGCACTCGCCATGTGCTCCGGTAATCGAGTCCGAACGGTCGAGTCGCATCGAACAACGCGAAGTCGCCCGCGTTCACGACACACGTCCGGCCTGCTTGCCGCCCGACGCAGGTGCCTTCGAGGACCAAGTTCACGAACGTCACGTCCTCCGTGGTTCTTGCTACCTCCGATCGGCCGTGAAGATGGAGCTGGGGCTCCGACGCGATTTCCGCGAGCCGGATGGAACCCACCGGTGCAGCGCGAACCCATCCGGTCATCCCGCCCGGTGACGACGCCGTGGCGTGTGCGGCGGGGCGGCGGGGAAACAACGGTGTGAACGCGTCGCAGATCGCGTCGCGCCAGTAGCCGAATTGATCCGGCACCGGCAGATCTTCGGTCGTCCAATGCTCCATGGTCAAGCCCCGCCGGTATCGAAGTTCGCGCTGGTCCCACCGATGATGCTGCGCAGTCGTTTCCGGACCGTTGCACGTGATGCGTCGACGCGTAACCGTCACCTCACGGCGATGACGAACGGGCTGTGAACCATAGCGAGAGTGGACGGGCAAGCCAGAAGAGCGCATGCCGAACATGAACGAAATTCACCGTTACCGATGACGACCGGCCGGCCGAATCAGGGCACCGAGACACCTGTGGCAGTTGAATCGAGGGTGGGCGCAGAGGGGTTCGAACCCCCGACCGCTGGTGTGTAAAACCAGAGCTCTACCGCTGAGCTATACGCCCCAGTACCGGTGGCCTGGGTACAACCCCGGGCCACCGGAACGCTTGGAGAAATTTATCGTGTCTGATCTCTAACTACAATTCCGCAGGTCAGCTCACTTGTGCGAGAGCCTCGGCCCACGATGAACTGTCGCGAGCCTCACCGGGTCCGTTCATTTCGGCGAACCGGATGATTCCGGATTTGTCGACCACGAACGTTCCACGATTGGCGAAGCCGGCGCTGTCGTTGAACACGCCGTACGCCTGAGCAACCTCGCCGTGCGGCCAGAAGTCCGACAGCAGCGGAAAGGTGTAACCCTGCTCTGCAGCCCAGATCTTGTGGGTCGGAGGCGGACCCACCGAGATTGCCAAGATCGCAGTCTCGTCGTTCTCGAAGGTCGGTAACTCGTCGCGCACTTTGCACAGCTCGCCCTGGCACGTGCCGGTGAAGGCCAGTGGATAGAACACGAGCAGAACGTTTTTCACGTTCCTGTACGACGACAACGTGACCAGTTGGTTGTTCTGATCCTTCAGAGTGAAGTCGGGCGCAACCGCGCCAACCTCGATCGGCATCTAGAACCGTCTTCCTGTATCGAGCATCGACCTACCGCTTGGTGGCAGGGGTCTTGGGCTGAACCAGACGACTTCCGATCCAGTCACCGAGGTTTGCCGCAGAGGTCTGCGTCAATCCTGCGGTCGGGGCGGACTCGGCGATCTCGCTGGGTTCGACGTGACCGGACAGGCCGGTCTTGGGGCTGAGGACCCACACGATTCCATCGTCCGAGAGTGGCCCGATGGCATCCATGAGTGCGTCGACCAGGTCACCGTCTCCGTCGCGCCACCACAGCAGTACGACATCGATCACCTCGTCGGAATCCTCGTCGAGGGTCTCGCCACCGATCGCATCTTCTACGTCGGCGCGCAGATCATCGTCGGTGTCCTCGTCCCAGCCCAGCTCCTGTACGACCATGTCGCGAGTGATGCCAAGTTTCTGAGCGTAGTTCTGAGCGTCCGCCGCGGCGACCACGGTGGTGACCTCCTTGAATTGTGGGTGCAGTAGACAAAGCGAACAGGGTCGGAGCCGTTCGCGCAAGCTGACCGCGCCGAAATTGCGTACATAAATTTCTACTGGTGGGTATCGGACCTCTGTACTACCAGAACCGAGAAGATGTAGCAGGATTGGGAGGAATCACGAGAACGAGGAAAGTAGAGCGCCGTCACAGGGGCGCGCTACCGGACCGGACGCCACACCGAGCGTCCGCCACATTGAGGAGTGCACACGTTGTCCGAAGTGAACAGCGGCGAACGGCAGAACACATCGTCTGCAGGCAAGAAGGGCTCTGACGGCCGGGTCCGCGTCATCCGCGAGGGTGTCGCGTCGTACCTGCCCGATATCGACAACGACGAGACCAACGAATGGATCGAGTCGTTCGACGGCTTGTTGGAGAGGTCCGGCCCCAACCGCGCTCGCTACCTGATGCTCAGGTTGCTCGAGCGCGCCGGTGAGCGCCGCGTCGCGCTGCCGTCGCTGACGTCGACGGATTACGTCAACACCATTCCCACCGAAAACGAGCCGTGGTTCCCCGGCGACGAGTCGATGGAACGTCGCTACCGCGCCTGGATCCGCTGGAACGCAGCCATCATGGTGCACCGCGCGCAGCGCCCCGGCGTCGGCGTCGGTGGCCACATCTCCACGTACGCCTCGTCGGCTGCGCTGTACGAGGTCGGCTTCAACCACTTCTTCCGCGGCAAGGACCACCCGGGCGGCGGCGACCACATCTTCATCCAGGGTCACGCCTCCCCCGGCATCTACGCCCGCGCCTTCCTCGAGGGCCGCATCCCGGCCGAGCGCATGGACGGCTTCCGTCAGGAGGCCAGTCACGTGAACGAGGGCGGCGGACTGCCGTCGTACCCGCACCCCCGCCTGATGCAGGACTTCTGGGAGTTCCCGACGGTGTCGATGGGTCTCGGCCCGATGAACGCCATCTACCAGGCCCGCTTCAACCACTATCTCAACGACCGCGGCGTCAAGGACACCTCCGATCAGCATGTCTGGGCATTCCTGGGCGATGGCGAGATGGACGAGCCGGAGTCGCGTGGACTCGCGCACGTGGCCGCCACCGAGGGTCTGGACAACCTGACGTTCGTCGTCAACTGCAACCTGCAGCGCCTCGACGGCCCGGTCCGCGGCAACGGCAAGATCATTCAGGAGCTGGAGTCGTTCTTCCGCGGCGCGGGCTGGAACGTCATCAAGGTCGTCTGGGGCCGCGAGTGGGATTCACTGCTGCACGCAGACCGCGACGGCGCGCTCGTGAACCTGATGAACACCACTCCCGACGGTGACTTCCAGACGTACAAGGCCAACGACGGCGGGTACGTCCGCGATCACTTCTTCGGTCGCGATCCGCGCACCAAGGAACTGGTCAAGGATCTGTCCGACGACGAGATCTGGAACCTCAAGCGCGGCGGCCACGACTACCGCAAGGTGCACGCTGCCTACGCGGCGGCGATGTCGCACAAGGGCCAGCCGACGGTCATCCTGGCGCACACCATCAAGGGCTACACCCTCGGCAAGCACTTCGAGGGCCGCAATGCCACGCACCAGATGAAGAAGCTCACGCTCGACGATCTCAAGACGTTCCGCGATCTCCAGCACATCCCGATCTCGGACGAAGAGCTCGAGAAGGATCCGTACATGCCGCCGTACTACCACCCCGGCCCGGATGCTCCCGAGATCCAGTACATGCTCGATCGCCGCAACAAGCTCGGCGGATTCGTCCCCGAGCGGCGGGTCGACGTCAAGCCGCTCCCGCAGCCCGGCGACGACACGTACAAGACGCTCCGCAAGGGCTCCGGCAAGCAGGAAGTCGCCACCACCATGGCGCTCGTGCGCGTCATGAAGGAGTTGTTGCGAGACAAGGAGATCGGCCACCGAATCGTGCCGATCATCCCCGACGAGGCCCGCACGTTCGGTATGGACTCGTGGTTCCCGTCGCTGAAGATCTACAACCGCAACGGCCAGCTGTACACCTCGGTGGACTCGGAGCTGATGCTCGCCTACAAGGAGAGCTCGGTCGGCCAGATCCTGCACGAGGGCATCAACGAGGCCGGTTCGACGTCGTCGTTCACCGCGGTCGGTACCTCGTACGCCACGCACGGCGAGGTCATGATCCCGCTGTACATCTTCTACTCGATGTTCGGCTTCCAGCGCACCGGCGACGGTCTCTGGGCGGCAGCAGACCAGATGGCTCGCGGATTCGTGCTCGGTGCCACCGCAGGTCGCACCACGCTCACCGGTGAGGGTCTGCAGCACGCCGACGGTCATTCGCTGCTGTTGGCCTCGACCAACCCGGCGGCCGTGGCCTACGACCCGGCGTTCTCGTACGAGATCGCGCACATCGTCAAGGACGGTCTGCGACGGATGTACGGCGGAACCGAAGGTGTCGAGGGCTTCGGCGGCGAGAACATCTTCTACTACATCACCCTCTACAACGAGCCGTACGTACAGCCGGCCGAGCCGGAGAACCTCGACGTCGAGGGTCTGCTCAAGGGCATCTACCGGTTCGCCGAGCCGCAGGAGGGCGACGGACCCGAGGCGCAGCTGCTGGCGTCCGGCGTCGGCATCGTCTCGGCCCGTAAGGCCCGCGAATTGCTGTTCGAGGAGTGGGGCGTTCGTTCGGCCGTCTGGTCGGTGACCTCGTGGGGCGAACTGCGCCGCGACGGTGTCGAGGCCGAGCAGGAGTCCCTGCGCAATCCCGGTGCCGACAAGCGCGTTCCGTTCGTCACCTCGGCGCTGGCCGACGCCAACGGCCCGGTCATCGCGTCCTCGGATTGGATGCGTGCGGTTCCGGACCAGATCCGTCAGTGGGTTCCGGGCGATTACGTCACTCTCGGTACCGACGGATTCGGATTCTCGGATACCCGTCCGGCCGCGCGCCGGGTGTTCAACGTCGACGCCGAGTCGATCGTCGTCGCCACGTTGTCGGCTCTGGCGGCATCCGGTGAGGTCGACCGCTCCAAGGCCGTCGAGGCCGCGGAGAAGTACAAGATCGACGACGTCACCGCCGCTCCCACGTCGTACGCCGATACCGGTTCGGCGTAGGTTCGACCCCTGATCGCCCGACCCCCGTTCCACCTCGCGCGGCACGTCCAGCGCGAGGTGGGCGGGGGTCGGGCGTAGGTTCTCCTTATGTCCGATGCGAAGCCCGGTTCCCCGGACAGTGCGTCCACACGCGA
The DNA here is from genome assembly GCF_002259365.1 of Rhodococcus sp. 14-2496-1d. NCBI lineage: Bacteria > Bacillati > Actinomycetota > Actinomycetes > Mycobacteriales > Nocardiaceae > Rhodococcus > Rhodococcus sp. 14-2496-1d. The sequence goes on along the minus strand of NZ_NPFV01000028.1, from coordinate 25,148 downwards.
AGTGTCCCGACGCGACGCCTATCGTGAGGCGTTGCGTGAGTCGTTGACCTCGGACAACGAAGTGCATCTTCCGGTCGCCTCACTGGCTCCCTCACGCCAGAAGCGCGATCCCCTGCCCGATGCCCTGCTGCGGCGGGTCAAACAGTTCTCCGGCCGACTCTCGACAGAAGCCGTCACCACGATGCAGGGCCAGTTGCCGTTCTTCGGCGATCTCGACGCGGCCCAACGCGCAAGCGTGCAGTTGTTGATTCAGACAGCCGTCGACAACTTTCTCGAATGGCTCAAGAACCCCAACAGCGATATCCGCTTCAGCCTCGACGCATTCCAGGTCATCCCCCAAGACCTGGCCCGCCGCCTCACTCTGCGCCAGACCGTCGACATGGTCCGGGTGGCGATGGAGTTCTTCGAGCAGTGGCTTCCGGCGCTGGCTCGCAACGATCAGCAGCTGGTGGCCCTGACCGAGGCCGTCCTACGGTACGGCCGCGAGCTCGGCTTCGCGGCCGCGTCGGTCTACGCCAGTGCGGCCGAATCTCGCGGTGCCTGGGACACCCGCCTCGAAGCTCTCGTCGTCGATGCCGTCGTGCGTGGGGACACCGGCTCGGACATGCTCTCGCGTGCCGCAACGCTGAACTGGGACGCCACGGCCCCCGCGACGGTGTTGGTCGGTACTCCCCCGGACGATCGGGGCGTGTCGGTGGTCGGAACAGTGCACGCCGTGGCGCAGAAGCACGGCCGCGCGGCACTCGCCGTGGTGCAAGGCACTCGGCTGGTGATGGTGGTCAGCGGCCAGATCGAGGACACGCCGGCCCACCACGCGTTCATCGAGGACATGTTGCAGAACTTCTCCGACGGGCCCGTGGTCATCGGCCCGACCACTCGCACCCTGGGCGCGGCGCACTCGAGCGCGGTGGAAGCCTTCGCCGGCATGCAGGCCGTCGCCGGCTGGCGTGGTGCACCGCGTCCGGTGCACGCAGGCGAGTTGTTGCCCGAACGCGCACTGCTCAACGACAGTGCGGCGATATCGGCGTTGAACGATCACGTGGTCGTTCCATTGGCGGCGGCGGGTTCTGGACTTGCCGACACCCTCGATGCGTATCTCGACTGTGGCGGAGCCGTCGAAACCTGCGCACGGCAGCTGTTTGTTCATCCAAATACCGTTCGGTATCGGCTCAAGCGCATCGCAGAGGTCACCGGTCGCGACCCCACTCACCCGCGCGACGCGTACGTGCTCAGGGTCGCGGCAACGGTAGGTAGGTTGGCTCGAACGCATCACGAACCGGCACATCCAGCCCCATATGTCACACAGGTCACATTCGGAGAAGTGGTTACGTAACGCTCCACCACCCTCCGGCGATAGCGAGTCCCCACGAGGCGATTTGTAGGGTTCCCACAAATTGCCTGTCGAGAGTTCATCGAGCGCGACATCACTCATTCGGCACCCGACAGTGTTCTCTTAACCCTGTGATTGCGTTGCTTGCGCCCGGTCAGGGCTCTCAGACTCCCGGCATGCTGTTGCCTTGGCTCGAATTGCCAGGTGCGGCAGACCGACTCGCACTGTGGTCGAAGGCCTCCGGTCTCGACCTCGTCCGCCTCGGCACCACAGCAACCGCCGAGGAGATCACCGACACCGCGGTGACCCAGCCCCTGGTCGTGGCGTCGGCCCTGCTCGCCTTCGAGGAGATCGCATCGCGGGGCCTGTTCCCCGAGGACGCCGTCGTCGCCGGACACTCCGTGGGCGAACTCGCCGCCGCTGCCATCGCCGGCGTCATCTCCTCCGACGACGCCGTGTCACTCGCCGCCGTCCGTGGCGCAGCAATGGCCAAGGCGTGTGCACTCGAACCGACCGGCATGTCCGCCGTGCTCGGCGGAGACGAAGCTGCCGTCCTGGCCCGCCTCGACGAACTCGACCTCGCGCCGGCCAACGTCAACGCTGCAGGCCAGATCGTCGCGGCCGGCCTGCTCACCAAACTTGCCGAGCTGGCCGAGAGCGCGCCCGAGAAGGCTCGGGTTCGCGCACTGCCGGTCGCAGGCGCGTTCCACACCAGATACATGGCGTCTGCCGGCGACACCGTTGCCGCAGCCGCTGCCGCGATCACTCCGTCGGAGCCGACGCGAACGCTGCTGTCCAACTCGGACGGTCAGCCGGTCGCCTCGGGTGCCGACGCACTGAACAAGCTTGCTGCTCAGGTCACTCGCCCCGTGCGATGGGATCTGTGCACTGCCTACCTGCGTACCGCGCAGGTCACCGGACTTGTGGAACTGCCCCCGGCAGGCGCACTGGTCGGCATCGCCAAACGCGAACTGCGTGGCGTTGCCAACCTCGGCCTGAAGACACCGGCGGACATCTCCGCAATGGCCGAGCTCGGTTAGCTCGCCCCACACACTCCGCCGTCACGCACTGCGGATCGCACTTCCACTCCCCGAGTGGCAGAAATGCACAATCGCGTCTCGAAGCACATGACTTCGGCGTTCTACACAGAAGAGAAGGGAGCCACAACAGTGGCCAGCCAGGAAGACCTCATCGCCGGACTTGCAGAGATCATCGAGGAGGTCACGGGCATCGAACCGTCCGAGGTGACCATCGAGAAGTCCTTCGTGGACGACCTCGACATCGACTCGCTCTCCATGGTCGAGATCGCAGTGCAGACCGAGGACAAGTACGGCGTGAAGATCCCCGACGAGGACCTCGCAGGTCTGCGCACCGTCGGTGACGCCGTCAACTACATCCAGAAGCTCGAAGCGGAGAACCCCGAAGCCGCAGAAGCTATCAAGGCCAAGCTCGACGACTCCGCGAGCGAGTGACAGGGCCCATGACCAACCCATCCACCGCCAACGGACGCTTCCCCAGTGTCGTCGTCACCAGCCTCGCTGCGACCACGTCACTTGCGGGTGACGTCGATGCCACGTGGAAGGGTCTGCTGAACGGCGACAGCGGAATCGCGAAGCTCGAAGACGAGTTCGTCGCCGAGTACGACCTGCCTGTGCGGATCGGCGGACACCTCGCGGTGAACCCGCAGAGCCTGCTCTCGCGGGTCGAGATTCGTCGCCTGAGTTATGTCGAGCAACTGTCGACGGTCCTCGGCCGCGAGGTCTGGAAGAACGCCGGAACCCCCGACGTCGATCCCCTTCGCCTCGGTGTGTCGATCGGTACCGGCCTCGGTGGCGGAGATTCGCTGATCGACGCCAACGACAAGATGAAGGCAGGCGGCTACCGCAAGGTGTCTCCGCTCGCCGTTCAGATGGTCATGCCGAACGGCCCCGCAGCGGTCGTCGGACTCGAGCTCAAAGCACAGGCCGGTGTCATCACTCCCGTCTCCGCCTGCTCCTCGGGATCGGAAGCCATCGCACACGCGTGGCGGATGATCGTGATGGGCGATGCGGACATGGTCGTCACCGGCGGCGTCGAGGGCTACATCGACGCAGTTCCGATCGCCAGCTTCTCCATGATGCGGGCGATGAGCACCAACAACGACAACCCGAAGGGTGCGTCACGTCCGTTCGACAAGGACCGTGACGGCTTCGTCTTCGGTGAAGCGGGTGCGCTCATGGTCATCGAGACCGAAGAGCACGCCAAGGCTCGCGGCGCAACGATTCATGCCCGCCTGCTCGGTGCCGGAATCACCTCCGACGGGTTCCACCTGGTGGCTCCCGATCCGGAGGGCAAGGGTGCCGCGCGTGCGATGCAGCGCGCCATCGAGACCGCAGGCCTGCAGAAGTCCGACATCACCCACGTGAACGCCCACGCAACGGCAACTCCCATCGGAGACACCGCCGAGGCGCTGGCGATCAACAAGGCAGTCGGAAATCACGCAGCGGTGTACGCACCGAAATCCGCTCTGGGCCACTCGATCGGTGCCGTCGGCGCTCTCGAGTCGGTACTGACGGTGCTGGCAGTGCGTGAGGGAATCATCCCTCCCACACTGAATTTGGAGAACCAGGATCCCGAGATCGATCTCGACGTCGTCAAGGGCGAGCCCCGCGTCGGACAGATCGATTACGCGATCAACAACTCGTTCGGATTCGGTGGGCACAACGTAGCGCTCGCCTTCGGAAAGGCGTGATTCACTGAGTCGTTTCTTCGACTCAGCCGATCTCGCTCTCGCAGTGCATGATCCGGACCGGGGCCGTTTCCCAGGGAACGGTTCCGGTTCGGGCCTCGCCCCCTCAGGGGCCCTGAAGAAGGACAAGCGATGACTATTCTGGCCCCTGTCACACGATCCGGTACCTCGACCGATCCCCGCGATCCACTCGCCCGCCTCGAGAATCTGTTCGACGCCGGAACCACTGTCCCGCTGCACGATCGGGACAAATCCGGCATCCTCGCAGCGTCCGGCGAGATCGACGGCGTCCACACCATCGCGTACTGCTCCGACGCCACCGTCATGGGCGGTGCCATGGGGGTCGACGGCTGCAAGCACATCGTCGCCGCCATCGACACGGCCATCGAGCAGCGCGCTCCGCTCGTCGGCGTCTGGCACTCCGGAGGCGCTCGCCTCGCCGAGGGCGTCGAAGCTCTCCACGCCGTCGGACTCGTCTTCGAGGCCATGGTCCGAGCGTCCGGCCTCGTCCCCCAAGTTTCCGTCGTTCTCGGCTTCGCAGCCGGCGGCGCCGCCTACGGTCCTGCGTTGACCGACGTCGTCATCATGGCTCCCGAGGGACGTGTCTTCGTCACCGGTCCCGACGTCGTCCGCAGCGTCACCGGCGAGCAGGTCGACATGGCCTCGCTCGGCGGCCCCGACACCCACCACAAGAAGTCCGGCGTGTGCCACATCGTCGCCGACAGCGAGATGGACGCGTTCACCCGCGCCCGCCGTCTGGTGTCCATGTTCTGCGAGCAGGGCGACTTCGATATCGCCGCTGCCGAACACGGTGACACCGACCTCCGGGCTCTGATGCCCGAATCGAACCGTCGCGCATACGACGTCCACCCGATCGTGCACGAGTTGCTCGACAACGTCGAAGGCGAATCGACGTTCGAGGAATTCCAGGGCGGCTGGGCTCGCAGCATCGTGATCGGCCTCGGCCGTATCAGTGGCCGCACCGTCGGGGTCATCGCCAACAACCCCATCCGACTCGGCGGCTGCCTCAACTCCGAAAGTGCAGAGAAGGCAGCACGTTTCGTTCGGTTGTGCGATTCGTTCGGCATCCCGCTCGTCGTGGTGGTCGACGTTCCCGGATACCTCCCCGGCGTCAGCATGGAATGGGAAGGTGTCGTGCGTCGTGGCGCAAAGCTGTTGCACGCCTTCGCCGAAGCCACGGTCCCCCGCGTCACCCTCGTGACCCGCAAGATCTACGGCGGCGCGTACATCGCAATGAACGCTCGCGCGCTCGGTGCCACTGCGGTCTACGCCTGGCCCGGCTCCGAGGTCGCCGTGATGGGCGCGAAGGCAGCCGTCGGCATCCTGCACAAGAAGGCTCTCGCGGCCGCTCCCGAGGAGGAGCGCGAGGCACTGCACGATCGGCTTACAGTCGAGCACGAAAGCATCGCAGGTGGCGTCGAGCGTGCTGTGGCCATCGGTGTCGTCGACGAGGTCATCGAACCGAGCAAGACCCGCAGCACCGTCGCCAAGGCTCTCGCGGCCGCGCCCGCGGCACGCGGAAACCACAAGAACATTCCGCTCTGATCAACCGCCCTCGCTTGCGGCCCTGACTCAGCCCCCGCCCCCGTCCTCCCCCGGCCGCGTGAATGGACCCTTGCAGCGCCCAGACGTATGTAATGGTCCATTCACGGTGTGGATCAGTAGCGCTCCGAGTGCAACGAAGCCACATTCATCCGGAACCGAGCGGGCTGCAGGGCGGGATGAAGGGGATACGCGTCGGTCAGTTCTCGATCCACTTGTGATCGTGAGCCACTCGCAGCATCGCTGATCGGATGTCGAGAATCTGCGCTGCCGTCACGGTTCCGTTGGACGTCAGCAGTGCCTCGGTCACCTCGGCAGTGAAGTCCGCCTCGGACAGGACGTCGCAGATGACGTCTTCGAGGTTCTGATGGTCGGTCACCGGCACGGTGTGGTGGTACGGCACGTCGGGCTTGTGTCGGGTCACCAGCGCGGTCGATGCCGGACCGTCGATTATCTGTACCTGGGTGGCCTTGAGCCCTCGGTCACCGTCGACGGCGACGTACTCGACGCGAACACCCGGTGCCAACAGCCTCTTGTCGAAATCCAGATCGTTGACGTGAATGAACACGTCCTCGCCGCCCTCGTCCGGCGCTACGAATCCGTACCCCTTGAATTCGTCGAATCGAATCACTTTTCCGGTCGACAACATCGAACTCACCACTCCACGGTCGTTCCCACATGCCTACCCCAGGCACGCCCGCGAAACTACCGCGACACCGAACCCCCAGCAACTCTCACCACTAGCCCACGTTGCGGCTCAACCACGTCACTTCGGCTCCGGCTCCCCCGGTGCGGTACGGCTCGAGGGCGGCGTCCCAGTCCGACCCGAGAGCGTGCTCCACGGCCGCGGTGAGGTTGCCCTGGTTGTTCTCCATGAGGGCGCGCAAACGCATCTCGCCGAGGACCACGTCACCGTTCGCGCTCGTCGATCCACGCCACAGCCCCAGACCGGGTACGTGCGAGAATCGTTCGCCGTCGACGCCTTCGCTGGGGTCTTCGGTCACCTCGAAGCGCAGCATCTGCCACGAGCGCAGGATGCCGGCGAGGGTCGCTCCGGTGCCGACCGGGCCTACCCAGTCGGTGGTGGCGCGCAGCTGCCCGTCGGAGGCCGGCTGCGCAGACCACTTCAAATTCGCACGGCAATCGAGGGCGTCGGACAACGCCCATTCGACATGCGGGCACAACGCAGCGGGCGACGAGTGGATGTACACGACACCCGACGTCGCTTCTGCGAATTGATTCGATCCACGCATTGCACTACCTCCAGCTTCGACGAGGGACGTCTTCCCCAACGACCTCGACATGCTTCGGCTGGCTGCAGTCAATCAACACGTATGTGTACTAGTGTGCCCCGAGTTACCCCTGTTGCGCCAGTGCAATCTGTGAACGATCGGCATTCACCCTGCAAGAACGGCATCGGAGAGTTCCGGCCACAGCGGTTTCGCCCAGTCTCCGAAGGCCCGGTCGGTCAACACCACGCATGCCGTGCGCACGGACGGGTCCACCCACAGGAACGTTCCGGCCTGACCGAAGTGACCGAACGTGGCCGACGAGTTGCCGCTTCCGGTCCAGTGCGGGCTCTTCTCACCCCGCAGCTCGAACCCGAGTCCCCAGTCGCACGGCCTGTGCGATCCGTACCCGGGCACGATGCCGTTGAGGCCGGGGAACTGCACGGCCGTCGCCGACGAGAGGGTCTGCGACGCGAGGAGCGTGGGTTCCAACAACTCCGCCGCGAACTTCTTCAGGTCCGCCAGGGTGGAGCTGGCACCGTGGCCTGCCGATCCCGGTAGCGCGGTATTCGTCATCTGCAGTGGCCTGCACACGGCCTCGTCGAGGTAGTCCGGGAAGGCGATGCCCGCTTCGGTCTCGATCAGTTCGGCCAGTACTTCGAACCCGGTGCTCGAGTAGATCCGCTTGGTGCCGGCCGGTGCCTGGACCGTGCGGTCGCCGAACGCCAGGCCCGACGCGTGTGCCAGCAGGTGACGCACCGTCGACCCTTCCGGCCCTGCGGGTTGATCGAGCTCCACCGCACCTTCCTCGACGGCGACGAGGACTGCGTAGGCACTGAGCAGTTTGGTGACCGAGGCCAACTCGTAGACGCGATCGGTGTCGCCGACCTGCTCACGAACTCCGGAGTCGGTGACGACTGCTGCACTGACGTGGTCGACGGGCCAGGAGGACGTGAGATCGAGGGTGGTCACGATTCACGAGCCTAATTGTCGGTCGATGACGGTGCCCCGGTCCCCCGCCGGGCTACGCTCGCAGCACATGAGTGGGAGGAATGCGATGTCGGTTGTGTATGGCTCGTGCAATCTGTGCGAAGCGATCTGTGGGCTCGAGTTCACGGTGGAGAACGATGCGGTCACGTCCGTCCGCGGTGACGAGAAGGACCCGCTCTCGCGCGGTCACATCTGCCCGAAGGCTCTGTCGCTGATCGACCTGCACGCCGATACCGATCGACTCACCACACCGGTCAAACGTGTGGGTGAGAAGTGGGAGAAGATCGGCTGGGACGAGGCATACGACCTCGTGATCGACGGCCTGATCTCGACGCGCAAGAAGTACGGGCGCAACGCGGTCGGTCTCTATCAGGGCAACCCCAACGTCCATTCGATGGGTGCGATGACCCACGGCATTCCCTTCACCTCGCTCCTGCGAACGCGTAATCGATACTCCGCCACCTCGCTGGATCAGCTCCCGCATCAGCTCGTCGATCACCTGCTGTACGGGCATCAACTGCTGCTGCCTATCCCCGACATCGACCGCACCGACTTCTTTCTCGTACTCGGCGGCAATCCGATGGCGTCGAACGGCTCCATGATGACCGTCCCCGATTTCGCCAAGAGAGCGCGGGCACTGCGTAAACGCGGCGGACGCCTGGTCGTGGTCGATCCGCGCAAGACCGAGACCGCCGACATCGCCGACACGCACTTCTTCGTGCGTCCCGGCACCGATGCATTGCTCCTGCTCGCGATGATCCACGTCATCGTCGCCGACGGCACCGTGCGCGTGGCCGACTACATCGACGGTGCCGATCGCCTCGCCGACCTCGTCGCCGAATTCACCCCCGAATCCGTTGCTCCGGTCGTGGGGATCGCCGCGGAGGACATCTCGGCCCTGGCACGTGATTTCGCGTCGGCGAAGTCCGCGGTGGCATACGGCCGAATGGGGGTCTCGACCCAGCAGTTCGGCACCGTGTGCCAGTGGGCGATTCAGGTACTGAACATCATCACCGGCAATCTCGACCGCCCCGGCGGTGCCATGGTGACCGATCCCGCGATCGATCTGATCAAGCAGGGCATCGTCGGCCGCGGACATTTCGACAAGTGGCGCAGCCGCGTTCGCGACCTGCCCGAGTTCGCAGGCGAATACCCCTGCTCGACGCTCGTCGACGAGATCACCACCGAGGGCAAGGACCAGATCCGCGCGATGGCGGTTCTGTCCGGCAATCCGGTGCTGTCGATGCCCGGCGGTACCACCCTGAACGACGCGTTCGCGGGTCTCGATTTCATGGTGTCGTTCGACTTCTACATCAACGAGACCTCGCGTCATGCACACGTGATTCTGCCGCCGACGATGTCTCTCGAACGCGACCACTACGACCTGATCTTCAATTCCTTCGCGGTACACAACACTGCCAAGTACATGCCGGCGGTCCTGCCCAAGAAGGCCGACGCAAAGCATGATTGGGAGATATTCCGAGACCTGTCACTCCGCTACAAGAGCGCGATGACCGGTTCGACGATCGGTCGAGTGAAGTCGCGATTGACTCCGAAGAGCGTGATCAGCGAGGCGCGCCTGCGCCTGTCCCCCGCGCGCACCCTGGACATCCTGCTCCGCAGCCAACGAAAAGGGTTGTCGCTCAAGAAGCTTCGAGCCAACCCCCACGGTGTCGATCTCGGACCCCTGCGGCCCGGCTTCCCGCAGAAGCTGAAGACGCGGGACAAGCGGGTACAGCTGATTCAGGACATCGTTGTTGCCGAACTTCCCGCGTTGGTGGACCTGATGCACTCGAGCGCCGTTGCGACCGGTGACGAGTTGTTGCTGATCGGTCGGCGACACCTGCGCAGCAACAACTCCTGGATGCACAACACCGCCCGGCTCACCAAAGGCAAAGCGAGACATCAGCTTCTGGCCCACCCGGACGACCTGGAACACCGCGGCATCGAGGACGGGGCGATGGTGTCGGTGACCTCCGCCGCCGGAACCGTCGACATCGAGGTGGCGGCATCGGACAAGATGATGCCGGGCGTGGTGAGCATGCCGCACGGCTTCGGGCATCAGCGCCCCGGCGTGGAGCTGTCCGTTGCCACGACGGTGACGGGCCCCAGTGTCAACGACATCACCGACCCGGGCCGAGTCGACGCCGTCTCGGCCAATGCGATCCTGAACGGGGTCCCGGTGCAGGTGAGGGCGAAATAGCGCCCCGATGAACCGTCGAGGCGACGCGATTCTGTACGATTCTGCAGGCTCGTACCTGGTACGGGCATGGGGCGGTAGCTCAGTCGGTTAGAGCCGTGGACTCATAATCCATTGGTCGCGGGTTCGAGCCCCGCCCGCCCCACGACGAGGTCCGGTGTTCGCGATCTTCACCCGACAATGGGACAGCAGATTTCCTCGACGGCGAGCACACTGAAGCAATGTGGAACCGCGGCGAGGTGGCACCGGCAGCAGTAGATTGCGCGAGCACGTGACGTCACCGGAGCCGCCGACGGCATCCGACCACCCGCCGACGTGGAAGTTCGAGTACCCGATTTTTCACGCCGAGACTCGGACACAGTGGCGTACTTGGCTCGAGCTCCATCATGCATCCACCCGTGGCGTGTGGCTGTGTTCGTGGCGCAACACCACCACCCGGCCACGGTGCCCGTACCCGGACGCCGTCGAGGAAGCCATCTGCTTCGGTTGGATCGATTCCACCGGCAGCAACCTCGACGACGAGCGCAGCGTGCAGATGTTCACGCCACGCAGGCCCAAGAGTCCGTGGACCCGGCTCAACCGAGAACGCGCAGCCGATATGGAAGACAGCGGCCTCATGACCGAAGCAGGCCGACGTGCCATCGCTGCCGCGAAGGCCAACGGCTGGTGGACGATTGCCGATCAGGTCGAAGACCTCGAGGAACCACTCGAACTGGCAACTGCCCTGAACCGAGACCCGAACGCCCGGAGCACCTGGGACGGTTTTCCGCCCAGTGCCCGCAAACAGATGCTGTGGTGGGTCGTCAGCGCTGCGCGAGACGCCACTCGCTCAGCTCGAATCGCGCACATCGTCGCCGAGGCCGCGGCCGGTCGGCGAGCCCGCGGCTGAGTGCAGTCGAAGCATCGCCGCCCTTCGATACAGCCGCGACCAAAGGATTAGCAACGCAGCGGTATTCGCCCCGAACCACAGCCACGTGACGAACGCGGCCACAACACCGGTGACGAAGAAGCCCAGTACCAGTGCCACGACCCAGGCGAGGACGTAGGCAACAATCGTGACGACTGCGGCGATTGCGCACCGCCCCGGGGACTGCCGGACAGTCGCCGACGCTGCGCGGAACGGATTTTGTTGCCCGTCGGCCACGGCCGGAAGCACCAGCAGCGCAACCAGAATCACGATGATCGGAAGCAGTGGGAACAGAATCGCCAGCGCAACGGCCACCAGAGTCAACGCCACGCACCACATCAGGACACGCGGCCGTCGCCACGCCCGACCCAGTGCATCGGACGCTTTGCCGTCCGCCACGTCGAGTGCCGTCGATGCGGTGATCCACAGTGCGATCACCAGTGCCGCGGCGGAGGCCGCAACCAGCCCCGCGAAACCGAGGGACGACATCGGAACCGGATCCCCCAGTACGGTCAGCGCCTGAACCAGTGCCGACACGACCACCACGGCAGCGAGAACCACACTCCCCCTCACGGTGCACCGACCGTCGAATTGCGATCGAGCACGTCCTGCACCGACCCCGAGTAGAGGACCTCCGTACCGACCTTGACCTCGACGGTGCTCGCGTCGTCCGAGGTGGCCGAACCGGTGATCGCCTCGTTGTCGGTTGTCTCCCCGGCACATTCGATATCGGCTCCGGTACCCGAGCACACCGGTGCGACCAGGATCTCGATCCCCTTCTCGAACAAGACGTCGTTCACTGCGTAGCGGAGGTCACCGAGCTCGGCACCACCGACCGGGGCGAGTGCGGCGGTCTGCGAGCACCCCGCGCACGCCACCAGCACAGACAACAGCAGGATCGTCCTGCCAACACTGTTCATCGGCCCTGCCTCGTCTCGTAGGCGATCAGTCTCGCGTGCTCGTCCAGGTGTTGCTGCTCGAGCGCGGCATCGGTGATGCTGCTCAGATCGAACGGTGCAGGCAGGAGCAGCTCGGTGTTGCGATCGAGGCGCGAACCCCTCCGCATCAGCGGATTCTCGGCCCAGTCGTTGGCCGCCAACTCACGGCTACGGGACGCCAGATCCAGGTAGCTGCCACTGTTTCCGGGCGTGACCGGAGATGCGTGATCGAGAACGGTGGTGAACAGCGACAGTGTCCCGTCTCGGTTGTCGACGATCTCGACCACCTGCTGCTGCTGCGGGAAATCGATGCACGACGCGGTCGTGATCTCCCAGAATCCTCGTCCGTCTCGCGAGTGCGCCAGAATTTGGTTCTGGTGGGTGTGGCCGTTGAGCCAACCGATCACCACCGGATACTTCAGCAGCAGATCGACGAATTCGTCTGCGCCGTAGAGCTTCACCGATTGCCCTGGCCGCTGTGCTCGGTTCTCCAGTGTCAGGCTGTTGTGGTGCGTGTAGATCAGTACGAGCTTGTTCTCGGCCTGCGCCCGCTCCAATTGCTGGGTGAGCCACGCGAATTGGTTCTCCGGAACCGCACCGTCGGGACCGGCGACGGCATTGCACGTGTCGAGCCCGAACGTGCGAATGTTCGGTGTGGGGTCTGCGGTCCACCAGGTCTCGCCGGAGTCGAGGTTGTGTTGGGTGAAGCCGTGACCGATCGGACCCGGCGTCGGGGTGGTCTCGAAGTGCTCCGCCATGAACTCGCGTTGCTCGAACAGATATCGAGCCGGATCGGCGGACACCGCGCGAAACCCCGGTCGCGCACCGGATCCCACGCCGAGCGCATCGACCATTCGTTGCAGCGGACTCGCAGTCGAGGCATAGCCGGCCAGTGCCGAGGTGGCTGTCGCCTCGAGCGTGTACGCCTTGCGACCACCGACAGCGAGCGCGTGCAGTTGCGAGGACAGATCGAAGGTGCCGAGCAACAGGGTGTCGTGGTTGCCGTACACCGAGTACCACGGCACGGGTAGACCCACCGATTCGACGGTGCCCGATATCGCCTGGTCGAGGAGGTCGGGAAGCGTCGGGAATCCGTAGTCGCCGAACGATCCTCCCGACGGGTCACCGGGCCGATAGGCCCACTGCGCCTCCGGCCAGGCCTGAACACCCTCGAAGACGTTCGCGGCCCCGCTCGTCGGCCGAACCGGGACTCCGTCGAGAACGTCTATGTACCAGCGTAGTTCGAGATGAGAATGCATGTCGGCACTGTCCCCGGTGACCACGGCCGCTCCCATCGGTGCGCCGGTGACCGGGCTGATCCGCGCATCCGCGAACGCCTTCACCATCGCCGCGGTGACGTGCACGGTCAGCGGATCCTGCGGATGGAACGCCGAGCCCCAGGCGGCATGGTCGGAGACGATCATCGGCTCGATCCGTCCGGGCGACTGCGCATCGATGACGTGCATGTCCGAGAGGTGTCCGAGGTAGAGCAACGACCGCCGGGACTGCACCCTCGACGGACTCGGCGCTCGTCCGAGGACGTCCAGGCGAGCGACGTAGGGCTCTCCCGGTCCGGTACCGAGTACGCGGTACTTGCCCGGCCCGGTCGAGGTTCGCAGGATCGTCTGCGCCAGTGTTCCGGTCCCGTCCGCCTCCACAGGTTGGGCGCGCGCAACGAGAGCCTGACCCAGCACGTGGGGTGCAATTCCCCAGGCCGCCGCGAGCGCGCCCACCCGAGCGATGAAGTGTCGACGCGACAGCCCAGCCATGGAACTCCTCGGATCCTCGAGAACGGCACCACGTCCGCCTCGCATCCGACGAGGTGACTGCCTATTTTTACAGGGCCGACGGCAGACAGGCTCGATTTCGGATCGTTCAGGGCACCACGGTCACCGGCCAGCGGCCCGCCTTGACCAACCGCACCGCCACCGAACCTGCGATTCGGTGGCCCGCAGTCTCGGACGCCCCCACTACGACCGCGTCGGTGCGCAGTTGCTCTGCCACGGCGATCAGCCCGTTGTACGGGTCGCCCTGCGCGGTCCGGAACTCCCACCGCACGTGTTCCCGATCCCCGAATCGTGCAGCGGAGGCACGGACGTACTCGAGCAACTCGTCGGCGATCTGCTGGCCGGTTTCGACGAGAGAGATGCCGGCCTGGCCCCACGACGCCGTCGCAATGGGTTGCACGTACACCAGCACCAGCAGAGACCGCTGTCTACGAGCGAGCCCTGCCGCATAGGCGGCGGCGCGCCAGGAGGAATCGGAACCGTCGACACCCACCACGATCGACTTCGGACCGTCGTGGCCGTACTCGAAACCGGTGGATCCTTGTGCGTCGCTCACCAGTCGAGGCTACTGCCGAGACCCGTCCTATCGGCCACCCGATCCGGTGACGGTACGGTTGATGCACTCCGAGTCCCGGTCACTCGATGCTCACACACTGGACGGAAGTAACCAATGAACGACGAATCGCAGCCGAGCGGACCTCCAGCCGTTCCTGCAGGCTCCACCGACGGCCCGGTGACCGACCCGGCCACCGTGTTCGCCGCACTGGCCGACATCGTGTACCGAGGCAGCAGCGCGGAAGAGATCTACACCGCGATCTGCAATGCCGCCGTGCTGATCGTTCCCCACTGTGATCACGCCAGCCTGATGCTGATGCGTCACGGAAAGCCCGTCACCGTCGCGGCCTCCGACGACGTCGCTCGTGTCATCGACGACATCGAGCGCGCCACCGGCGAAGGCCCGTGTCTGGACGCGATCACCAGCGAGGCGGCGCAGCTCGAGGCCGACTTCCGGACACCGACGCAGTGGCCCGCGATGGCTCGCGGTGTGTTGAACCGCACGCCGGTGCGAGGGGCCATGGGATTTCGCCTGAAGGTGGACGATCAGAAGGTGGGCGCGCTCAACCTGTTCACCGACGAGCCGGGTGTGTTCGACGCCGACAGCGCGAGCAAGGCGATCATTCTGACGGCGTTCACGGCCGTCGCCGTTGCTGCGGTCATGAACGGTCAGGAGGCGTCGACTCTGCGTGACGGACTCGAGAGCAACCGTGAGATCGGCAAGGCGATCGGCCTGATCATGGCTCTGCACGATGTGTCCGGCGACGAGGCGTTCGCCCTGTTGCGTAAGTCCTCTCAGGACCTGAACGTCAAGATCGCCGACCTCGCAGCAACCGTGGTCGATCGGCACAGCAAGGGCTTGAAGTCCTGAGCTGTGCGCTCAGTGCCCACTCTGGACCTTCTTGGGGAGCGCGAACACCAACGCCAGTGCCACGAGACTGAACGCGGCACTCACGGCCATCGCCATGGCCGCGCCGTGCAGAAAGCCGGAGCCGACGGTATCGGGGCCGGTGATGGTCAGAGATCCGAACAGCACACTACCGATGACGGCGATGCCGATCGCGGAGCCGACGCGCTGCATGGTGGAGATGACCCCGCTCGCGGCTCCCGCGTCGTCGCGATCGACGGTCGCGACGATGAACTGCGCGTTGGGTGCGATGAACGCGCCGTTGCCCAGACCTGCGATGAACAGTGGAACCAACAGCGTCCAGTGCGAGATCGCGTCGGCGGAGCTGGTCGCAAGGATGATCCACAGCCAGATCAGCCCGATCGAGACGAGCGAGGCCCCGAGTACGAGAACGGTACGACCGAGCCGGATCGTCAGCCTGTTGCTCTGCGAGGCGGCAATGATGCTGCCGATGGCGAACGGTATGGACACCAGTCCCGATGCCAGTGCCGTGTTGCCCAGCCCGGTCTGCCACAGCAGCGAGATGGTGAAGAAGATGCTCGTGAAGGCGGCGAAGTAGACGAGCGCGAGGATCACACCTCCGGTGAACGCGGGACGGGTGAACAATCGAGGCGGCACCAACGGATTCTGTCCGCGGCCGCTCCGGATCACTTCCCACCGGCCGAACAGCGCGATGAGGCCGAGGCCTGCGGCGATCGTCAGGTAGGTCCACATCGGCCAGCCCGATTCCTGGCCCTCGATCAGCGGAACGAGCAGTGCGATGAGTCCTGCCGAGATGAGCAACAGTCCGAGCCAGTCGATTCCTGGGCGGGCCGTCGGTTCGGTGTCGGTCTTGCTCGGGAGCAGCACTGCAGCCGCGACGAGACCGACGATTCCGATCGGTAGGTTGACCCAGAAGACCAGCCGCCAGCCGTTCTCGTCGCCGAAAGCCTGGATGATGAGGCCGCCCGCGATCGGTCCGAGCGCAGTCGAGACGCCGATGACCGCACCCATGATGGCGAATGCCTTGCCTCGCACCGGACCTGGAAACAGCAGTTGAATGAACGCCGTGACCGCGGGGACGAACATACCGCCGGCCAGACCCTGCACGACTCGCGCGACGACCAGCTGCAGGTCGTCCTGAGCCAGCCCACACGCGAAACTCGCGAGGGTGAAGAGGGCGAGCCCGGTGAAGAAGACCCACTTGTGGCCGATCCGGTCGCCCACCTTGCCTGCCGGGATGAGAGCCAGGCCGAAGGCGAGTGCGTACCCCGAGATGATCCACGACAGAACCGATTCCGACGCTTCCAACGTGGTGCTGATCGTCGGGAGCGCCACGTTGACGATGGTGGTGTCGAGCAACGCCATGAACATTCCGAGCAGAAGGACCACGAGCGCCTGCCAGGCGCGTTTGGGAACCTCTGTTGCCGGTGGGGTTGCAGAGGCGATGCCGTCGGTCACTGTGTTGTCCTTCGTCGTTGTCGCCGGGCGGTATCGGCCGACCGATCCTCGGTCACTGGCCGATCATTGCCGTTGCGACGAAGACCCACGACAGTCCGCCGGCCAGAACCACGAACGCCGATGCGACGATTCGGCCACCCCACTGAGTCTCCACGAGGGATGTCTCCACGACCGATGTATCCACGACCGAAGTCTCGGCACGAGTTCCCTCCGAGACGGTTTTCGCGCCCGCCGTATCCATCGTCGTCATGATTCGATTCCCACCCTGCATCCGCGACCCTCGTCATTTCCGGCCGGTGGATACCCTGGGAACCCGCGCCGAAACTACCGTGCCGCGACAACTGCCTCCAGCGCGTCCAGAAATGGGTGCTGCGAGGCGAGCAACTTCGCTCTCGCCTGAGCCAGTGGAAACCACTCGACGCGGTCGACCTCGGGAAACGATGTCATGATGCCGGATTTCGGAGGCCATTCGATCTCGAATGTGTTGCTCACCGCATTCGACACATCCAGATCGGACTCGACGCCGAACGCGGTGACGATCTTCCCGCCGCGCTGCGTGACCGTGCCGAGTTCGATGTGATCTCCCGCGGGAACGTCGATCCCGACTTCCTCGCGAAATTCTCGCTGCGCCGCCGTCCACGGGTCTTCGCCGTCGGTGGTCAGACCTTTGACGATCGACCAGGCTCCGTCGTCCTTGCGAGCCCAGAAAGGTCCGCCGGGGTGAGCGATCAGCACATCCGGACCGTCGACTCCGACGCGGTACAACAGAATTCCTGCGCTCGTATCGACCATGGTCTCAGCCTGCCATCAATCCGGAGGAGAATGTCTTGCTGCACGCCGTGCCGCGAACCCGGGTAACAGTTATTGTCGACCGATGCAGGAGCGTGCAGCGTCCACCAGGCAGGCCGTACTCGAAGGTGCTGCCGCCAGTTTCGAGAAGTTCGGTTACGGCACAGCAAGTTTGAGCACCATCATCGCCCATGCCGGGGTCAGCAAAGGCGCGATGTATTTCCATTTCTCGTCCAAGGAAGATCTGGCGCAGGCCGTGATCGACGCGCAACTGGCCATGGCGGCGAGTGCGAGCGCCATCGTCATCGAGCGGACGCCGAAAGCGTTGGACGCCTTGATCCTGGTGAGCAAGGAGTTGGGACGCCAACTGCAGACCGAATCGATCGCCCGCGGGGGTATGCGGTTGACTTTGGAGTCGGCCATCGTGGGCAGTCCCAATGCGCAAGCGTTCGAGGACTGGGTCGGCAAGATGGGCGATCTGGCCGCACGCGCTCAGGCCGAGGGCGACATCGTCGACGGTATGGACGCACTCACGCTCGGCCGCTACATCGTTGCGTCGTTCACCGGCGTGCAGACGGTCTCGGAGATGCTGACCGGACGTGCCGATCTACAGCAGCGGCTGACCGAGATGTGGCAGATGTTGCTGCCCGCTGTGGTGCCGCGCCGACGCCTCCCGCGGGCGATGTCAGTTGCCGAGGACGCCCTTATCGACTGGAGCGATCGGTAGGAGCCAACCACGGTTCGGACGTCGCCGTGACGGACATCGCCGACAGCACCGCGCCGTCGTGCTCGAACTGAATACGGAAGACGCCGTCGGTGGAGTCCGTGTCGACGATCACCGAGCACGGGTTGGTCCACTCGGCGAATCCCATGAACCTCACCTCGCAGGAGGTGAAATCCAGTGCCGGTGTTCCGGTGGCCAAGCGTAGAGCCTGACGGGCTGCCTCGAGCATCGTGACGCCCGGCAGGTACTCGACCGAATGGTCGAACATCGCCAGGTTGCGCGGATCCGGCGCGACGACGATGGTTCCGTCGGATGTGTGCCGCGCCAGCACCACGTCGGACGGATCGAGGCGTCCGACGGAGGACGGCGGGACCACCTCGGTTCCGGCCGGCAGGAAACGGAAGTGGGGGTCGGCAACGGTCGACTTCCGAACCTGCGAATACACCTCGGGTCCGATGGTCCGGACCGACGCCGTCCCCGACGCGACGAGGTGGGTGCCGTTCAGGAGTCGGGCCGAGAGCTTCATGTTGTCCAGCGACTCGTTCTCGAACGTCACGTCGGTCGTGATCGACTCTGCGACAAGCGAGTCTTCGATGTCGTCGACCGACAGCGGGTCCAGGATCTCGAAGCGAGAGTGCTCGATGAACACCACGTGATCGAGTGGCACGCCGTGGTTGACGTGGGAGAAGAGGCTGATTGCCTGGCGTAGAGCCTCGGCCACCATCAACGAGTCGTGGGTTCGGCGAACCGGCGCGAACATGCGATGCGACGTGGGGAACTGGACCGCCGCCCGATGGGTGCCGTCGACGGTCTCGTAATCGGTCAACAGAACGTCGGCCGGAGACCGCCGATGCACGAGGTGTCGTGGAACGGTTGCTGCGTAACTCAAACTCATGAAGCCCCTTAAAACCGACCGACCCGGTTTTTAACAGCACTGTCGAGCCACCGGGATCGCTCGTTCAGTATGTCGCGGACGACCGACAAAACTGACATCGGTCGACGGGATTCATTCATTCGATATACAGAAATAACCGTCACGATCTGTTATCTAGCTCGAACTCGCGGTACCACATGTCCGGTACGTTCCTGCGCCGCGCCTTGGCTCCGGTGGCCTACCCCCGACAGCAAAAATCCCCACCCGGCGAACCGGACGGGGACTGCGCTCCCCCACCTGGACTCGAACCAGGAACCCTTCGATTACCAGTCGGACAACGTCCTGACCTTGGCGTTTCCCCAGGCAGCGTGAGGTAACCTTGACGGTGACACACCTGCATTCGACGCTAGATCGACTCGACGGTTCTGGGACGGGTGTCCAGAAACCCAACCACGCTGCCCGTTATCTGCGTCACAGTCACAGAATGCACAAGCAAATGTATTCCTTGCCGACAGAGTGGGAAGACGCCGTTATCCGATGGGTCGAGTGGCTCATCTCGGCAGGTGCCCCCGCCACCACCATCCGCACCCGCCGCAGTCACGTTCGGGGTGTCGCCCGGAAACTGGGGTCCGACTCTCCTGCCACCGTGACCGCCGACGACATCGTCCACGTCACCGCGCATCAGAACTGGTCGAAAGATCATCGGCGCGGATTGAAGTCGTCGCTGATCAAGTTCTTCGACTGGGCCATCACAGTCGGTATCGCCACCACGAACCCGGCGATCGATCTCCCTAAGGTCTCCGAGTCGAGGCCACGACCACGACCGGTCCCCGACAACATGTGGGCCCAGCTGATCGTCAACGCGGATCCGCGTGAGCTCATGGCTGCACGGCTCGCCGACGAGGTCGGCATGCGGCGTGAGGAAGTCGCCAAATGCCACACCGACGACGTACTCGAGTCGTTCGACGGCTACGAGCTCGTCGTGCACGGCAAGGGAGGAAAGCAGCGGACCGTCCCGATCACCGACAAGCTGGCGAAGGACATCCTGCGGGGACCGGGCGGACACACGTACGGCCTCGGCCGACACGGCTACCTCTTCCCCGGTGCTGTCGACGGCCACATCTCGGCGCACTACGTCGGCAAGCTCGTCGGCGATCTCCTCCCCGTCGGGTGGACCATGCACAAGCTCCGCCACCGCTTCGCCACACGGATGTACCGGGCGTGCGGGCGCGACATCATGATCGTCTGCCGCCTCCTCGGCCACTCCAACGTCGCCACCACCCAGCGCTACCTCGCCACCAGTAACGAAGACCTCCGCGCGGCAGTCAACGCACTCGCCGACGCGGCCTGAACAGGAGAAACCATGTCTCGCTTCCGCCCTGCCGACGCAACAGCAAAGGTCGGCACCACGCTCATCGCGTTCGGCGCGTTCTGGCTCAGCTTCACCGCACTCCGGGATCTCGCTGTGAGGTCCGGCGTCCCCTCCGGGCAAGCCTGGGTGTGGCCACTGATCGTCGACGGTCTGGTGCTCGTCGCCACCGTCGCTGTCGTCGCCCTCGACCACCACCGCTGGTATGCCTGGACCCTGCTCGGGATCGGCGCGAGCCTGTCACTGGCCGGCAACTCACTGCACGCGACGTACACCGGGGAGTTGCCCGTCGCAGTCCGAATCCTCGTCGCCGCAGTACCGCCGCTGTCACTGCTGGCCGTCACCCACCTGACGTACCTGCTCGCTTGCAGACCTTCGGTACACGGCGTCGCGGACATTGCCACGGGCGGAGAGATCGTGCACGTCGCGCAGCGCGTCCAACCCTTGATCACACACACCCGACAGCCCGACGGCGAGGTCGCCGATCTCGGAGCTCAGTTTCGTCAGGCGCGTCAAACGGCATGAGCGCACGCTATCGACTACAGCGGAGGGCGCTGCTTCAGTCGTCCACCGTGACGTCGTCAGCTGTGACGTATGGAGATGTGATGCCTCGGCAGACGAAGTTCATTCGGACGACCGCCCCGAAGCTGTTCTGTCCGTCGACGTAACCAGAAACGTTGTACACGCCGTCACTGACTTCAGAGGCACCGACGCGTGTGAACGAAGCGGTCGCCGGCGATTTCAACTGCGTAGCTACAGCATTCTGGCAGGCTTCGATCGACATGTCCTCGGGATCGTCAGCAAAGACGAGGCTGAAGATTGCGACGGCCGCAATCACGACCACGAGAACTGCGACCAGAATCGGCCACGTCCGCTTCGTTGGTCGGCTCGCAGCCTGGCCAGGGTTCGTCGTCATGGGGTGATTCATACCAGAGTACGGCGATCCGTGAGTCGTTACATGGCGAGTGACTGCGGGTCGTCGACACCGTCGCAGTGCCGACGACCCGCACCGTCGTACGTTCAACATGCGTCCCGTGCCGGTCCGTCCGGCTATGCCACCGCGCCGAGGTACGCCGCCAACGTGTGCGATGCGTGAGTGTCGAGGTTGCGACGGCCTCGGTCGTAGATCCCAATCGTCGTCGAGATGTCCGCGTGCCGGGCAGCGAGCTGCACCTCACGCAGTGGAACTCCGGCGTCGATTGCGTTGACGATCATGCTGTGCCGGAACGTATGTGGTGACACCTTCATCGTGATACCGGTTGCCCGGGCGACACGTTTGCAGACGCGGTCGGCCGAGCGACGAGTCATGCGCGTCCCGTCGCTACGCAGCAGCAACGGCCCCTCCGAACGGTCGGCGACGACAGCATCGATGGCACGCATGACCACCGGTGGCTGAGGGACGATTGCCTGTGCACCGCCCTTTTGCACAAAGCGCATGATGCGATGGCCCCGCGAGTACGACATCACGTCGCCGACGTCGAGACTGCACACCTCGGAGACCCGTAAGCCGTTGTAGCCCATGATCACCACGAGCGCGTAGTCGACAGGTGAGGAGTCGTATGCCGTTCTGCACACAGCCTGCAGCTCGCTGCGGTCGAGGTGTACCTTCTCGTTGACCGCTCGCTGAATCTTCGGCATCTTCAGCAGGCGCGCAGGGTTTTTCGTGATCAGATCGTCGTCGAGTGCGAGCTCGTAGAAGAGCTTCAGTGTGCCGAGGCGGTGGTGCACCGTCGACGGGCAGTTGCCGCGTTCGTCGGCGAGGTACCGCATGTACATTTCGAGGTGCTGTCGGCGGAGTCCGAGAACGTCGAATCCTTCTGTGTCGCACCATGACAGGAACATCATGAGGTCGGCGCGATAGCTGATCCGTGTGTTTCCGTCCCAGCGTTGCAGGAAAGACTCGACGTAGAATTCGCGGTCGATTACGGCCATAGGCTGCGCAGCGGAAAGCTGCACGGTACCGTTCATCACGGTCACGCTCCAATGTATCGATTGGTGGGTGGCAAGGCCTCGATCGGTGTTAGCGCACCGGCCGGGGCCGCTTCTAATTCTCGCCACAGTACGCCCGAAACGGGCGGACCGGTACTGATTTTGGACACGAAAAAGCCCCACCCGGAACGGATTCCGGGTGGGGCTTTGTTCACACCGACCTGATCAGGTCAGAGCGTGGTCTCGTCGGTCTGCACTGCCTCGGTCTGACCCGAGTCGTTCACACCGGACTCACCGGGTTCGAGGTTGCCGCCGGCGTCACCGCCACCGTTGTCGAGCGCGGCGTCAGGCACGATGCCCTTGACGGGGTCGAGCAAGGTACGAATCTCGGCGGCGGTGTCCGCGTCTGCTCCGGTGGCCTCGATGATCTTCGTCGCGGCCTGATCGACCTCGATCGCGATGGCCTCGCGGACCTCGGCGATGGCCTTGGCGGATTCTGCTCCTACTGCCATGATGGTGCTCCTTCTCGTGAATTCATTCGATGCGAGCACGACCGCGAGTGCGACCGCTCCGCCTATCTGCCACCACACAGGGCGACACCTCCTCCTGTTGAGAAGCTTTGCGATCGGGCAATACTCACCGATCAGTTCTTGGGCCACCGCCGAGGCGCACGCGGCTCTTGCAGTCCGGCACCAGCACAGTCCGGGCATGTATGACTGGGCCAGGCCGTCACATGTTTGCCGGCGCGCACTTCACCTGCGGGAATCCGGCCGACGCCTCGACACCACACGCACGGCAGTTCCGCCACAGCAACACCTCGCAGAGTTGGTCGCACACCCGTTCGAGTGACTGCTATGGTCAAGACAGCGGGGTGAGGTTCGGAAGGGAAGCCGGACCGAGCCCCGCGCTCACGTTCGGGAGGCACCTGTGGAGCTGTACCGGGTCGGCGACCAATGGGCTGAGCCAGCGCCCAGCCATTGCCCAGTTGGGCACAAATTAGGCGGTAGCCGCGTCCTCGTCGGATCGCAGGTCTGCTCCTGCGAGATCCACCACCACCGGACGCATGCGTGCCGGCAGTGTGGCCGGGTGGTCTACACACCGCCGATGACAGTCGAGTGCACCGACAGCAGCTTCGACGGCCGGGCCCGCTAGTCGACCGCGAGTGTTAAAGGGGACGGTGCATCGTGCCGCCTACAATCACTTCATGGCATCCGTGTACCTGGTCGACACACTCAGCTACGAAGCCTCGGGTGGCAGGGCCGAACCTTTCGCCACACTCAAGGCCGCGATGGCCAGCCGCTCATGGGTCACGGAATGGGTGCACGAGCGCGATGCCGATACCGGCCACGAAACGTGGACTCAGGCCGGCAGGAACTCAATCGAGGACATCGAAGAGATCCGCCTGGTCGAGATCGGGCCCTGACTACATCGACAGGTCGGCAATGATGTCGCGGGACCGCGAGACGGCTTTCATCTGATCGATCACCCACTGAGCCTGTCGTGCCTGCTCGGCCTGCACAGCCTCGATCGCGCGGCGCGTGAGCTCCAACGCACCACGCGATTCCTGATGACAGAGCTCCACGTAGAAGTGATTGTTCTCGTCCCGGTACTCCACGCGATACTCGTGAAGCCCGTCCGGCCCATTCAGAATCCGTGTGACGTGCATCGAACCGATCGCGTCCGAGTTGATGTGCATATCGACGTGAAGTGTCACAGCTGACCTTCTTTCACCATGCGGGCATCGTGGATGATCACATCATCGGAGCCTTCGTATCGGTAGCCGTAGCGGCCGTCCGGGAGCAGCACCCACCCGGCTTGTCCTTCGTCGGCGGGCGGAATAAAGGTTGGCTCGCTGGTCATGAGGTCGTCCGACTGGACCATGCCGGGATTTGCACCCACTCCCCAACTGTGGGCTGCACTGCCGACTCGACTTCCAGCGCCGTCAGGGGGTGATCCTCGGAATCGAGGTCGACGTCATACCGGGCACTCTCGATCCATGACCATCGGAAAGCTGGGTTGTCGACGTCCCTGTCTACGAGGAAGTGGATCGGCGCGTCCATCAGGATCGACCGGCGGTCAACAGTGGCGAATATCGATCTCGGCGTCCACTTCGACGGCTGCCACGAGTCAAATCCGCCGTACTCGTTGAAAGTTGCGACGTCAGTGCAACGCCAGTACTTCTGTTTCGTATCCCGCAGGGCTCGCAGGTACGGCCCCGCTAGCTGATCGACGATTTCCTCAGTCAGTGTTATCTCGACTCGCTGCAGGTTCATCGGCCAATGATACGGCCACGTCAGTCTCCTTCGTTGGTGAAGTGCTGCCGGTCGCAACCGGGATCGGTGCAGTCGTGACGGAAGTCCTGGCGATGGTTGAACGAGACGTCCTCGGTCGCGTCGTAGCAGCTGTACCGGTGACCGGGATAGTCGGTGCAGTGCGCGGCGTAGGGGCCGGGATCACCGCACTCGCCGTTCCGGATCTTGGTCAGGTTCATTGCAGATCCGACAACTCGAACGGCACGACCTGGCCCCAGAACGGACCCGACTCCACCTTCACGATCGCGCCCGGAACCAGCGGCTCCTGAACGAACATGGTGCGGATCGACGTGATCTCGGTGATGACGCCGACGCTGTCGACACAGCCGGGCCAACTGCGGCAGACCCTGTCCCCCACTCGGAGCTCACCCATAGCCGATCTCCTCCTCTGGTAGCTGTGCCGAAGGTGTTGCAAACGCAAGAATAATATTGCTGGACGAGCAATATTATGCGTGCGCTTGCAACACTCGCCTTGGAACATAAATGCTCGCGCTGATGTCGCGTCAGCCGCGACGCTTCGGTCGTTCGATGATGGGAAGACTGGCGAGTGAGTAGTCCCCCGGAGGCACTTCGGGGA
>NZ_NPFV01000043.1:0-2286 GCF_002259365.1 Rhodococcus sp. 14-2496-1d | reverse complement strand
GCGAGCGCATCCTCGATCGTCACCTGACGGGCAACCAGGCGATCGCGCACCAACTGCGGCGCATTCGCCAACTTGATCCGATCCTTGATGGTCTTCTGCTTGTGGCCGGTGCGGGACGCGAGGCCCTTGAGATCGACGTCGTCGAACTCGAGCAGCGACTGATACGCGTTGCCCTCCTCCACGACGTTCAGGTCGGAGCGGTGCAGGTTCTCGGTGAGCATCACTTCGAGCTGCGCCCGGTCGTCGCCAGCGAGATCGAACCGGACGATGCACGGCACCGTCTTGAGAACCGCGCGCTTCGCGGCCGCGTGACGGCGGTGTCCGGCGATGAGCGTGTACTTTCCCTTCGCCTTCGCGGGAGTCACTATCAACGGTTCGAGCACACCCTGGCCCTTGATGGATTCGGCGAGCTCGGTCACGTCACCGAGATCGGTGCGTGGGTTCTTCGGGTGCGGAAGGATCGCGGTCGGGCGAAGGTGTTCGAGGATGGTCTCGCGGACCTCGGTGGCGTCGGTCTGTGTGGTGGTCATCGTGTGCGCTCCTGGCATGTTGCGGACGGGCGGTCAGGTTCTGTTCGGTAGATCGAGTTGGACGTGAGCGGGGCGGGGGTTGTACGGCTTACGGGCGGTGCAGATCTCCGAGTGGCGAATCCACAGGCGTTCCCCGTCGGCGCGGGCCGCGTCGAGGTCGGAGCCTTTGAGGACTTCGCCGTACACCACACGACCGTTGACCGGTCCGGAGAAGTGCTTGCGGACGGTGCCGAGTTCCGGGTCCGGTGAGATGTCCACTGGTATCCATCGGTCCTCCCGGGACATCGACTTGCACCAGTGCACCGGTGCGTGACAGTCCTTGCATTCGCTCGCCACAGCCCGCGTTCCTCCTTCCTCTCGTTCAGCCGGTCCGCGCGCGAATACCGGCGAGCACTCGATGCCTGCGCACTGTCGCCCGCGTCTGCGCCATCACCGGCGAGCAGTCAGGACACATTCCATGCCCGGCCGATTCGGTGGTGACAGCGGTGATCTCGTTGCACAGCAGGCACGGGATGTAGTTCGCACCCGGCTCGTCACGGACATCGGGCGGCGCGGAGACCGGTTCGAGACCGAGGTGCTCGCGGATCCGGACGACGGTGTAGTCCGTCCACTTCGTCAGCTCGGAGATCTCGCGGTCGGTCATGCACCGGCCAACCAGAGTGGACACCAGAACGCGGCGGTCGTACGGCGACAACGCTTCTCCCGGCAGGTGCCCGGCGAGCGCCTGCCGGAACCGCTCCGGATGATCGAGACGCTTCACAGTGACACCACCACGGCGTAGCCGGACTGAAACTCGATCGCCGGAATGCACTGGTAGTGGCCGGCCGCGTCGCGGACCACATAGTCGCCCGGTACAGCGAAGGTTGCCTCCGTGTCAGACGGTTCGATGCAGAACCGGTCACCGCGCTTCGCGATGTTGGTGTCGGAAACGAAGACCATCAGGTCACCGAAGTTGTTTCCGGTCCACTGCACCGCTTCGACCTGCACCGGTACCTGCTGATACCTGCGGACCGGAGGACGGAGGTCGAGTTTCGCCCACCCGACTGGCGAGAAGGCGTCTCGTACGCTGTCCTCACACTCGAGCCCAGGAGACGATCCATGCCTCACGCCAGACTGTTCATCGGCAGCGACAGCAACGAACTGCGCGCCGAACCCGACATCGTTGCCAGTCTGCTCGAGGCACTCGACGCCACTGCCCGCCTGGCCGGACACGCTGCGATCGTGTCCGAGTTCCCGAGCGATGACGGCGTAACCACGCGATTCGCCCTCTACGTCCCCGACGAAGATGGCTTCTCGGTCCTCCGCGCTGAGTACCAAGGGGAAGACGGAGCCCCCGACACCGAGTACCTGCAACGCGCGATTCAATGCGCGATACACCTCCAAGGGTGGATCGTCCTCGACGCGCACGACGAAGTCGTGACTGACCTCGCCGCTGCGAAACAGATCAAAGCTCGTGCCGTCGACCACTACCGACAGCAGCGGCCGGGCATCTGACTTCCTGCATTCAGCGGTGAAGTACTCGAACACGTTCTTCTGGGTCAGCCAGGGCATCAGGCACCTACCAACGGGGCGAGGGTCGCTGCCACGAGCAGCAATACGAGGACTCCGACGAACACCAGGTAAACGCGGGGGCGGCACCGAACCGGCGGGATGTGATGGTTCATGAGACGTACCACCCAGCTGCGATCACGAGGGTGCAGATCAGACGCATCGCGAAGTAGCCGCAGACAGCGGCGGCCGCGATCAGGACGTAGGC
>NZ_NPFV01000053.1:0-2299 GCF_002259365.1 Rhodococcus sp. 14-2496-1d | reverse complement strand
AACGGGCCGCAGATCGACAAGTCACGCGGTGACGACATGCCGCTATATCGCCAGACGGTGCGAGTCGAACTGACCGTCACCGTCCGAGAACACCCCACTTTCTGGTGGGCGTGAACTCCGGTCCGGGGTGTCCTGGCATGCGCCCCGGGCCGGACCCAATCATCGAGCTCACGGACGTGGGCCGAAACGTTGAAAGGAATCACCCGTGAGCACACACGCCGATCCGAACAAGGCGACCGTCTACTTGGACGTCGACTTCTACCGAGCCCCCGCCGGCACCGCACTTCCCGCGGATCCGTTCGCTGACAACCCGATCACGGGCACCGCGCCTGGTGTGGCGTGGGACGCGTTCGGTGGTCTGCAGATGGGCTTCGACGTCACCCCGACCCAGGACGTCAAGAAGCACAAGGTCATGAATTTCCGGAAGTCCTCGTACGCGGTCACGTCCTCGCCTCGCGACGACACCCTGAAGTTCCGTGCCACCGACCGCTCGAAGGCGACGTTCCTGACGGTGCTCGAGGGCGGCGAGGTCATCGAGCTGAGCACCGGCAACTACGAGTACAAGAAGGGCAACGGCGAGGAGTTCGCTGTTCTCGCGGTCGCACGCGACATCTCGGCGAAGGCGTGGTTCTACTGCGAACGCAACCGCCTCGGCACGCCGCCGCCTCGTTCGTTCAAGGGTGAGGATCTCGACGGTTGGGAGTTCGAGCTGATCGCTCTGAACGAGGTCCGTGAGGGCGGCGACGCCAACCCGCTCGCTCCCTGATCCAACAACCCATCCAGATAGATAGGGAACTCGAATTCACATGCCAGAGAACAAGAGCAAGAACAAGGATCCCCGCCCCGTCGACACCGACGAGGCGGGGGTCACCCCACCGGCCGAGGCCGAGGAAACCGAGTCGGCCGACGGGACAGAACCGTTCGATCTCGAATCGGTGCTCGCGGTCGGTGGTCCGCCGGTCAAGTTGCCGATCGTGTGGAACGACTACCGGCCGGTGCCGATCGTGTTCGACGGACACGTCTACTCGGTGGGCCGACGCTATTCGGCGAAGACCGTCCGCAAGTTCTTCGCGATGATGAGGAAGACGGGCGACGATGTCCCCGATCAGATCCTCGACATCGTCCTGACCGACGGTGATCCGCAGCAGTTGTGGAAGGACCTCGGTGAGTTGTCGATGCCGGAGTCGAACAAGCTGTTCGCGACGATCTACAAGATCGCCGGCCTGATGAGTCTGTCGGGGAAATTCTTGGCGTCCTAGCCACCCTCGACGACGAGGAAGGTTGGGACGCAGCACTTGCCGCCGTGCGGGCGCATCACCATCTCGATCTCCGCGAGGCCATGGAGTCGATGCTGTGCGCGGACCTGTGCGCGTTGGTTCACGACGCGCTCGCTCGCGACGATCAGCAAGTTCGGACGGACGAGAACATTGCGATGCTTCTCGACCGCGACAATTTCGAGCTCGATTCTCTGTACTCGCAGTGGACTACCGATCCAACCGATCCGAAGGTCAAGGCAGCAGCGGCAGATCGGAAGCGTCGCGGTATCACGCCACCGGAAGAGCCGCTGATCTTTCCGATCGCACTGCGTCGTCCGGAGCTCGCGGAGATCCACAGGCAGCGCTATACCGAAGCGGCGCAACGGTATGCGACTCCGAAGTCGGATCGAAAGCTCTCTTTGGCCGACATCTTGAGAATGCGAAAGAGGTGATCTCGTGCCCGGTGGTCGGATAGACGTAGAAGTTGCAGTCAACGCACGCAACGCACCGGGTGATCTGCAGCGCGCGCTGAACCCGGCGCTGACGCAGGCGAAGGCGTTCGGTGGCGCAATGGGTCTCGCTATCGGTGGCGCTGCTGTTGCTGCTGGTGTCAAAGAGATCATCACCATCGGCAACGACTACACGACCACGATGAACACGCTGCAGGCTGTGACGCGGGCGACCGAGTCTCAGATGTCGGTCGCGGGCGATCGTGCGAAGGCGCTCGGTAACGACATTTCGCTGCCGGGTACGTCGGCGTCCGATGCTGCAGCGGCGATGACCGAGCTCGCCAAGGGCGGATTCTCGGTGCAGCAGTCGATGGATGCTGCGAAGGGCACGCTGCAGTTGGCGGCGGCCGCGCAGATCGATGCGGCCTCGGCGGCGACGATTCAGTCGCAGGCGCTGCAGTCGTTCGGTCTCAATGCCGACTACGCGGCGACGGTCTCCGATGTGCTCGCCAACTCGGCGAACGCGTCGTCGGCCGAGATCACCGACGTGGCAATGGGTCTCGCTCAGTCCGGTGCTGTCGCGAACCAGTTCGG
>NZ_NPFV01000037.1:0-2535 GCF_002259365.1 Rhodococcus sp. 14-2496-1d | reverse complement strand
TCGCTCTCTGCGATGCGTGTCGTAGCCGCCGTGCAGGAAACCTTCGACTGTGAAATCAGCGTCCGTGCACTCATGGAAGCCCCCACCGTAGCGGGCCTGGCTCGTGTGGTGGGTGGAGGACAGTCGGGCACCAGGCAAATCTGGGAGCCATATGCGCGTCCGGCCCAGTTGCCGCTGTCGTTCGCCCAGCGTCGGTTGTGGTTCATCCATCAGCTAGAGGGACCATCGGCGACATACAACATCCCTCTGGTACTACGCCTAATCGGTCTACTCGACGTCGACGCGCTGACCCTGGCGGTTGCCGATGTCGTAGCCCGGCACGAGAGTGTTCGCACAGTGTTTCCCGCTACGGCTGGCGTGCCCGAGCAGTGCATTCTCGATGCCTCTGAAGGGCTTGTCGCCTGCAAAGTCATCGACGCCACCAACTGGACCGATCAACAGTTGGATGAGGCGGTCGGTATTGTCACCCGCCACGCCTTCGACTTAGAAACCGAGATTCCCTTTCGTGCAAGGCTTTTCGCAGTCTCGACCACGGAACACCATCTGGCCCTGGCAATGCACCACATCGCCGCCGACGGATCATCTCTCTCGCCGCTGGTTCGCGACCTGACTACCGCATATCAGGCCCGCACCACCCGGACGGAGCCAGGCTGGGAGCCGTTGCCCGTTCAGTACGCCGACTTCACAATCTGGCAGCACAAGCTCCTCGGCGAGGCCGACGATCCTAATACCCGATCTGGTCGACAAACAGTTTTCTGGGAGCGGAACCTCGCTGGATACGCGGGACTGCTGGAGCTTCCCACGGACCGGCCTTACCCCGCCGTCGCCAACCATCAGGGCGGCCAAGTCGTCGTCGAATGGCCCGCCGAACTGCAGGAACTCGTGCGGGTTGTGGCGCGGGAACGCAATGCGACGACGTTCATGGTGATGTCGGCGGCGCTTTCGGTGCTGTTGGCGCGTTTGAGCGGGAGCGCGGATGTGGCGTTCGGGGTGCCGACGGCGGGGCGGGGGCGAACCGAGTTTGACGGCATGGTCGGGTTTTTCGTCAACACGCTGGTGTTGCGTACGCGGGTTTCAGCCGAGATGAACTTCGGTGATTTGTTGGAGGAGGTACGGGAGCGGAGCCTGGACGCGTTCGCGAACCAAGATGTGCCGTTCGATGCGCTTGTCGAGCGCCTCAATCCGGTCCGTACGCAGGCTCACCATCCGTTGATCCAAATCCTGTTCGCCTGGCAAAACGTCACCCTGCCCGATCTGTCTCTGCCAGGTCTCGACATTTCCCCGCAGCGCACGGACACCTTGACCGCTCGAATGGACTTGACTTTCAGCCTGCGTGAGCGGTTCGACAACTCCGGCCGTCCCATAGGCATTGGGGGTCTGGTCGAGTACCGCACCGACGTCTATGACGCCGAAACTGTAAAACAACTTGTTACCCGCTGGCAGCGGGTGCTCACGACGATGCTCGCCGGCACGGACCGCTCGGTGGCGTCAATCGACTTGCTTGACGAGAGAGAACTGACGCAGCTGGACGCCCTCGGAGCGCGGTCAGTGCTAAATGAATCGATCGTGGACCCCGCGATTCCGGAGTTGTTCGCCGAGCAGGTGAGGGTGCGGCCGGACGTCATAGCGGTGGTGTTCGAGGGTCGGTCGTGGACGTATCAGGAGTTGGACGACACATCGACGCAGTTGGCTCATTTGTTGGCTGGGCGTGGGGTGGGAGTAGAGGACGTTGTTGCACTGTTGCTGCCACGTTCGGAACACACTGTGATAGCCATACTTTCGGTGCTGAAGCTGGGTTCTGCTTACTTGCCGATCGACATCAACACCCCTGACGAGCGCCTGGCATTCGTTCTACAAGACGCTGCGCCGGCCGCGATTTTGACCACGGTGAGCCTCGCTGGTCGCGTCAGTAAGTCCGGGGTCCCACTGATAGATGTCGAGGATCCCAAGGTCGCTGAACAGCCGACGACGACGTTGCCGGTGCCGAATGCTGACCTCCTCGCGTACATCATCTACACCTCAGGAACGACAGGCACACCCAAAGGCGTCGGCATCACACAAACGAACGTCACCCAGACCTACGCAGCTTCGGAACATGCTTTCAAACATTCCCCAGATCAGGTGTGGTCGATGTTCCATTCGTACTCGTTCGATGTGTCGGTGTGGGAGATGTGGGGCGCTCTGCTGCACGGCGGCCGCTTGGTGATCATCCCTGAGCATGCCGCCCGCTCCGCAACGGACTTTCACCGAATCCTGGTAGACGAGCAGGTCACCACCGTCAACCAGACCCCGTCCGCACTCGAGATGCTCTCGCCCGAGGGAATAGATCAAGTAAGGACCATTTTTGTGGGGGGTGAGGCATGCTCGCCCGAACTTGTCGATCGGTGGGCTTCAGGCCGAGAAATGATCAATGGCTACGGGGAGACAGAGACGTTCTACGCCTCTATGAGTGCGCCCATGAAGCCTGGTCATGGAGCTCCTATCGGTACGCCGGTGCCGGGTGATGCGTTGTTTGTGTTGGATTCCGGTTTGCGG